>NZ_RQVR01000009.1:75123-163563 GCF_003865365.1 Flavobacterium macacae | reverse complement strand
GTTTTTTCCCGCTTTGTTGGTTTTCATGAGACCATTGGGCTTGTTTGCTGGAAATATGGGAGTATAGCTATATTGTCTTGAGTGAAGAGTGCCCGACGGAAGTCTCCAAAAAAAAACGATAAGATCCCTGAAATAGCCCCGACCGGAGGGAAAAGCCTTTCCGCCTGCCCCCCTTTGCAGGCGCGAAGCTTTGGAAGGAACGGCGGGAATGGCCTATCCTGATAAATGAATGACTGTTCGCTTCTCGAAAAAATGTTGCTGTACATAAGGTGTGTTTTCTTTCTCCTTATATATAGGTATAAAAAAAAGACAGCGGAATGGCTGTCTTTTGTGTTTATTCAAAACGGATGGCCTTTACCGGCGAAATCTTCGTTATAATATAAGAAGGAATGAGGAGCACAAAAAGACAAATGGCGATTGTGCCCAGATTCAACAGCAGGATATAAAACCAATCAAGATAGGCCGGGGCCACGTTGACGTAATAACTTTCGGGATTTAATTTGACGATTCCAAATTGTTGCTGGATCACGATCAGTCCTATTCCTATTATATTTCCCCAAAGAAGTCCGCGGATGATGAGATAAAATGCGTTGTATAGGAATATTTTTCTGACGGACCAATTACTTGCGCCAAGTGCCTTAAGGATTCCGATCATTTGGGTTCTTTCTAAAATAAGTACTAAAAGCGCCACCACCATATTGATCGTGGCGACAATAATCATAATGATTAATATGACAATGATATTAAAATCAAAAAGCTCAAGCCATTCAAAGATGTTGAAGTACTTTTCAGCAATGGTTATCGTGTCTAATGTTTTTGAAGCGTCTTCTTTGTTCTGGGTATTTTGATAGATTTCATCCCCTTTTTCTTCGATCTTTTTAAAGTCGTCAATAAAAACCTCAAAGGCTCCAACTTGGTCTGCTTTCCATTTATTGATTCTTTGGATGTGGCGAAGGTCTCCAATCACATATGTAGCGTCAAATTCTTGGAATCCGGAATTGTAAATTCCTGTAATTTCAAAAACACGAAGGTTTGGCAACTGATTGTTGTCTGCCTTCATAAAATAAGTATTGAACTTGTCGCCTACTTTTAAATGCAAACGATCTGCCAGGTATTTTGAAATAATCACCTGCGGATTTAGGTTTTTTGAAACATCAGGCAGTTTCCCTTCAACAAGATATTCTTTTAAATTATTCCAATCATAATCTTTCCCTACTCCTTTATATATAATCCCTTCAAAAGAAGTTTCAGTTCTGATGATTCCCGCTTTTGCGGCAACGGCTTGAATATGGTTTATGCCTTCAATATTTTTAAACTTGGGATAAAAATCTTGATTGGTAGAAATGGGATTGATGCTGACCTCTGATTGGTTGTCATCATAATTGGTTATAATAATGTGCCCATTAAAGGCTGCTACTTTTTCGCGGATTTTTTGCTGAAGACCTATTCCAGTCGCTACAGAAATAATCATCATAATCATTCCGATGGCAATCGCTGCAATGGCAATTTTTATAATTGGTGCAGAAATACTACTTTTATGATTTTTAGCAGCAATTAGTCTTTTGGCAATAAAGTATTCTAAATTCAAGTTTTGATTGTTTGATTTGAAACACAAATATACTGAAAGTTCTGCTGGCTGAATTACAGAAATCTTTACAAATTAAACTTACCTTATATATGACCATTATTTTAAAATCTTCTTTTGTGTTACTTTCAGGCTTGGCTATCGCTTTATCTTGCGGCAGTTCAAAATCATTTGAAGCAAAAGAAATCAGCCAAAAGCCAATAGTTGAAAATTCAAATGCTGAAAAACCAGTTTCACCTATAAAAACCGGAGCTGATAATTTTGACAAATATCTTCCTCTATTAAAAGGAAAAAAGGTGGGAATTGTCACCAACCAAACCGGAATCTTATCTGACAAAACGCATCTTGTTGATTTTTTACTAGAAAAGAAAATCAGCATCCAAAAAATTTATGCTCCAGAACACGGATTTCGCGGAACGGCTGATGCGGGAGAATTAATAAAAGACGGAAAAGACACGCAGACCGGCTTGCCGATTATTTCACTTTATGGCGATAACAAAAAACCAAAGCCAGAGCAATTAAAAGGAATCGACATTTTGGTTTTTGACCTGCAAGATGTTGGCGCTCGATTTTATACTTACATTTCTTCGCTACATTATGTGATGGAAGCGTGTGCCGAAAACAATATTCCATTGGTGGTTTTAGACCGGCCAAACCCAAACGGCGCTGTTGTGGACGGACCCATTTTAGAAAAAGAAAACACGAGCTTCATCGGAATGCACCCAATTCCGGTTTTGCACGGAATGACCATTGGCGAATATGGTAAAATGATTAACGGTGAAAAATGGCTGAAGAACGGAATTCAATGTGAACTGACCGTGATTCCGTGTTTGAATTACACAAAAGAAATGCCCTATTCGCTTCCTGTAAAACCTTCGCCGAATTTACCAAACGACCAATCCATCAATTTATATGCAAGTCTGTGCTTTTTTGAAGGAACCAATGTGAGCCTGGGAAGAGGAACGGAAAAGCAATTCCAAATCTATGGCTCTCCCTTTTTACCAAAAAATGGTTTTAGTTTTACTCCGAAGCCCAATTTTGGAGCAAAAGATCCTTTGCACAATGGCAAGCTTTGTTATGGCGAAGACCTTACTACAATTTCAAAAGTATCTGGATTGCAATTAAAATGGTTATTGAAAGCCTACAACTCCACTTCTGATAAAAGTAAATTCTTTATTCCGTTTTTTACAAAATTAGCCGGAACAAAAAAACTGCAAGAACAGATTGAAGCCGGAATAACCGAAGCGGAAATTAAAAAAAGCTGGCAGGGTGGCATGGAAGATTTTAAAAAAATAAGAAAAAATTATCAAATTTATTAATTGCCATATTCGCAAAATTGCCTATTTTTAGAATAGAATCTTAAGAGGTTCTGACTAAACCAAAAAACTGAACACTAATGGAAAAATCTCAAATGCTTTTAGACTATATGGACAAAATCCAGGAATTTTTTGAAATGATAAATTCTTATGTAGATATGGCAATCGAAATGTTTCATAAAGCGAAGCATTTTGTAGAAAAGATCATCGAATACCTCAAACAAGGTATCGACTATGTTGTAGATTATGTAGGTGGCAGATTCAATGATGAAATTGAATTGCCCGAAGATTACATCTTTGTATAAAAAAAAGACCTTACTGAGTAAGGTCTTTTTTATTTTGGTTCGTTTTCATTTTCTTCACTCGTGACAATGTCTTTGCAAAAATCCAGTAGAATACCACTAAGATCACAAACAAGAGCAATGTCATTATCGCAACTTCCATGATTTTTGTGAACGTGCTGGAAACAATGACATCTTGATCAGCAAAAATGCCCAACAGCGACAGGGAAAGCGCTATTAAAAAAAGAAGAAATAAGATTTTACTACGTTTCATAAGTTTTAGTTTATTCTACAAATATATCTAAAGTGGCATTTTCTTTTTCATTTCTTCAACAATATTATAGGCCGCAGGGCAAATTGCCACATTTTGCAACGTAAGATTTGAAATCTGCTGGAATTTTTTTCTATCCGTATGCGGAAATTCGCGACAGGCTTTAGGCCGAACATCATAAATCATGCAATAATTTTCTGCATCTAAAAAAGTACACGGAACACTTTTCAATACATAATCGTTTTCTTCATCAATTCTCAAATATTGGTCGATAAACTGCTGTGGCTTTTGCCGAAAGTGTTTTGAAATTCGCTCCACATCGGCAATTGTAAAAAGCGGTCCAGTGGTTTTGCAACAATTAGCACATTTTAAACAGTCGGTTTTTTTGAATTCACGGTCGTGCAAATCCTGCATAACGTAATCCATATTTTTTGGCGCCTTTTTTTTCAGCTTATCAAAATACTTTTTGTTTTCGATATGCTTATCTTTGGCAAGCTTTACAATTTCATTTAAATTTGGTTTCAAGTTTAAAGTTTAAAGTTGAAATGCAAAGTTAAGCAACTAAAAAAACATTAAACCTTAAACGCTACACAAAATTCATGAAAGACCTTTTTGGAAAAGCAATATTGGATTACCAAACGAATAATTCGCCTGAAAATTTGATTACAGAAACTTCCATTTCTGAAGAAGATGAAATGAGCGTTGCGTATCTGTTTCGGAATTTTTCGGCAATGCCAAAGATCGAGCAGAAAGCACTGGAAATTTCCAAAGGAAAAATTCTTGATGTGGGTTGTGGTGCCGGAAGCCACGCTTTGTATCTTCAAGAGGAAAGGAATCTTGACGTTACCGGAATTGACATATCAAAAAATGCCATTGAAGCTTGCCAATTGCGAGGCCTGAAAAACGTGGAAGTGCAAGATTTGATGGAAATGAATTCTGAAACCAAATTCGATACGATTCTTTTATTGATGAACGGAACTGGAATTTTTGGAAAACTGAAAGAAACACCAAAGTTTCTAGAGAAGCTAAAATCGCTTTTGGCGGACGGCGGGCAAATCTTGATCGATTCTTCGGATATTATTTACATGTACGACGAAGACGAATCTGACGATTCAGAAGTTGGGTATTGGATTCCGGGTGATGTGGATTATTATGGCGAAGTAACTTTCACCATCAGCTATAAAAAGGAAACTGAAAAGCCGTTTGATTGGCTGTATTTGGATTTTAACACGTTGCAAAACGCCTCGAATGATAACGGCCTGCAATGCGAACTAATTCAAGAAGGCGAGCATTTTGATTATTTGGCCCGCCTTTTTGTGTAATTTAAATCGCAATTAAATCTGTAGTTTCAAGAATCTCTTGCAACGCGCTGTACAAAACATCCAAATCTTCTTGAGAATTATATCCATTTATGGAATATCTCAAATAAATTTTACCGTTCAAGGGCATTACGGGAATTTCGATTTTATATTTTTCGAATAACAATTCTTTTAATTTAATCGGTTCTTCCGTTTGGATTGGAATGCTCGCCATCTGTCCTAAAAATTCTTCAGAAATTGGACAGAGCGGTTTTGCGTTTAGCAAATCGCAGAAACGCTGGTAATTTTCTCGAACAATGGTTTTGCAGTTGCTTGAAACTGCCTTCCAATTATTATCTTGTAAAAATTCGATCACTTTTGGCGTACATAAAAATGCCGAAATATCGCGAGTTCCTTGATATTCGTGGTAATCTAAAAATTGACTTTCATTAATTGCTGGATTATCATAACCCCAACTTACAACCAACGGATCCATGTCATTTTGGAATTCTTTTTTTACATACAAAAAGGAGCTTCCTTTTGGCGACAGCATCCATTTGTGCAAAGTTCCAGTATAAAAATCTGGATTTAATTCGTCGATATTCAAATAAGTATGGCCCGGAACATGGGCTCCGTCAATGATCGTGATCAAACCTAATTCTTGTGCTTTTTGGCAAATTTCCTTTACAGGAAAAATTAAAGCCGTTGCACTAGAAATTTCATTGATGAAAATAACTTTCGTTTTTGACGTATAACCGCTCCAGAATTCTTCCAAAAGTTTTTCTTTTGACACCAGTGGCAAGGAAATTTCTTGACGAATGTATTTTGCTCCGGTTTTTCTGCAAAAGAAATTCCAAGTTTTATCCATCGCACCATATTCGTGATTGGTTGACAATATTTCGTCTCCTTCCTGAAGATTCAAACTTCTAATAATGGTATTTACGGCAACCGTCGGATTTGGCGTAAAAAAGAAATCTTCAGGTTGACAGCCAATATATTTTGACAATTTTTCTTTGGCCGTTTTTAAATACACGAGCGATTTTTTTACAATAAATTGAACGGGTTCGTGTTCTAATTCTAACTGCAGTTTTTGAAATTCTTCAAAAATCGGTTTTGGAGTTGCACCAAAAGAGCCGTGATTTAAATAAGTGATGGATTTGTCTAAGAGAAATTGGTCTTTCATTACATTTTTGAATTAAAAAAACCCAAACTAATAAATCAGTTTGGGTTCAGTTATCTGAATTTGAAATTATTCTTGTATGTATTTCATCATTGCTGTTTGAAGTTCCATTCCCCACTCTTGACCTGCAGCCATACTTTTACTTGAAAGTTCCCCGCTTTTTTCAGCCATTTTTTTCCCGATTGGAGATTCATAAAACTTAAGCATGTCTTTGATATCTTGGTGTGTGTACACTTCCATATATACTTTTGCCATTTTTTCATATAAAGAAGGAAGCGTTGCATCAAAGTCTTTAGAGAATGCTGCTCTTTTTTCTTCAGGAACTGCAACTAAAATTTGCTCTTTTGCTACTTTCATGGGTCCTGCAGCTCCTGAACTTTGAATCAATTTAACTACATCAGCTTTAAAAGCATCTTGTGCAAAGCTTAATTGTGCTACGAAAATGAAAGCAGCTGTAAAAAATAATTTTTTCATAATTGTTTATTGTTTTTAGGTTGGTTACGGTATATTCAAATATTTGTGTGTTTGCAAAGAAACTCTCCATTTTGGATTTTGCATTACATAATCTACTATCAGCGGCGTCATTTCTTCTTTTTTGCTCCATTCGGGCTGCAAGAATAAAATGGCGTCTTTATTTACTAAGGCTGCTTGTTCTTCTGCAAAGATAAAATCATGTTTGTTAAAGATAATCACTTTTAATTCGTGCGCGCTGTCATAAACCGTTTGGGTCGGCAATTTTGTTTTCTTTGGCGAAAGCGTAATCCAATCCCAAGTTCCGGAAAGCGGATAAGCACCAGAGGTTTCCATATGCACTTTTAAATTGTTCTCTTTTAATTGTGCAGTAAGCGGTCCCATATCCCAAGTTAAAGGTTCTCCTCCGGTTATGACAATAACGTTAGATTCTCTTTTGGCATTTTCAACAATTTTTTCAATTTCGGTTGGCGGATGTAATTCGGCATTCCAGCTTTCTTTCACATCGCACCAATGACAACCAACGTCGCAGCCACCAACCCTAATAAAATAAGCGGCTGTCCCGGTATGGTATCCTTCGCCTTGAATGGTATAAAACTCTTCCATTAACGGAAGCATTGTTCCTTTTTCAACGGCTGCTTGCAATTCTTTCTTCAACATCTTCTTTTAAAATAGGCTGCAAAGATAAGGATTAGAGATTTGAGTTGGGAGTTTTTAGCCCAGAGATTTTAGTATTGAGACCTGAGACGTAAAATTTCCGTCTGGAGTTATGATTTTGGCTTTTTGGAAATTATATATTTTTTGATTACCGTTTTTTATGAAAGTTAAAAAGAAGCCAGAAGTGTTTCACTAACCCCGATACTGCAATTGTTTTAGCTCTTAAACCTGCGACTAAGCAGGTTTAAAGCGAGTTGCTGGAGCGGGAATTTCATTTAAAGAAGGCATTGCGTTGGGTTCATTATTACGCACAAGGTTTGCGTTTGGGCAAAAAAAAACCGACAGCTTTGAAACTGTCGGTTTTGGTATCAAGAATTGTAATTCTTATTTTTTTAATACGTCAAGAGATTCTTTGATGTATTGGCTTGTTGGATCTAAAGCTAAGGCTTTTTCGAAATTTTCTTTTGCTTTTACTTTATCAGAGATTGCGTAGTGAGACCCGATGTAAGAGTACGCTCCGATTAATCCAGCTTTTACACTGTCTTTTGCCATTTCAGCTTCTCCTTTTGTAGTTACCACTTCGATGTATTTTTCATAAGCGGCAACAGCATTTGTTTTTCCTTCTTCACCAACAATGAATCTGTTGATTTTTGCTCTGTTCAAATGCGCATCTTGCGTTGTTGGCGAACCTGCAACTACGTTTCCGTAAGCTACATCAGCCAGTTTAAGCATTTCTTGTACTTTTGGATCCTTTCTTTTCTCATCAGTATCTAAGTCGTTAGCTACATAAAAAAGAACTGCGTTTCCAAGGTAAAAGTTATCTAACAAAGCATTTGGAGAATCTGGTGCTTTTGTAGCTGCTGCAAATACAGGAATCGCTTCAAGATAAAGTTTCTTTTTGTATAAATCTACACCTAAATCACTAAATTCAGCTCCAATTGCAGGATCGATTTCTGTGGCTTTTTTCAAATCTGCCATTGCATTGTCAAACATTGCTTTGTCAGTAATTGTTCCTTCTGGAGAAATTGCTTTTGCTAATTTTGCTTTTGATAGGAAAAGGTAATCTCTACCAGTTACTCTTTTTGCATCAGCCTTTGCAATGAAATCATTTAAAGCTTTGATACTTTCATCATACTTTTTGTTTTCATAGGAAGCATAACCTAAATATCTCAAGATTCTTGGGTTCACTTTATCTAATTTTTGCATTTCTTCCGCTTCCAATTGCAATGCTTGGTAATCTTTTGCCAAGATCAAGAAATCGGCATGACGCATTCTTGATTCGATTGAATTGTCAGTTAAGCTTTTATATTTTGCAGAAAAATCAACTGCTTTTTTAATGTATTCTTCACGTTTTGCTTTATCTCCAGCATTTGTGCTCCAGAAATAATAAGTTTCAGCTAACTCACGGTACACTGGACCGTAATTTGCATTTAACTTAATTACTTCATCAAAAGCTGCGATAGCCTCTGGGAAAGCTTTTGCATTTTTAGTGATTACACCCAATTGCATTTTAGCACGCAAAAGTGAATTATCTAAATCATAAGCTGTTCTGTAAGAACTGTAAGCGCTATTCACATCTTTATCTCCAACTTGAGCATCACCTAAAGTCAAAAATGCTTGCGCAAATTTTGGGTTAATAGTTGTAGCTTTTTTTGCTGAAGCAATTGCTTTTTTATAATCTGGGTTTTCAGAGTTTACATAAGCTTTTGCGATATATAAAAATTCTTCAGTATCTTTCTTTCTTAAGTCAGCTGTTGCTTTTGCAAAATTTGCATCCGCTTCTGCTGCGTTTCCTTTATCAAGGCTAATTTCTCCAAGACCGATGTAATTGAATTTACCATCCTCTTTTACTGTGATTCCTTTATCAAAATAAATTTTTGCAGAATCAATATTTTCAAGTGCTAAATAAATTTCGCCTAAATGAAAATAATTTTTTCCTTTATCTGGGCTTGATGCGATTAACGACTTTAAAATTGTTTTGGCTTTTTGATATTGTTCAGCATCGATTGCTTTTTTGGCAGCATCTAAGTCTTGTGCAAAAACACCTGTTCCAAAAAATAATAATGATAAACTGATAAATTTAAATTTTTTCATTTTGTTGTATTTAATTTTTAATCTATTTCTTTTCGGTTGTAATATTATCTCTAACTTTTACTTCTCTGAGTTCAAGCCGTACTGGGCCTAATCCAGATTTTAAAATTATCTTTTGGCCTGTAGCGCCTGCAACAAAGGTTACAAAACTCGTACCTAAACCGAAATTGCCTTCATAATTTAACATATAAATTTTTCGGACTAATGGATACAATCCTTCTGATAGATTGACTTGGCTCGGTTTATAATACACATCAGAATTAGGCTTAGATTTAACATTTTTGACTCCCAAAACCCTGACAGAACTTGTAAATTTCTGCATGTCAGGCATCGGTTGTGTCATCCAATTCACACCTATAACCCCAATATACCCATCATTTTCACTGATATATTTGATTACTTCGTTACTTGTTTTTAACGCAAAAACGTTTTTATTATCCACATCTTTTACTGAAGCCAATTTTTTCATGTGATTAATTGTGCTTGAATTCGGGTTATCAAACACCAATCCTTTGATGTTTGCTACAGTTTTTCCTTGCATAAAATCAATGATATTCTGTAAATCAATTACAGTATCGTTAGCTTTTGTATTGACAATTAAAGCTATTCCGTCAATCGCAATTTGAGTAATTTTAGGAACAATTTTTTTGTTTGTAAAAGCCCTTTGTTCACTATCACTTAAAACTCTTGACATCACCATTAAACCTGATTCTTCATTTTGAGCCATTTTCAAAATCTCTGTTTCCGCTTTAGGAACTAAATTAATAGTAACGTCACGTTGACTTTGAAATACAGAAACTTGTTCTTCCATCATTGGCATGATGGTTTCGTCGATGTAAAAGGTCGCTTTTTCACCTTTAGCCTTTAACGCCTCTTTCTCATTCTTGTCTTTGCACGCTTGGACAAGAAAAAAACTAAAAATCATCAAGAACGAAGCAAACAGTATTTTTAAGAATTTTGGCATGACTGAATAATTTAAGAGTTATTAGCTTTGTTATAAATCCGTACGCCTCTGTAAAAAGCGTAAACAATTAAAAGAATTCCAAATGCGATTCTGTAATTCATTTCCATGTCTAGTGGAAAATCGGCTTCAGGAAAAAACCGCTCCCAAAAAATGATTCCAGTACCTAAAACAAAATACAAAAGGAAAAACAAAATTGCTATAATAAGAAGAAATCGCTCAAGGAGCGATTTCTGATCTTTTTTATGAGTGTTTCTTTCGATATTCATTAGTTTGATTTAATAACTAAACGAATAGGTAAGTTATAAGCTACACGAACTGCTTTACCGTTTTGAATACCTGGTTTCCATTTTGGAGCAGATTTCAACATACGGATTGCTTCTTTTCCTGTTCCGTAACCAAGGTCACGAATAACTTTAATATCAGTAAGAGATCCATCTTTTTCTACTACGAAGCTTACCAAAACGTTACCGCTAATATCGCTATCAACTTCTGGTACTCTATAGTTTTTTTGAACATATTTACCAAATCCTGCCAAACCGCCTGGGAATTCAGGTAGTACTTGTACAGATGTGTAAATTTTGTTAGGAGCATCTTCGATGATTTCAGCATCCACTTTAACTTCGCTTTGTGTTCCATCTAAAACTACTTCTCCTCCTTCTTTTGCTTTGATTGTTTCAGAACCTGTTTTTTTTAATTCAGTAACTACTGCTACTTCTTCTTTAACAACTTCTTTCTCAACAATTACTGGTGGAACGTATTTTTGAATGTCAACATTTGATTGCGTTTGTTTTTGAACAACTGGTTCAATGATGATCTCTTCTTTAGGCTGAATAGGCTCTGCAATGTTTACTAAAACAACCTGCTCATCTAATGTTTGTACTTCTTCTGGCATGCTATCCGAAATAAATTTTGAAATTACGGGACTAGCTACTAGTAAAAGAAAAATCAACCCACCAATTAATAATGCTCTTAAGGTATATTTACTGCTATCGACACGAAGCTTGTAAGCGCCATAGCTTTTGTTTCTACCTTCAAAAACATTGTCAATCCACTGCTGATCGTATAAATCTAATTTTGATGACATAGTATTTAAATTTTTAAGTTATATAGAAACTCTATTGGTAGATATTATTACTTTCCAAAAGTTTCACGTCAGCATCAGTCATATCAACAGTTGCATACTTTTTAATTCCGGTAATAGCCATTTCATCAAGGATGTCAACGAAATTTTTGTAATTTGACTTTTCACTCGGTTTAATGATCACAGTGATTCCTTCTTTTTCAAGATCTCTTCCACCAGCTTTATTTCTTGCATCAACCAGTTTTTTCTTGTTGATGATTAAATCTCTGATTCCTGCTTTTCCATAGGTTGAAACTGTTGGTCCATCCACTGGATTATCTAATCCTCCACTGTACCACACTAATTTGCCATCTGATCCTAAAACGATTGTCAAGGTTCTCCAAGCAGGTGTTTCTGGTGGTGTTGGATCACCAATTTTTGGTTCATCTGGCATCGCCAAATTCATTGATTGTGGTTTTGACAACGTTGTTGTTAAGATAAAGAAAGTGATAAGCAAGAAGGCAAGATCCACCATTGCAGTTAAATCTACACTTGGGTTTGCTTTTTTACTTCTTACTTTGCCTCCTTTACCGCTGTCGCCACCGCTATTTAATTCTGCCATTTTTTTAGATTATTTATATTAAAAATCCTCACTTCTTAAACCGGTTACTAAGAAAAAGTTGTTCTTTTTTTGCTTTTGCAAAATATCTAACACTTTTTTAACCGTAGGATATTCTTCTTTGGCATCTCCTTTAATCGCGATATCCAAATCTTTCTGATCCATTTCTTTAGTTACTTCACGGGAAATTTTTACCCAGTCTGCCAATTGATTGTTCACCGAATCATAAGGAATTCCTGGCTGGGTTCCTTCTTTCATTCTTTGATCATTTTTCATATCAATCAGTTGCTTCATGCTTCTAATGTCAACTCCAAAGTTATCGATTAAAGCAAATTTAGCAATATCTTTATCTGAAAACTGCACACTGTATTTGTCACCCATTCTCTTCAAAGTTTCTGATCTGACATCTCTACCGCTAACACCGAAAAAAACTTTTCCATTACCTACAGTTAAAGTTGCTAGGTTTGATTCTGGCAATTTTGTTTGTACTGTAGAAGCTGGCGTTTCAATTTCCATTGGTTCTGGTAATTTTGCCGTAGATGTCATTACGAAGAACGAAAGCAATAAGAAAGCTACATCACACATAGCGGTCATATCAACTCTTGTACTTTTTTTGGACATTTTTATTTTTGCCATTTTTATTTTTTGTAGTGAAAGAAAAGGAAAAAAGAAAATGATTTTTTCCTTTTCTTAAATTAATAATACGAACAAATTATCCAACGATACCTTTAGCTCTTCTGTAAGCTTGAGTGATTGTAAATCCAGCTTCGTCGATAAAGTAAGTCAAAGTATCAATTTTTGAAGTAAAGTAGTTGTAAGCAATAATTGCGAATGCTGATGTACTAATACCCATCATTGTATTAATCAAGGCTTCAGAAATACCATTTGCCAACTGTGCCTGATCTGGTGTTCCAGAAGTTGCCAATCCAGCGAAGGCTTTAATCATACCAGATACTGTTCCGATCAATCCTACTAAAGTTCCCAAAGAAACTAATGTTGAAATTACAGTCATATTTTTCTCTAATACAGGCATTTCAAGTGATGTTGCTTGCTCAATTTCATGTTGAATAATTTCTGATGCTTTTTCGCTATCAAAACCTTCAGCTTTTACTTCTTTGTATTTTAACAAACCTGCTTTAATTGCATTAGCAACTGAACCTTGCTGTTTGTCACATTCTGCCATAGCAACTTCCATTTCTCCATTTTTTACTAAAGATTGGACTTTAGCCACAAATTTCTCAACATCTCCATTTCCTGAAGCTTTACCAATCACGATTAATCTTTCAATTGAAAACACAAAAGTCATCAATAATAATCCCATCAAAATCGCAACAATTGGTCCCCCGTGGTAAACCATACCAAGAATATTTCCTTCAAGTGGAGAATTTTCAGGATTCCCACCTTGGAAGTTATTTGGATTACCCATTACAAATTTCCACACTATAAATCCGATAATAAGACAGATTAAAATTGTTAAACCTGCAAATACATTAGAACTTTTGCTTCCTGCTTTTTTTTCAACATTTGCGTTTGATGCCTGTGCCATTTTTTTAATTTTTAGTTTTTTTAATTTTAGAATTTAATTTCGGTAATAGATAAATTTATTATCAGAACGACAAATTTATATTTTTAGTGGTTAAAAAAAAATAAATTGGAGCTTTTTATTCTTTCTTAACGATATATTATAATAACATTAACTTACAAATAATACATCACATAAACTAAAAACAAAGAATTAATCACACAAATGACTGATATACAGAGAACTATTATTAACTACACCTTCAAATAACTGATTATTACCATAACGTTAATAATTTCATCTTTACACTTACATAACTCTTTCTTTATGATTTTTATTGTCTTTAACTGCAAGATATGTCATTACTTAAGTTTTTAGACGATAACTGTCAAAATAAATAAAAACAATCCTAAATTTGTATCATTCGTTCACATATAAATACCAAAAAACAAAATAAAAGTATGGCTTCTATAGAAAAATTCATTGATCACATAAATACGGGTTATACTACAAAAGGAGATAATATCATCCTTGGTGGCGCAATTTTTAATGGAGAAGCGCTTCCAGATGCTCCTATTAAGGTTCCTTTAAAAACATTAAATCGACACGGATTAATTGCCGGAGCAACCGGAACTGGAAAAACTAAAACGCTTCAGGTTTTATCAGAACAGCTTTCTAATTTTGGAATCCCTGTACTTTTAATGGATATAAAAGGTGATTTGAGCGGTATTGCGCAACCTGGAATTGAACAGCCATTTATAACAGAGCGCCACGCCAAAATCAATCTTCCCTATCAAACTGCTGGATTTCCGGTAGAATTGATGACGCTTTCTGATCAAGATGGCGTTCGTCTTCGCGCCACTGTTTCTGAATTCGGCCCTGTTTTGTTTTCTCGAATCTTAGGTTTAAATGACACACAAGCGGGTGTTGTTGCCGTCATTTTCAAATATTGCGACGACAAACAAATGCCTTTGCTCGATTTAAAAGACATCAAAAAAGTCATCAATTTTATTACTGAAGAAGGAAAAGCCGAAATTGAAGAGCATTATGGCAAGATTTCGACTTCTACAACCGGAACAATTCTTCGTAAGATTATAGAACTAGAACAGCAGGGCGCCGATGTGTTCTTTGGTGAAATGTCTTTTGAGATTAGCGACTTAATGCGAATTGACGAAAACGGAAAAGGCTACAGTAATATAATACGTCTGACCGACATCCAAGACAAGCCAAAATTATTCTCCACCTTTATGTTGAGCCTTTTGGCAGAAATTTACAATCAAATGCCGGAACAAGGCGATTCTGGGCAACCCGAATTGGTTATTTTTATTGATGAAGCGCATCTCATTTTTAGCGAAGCCAGCAAAGCCTTGTTAGACCAAATCGAAAATATTGTCAAATTGATCCGTTCAAAAGGCGTCGGGATTTTCTTTGTAACCCAAAATCCGATGGACGTGCCAAGTGGCGTTTTAGGACAATTAGGTTTGAAAATTCAGCACGCATTGAGAGCTTTCACGGCAAACGATCGAAAAGCCATTAAAATGACTGCTCAAAATTACCCAATTTCAGAATATTACGATACTGAAACGACGCTGACATCACTTGGAACCGGAGAGGCTTTAGTAACAGTTTTAAACGAAAAAGGGATTCCGACTCCGTTAGCCGCCACAATGATGCGGGCGCCAATGAGCCGAATGGATATTTTGACAGCGGACGAAATCAGCCAAATCAATCAGAAATCAAAACTCGTTAAAAAATATAGCGAAGTGATTGACAGGGAAAGCGCTTATGAAATTTTAAACAAAAAAATTGCCGAAGCCGAAGTACAAGCTTCTGAAGTGGCAGAACAGAAACAACAAGAAAAAACCGAAAAGAAAACCGCAAATGAACCGATGAGCCAAACCACAAAAAGCGTGGTAAAAGTACTGACAAGCGCTACTTTTATTCGTGGCTTCTTTGGAGTTTTGACTAAATTATTTAAAAAATAGAAGATTCGATTTTTAGATTGTTTGATGTTTCGACCCTTTGAGCAATCTAAAAATCAATTTCTCCCAAACATACGCAATCGTTTTTCTTTAAAAAAAGTTAATAAAGAACCCCAAAAAAGATATATGTGGTAACTTTACGTACAAACACAATCGTATGGAAACCAAGAAAAGAATCATCATCGTGGGTGCGGGTTTCGGAGGTTTAACTTTAGCCGAAGACCTTGAAAACTCTGGTTATGAAATCTATCTCATAGACAAAAACAACTACCACCAATTTCAGCCGCTGATGTACCAAGTGGCCACTGCAAGACTGGAACCTTCAAGTATTTCTTTTCCGTTAAGAAAAGTTTTTCAGGGTTCAAAAAATGTCAAAATCCGAATTGCCGATGTACTTTCGGTCGATACTCAAAATAAAATTTTAACGACTTCAATTGAAGATTTTTCATATGACTATCTGGTTTTTGCCTTTGGATGCAAAACGAATTATTTCGGAAATAAAAATTTAGAAAAATTAGCTTTCCCGATGAAATCGGTTCCAGAAGCGATTCAATTGCGCAACCGGATTCTCCAGACATTTGAAGAAGCGGTTTCTACCAAAGAAGAAGATTTGCAATATCTTTTGAACTTTGTGATTGTTGGCGGAGGCCCAACGGGTGTGGAATTAGCCGGAGCTTTGGCAGAAATGAAAAAAAATGTGCTTCCGAAAGATTATCCAGATAAAGATTTTTCAAAACTCACGGTTTACTTATTAGAAGGTTCGCCAAATGTCTTAAATCCGATGAGTGAAGACTCTCGGAAAATGTCCAGACAATACCTTGAAGAACTGGGCGTAGTAGTAAAAACCAGCACAATCGTTGAAAATTATGACGGCCATACGGTGCATTTAAAAGGTGGCGAAATAATCAATGCTAAAAATGTAATTTGGGCGGCGGGCGTGGTTGGAAACAATATTGAAGGGTTACCAGAAGAAGCCATCACGCGCGGGAATCGAATTATCACCAATCGTTTTAACGAAGTGCAAGGTCTTGACGGTGTTTTTGCAATTGGCGATATCGCGTACATGACGACTCCCAAATACCTAAACGGACATCCTCAAGTGGCAAGCGTTGCAAACGAACACGCAAAAAACTTGGCGAAAAATTTCAAATTACAGCTTAAAAATAAACCAAGGAAAGAATTTGAATACCACGACAAAGGTTCGATGGCAACCATCGGAAAAAGAAAAGCCGTTGTCGATTTGCCAAGCTTCAGCTTTCAAGGAAGATTTGCTTGGTTCACTTGGATGTTTGTGCATCTGATGCTGATTTTGAGCGTCAGAAACAAACTTTTCATCTTTATCACCTGGGCTTACAGCTATTTTAGCAATGATTCTACGTTGAGAATTCTGATCAAACCGGCGAAGAAGGTTAAAAACTAGATTTAAGTTTTAAGTAAAATTAAAAAAGTTTCAAAGAGCAATTATGTTTTACTCTTTGAAACTTTTTTTTTAAAACTTAGTTACTTTTAAACTTAGAAACGCAACAATCCTAATATTTTCTCCTCCACTTCCTCACTGTCCCATTTTTTTTCTATTTGAGGCAAAAGCATTACTTGATCCATAATTGCCTTTTGATGGTCACCGATAGCCAAAGCTTCAGAATAAGGTCGGTGGCTGAAAGTTACACGGCTGTATAACGGCAACCATTTATCTGGATACTTTTCTGAAAATCGTTTTTCAATTTTCTTGCGAAGCAAAAAGCTTTCGTCTGCCGTTTTAGAACTCATTTCCATGAAATTTCGATACGAAAGTTCCGCAATTGCATCTGCATCAGGCTTTCTGCTTTTTTCATAGGCTTTGAAAATCTTCTCCCAATCATCACCAAATTCTTCCATAAATTCATGCAAAACCGTGATATCTTCAAAACCGGCATTCATTCCCTGTCCGTAAAAAGGAACGATCGCGTGGCAGGCATCTCCAATCAAAGCTACTTTATTTTCAAAAGTCCAAGGAAAACATTTCATGGTAACCAACGTGCTTGTTGGATTTTTAAAGAAATCTTCCGCTAAATTCGGGATCACATCCACAGTATCCGGAAGGTTTTTTTCAAAGAAATCTTCCACTTGCTTTCTATTCGTTAAAGAAGCGAAAGAATTTTCTCCTTCAAAAGGCATAAAAAGTGTACAAGTGAAACTTCCGTCAAGGTTTGGCAAAGCAATCAACATGTAATCTCCTTTGGGCCAAATGTGAAACGAGTTTTTATCTAAGCGGTGCGTTCCGTCAGGATTTGCAGGAATATGTAATTCTTTGTAACCTGTAGGCAAAAATTCTTGTGAATAATCAAACATGCTTTGGCGTTGCATTCTGTGGCGAACCCTTGAAAAAGCGCCGTCTGAACCAAAAACCATATCATATTTTACAGCTTCCCACTCACCTCTTTCGGTTTCCCCGATTTGAAGCGTGGCTTCCGCCAAATTGACGTCCCAGATTTTCTTTTCGAAGAAAAATTCTGCTCCGGCTTCTTCAGCCAAATCAATCATTTTTCGGTTCAAAGTACCTCTAGAAATTGAATAAATGCTTTCTCCATTGAAACCATACGGCTGAAATTTTAATTCGTTGTTCACG
Organism: Flavobacterium macacae; assembly: GCF_003865365.1. Taxonomy (GTDB): domain Bacteria; phylum Bacteroidota; class Bacteroidia; order Flavobacteriales; family Flavobacteriaceae; genus Flavobacterium; species Flavobacterium macacae. The sequence continues at coordinate 145,661 of NZ_RQVR01000009.1, read as the reverse complement.
TGAATCGCCCGCTTGTCCATTGCAATTGCAATTTCACGAACTGAGTCGCCAACATTTACCGCATCCAAAGCTTTCCAACCGCGATCCGACATGGCCAAATTTATCGAACGTCCAGAAAATTGAATTTTTCGAATATCAGGGCTTCTGTCATAAATATGAACCGAATGCCCTGCTTTTCTGAGGTATACCGCCAACAACGAACCGACTAATCCGGAACCTACGATGGCAATACTTAAAGATTTTTGCATTAAAAAATAGCTAAATTATAGAGACCCAAATTTAATCAAATTAGGGTATAAAGGGTTTAAAATGCGTAATTATTTATAATTTCAATCGATTTCCTAAAACTTTACCATTAAAACGTATGAATATAAAATTAGAGCTTCTGTTATTTCCTTTTTTGTCAGTTAATTATTGAAATGCAAATCTTAAATTAAACAAAAAAGACGAACATCGCGTCCGTCTTTTCTTATTTTGAAGATAAAATATTACCTGTTAAATTTAATCTTTTCCCCTACGTTCAATCCGTTGTTTTTTGCCAAAACCCCGCACATGTGGAAAAGCATTCTGGCACCCACGTTTCCGTCCCAATCATCATCGCCTGGAGCCACTTCGACTAAATCAAAACCGATGATTTCTTTACCGCTTTCGCCTAATTTACTCAAAAGATATGCCGCCTGCTCAAAAGAAAATCCACCCGGAACCGGAGTTCCTGTATTTGGACAATACCACGGATACATGCCGTCAATATCAAAACTGATCGCTACTTTTTGTGGCAACGCCGAAATAATATGGTCGCAGTGCTGTTCCCATGTTTTTCCAGAAAACGTTTCTGCTTTCAAATCCATATCGGTGTGAACCAAAACGCGGTCGCCTTGTTCAAAAGCCGTTTCTACTTCTTGCTGGCAGAAATCACGAATCCCGACCTGAACGATTTTTTTCAATTGCGGAATTTGCAACGCGTTGTACATAATGGACGCGTGTGAATATGTAAATCCTTCGTAAGCGATTCTCAAATCCATATGCGCATCCAAATGCAACAGTCCAAATTCGCTATGTTGTTCCGCTAAAGCTTCATAATAACCCAAAGGTGTAGAATGATCGCCTCCTAAAAGCACGACTTTTTTGCCTTTTTTTACCCAATAAAGTACACGTTCCTTTACTTCTGCTTTTAGCTGTGCACAAACTTTGTTGATTTCATCCAAGTCTGCTTTCAAATCTTTATTGGCTTGAATGTCTTCGCCTGCTTCTAATGCTTCAATGATTGGCTGTGCCCATCCCTTATATTTGGCGCTGTCGTCGCTCCATTTTGCGGTTTGCTCATTTAAGTCTAAAAACATTCCGAGTTTCCATAATTCAGGAAATTCTTGGTGGTGCAAATCTACTTGGAAAGAAGCTTCTAAAATTGCTTCAGGACCTTCAGAAGCACCTGCTCCATAACTCACTGTAACTTCCCACGGCACCGGAATAATGATAATTTCGCTTTCTTCGGCTGTAAAAGGAAGTCCGAAAATACTTTGGTCCGCTAACCCGGGTTGCGATGGATCAAAGGAATTTATTTTTTCTTGTTTGTTCATTTTTTATATTTTTAGAAATTGTCATTGCGACGTAGGAAGCAATCACATAATCAAGTTCCACAATTCTCTTGTTTCTTTTTTCTATTTTCTAACTATGCTCTTGAATTCCGGCTTTTAAAATCTGACCAAATTCATACATATCTTCGAACGAACAGTATAACGGAACTGGCGCCAAACGAATTACGTTTGGTTCTCTCCAGTCGGTAATTACTCCGTTTTTCATTAGGTAATCAAACAAACTTTTGCCTTCTCCGTGTAGAAAAACAGACAATTGGCTTGCTCTTTCTTCTGGATTTGTGGGCGTTATTATTTCAAAAGTACTGTTTACTTCTTTGTCAATTTCTTGCAAGATAAATTCTAAATACGAAGTAATCTGATCTCTTTTTTCGATTAAAGCATCCATTCCAACTTCTGCAAACATTTCTACGGAAGCCAAATAAGGGGCCAAAGTCAATACGGGAAGATTGCTGATCTGCCAACCGTTTGCTCCTGGTTCTGGATTGAATTTTGGCTCCATTAAAAAGCGTTTTGCTTTGTTTTGTCCCCACCAGCCAGAGAATCGATTCAATTCATAATTGTCATGGTGGTCTTCATGGATAAAACATCCGGAAGCATTTCCTGGTCCTGAATTCATATATTTATAACTGCACCAAGCGGCGAAATCTACATCCCAGTCGTGCAATTCTAATTTAATGTTTCCTGCGGCGTGTGCCAAATCCCAACCCACATAAGCGCCCACTTTGTGTCCGGCTTCGGTAATGGTTTTGATGTCGAAAACTTGGCCGGTATAATAATTTACGCCACCGATTAAAACCAGGGCCAATTCGTCTCCGATTTCTTCGATTCTCGCCAAAACGTCTTCCAAACGAATATTGTGTTCGCCTTCTCTTCTGTGGATTTCTACAATCGCATCGTCTGGATTGTATCCGTGGAATTTGACTTGGCTTTGAAACATATATTGATCACTTGGAAATGCTTTTGCTTCGCAAAGTATTTTGAATTTCTTTTCTGTTGGTCGATAAAACGACACCATCAACAAATGCAGATTTACCGTCAGTGTATTCATCACGGTTACTTCGCTTGGCAAAGCTCCGACGATTTTACTTAATGGCTCTGCGAATCTTTCGTGGTAATCCCACCACGGTTTTTCAGAATAAAAATGTCCTTCAACAGCCAGTTTTGCCCAATCGTCCATTACTTCGTCAACGAAGGCACGGGTTCTTTTTGGCTGTAATCCAAGGGAATTTCCAGTGAAGTAGATTACTTTTCTTCCGTTGACTTGCGGGAAGAGAAATTCATTTCTGTAGTGGTGTAATTTGTCTTGTGTGTCGAGCTCTTGTGCGAATTCGCGGGTATTTTGAAAGGTCATTGGTTGTTTGATTTGCTTGGCGGTAAATTTAAGAAAAAAGATTGAAATGGTTTTTGAATTTTGAACCATTACAAGGAATAAGCTTCTGTTGTTTTAATTAGGGACGCAGATTTTGGCAGGTTACGAGGGTTTTTCCGAATTTATCTTTGACAACGACTGGCACGGATCTTTCCAAAAATTCAAATGGTTTCAGAAATAGCCCTGATGATGCCATTGTTTGAGCTCTTTCACGGCTGATTAAGACGTGGAAAGCGAGTGGCTTCAGCAGGAAAATGGATGGCTGGGAATTACTGACCTTTCGCTTCAAAAAAAAAATCTCGCCATTGCTGACGAGATTTTATAAGTATCTTAAAATAATTCTATTTAGAATCTGAAACTAGTTCAGATTAAATAATCAACATTGCGTCACCATAAGAGTAGAATTTGTATTCTTCTTTGATGGCTTCGTCGTAAGCTCTTTTCATTAAATCGTGTCCACAGAATGCTGAAATCATCATCAAAAGTGTTGATTTTGGCGTGTGGAAATTGGTGATCATACAATCTGCGATGCTGAAATCGTGCGGTGGAAAAATGAACTTGTTTGTCCATCCGTCAAAAGGATTTAGCGTTCTTGCTGATGAAACAGAACTTTCAATGGCACGCATTGACGTGGTTCCAACGGCACAGATTCTTTTCTTTCTTTCTTTGGCGCTGTTCACGATATCACAGGCTTCTTGAGTGATTTTCAACTCTTCAGAATCCATTTTGTGTTTTGACAAATCTTCCACCTCAACCGGGTTAAAGGTCCCCAAACCTACGTGAAGCGTCACTTCTGCGAAATCAATTCCTTTGATTTCTAATTTCTTCAAAAGGTGTTTTGAGAAGTGAAGTCCGGCAGTTGGCGCGGCAACAGCTCCTTCTTCTTTTGCATAGATTGTTTGGTAACGGTCCGCATCTTCTGGCGTTACTTCACGGTTGATGTATTTTGGGATTGGAGTTTCTCCAAGTTCTGTCAATTTGCCACGGAATTCTTCATAAGAACCGTCGTAAAGGAAACGCAACGTTCTTCCACGAGAGGTCGTGTTGTCAATAACCTCAGCCACTAATGAATCGTCATCACCGAAATACAATTTGTTTCCGATTCTGATTTTACGGGCTGGATCTACTAAAACGTCCCATAATCTTTGTTCAGCGTTTAATTCTCTCAACAAGAAAACCTCGATTCTGGCTCCGGTTTTTTCTTTATTTCCATATAAACGTGCAGGAAAAACTTTGGTATTGTTCAAAACCATTACGTCACCTTCGTCGAAGTAATCGATCACGTCTTTGAACATTTTGTGTTCTATTGTTTGTTTTTTTCTATCAATGACCATTAAACGAGATTCGTCTCTGTTTTCGGCTGGATATTCTGCAAGAAGTTCTTTTGGTAAATTAAACTGAAAATGTGATAATTTCATTTAAAAAATTTATGAGTTATGAATTATGAATTATGAGTTTGACCTTCATAATTTTAAATCTTTTGCAAATATACGATTGTGAGATAGGCGTTGTCAAGTGTTTTGGTGTTTATTTTCAAAAGGTTAAAAGTTGTAAAGTGTCAAGGCTTGTGTTTGCTGGTTTTATTGCTTTTCAACTTTAAAGCCAATTGCTTTTAAATCGTTCCAAAAATCTGGAAATGACTTTGATACCACTTCCGCATCGTTGATAATGATATCCGTTAATAAAGCCAACGGCGCAAATGCCATCGCCATTCTATGGTCGTTATACGTATCGATTGCAATGTTTCTTTCTGTTACTGACGAAACTTCTAAAGTCAGGCTGTCGTCGGTTACCGTAATATTGGCGCCTAATTTCTGCAATTCAATCCGCAATGCTTCTAATCGGTCTGTTTCTTTTATTTTCAACGTATGCAATCCCGTTAAATGACAGCCGATTCCTAAACCAAAACACGTTACGGCGATGGTTTGGGCAATGTCTGGCGCTTCGTTTAGATCCAGAATTTGAGATTGCTGGTTTAAATCAGATGCTTTTTTTAAGATGATTTGATGGTTTTCAAATGTTGTCTCTACGCCCAAGTTTTTATAAATCTCTGACAAAACCGAATCGCCTTGCAAGCTATTTTCTTTGTAAGAAGATAGTTTTATCTCGGTTCCGATATCTGATAAGGCAACGATTGAGTAGAAATAGGAAGCGGAAGACCAATCTGACTCAATTATGAATTTTGAATTATGAATTATGAGTTTTGGTTTTACGGCTATTGTATTGTCGACAAAACTTGCCTCGAAACCTAAATCATTCAAAATAGCCAACGTCATTTTGATGTAGGGAATTGACGTAATTTTTCCTTCTAAAGTCAATTCTAAACCGTTTTCTAATTTTGGAGCAATTAATAAAAGAGCCGAAACATATTGACTGCTGATGTCTGCCGGAAGGGAAACTTTGCTTTTCGACAATTTTTTTCCTTTAATTTTCAGCGGAGGAAAGCCTTGGTTTTCTTCGTAGGTTATTTCAGCTCCGAGTTGTTGCAACGCTTCTACCAAAATCTTTATCGGACGTTCTTTCATTCTTGGCGAACCGGTAATGATTACTTCCCGATTTTCTTGGGTTGCAAAATAAGCCGTCAGAAAACGCATTGCGGTTCCTGCGTGATGAATGTCGATTATTTCGGGTTGAAGGTTTTGGGTTTTAGGTTTTGAGTTTTGGGTCAATGCTTTTGCCATTACTTCAGAATCATCTGAATTGGAAGTGTTTTCTAAAGCAATATTGGGATACAACGCTTGAAGCAACAACAATCGGTTGGTTTCTGATTTGCTTCCTGTAACTTTTATTTCTGATTTTTGGTTGGCTTGTGATTGGTTCAGCTTGATATTCATACTATTTTGGTTATAAAAAAAGCGTTGAATTTGATTACAACGCTTTTCTTTATTATTTCAATTTTTCATTATTCTTATGGCGGTCTTTGTCTCGATTGGACTTTAAATCGAGTTTTTTGTCAAATGCTTCCTGAAGGTTAATTCCAGTTTGATTGGCCAAACACAAAACTACGAAAACTACATCGGCTAACTCCTCTCCGAGGTCTTTATTTTTATCGGACTCTTTTTCAGATTGTTCGCCATAACGACGCGCAATGATTCGGGCTACTTCGCCCACTTCTTCCGTTAGCTGTGCCATATTTGTCAATTCGTTGAAATAGCGAACGCCGTGTTCTTTGATCCAATTATCGACTTCTTGCTGTGCGTTTTTGATATTCATAAATTTAAACTTTTTTCAAAACTACCTTTTCATTTTGTTTTTCTATCATTGCTTTGTAAAAATCTTTCAATGTCGGATAATAATTTGGCGAAAAATGAGACGAGTTTACATCTATAGTCGCCATTACTTGGATCGTTTTTCCAACGCTAGAGATATTAAATTTAAAACTTCCTAAATTTTCTTCCATTACAACTGAAAGTGCTTTTGGCAACGATTCTATTTCATAACCATCAGGAATTGTAATTGAAAAAGTATATTTATCTTGGTAAGGAAAAGGAAAATCTACGGGAAACTCTCTTTTTTCTTGCTTAAATGGATTTTCAACTTTTGCAAAATACAACATTGGAGAAAAATAAATTTTACCACCGATTCTTTCCACCATATTGGTATGGGTGAAATCATAAGTTTCTATCATGGGCTTCTCTAAATCCTTGTCATTATTAGTTGTATATTCTCCAATTTCAACACCATTGTATCTTTTTTCGATCATTTCAAGATAAGAATCTCTTGACATTTTCAAATAATAATCTCTAAAAGCACATGCATTATAATCAAAATACTGATCTCTTGCTTTACCCGTGATTTTTCCTTCAGCATCAATTTGAGCCATTACATTTATAAGTTCTCTTGAAATCATTTTAGGCATCAAATCTATTTCTTTAGAGGTTTTATTTTCCCTAATCATTCTTCCAACCCAATTTAAGTTTCGAAGCGGAAGTATATCTGGTAATGAATTTTTTGATGTCGCATCAAGCAATATATATTCGCCGTTTTCTTGTTCAATGGCACAAATCACATAATTATAAGCCGTTCTATTTGGGTAATAAGCAATTCCGTTTGCTTGCGTACTTACCAAAACCGGATTGGCTTTAATATTCGCATAACGCAACATTGCAGTCAACATCAGATTAATTTCCGCCACGTTACCCACTTTCTCATTGTACGCTTTTTTAACGCCTACATTGCAATAGTAACTATTCTTTTCATTCCAATTCATTCTTGATTTCACATAATTAAAAATCAAATTTATTCGATCTTCTCTTTTTAATGTTGACTTCAATAATGGATCTAAATCTTTCTCAAAATAAGATTTATAATTTAATTCATTTCCAAAATTTTTATCATCATAAATGGTTTTTGCAACAGATTCCCAATCTGTTGAAAAGTTTTCCACTACTGAATTTGGAAAGTTTGTTGCCGCCAATTCATATTGTAATATTGAAGTATAATTATCAATATTATTGACGTGTGATTCTTCTTTTAAAGCTTTAATTTCTTCTCCTTTAAAAACAATCCTAGAGTCGTTATAATTATTAACTCTGTTTTTCACTACAGTTTCTGCTTCCATATTAATTGGAGCGTATCCTTTTAAAAACCTACGATATGTGAAATATTGCGGGATTTCTACAGTCAACTGAACTTTATTGACCGGAATTGAAGTTTGAAAATTAAAATCTGGAAAAGCCATATAATAAGGGGTTTTCAGCGTGTATTTGTATTCAATCACACTTCCTTCTTTCACGTTTGGCAGGGCTATTTTTTTTATGCTGTAATTCTCATTTACCTTTTCAGTAAACTCTCCATCACTTTTAAGCTTTGTCTTTTCAATCTTGTCGCCCACCAGATTATACGTTACCGCTTTATCAAAGTAAAGTCGCACCAGTTTACCGCCGGTGTAATACGGCACTTCAACCGTGGCATACTCATAGCCTTCTTTTTTATATATTTTGACTCTTTGTTCGATTTCTGAAACTAAGATAAAATAGCCTTCAGAATTTAATTCAAAATAATTTTTTCCGGTTTTATATAAAACTGCTGCTGAAGCTGAACTATCCGCAAGATGTATTTTTTCTTTTAACTCGTCGATTGAAACTTTTCCTAATTCAAAATTTTGGGCAAAGCTACTAACCGAAAAAAGGCCTACAAATAATACAATTATTTTTTTCATTTGACTATTTATTAATTCTTAACTAGTACAATTTTTGAGTTATCACTTTTGGCAACCTGTTCACGAAATTTTCTGAAATTTTCATATTCGTTTTTATCAAAATAGCCCGAATTGGTTTGAAAAGTTCTTTTGTACAACAGTTGATTCTCATTTAAAACCACATATTCAGCCTTATAATCTCCGAATTTATCTTTTATTTCAAAGTTATCTGGTTTAGCTTCTATTATAAAACCTTTAGGCAAATCAATAGTGATTTCGTCGTAATCATAAAATCCTCTGGAAATTTCAAACGGATTCATTCTTGTTCTATAACGTTGTGGAATTCCTCTAACCGGGTTGTAAGCATTTAATGCAAAAATCAGTCTTTCTCCGCTTTTTTTGGCGTATTCAGTTGCTTCTAATAGAACTTCTTCTGAGAATTCTACTTCCTCTTTATTATTAACAACATTAATTTTTTTCAATTTCAAATTGTTGATGTGACTGAAATACGATTTATAAAACTTATTCAAATCATCCGCAGATTTACTTCCGTTTGAAAATTTATTGTCATACTGCGTTCCTTTTGACTTGATAAAAATAGATCCTGAAATGCTTCCGTTTTCATCAATTGAAAAATTTCCATTCGCCATTTGAGTATTTTCTTTAGCAATATATTCGTGGGTTCTTACTATTTCACCTCCTTCTGATGTCACAATTAAAGCCAAGCGATTGTCAGTAAAATCTCCTTGAAAACCAAAAGGATTTGTTTGGCTCGTGCACTCAAGCCAATACATTTTTCCATCAACCGGAAGCGCTAAAATCACGTGATTTCCTTGCATTGAAACAAAATCTTCCCGTAAGTCTCGCTTTTGCCTGTCACCATAAATTATGGTGTAATAAGAAGGAACACCCACGACGTTCAGCAAGGCTCTTGTGTAATTTGTCAACGCTTTGCAATCGCCATAACCAAGGCGATCTACGTCTTTTGCCAACATTGGTTTCCAGCCGCCAATTCCCAATTGAATACTTATATATCTGGTTTTATTCTGAACATATTGATAGACAATTCTTGCTATTTTAATTGGATCTTTTTCAGTTCCTACAAGCGCTTTAATTTTTGCTTGAGTCTCCCAAGGAACTTCATCTGTACCAGCCAACAAACTCGCATAAACCCAAGAGCCAAAATCTTTCCAACTAGAAGCCGTTCCTTCAACACCTTCAAGATTGAAATTTTCAAGTCCGAATAAAACGTGCGGAATATAATTTCTGTAAGAAGGTGAATATTCTTCGTCTTTGATCGAAACTAAATTTATAGCAGTGTAAGAAACACCGTTTAGTTTTGTTTCTTTTACAATATTTTGATTGCCATCTATATTAAAATCTTTGTACTTAAAATTGAGTTCTGGGAGAGAAGAAATATTTAAAGTTGCTTTTTCCACCCCTTCGTAGGAACTTTGAATTGCATTCCAAGTTGGTATAAATGCAGTATTTGAAGATTCTACTTCACTTTGAAAAACTACCGTAAACGGATATTCCGTAGGCGTATAATCCATATAAAGAATTTTTCCATCCGTAATTATAGATCCTTGCGAAAGCGAGTTTTCTAAAAAATCTTTTCTTTTTATCTTTTTGATTTCTTTTCCAAAAGCATTTAAAATTACCGCTTCAATGGATTTGATTTTTGTCGATTTATCAAAATATTCCGATGCGCCAACATTTGACAAGCCTTTTTGATTTAAAACAGTAACCACATCTTTTGTCAAAATCGTCATTGATTTTCGTGATGTGATATTTATATCCCGTTGTCTCAAGCGAGCAACAGCATTGGCATTTTCTTTTAATTCTGGAGAAATTGAAGCTACCAGATAAGTGTCATCTTGAGCAAAAGTAGAGAAAAATGTAAGAAAAAAAAGAGCTAAGTGGAGGAAATTTCTTTTCATAATAAAAAGTTAATTTTCCAAAAATATAATATTTATTCTAATCTACAACTTATTTACTCTTTATTTTTAGTGTCAATGATAATAGTAACTGGCCCGTCATTTAACAACGAAACTTTCATGTCAGCACCAAACTCGCCTGTCTGAATTTTCTTCCCTAAGTCAAGTTGCATTTGTCTTACAAAATTTTCATATATTGGAATCGCAATTTCTGGTTTTGAAGCCTTGATATACGAAGGGCGATTTCCTTTCTTGGTAGAAGCCTGAAGTGTAAATTGGCTGACCACAATAATATCTCCGTCACAATCTTTTACGGATAAATTCATCACCTCATTGTCATCTCCAAAGATTCGGAGATTGACGATTTTTGATGAAAGCCACTGAATATCTTCTTGAGCATCGGCATCTTCAATTCCGATTAAAACCAGCAATCCTTTTGAAATTTCACTGACTTTTTCTCCATTGATCGTTACGGAAGCTTGAGATACTCTTTGAATTACGGCTTTCATTTTTTCAAGTGTAGGGTTTTAGGTTGAAGGAAGAACTTGCGTCTTAGAGACGTAACGCCTTTGCAACTCAATTTTTAAGATTGTTTATTTCTGTTTTCGTCACTTTCTGCTCGCTCGTTGGCATAATCATCTGTGCGGTAATGGTCTTCATCGCCCTCCAAGATTTTTAAGTAGCTGTTGTAGCGCGTCCACGAAATTTCATCTTTTTCAAGCGCTTCTTTCACGGCACATTTTGGCTCGTCTTTGTGCAGGCAATTATTAAATTTGCATTGGTCTTTCAACTTAAAAAACTCTGGGAAATAACCGCTGATTTCAGATTTTTCCATATCGACAATTCCAAAACCTTTGATTCCGGGCGTGTCGATAATTTTTGCTCCAAAAGACAAATCATACATTTCTGCAAAAGTCGTCGTGTGTTGCCCCTGCATACTTTGCTCTGAAATTGTTTTGGTTTTTAAGTGCAAAGTCGGTTCCATCGCATTGACCAAAGTTGATTTTCCAACACCAGAATGTCCAGAAAACATAGTGGTTTTTCCAATCATTAATTCTTTTAATTCATCAATTCCTTTTCCTTCTGCCGCAGAAACGCGCAGACATTTGTAACCAATTTGCTGATACACATATTGCATGTAAAGTTGGTCATCAAGCACCTCATCTTTTAAAGTGTCAATTTTATTGAAAACCAAAATAGTTTCGATTCCGTAAGCCTCGGCAGTAACCAAAAAACGATCGATAAAATTGAAAGTTGTCGGCGGATTATTTATTGTAATTAATAGAAAAACGTAATCTAAATTGGACGCAATAATATGCATTTGGTGTGACAAATTCACCGATTTTCGAACGATATAATTCTTTCTTTCGTGAATATTGTGAATGACTCCGGTTACAGTATCCGAAGTTTCATCCAACTCAAAATCTACAACATCACCAACGGCAATGGGATTGGTACTTTTAATTCCTTTCATTCGGAATTTACCTTTGATGCGGCATTCGATAAAATCGCCATTTTCCGATTTCACGGTGTACCAACTTCCTGTAGATTTATAAACAATTCCTGTCATTCAAATTTTAGATTTCAGATTTTAGATTTCTCCTAAAAAACATAGAAGGCAAAATTACGCTATTTACTTGTGAACAGCGTAATTTTGCCTTTAAAAATTGAACTTAGAAATGCTTACCAAACAATTTTAGCTAAAATCTCGTTCTCTTTTATTTTTCCCAACTGAATTGTTTTTAATGTTTTAGAAGTTTTTCCAGCTTTTGTAATATAAATTTCAACCATTACCGTTGCTGGACCATTTTCTGTCAATCGGCTTTCGCCGAAATAATTCGTCTTGATTTGATATTTTCCTTTTATCGCATTTCGAATCAAATATTGTTCTGGTCCATAACCTTGTGTAAAATCTTTTGAAAACCGTGCGCCAGCTTCGGTATCTTTATGCCCATAATTTGGCTGATGATCGTTTCCATTTTGCAAGAATTAGATTGTTATACTATTATAGAGCACAAGTTGGTAAAAAAGGTTGGGACGAAAAAATATTTATTTTCAAAAAAACAAAAAAACCCGAAAACGTTATGCTTTCGGGTTCTTTTTTATCCAATTAAAATGCTAAGAATTAATCACTTTCTCCTGATGACTGATACTTTCTTGGTGAATCGCCTTATAAATTCTCAAGATAAACTCTTCACTCAAGCCTTTTTCTTCTCCTTCTAAAATCATTTTCCCCAAGATCTCATTCCATCTTTTGTTTTGCAAAACAGCTACATTTTTGTCTTTTTTCAACGCGCCGATTTTATCCGCAACTTGCATTCTTTTTCCAAGAATTTCTAAAATTTTAGTGTCATATTCATCAATATCTACACGAAGGCGACTCAAGTTTTGATTGTAATCAGAACCTTCTTCGGTTTCTTTCCGTACTTTCAAATCCTCAAAAATCTGCTTTAATTTCGTCGGAGTTACTTGTTGTAACGCATCGCTCCAAGCATTATCAGGATCAATGTGTGTCTCGATAATCAACCCGTCATAATTCAAATCTAACGCTTGTTGCGAAACTTCTTGAATCATATCGCGCTTTCCGGTAATGTGCGACGGATCGCAAATCAAAGGCAAATCTGGAAAACGGTTTTGCAATTCAATTGCCAATTGCCATTCCGGAATATTTCTGTATTTTGTTTTTTCATAGGTAGAAAATCCTCTGTGGATTACGCCTAATTTCTTGATTCCGGCGTTGTACAAACGTTCCACACCGCCAAGCCACAAAGCCAAATCTGGATTAACTGGATTTTTCACCAAGACGATTTTATCGGTATTTTTCAACGCGTCTGCAATTTCTTGAACCGCAAACGGATTTACAGTCGTTCTCGCTCCAATCCACAAAACGTCAATATCGTGTTCCAAAGCCAATTTCACGTGATTGGCGTTCGCCACTTCTGTCGCCATCAGCAATCCTGTTTCGGCTTTTGCTTTCTGGAGCCATTTTAACCCGATGGCACCAACGCCTTCAAAACCACCCGGACGCGTTCTTGGCTTCCAGATTCCTGCACGGTAAATGCTGACGTCAGAATTTTTTAATTCGTGAGCAATTTTCAACACTTGCTCTTCGGTTTCTGCACTGCAAGGTCCCGCTATTACTAATGGATGAGACAAATTGAAATCATCTAACCACGTTCTTAATTGTTTTGAATTTTCCATTTTTATTTTTGATTTCTTTGGAGTTCCCAAAGTTAGTTATTATTTAGTTTTTGTTTTAACCAAAGTCTGCAAAGGTTTTTATTTAAAGCCTTTTTATCGCTTCTTGAATTTTTTCTTCTTTAATGCACAACGAAAATCTGATGTAACCTTCTCCATTGCTTCCGAAAATAGTTCCAGGTGTGATGAAAATGTTTTTTTCGATTAAAATCGCATCAATGAATTCTTCTGACGAATTTATTTCTAAAGGTAATTTTGCCCAAACAAACATCCCGACAGCTTTTTTATCATACGTGCAATTCAGTTTTTCGGCCAACTGAAAAATTAATTTTCTTCTTTTTTCATAAATCAAGTTTTGCGAATCGAACCACTCTTTTCCTAATTTCAAGGCTTCGATCGCTCCTTTCTGGATTCCGTAAAACATCCCGCTGTCCATATTACTTTTCACCTTTAAAATCGCATCGATGAATTCTTTTTTTCCCGAAACCATTCCGATTCGCCAGCCAGACATATTGAAGGTTTTACTCAAAGAATTTAATTCTAATGCAATATCTTTTGCTCCTTCCATTTGAAAAATCGACATTGGATTGTTATTTAAAACAAAACTATACGGATTGTCGTTGACCAAAACAATCTGATGTTTCTTGGCAAAAGCAATTAATTTCTCTAATAAATCTAAATTCCCATTTGCTCCCGTTGGCATATTGGGATAATTGATCCACATCAGTTTCACTTTCGATAAATCTTTTTTCTCCAACAAATCTAAATTCGGTTGCCAGTTATTTTCTTCCGATAAATCATATAAAACCGATTTTGCTCCAACCAAATTTGTCACGGAAGCATAGGTCGGATATCCCGGATTTGGAATCAAAACCTCATCACCTTCGTTTAAAAAAGCCAATGAAATGTGCATAATTCCTTCTTTGGAACCCATCAAAGGCAAAATTTCGGAATTTAAATCCAACGAAACATCAAACTGCTTTTCATAGAAATCGGCAAATCCTTTTCGTAATTCCGGTAATCCTTGATAGCTTTGGTATTCGTGTGCTTTTTCATCGTCCATTGCATTCTTCATCGCTTCAACGGCGCTTTTCGGAGGCAATAAATCAGGACTTCCAATTCCCATATTGATGACTGGCTTTCCTTCAAAAAGCATTTGTCGCACTTCACGAAGTTTCTTCGAAAAGTAATATTCCTCCACGGTGTTCAAGCGGTTGGCGAATCCTTTTTCCAAAACCAGGTCGTTATCTATAATTGCAGTACTCATAATCTAATCTTTTCTTCCGTTTTTGTATTCTCCCAAAACCTTAAAATGGGTGGTCATCAATTGCAAAATATTCTTCGCTTTTTCATAATGCTTGTATTTTTCAAAAACCACATCCACAAAAAAAGAATACTGAAAAGGCGTCTCAATTATCGGCATCGACTGGATTTTGGTCAAGTTCAATTTGCAATTGTTCATCACATTTAGAATCGTAGCCAAACTTCCCGGAGTATCGTCTAATTCAAACTTTATCGATGCTTTGTTGATTTCTTCTTTTGGCAACACTTTGTTCTCTGTTTTTAAAATCACGAAGCGCGTTTTGTTGCTTTTTATCGTATGAATTCCAGAAGCCAAAATATCCAAACCAAATAATTGTGCCGCAATCGGACTGGCAACTGCCGCAATATTTTTCAATTGGTTTTCTTGAATTCTTTGCGCTGTTTCTGCCGTATCAACGCTTTCAACCAACTTGATATTTGGGTAATTCTTAAAGAATTCGCCACATTGCAAAAGGGCAATTGGATGCGAATGCACTTCAATAATATCTTCTATTTTCTGTCCAGGCAACACCATCAAATTCATGTGGATGTCCAAATAATATTCGCCGATTATGTGCAAATTGTTTCGGTCGATCAGCGCATAATTTGGAATAATTGAACCTGCAATAGAATTCTCTAAAGCCATCACCGCTTTCTGCGTTTTGTTTCCGACAAGGCTTTTCACCAAGGCATCAAACGACATACATTCGTCTAATTCCAAGCTTTCGCTGAAATATTCATTCGCAACTTGATGGTGAAACGAACCTCTGATTCCTTGAATTGCAATTTTTGTTTCCATAAATTTGGGCAAAAAAAAATCCCGACTTTCATCGGGATTTCTATATTATTTTATTAAATATTTTCTATTTAGATAACAACACAACAATCCCGTTTCTGTTTCCAGAAATAAAAAGAATTGCTAAAATAAAAACGGTTGCTTTGCATTTTTTGTTTTGTTATTTGGCTAAAGTAGAAAATTTTATTTTACGTTTTAGAAAAGCTTTTGAAATTTTAGGAAATATTTAAACTACATCGATTTAGAAATTAGATTTTACCTTTCCTAAAGCGCAATTCATAACTCATAATTCCTAATTCATAACTCCTTTTTATTACTTTTGTTCAAAATCACAAATTATGTCAATCGAAGTTACATCAATTTCAAAAAATTACGGAAATCAAAAAGCCTTGGATAACATTTCTTTTTCTATCCAAAAAGGTGAAATCGTTGGTTTTTTAGGTCCGAATGGTGCCGGAAAATCGACCTTGATGAAGATTTTAACGACTTTTATTACGTCAGATTCTGGTAAAGCTTCGGTAAATGGTTTTGATGTTTCGACTTCTCAAAAAGAGGTTCAAAAGTCGGTGGGTTATTTGCCAGAACACAATCCGCTGTATTTGGATTTGTATGTTCGTGAGTATTTGGCTTTTAATGCTGACGTTTATAAAGTGGCAAAATCACGTATTGACGAAGTGATTCAAATGACGGGTTTGACTCCTGAAAGCCACAAAAAAATTGGGCAATTATCTAAAGGTTACCGCCAGCGTGTTGGTTTGGCAACGGCTTTATTGCACAATCCTGATGTGTTGATTTTAGATGAACCGACCACAGGTTTGGATCCAAATCAATTGGTTGAAATTCGTGAATTGATTAAAAATATCGGAAAAGACAAAACGGTTTTTCTTTCTACACATATTATGCAAGAAGTGGAAGCGATTTGCGACCGCGTGATTATCATTAACCAAGGAAAATTGGTGACTGATAAAAAAATCAGCAACTTGAAGAATGAAAATGAACAAGTTATTGAAGTAGAATTTGATTACAAAGTGGAAGAGCAATTGTTAAAAACACTGCCTAATTTAAGTTCGATCGTCAACACGCACGATATGATTTGGGAACTGACTTTTTCAACTTCAAAGGATATGCGTCCGGCGATTTTTGATTTCGCACACGATAACGGCCTAAAAACCTTACAATTGAATTTAAAAAACAAAAATTTAGAAGCTATTTTTAGAGACGCTACTAGAAACTAAAACTTCAAAAATCATGAAAAAAATATTTTATTTTTCAATACTTAACTTATTTCTGCTTTCAAGTTGTACAACATCTGAATCAAAACCACAATTAACTTACCCAGAATATACGTCAAACAAGGAAGTTTTTAAAACAAAACTTTCAGATTACGACAGCATAACAGCAAACTATACTTACAAGTCTACACGTACATTAATCTCTAAATCTAGTGCGAATATCTTAAGTATTAACGTTCACATATCTACAGATAAAGAACTATCTAAAAATGTGCTAGCTCCACAACTCGAAAAGGTTTTAGCTCACACCCGTTCTGAAATCTCTAATTATAAGCAATTTGATAAAATTGAAGTTATTTTCCACAACAAGAATAATTCAACACACGCTTTCATCGAAGAAATCACGAAATAATTTTTAAGGATAAATCAAATGCCCTTGGTATAATTGTGTGACTTCGATGATTGATGGCGTGTTTTTTAAGACGATGTTTCCGGTGCTGTAAATGGTTCCTGATATTTTTGATATTGGATTTACAATGATATCGTTGGAACTTCTTTGAAAACAGTGGACTTGATCTGCAATTAAATTTGAACCGTCAAAACGAGCGTTACCATCATAAAAATTCACATTTAAAGTTGCAACATTTCCGGTGACTTTAAAAAAAGTGGCTTCGTTGTCTTCGACTGTCAAACCGCCGCAATTTACCTCCAATTCAAATGTTCCAGAAGCGGTGTTGGAAAACATTCCTGATTGCAATGTAAGAACCGGAAAACTTAAGACCCCGTCTGATTTCACGCCGAATTGTGAGGAAGAATACACATTGACAAGTGTTGGCGTTGTGACATAAACCTTTGTATCATTGTAATCTCGAACCCAATTACATCCATTAGAATTTCGTAAATACAATTGCCCTTCAGAAACTTCAGCGGTGATTCCGCTTATTAAATTTTGACCTGATTCGATCATTACTTTTGTTTCTGGTCCTTCTTTAATTATTAATTCGATTCCTTGTGAAATGTTTATTCTATCGAAACTCCCGACGGTGATTTCTTGGGTAATTTTGGTCCCCGAAGTCCGAAAACAATTGGGTGCGTTTTCTGAATCGCAAGAAAAAAGTGCTATTAAAAACAGGAAACTTAGTATTTTGAATGTAGTTTTTTGCATTGCGTATTTGTCGAAAAGTTTAAAAAAATGCCTAACGTTTGAATCTTAGCCCCGATTGGCGGCAGTAGCTTTTTTTTTGATTTTTCTTCAAAAAAAACTACTACAGAAAGCAGGAAAATGGTTTAATTTCTCACTGCCGTTTTGCTTCCAATTTAGAGTCTGACTGCGAGCGAAAATTCCATTGCTTCGGCTTTTGCCATGTGGGTTTTTAAGCTGACGCCCAATGAAATTTGCTTTGCAATATAATATTTTAAGCCGAGTCGCTGGTAAACGGGGTCGAGATAATCGAGCGGTCGGTAAGCGTAATAGCCGAATTGTGTTTCGACAGTAAATTTGTTGATGAATAATTCGTGGCCGATGAAAATACCGCCTTTTCGGTAATCGGTATCTGGACTGACTTCTGGTTTTACGGCGGCAATAAATCGAACACTTTGCTCTAAATATTTCATCATAAAAAAGTCTACTCCAAATTGAACGGCACTTTTCCGTGACAGTCTTTTATCGACATAACCTGAGAAAACGTAAAATGGAAATTGTCCCGTTCCGATCGCGTCACTTTCTGTAAAACCAGTTCTGAAGGCTAAATTGTATCGTAACGGCTCGGTAAATTTTATGGAATCGGTATTTTTTTGATAGTTGTTTTCTATGCTTTTTTCAAAACTGTACACGGCTCCTAGGTTAATTGCCAACGTATTTGTGCTGGTATTTGGTGTTCTTAAATTGGCATTTGAATGATGAAAAAAGGACAAACCGGCTTGAAGTCCGAGATTATTCCAAATATTTTCTTTTTTATAATTCAGCATAAAATAAGTCGCGGGCATAAAATTCGTGCCGTAAGCCATATTCAGCGGATTGGTTTGCGCATCATACGGATTTGTGTTGTAAGCAACACCTTGGGCAACTCGCACCATTAAATTTTGCTTCAGAAAGTAAAAGTTGTAATGTGCGTAAAAACCGTATAAATCTCCCAGAATTTCATTTTTATTGTTTTGGTATTGAAAAGAAAGTCCATAATCTGGGTAATTGAAAAGCGATTCCCAAGATTTTTTCCCAAATGTTTTTTTGTTGAAACTGATAAAAACACCTTCAGGACTTTGATTTGTTAGGTGCGAAATGTGATCGCTGTGGTTTAAAATTTTTCCGTAAAAATTATTTATATCTACATTAAAACCGCTGTTTTTATCTTGCGAAAATGCAAGTAGCGGGAAAAGAATTAAAAAAATTATTTTTTTCATATTTCGGCGTTTATTACAATCGTACTCCAACACCAAACTCTAATGCTTCGGCTTTTGCTCCGTGCGTTTTTAATGACATTGAGGCAAATATCTGGTCTGATGCATAATATTTCAAGCCGACTCTTTGGTAAAAAGGACCGAGGAATTTAAATGGCGAATAGACGTAATATCCGGCCTGGGCTTCAATTGAAAAACGGTTTACAAAAAGCTCATGCCCTACGAAAATACCGATTCTTTTGTAATCTGTATCTCTTGAAATATGTTCGTTTGGATAAGCTACCGATTTGAATTTGATGTATTCATCGAGGTATTTCATTAAGAAAAAATCGGTTCCGAATTGAAGGGCACTTTTTCGTGAAAGACGTTTGTCAATATTTGCAGAAAGTACATAAAACGGAAACTGTCCACTGTTGATGATGTCACTTTCGTTAATTCCGGTTCTGAAAGAAATATTAAATTTAATTGGTTCTTTCTTGTAATTTATAATTGTGTCGTAAAGTCTTGTAAAACGCTTATTGCTTTCACTTTTCTCAAAAGAATAATTCATTCCAAGATTTAAAGCCACCGTATTTGTGCTGGTATTTGGCGATTGGAAATTAGCATTGGAATGATGAAAAAAACTGATTCCGGCTTGGACACCGATGTTTTTAAAGAGGTTTTCTTTCTTATAATTCAGCATCAAATAAGTGGAAGGCATCCAGCTGGAACCGTAAGCCAAATTGCGGAAATTGGTATTTTTATCGTAAGGATTAGTGTTGTACGAAATTCCCTGGCCAACGCGAAACATCAAATTTCGGTTTAAAAAGTAGAAATTATAATGACCATACAAGCCATATAAATCGCCTAAAGTTTCATTTTTTGTGTTTTCATAATGAAACGAAGCGCCATAATCTGGGAAGTTATACGCCGATTGCCATTCTTTTTCGCCAAAAGTTTTTTTATTGAAACTGATCAAGATTCCTTCGGGATGTTCTGTAATCAAATGCCGAATGGTGTTGTTGTGGGACAAAATATTTCCGTAGAAATAATTGGCATCCACGGTAAATTTACCTGATTGCTCTTGGGAAAAAGCAACGATAGAAAAAAGAAGAACTAAAAAATGGATTTTCTTTGGTAACACTATTGTTTCGGGTTAGCGTTGCCAAAAATAACCAAATAAAATAAGCTTGCAAGATTTCGTTAAAATACTTCTTTTGCTATTGCCTTTATATTTTCGGCTTTTCCCATAGAATAATAATGCAAAACCGAAATTCCTTCTTTGATTAATTCCTTGCTTTGGTTAATGCACCACTCGATTCCGATTTGTTTTACCGCTTCGGGAGTTTCTGCGCGGACCACTGACATAATCAGCTCGTCAGGAATATCCACTTTAAAACGGTGAGGTACCAAATTCAACTGTTTTTTAGTCCCAATTGGTTTTAATCCTGGAATAATTGGAACCGTGATTCCTTCTTTTCTGCATTTGGCCACGAAGTCGAAAAACTTTTTGTTGTCAAAAAACATTTGGGTAATAATGTAGGAAGCCCCGCTTTTAATTTTTTGCTTCAAGAAATAAATATCGCTGTCTAAACTTGGTGCTTCCATATGTTTTTCAGGATATCCGGCCACGCCGATGCAGAAATTTGTGGCAGAAGAATTTTGCAATTCATCGTCTAAATAAATTCCGGTATTCAAATTTGAAATCTGCGTTACCAATTCTGTCGCGTAATGATTTCCTTCTTTTTCAGGTTTAAAATAGGTTTCATTTTTAACGGCATCGCCACGCAACGCGACTACATTTTGGATTCCGAGAAAATCCAAATCAATCAAAAAATTCTCGGTATCTTCTTTTGTAAATCCGCCACAAAGAATGTGCGGAATCGCATCAACTTGGTATTTATTTTGAATGGCAGAACAAATCCCAACCGTTCCCGGACGCTTTTTTACGACTTTTTTCTCTAACAAACCGCTTGGCAATTCTTTGTATTCGTATTCTTCTCGATGGTACGTCACATCAATAAACGGCGGTTTGAATTCCATCAACGGATCAATCGCATCAAAAATAGATTGGATATTTTGCCCTTTTAACGGAGGCAATATTTCGAAGGAAAACAATGGTTTTCCGTTGGCGTTTTGGATATGTTCGGTTACTTTCATTTATTTTTCGGTGTTGGGTTTAGGGAAAAAGTTCAGGCCTTTCCAACTTTAAACCTTAAACTTTAAACTATTTTTTTAATCTGCAATATTTGGGTTGAGCCATTTTTCGGCATAATCATACGAAACGCTTCTTCGTTTGGCGTAACTTTCTACTTGGTCTTTTTTGATTTTTCCTAATCCGAAATATTTACTTTCTGGATTTCCGAAATAATATCCTGAAACTGAAGAAGCCGGCCACATGGCCATACTTTCAGTCAAGGTTACTCCTATTTCTTGTTCTACATTCAATAATTTCCAGATGGTTGGCTTTTCCAAATGGTCGGGACAGGCAGGATATCCTGGTGCGGGACGAATTCCTTTATATTCTTCTTTGATTAAAGCTTCGTTATTCAAAACCTCATCAGAAGCATATCCCCAGATTTCTTTCCTGATTTTTTTATGCAGGTATTCGGCAAAAGCTTCGGCAAAACGATCACCAAGAGCTTTGACCATAATCGAATTATAATCGTCTAAATTTCTCTCAAATTCAGAAGCTTTTTCGTCCACTCCAAAACCGGTTGTGACACAAAAAGCACCCATGTAATCAGTAATTCCAGAATCTTTTGGAGCAATAAAATCAGACAAGGCGATATTTGGAGCGCCTTTTGTTTTGGCTGATTGCTGTCTCAGAGTCAGAAAAGTCTGCAGGTAATTTCCGTTTTTATCAGTCAATTCGATATCATCATCGTTGATTTGATTCGCTGGGAAAATGCCATAAATTCCTTTTGCTTCCAGCCAATTTTCTTCCAATAATTGTTTCAGCATTTTTTGAGCATCGTTGAATAAAATTACGGCTTGTTCGCCAACAACTTCATCGGTCAAGATATTTGGATATTTTCCGTGTAAATCCCAAGTTCTGAAAAATGGTGTCCAGTCAATGAAATCAACCAATTCTTCCAGTTTTACATCAATGGTTTTTGCCCCGATGAAGTTCGGTTTTACAGGATTGAAATTTTTCCAATCCAATTGCAATTTGTTTTTTCGAGCTTCTTCAATATTCAAGAAATTTTTGTCACGGCTTCGGTTTAAATAGCCTTCACGAAGTTCTTCATATTCAGATCGGAGACTTTTAAAATAATCTTGATTGGTGTTTTTATTAATCAAATTTCCAGCAACAGCAACCGCTCGAGAGGCATCATTTACGTGAACGACCGTCTGGCGGTATTCTGGCGCAATCTTCACGGCCGTGTGTGCTCGCGAAGTTGTAGCACCGCCAATCATTATCGGAATACTGACATTTTGCTTGTCCATTTGTTTTGCCAAATACACCATTTCGTCCAAAGAAGGCGTAATCAAACCGCTCAATCCGATGATATCGACTTTTTCTTCAATGGCCGTTTGGATGATTTTTTCTGGCGGTACCATTACGCCCAAATCTATAATTTCATAATTATTACAACCTAAAACTACGGCTACAATATTTTTTCCGATATCGTGTACATCGCCTTTTACAGTTGCCATTAGAACTTTTCCAGCCCCCCCCGCCCCCGAAGGGGGAGCTTCCAAGATTGCCAAAATCTTATCTAAAGATTTTTCTGTATTAAATAGAATCTCTTCGTTAGTAAATCGAACTACACGATAACCTTCACTATTTAGCCATTTTGTTCTCTCTTCATCAGAGGCTTGATTTTCTGGCAATTGATGAATTCCTCCATCCACTTCAATGATTAAATTTTCTTTCAGACATATAAAATCAGTAATGTAATTTCCAATAATATGCTGTCTTCTAAATTTAAATCCTGCTAATTTTTTATTACTCAAAGCAAACCACAGTATTTTTTCAGCTTCTGTAGGTTTGTTTCTCATTTCAAAGGCATAGTTTTTTAATAAGCCATAATTTAATGGATTTGCAGTCTGCCAATATTCAGTAGCCTTTACTCCGCCTTTGGGGGCCGGGGGGCGTTTTTCAGCTTCAATAAAAGGTAGCAAATAGGCAACAGCTTTTTTCATAACACGTGCCGATTTCACTACTTGTGGCAAAAACATTTTTCCGCTTCCGAATAAATCTCCAACGACATTCATTCCGGTCATCAGATTTATTTCAATAACTTCGATTGGTTTTTTTGCTAATTGTCGTGCTTCTTCGATATCCAATTCGATAAATTCATCGATTCCCCTGACCAAAGCGTGTGTCAATCTTTCTTGAATTGGAAACGAGCGCCATTCTTGAGCTTGTTTTTCAGTGACTTCTTTGGTATCTCCTTTAATATTTTCGGCGAAAGCCAACAATCTTTCGGTGGCATCGTCTCTTTTATCGAGCAAAACATCTTCGACGTGTTCTAATAAATCTTTCGGGATTTGGTCATAAATCTCTAGCATTTCTGGATTTACGATTCCCATTGTCATTCCGTTATTGACAGCGTGGTATAAAAAAACCGAGTGCATCGCTTCACGAACCCTATCGTTTCCACGAAAGGAAAACGAGACATTGCTCACGCCACCGCTGACACTCGCATACGCAAGATTTTCCTTGATCCATCTTGTCGCCCTGAAAAAATCAACCGCATTTTGACGGTGTTCTTCCATTCCGGTTGCAACTGGAAAAATATTGGGATCGAAAATAATATCTTCCGCAGGAAATCCGACTTTGTCAACCAAAACATCATACGATCTTTTGCAAATTTCAATTCTTCTTTGGAAATTATCGGCTTGGCCGACTTCGTCAAAAGCCATTACGATTACCGCAGCGCCATATTTTTTAATCAATTTTGCCTGACGTATAAAATTTTCTTCGCCTTCTTTTAAACTGATAGAATTAACGACACTTTTTCCTTGGGCGATTTTCAAACCGGCTTCGATAATCTCCCATTTAGAGCTATCAATCATCACCGGAACTCGAGAAATATCGGGTTCTGATGCAATTAAATTAAGGAAAGTGGTCATTGCATGAACACCATCAAGCATTCCTTCATCCATATTAATGTCGATGATCTGCGCACCGCCTTCTACTTGAGCTCGGGCAATATCAAGCGCTTCTTCATACTTTTCTTCTTTAATTAAACGCAAGAATTTTCGGGAACCGGTTACGTTTGTACGCTCGCCTACATTCACGAAAATACTTTCAGGCGTTATAATTAAAGGTTCAAGACCTGATAATTTTAAATATTTTTTAAAATCGACATCTGCCATTTTGTGTTTTTTTCTGCAGTTTCTAGACTGGTTCTACTATTCTTGGTTGGTATTCTTTTGCCACTTCGGCAATCAGGCGAATGTGTTCTGGATTGGTACCGCAACATCCTCCTATTATATTGATCAAATTATCTTCCAGATATTCTCTGATTAGGGCCTGCATTTCTTCGGGAGTTTGGTCGTATTGCCCAAAAGCATTGGGCAAACCCGCATTGGGATGCGCCGAAATATTGAAGGCCGTATTATGCGAAAGCCGTTGCAGATAAGGTTTTAATTGGTCAGCTCCTAAAGCGCAATTAAATCCAACGCTTAATAACGGAATGTGGGAAATTGAAATCAAAAAAGCTTCGACCGTTTGCCCGGAAAGTGTTCTGCCGGAAGCATCGGTAATCGTACCAGAAACCATTATTGGAACCTCAAGATTTCGTTCTTCTTTCACTTCTTCGATGGCGAATAATGCTGCTTTCGCATTTAAAGTATCAAAAATAGTTTCGACCAATAAAATATCGGAACCGCCATCAAGCAACGCTTCGACTTGCTGTTTGTACGCCATTCTTAAATCGTCAAAACTCACAGCGCGGTAACCCGGATCGTTCACGTCTGGCGACATGCTTGCTGTTCTGTTTGTTGGACCGATGGAACCTGCGACGAAACGGCGCTTGTCTGGATTTTTTGCAGTGAATTCGTCAGCGACTTCTCTGGCTAATTTTGCTGATTCGTAGTTTAGTTCATAAACCAAATCTTCGAGATGGTAATCGGCCATTCCGATGGTGGTTCCTGAAAAAGTGTTGGTTTCCACGATATCGGCTCCGGCTTCCAAATATTGGCGGTGCACGTCTTTGATCGCTTCGGGTTGGGTCAATGACAACAAATCATTGTTTCCTTTTAACGGATGTGGAAAATCTTTGAATCTTTCGCCTCGAAAATCTTCTTCTGAGAAATTATAGCGTTGCAACATTGTTCCCATTGCTCCGTCAAGGACGAGGATTCTTTCTTGTATTGCTTTGTGAATGTCTGACATTTTTTTTCGGTACTAATTGTTACACAATGGTTCTGTTGAAACCAAAAGTTCAATACCTTTTTTCAGATAGCCCCGATTGCAGCGGCAATCAAAAAAATTTCTTCTTTAGAAATTTTTTTATTGTAGCGGAAAGCGGGAAAATGGATTGCTGAAAAAGCAACGGCCATTCGCTTCTAAAAAAAAAATTATAATATCGATATGTTGTCAGGAAAAGTGAGGAAATAGAGTGTATTTCGTTGTGTTATCTATCCAAAAAAATGGTAGAATGTAGCACCTTCTTTAGTGATAAAGGGTTGCTAAGGCTTCAATGGGTCTAATCCCTCGGCCTTTCGTGATAACTGTCAATAAGTGTATGAACGTTGCAAAGTAAGGGAATTTACCTGGGTTTTGCAACTGGATTTTGAAAATTTTAAACGGCGATTTTCAAGATTGGATTTTCGGCAAGCTGTATAATTGCGCTTAAAATTTCTTGCGGTTGATGCTTTTGACTGGCTTTGATGTACTTAAACTCTTTTGATTCTTTCTTTTGAACTGCGTTGATGGCGACATTGAAGTCAGCCGAAAGTGTTTCCATTGCTGGATTTACAGAAATGATATCAAAATCGTTTTGCAATAATTCGAAATATTCTTGGATGATTTCTTGGGTTTCTGTGGTGTCGACTGCAATTAGGTTTTCGAGTTTATTTTCTTGAACAAAGTGGATGATGTCTTCTACTTTGAACGGAATGGCGAATTGCATGAAATTGGCTTCCCACGAATTTTTGACAGTTGGCTTTTCGAAAAAAGCGACTGTTGAATTGGTGATTATTGGAAGTCTTAGATCAAGATTATTTTCTTGCAAAAGATTTTCTTGTGATTTCAGAACTTGGTTTATGAGAGCACTCCCGACGGATTCGATTCCGAAAAGGATGATGTTTATTTTTTTTATTGACATATTTTTGGTTTTTTTTCTACGAATTAAAAGATTCCAATGATTTTTTTGATTGCCGTTTTGCCACGATTGCCTGAATTTTCACTAATTCTTTTTACGCTTGGCTATTGCCTAATTTCTATTTTCTAAATAAAAAAAGAACTGCTTTTGACTGGCAATCAAAAGCAGTCTTTTCAACAAACAAACAATAAAACAAACTTAAACAATGCGGTAATTTGCGCTATGCGGCGTAATTATATTCTTTGAACAAAATCAATTCGACGGGAGTGGGATTGATTAAATTGTCATAAACCGGGCTTTTTTGCTGTACTAATTTCAACCACGCCTGCAATAATTTTAAAGAGGCGTCTGTTGTTGGTTTTAGTACAATTTCAATTTTACTGAAACCGATTCTCTCTTCCTGGCTCACGGTTCCGGTGATTTCTATTTGTAATGATTTTAGATTTATTCCTAATTCTGCGGCTACATTTTGACCTACAGCATTGATGCATCCCGCAAATCCGGCAAGGATATATTCAAACGGACTTGGCCCATCTAATTCTGGAAATCTATTGTTATTGCTGATTCTAACGTCAGCATTTTGAGTTTTTACAACGAATTGTTCGTTGTTTCTTGAGTATCCTAAAACATTTATCGCTTTCATAATTTTGGGTATTGAGATTTTTAATTGAGTATTTAGATAAAATAAAAAAGTCCTTTTGGCTGGCTTACCAAAAGGACTTTACACTTGAATATAAACAGAGATTAAGTCGTTGTCTTTTGGTAATGGAGCATTGGGCGGCAATACATCCACATTTGTTTTTTAGAGATAATAATAATCGTTGTCTTCATAATTTTATTTTTACCTCCCCAAAAAAAATAATTTTCTGAGGAGGAGAATTGAAATGGTTGAGTTAGCTAATAGAGAATTTCAATTCTGATATTTTTAATTTATTCCAAAAAAAAAGCCTCTGTTTTCGGCAGAGGCTTTTTGCTATATATTTTAAAAAAATTAAAATTTGGCACTAGTTCGCTCTGCGGGAATGTTCCACATTTTGCAATACATATGACAAATAATAATTTTCATTTTTTCTTTCATTTTGATACTGCAAACTTCAGAACAAATTTTGAATTTGCAATCAAAAAAAACAAACTTTAACATTTAGAGGTGTTGCTATATATATTTAAATACTACGTATTTAGTTTTTTAGATTTTAACATTTGACAGAAAAAAAAGTTAAGAATAATTTGCAAGTCAATTCCATTTCATACATTTGCAGTCGAAATCTAGAAGAGGAAAAATTTGAACTGATTGCAACCTCTGATACTTTGTATCACAAAAATGCTAAAGCAGAAAAACTCTCCTTTAGCCTTTCCGACAAATTTTCTGATTCCAAAAAAATAAAAAATTTATGGCTTATTTATTTACGTCAGAGTCTGTGAGCGAAGGACATCCAGATAAAATTGCTGACCAAATTTCTGATGCACTAATTGATAATTTCTTGGCTTTTGATGCGGAATCAAAAGTAGCTTGTGAAACTTTGGTAACAACCGGACAAGTAATTTTGGCTGGTGAAGTGAAATCAAACACCTATCTTGACGTTCAACATATTGCGAGGGAAGTAATTAGAAAAATTGGCTACACGAAGAGCGAATATATGTTTGAGGCAAATTCTTGCGGCATTCTTTCGGCTATTCACGAGCAATCTGCAGACATCAACCAAGGTGTTGACAGGGCTAGCAAAGAAGAGCAAGGCGCCGGAGACCAAGGAATGATGTTTGGTTATGCAACTAACGAAACGGAAAACTATATGCCTTTGGCGTTGGATTTATCGCATGCCTTGTTGAAAGAATTAGCTAATTTGAGAAGAGAAAATGCTGAAATTACGTATTTGCGTCCGGATGCAAAATCGCAAGTAACTTTAGAATATTCTGACGATAACAAACCCCAACGAATTGATGCTATTGTAATTTCTACACAGCACGATGATTTTGCTGAAGAAGCAGCAATGCTGGCGAAAATCAAATCAGATTTGGTTTCTATCCTGATTCCAAGAGTGAAGGCAAAATATCCTCAATATGCCCATTTATTCAATGACCAAATTACCTACCACATCAATCCAACCGGGAAATTCGTAATTGGAGGACCGCACGGCGATACTGGCTTGACCGGAAGAAAAATTATCGTTGACACGTATGGTGGCAAAGGAGCCCACGGCGGTGGCGCTTTCTCTGGAAAAGACCCAAGTAAAGTGGACAGAAGTGCGGCTTATGCTACACGCCACATCGCTAAAAACTTGGTTGCTGCTGGAGTATGCGACGAAGTTTTGGTTCAAGTTTCCTACGCCATTGGGGTTGCAAAACCAACTTCTATCAACGTGGTAACTTACGGAACTTCGAAAGTGAATTTAACGGATGGCGAAATCAGCAAAAAAGTAGAAGCTATTTTTGATATGCGTCCTTATTTCATTGAACAGAGATTGAAATTGAGAAATCCTATCTACAGCGAGACTGCCGCTTATGGACACATGGGAAGAACTCCAGAAAAGGTTACAAAAACTTTTTCTGCTCCGGGCGGGCTTACAAAAACCGTTGAAGTAGAATTGTTTACTTGGGAGAAATTAGACTTTGTGGATCAAGTGAAAAGTGCTTTTGGGATTTAATTCCAAAAAACTGCAAACATAAAAAAAACCTTCAGTTTTCGCTGAAGGTTTTTTGTTTTTATAGATTTTAGTAAGTTCCGGTTTTCATCTTTTCATAAGCCGTTTGCATCTCTTGCTTTGGGACTTCATCACTATCTCCTATATATTTCAAAGCCTGTTCTTGCGTAGCAATTGCTTTTTGTTTTTCCCCGTTTTTATAATACAATTTCGCTAAAGTATCTAAATAATAAGGATTGTTTTTTTCAATCCTCAAACTTGATTCTGACCATTTTATCGCTTTTTTTATCGATTCTGGATTTTTAGATTTCTCAACCACAAACCACGCCGCTTGATTGGAAGTATTTGCATACGAATTTTTAAAAACGCTCCAATTTGAATAATCTGAGCCTATTGCTTCTCTCTCACTAAACATTTCATCTAATATTTCTATTTCATTTGTTACTTTAAAAGTCTTGTTAAAGAAAAAATCATATTCAGAAACATAGGCATCTTCTTTATTCAGGTTTCTAGAAAAACCCTCTAGAGCAGTAAAGTAAGAAATTGTCATGTTATGATTCCCTACTTGCTTTTCCATCATTTTTTTATAAACTCCAAGAAGACATTTTTGATAATCAGAAGATGTTTCAGGCGTGACTAAATAACTATTTAAAGTAACTGCATTAGGCAAGACATATTCTATAGTATCGTAATAATCATACTCTAGAGCCATACTATCCTGTACTTTTAATTTCTTCTGCTCCGTCAAGATTTCATCATAATTTTGCAGTAAATAATCAATAGCTTTAAAATTGCTTTCGTCAAACAGCCTTTCTTCGTTAAAAATCTTACTATAAAAACCACTGTTTTCTATTTCTGATAAAGAAACTTTCACAAAATCCATATCTGGTTTGGAATCTTTTACATGGATTTTTACAATCTTGTCCCAAACAGCAAGCAATTTATTTTTGTCAATATTAATTTTCGTATAAACCGGCTCATTTTGATCGTAATAATCGGTGTAAGCCCTTGCCGTATCCACAGCCATTTCACTGATATCTTCTGCAGGTACAATTTCTTCAACAACTTGTGGCAAAAAAGCGGTCTCAGCTACAACTGGCGGATAAAGGGACGATCCAGAACCTTGGGTTGAAAGCGGTAGCATCTTCTTCAATACTTCTTTCTCTTTTGCTTTGGAGCTGATGGCTTTATTCAAATCAGAAATGGCTTTTACTTGTTTCAAGTTTTCTTGAATAGCGCTGTAATACACATCAAAAAGATAATTGTTTGTGGCCAGACTGCCCTTTATCTTAGCCAAAATATTCCCTTCAGAATCCAATACAATTGTTGAGGGATTGTCCGTAATTTTATTTTTCAGAAACCAAGATTTGTCTTTTGAAGTTGCCAAATAATAATTGTATTTATCATATTCGGTAGTGTTTTCATAGGACGCATACGTACCTAAAGAGTATTGCTGGTTATTGATAAAGTTGTCAAATTCAGATTTTGTCTCTTTATTATCGGGATCATACGAAATTACAAGATATTTCGAAGGCGTCTTTTTTGAAGCTTCCATTGCTTTTTGCAAATTATCCTGAATGACTAATTTATAATCGGAAGCATTGTTATAAGTTGAACCTACTGCGCCATAATCGTCATAAAGTTTCCTTTTGCCCGGAAAAGTCCAATTGTTTTCTACTTTTGTTTCAAGAGGCAAAATATCAGATTTTACGGTTGCTTTTTTGGCGCTTTCAAGAACAAAAATTAATGGATTTTTTTTTCCTTTTTCAACAACTAC
Source organism: Flavobacterium macacae (assembly GCF_003865365.1). Lineage (GTDB taxonomy): Bacteria > Bacteroidota > Bacteroidia > Flavobacteriales > Flavobacteriaceae > Flavobacterium > Flavobacterium macacae. The sequence continues at coordinate 115,020 of NZ_RQVR01000009.1, read as the reverse complement.
CAATTCTTTTTTTTCATTGTGATAGCCCTCAAGTTTCACTTTTCCAAAATAATTGGTTTTGTATTCAAATTTAATTTGATTCACATTTCTTGGCAAAGTATATTTTTCGAGTGTGGCTTGATCATTATAATCTTGATTTACCAAATAGAAAAAATCAGCCCGGTCGATTTCAAAATTCAGCTCATCTTCATTGTAATTTATTTCAGAAGAATAATCACTGATATTTTTAAAAACCGGATTTGATTTGCCCGATTGCGTTCCAATATAAAGGGATGATGCGTAAGCTGAAGCATGTTTCCCTGTCAATTGCACTTTTACTTTCCCTAGGTTTGGATTGGCTTCTGAAGAAAGAAAAACAGAAAAACCGGAGTTCTTTCCGCCCAGATCATTGAAAGAAAGAGTATCATTTTTGGTTTCATAAGTGCCTTGAAAAAAAACCAACTCAAATTTATTATCGTCGCTCAGCTTTAATTTTATTTCTTGCCCTTCAGTTTGGGTAACATAAGTTCCTGGTTCGATTTTATTTTGCGAATAGGAAACTGCCGATAATAACAATAAGGAAGTGATGTAAATCTTATTCATAATTTTGGCTTTTTTGCATTTTGTCTCTAACAAATGTAAATCATTTTTAAAGACGACTGGATCTAAAAACCAGAATTTTAGCGTTATATTTTACCCTAAAACCTCGCACTGTTTTAGATCTATTTTTGATATTGAAAAATTTATAGAATGTACTTTTCCCTAGCCCAGATTGCAGCGAAAAGCTGGATTGGCTCCCGAAGTTTCGGGACTACAAATTGTATCGCAACGAAAAAATCATGTATCTGGGCTGTACACGATATTGCGACGTTCTGGTGAAAAATTGGTTAAAACTGTCGTCATTTAAACTGGTGGTATTCAGCAAATTTGTGGCTCCGACTTTATATTCCAGCTTGCTTCCTTTCTTTTGGTAAGACAAACTTGCGGATAAAAAATCATACTGATTGTCAACCGTTTTCGACTTATTGCTGTACTTGTTAAATTCATATTCAGCCTTGAAAGAAAAAGCGTCTAAGAAAAAATATTCTAGGTTGGCGAAAGGCGAATTGTTGTAAAAAACATCGTTCTGATATTCATTTATTGTCACGCCATAACCCATTTCCAGGCTGGGAAGGTTTTTGAAATTTGTAGAAAAACTAAAATTATAGCCTTGCGTAAAAGTTTCTGTTGCAGTAAAAATCTGGGCTTGCGTACTTCTATCGACTTGAATATTGTTTTGTTTTGACCAACTCAAATTGGCACTGACGGAAGCTTTGTAAAACCGTGCAAAAGAACGGCCGTACCTAAAAAATCCGGACAAGGTTTCATCAGCAAAGTTCGAATTAAACGGCGTTGACGTTTGATTGATTCCGTCAAATGATGCAATTCTTTTTACGGCATCCACCCTTTTATTGTAGTTTACAAAACCCGAAATGTTGGTTTGGTTGAACATGTTAAATTTAAAATAACGCAGGGAATGTGTTTGGCTCAAGGCGTTTTCAAGATTTCTTTGACCGCGAAAAAGGCTGTTGTAACTTGAAAAAACATTACCTTCGGCCAATTGCGAAATATCCGTAAAATCATTTTGCATTGTAAAATTGTACGTCACTGTTTCTGACTTTTTTATTTGATACAAAGCATACACGTCGGGCAACACTCGGAAGAAACTTCGGTCAAAATCAGAATCCAGCTGCTCATTTTTCATAAAATAATTGTGAACGCTCACACCCGGATTGAACGTGAATCTTCCAGTAATAAATTTGTAATGAAGTCCTAAAAACACGTCGTTAAACATGTAATTCACATCGTTATTATTTTCGGCGCTGTTCAAATCATTCTGGGCTTGATTGTCCAAAATCTGAAAAATATGCGAGTTGAAATTTTGGTAGGAATAGGTGTTTCCTAATGTAAAATTGATGTTGCTTTTTGGCGTCACCATATAATAATAATCCAATTTCGCATCCACTTTGTTAGTCCTGACAAAACGTTCCTGGCTGATTATATTTCTTTCTTGAGTCGCATTGTATCCGGCCAAATTAAATGGCTGCAACAATAAATTTGCATTGTAAAATGGGTCTTCGTCTTGATATAAATGCTGCATTTCAAAAGCCAGCACATTTTTATCATCCACCGTGTAATAGTAATTCAGGTTTTGGTTTATAGAAAACGGATTTTGTTTCTTATTCGTGTAAATATCTTGGGGAACGCTGCTTCCCTGCGCGGTTTGCGTGGTCAGCAATCCCAAATTTTCATCTTGTTTTGACGTTTTTAAAAGCAAGTCATAATCAAAGTGTACTTTTTCATTTGGCACATAGCTCGAGCTCAGCTTAAAAAGCCCGAGGTTGGTTTTTTGCAGTGCTATTTCGTCAGAAGTCTGCTCTGTTTCCACTTCACCCGTTTCAGTATTCAGGTAACTGTTTTTTGTAAAAGTTTCCATTTCAGTATCGCTCGAAGTAATTATTCCAAAACCGCTGATGGTCCACGCTTTTGCCGGATTATAACTAAAATTCCCCGCTCCGAATTGCGTTTCAATTTCTTTGGCGCGATTGTTCCGAGCCATCGAAATTCCCAAGTCATTGGAAGCAACGTTAAAATTAGTACCGCCTTTTCGCATGATTCCTCTGAAACCGCCCGTGAATTTGAAATAATCTTGCGCCGTAAATGGCAATTCGCCGATATTATTGAAATTCGCTAAAAGATTGATGCTGTATTTTGGGCTGTAATAAAACAGTTTTGGGTTGGCAATGTAACGTTCTTCTTCGTGCCCAACACCTATTCCTGCTGTAATATCTCCAAACCAAAAGTTCTTTTTTCCTTCTTTCAGCTTGATGTTCATGGCAATATTTTCTTCGTTGTTCTCAAGACCTTTTAATTGCGAAACTTCGTTATAATTTCTCAAAACCTGCACTTTATCGACGGCATCAGCCGGAATATTCTGCACTCCTAATTTGGTATCGCCGTCAAAAAAATCTTTTCCGTCAATCATTAATTTCTGAACGGTTTTTCCTTCCACTTGAATCTGCCCGTCTTTATTCACCTCAACGCCAGGCAACTTTTTTAAGATATCGCCCAGTTTTCTTTCAGTTCCATTGGTAAAGGAATCAGAGTTGTAAACAATGGTGTCGCCTTTGATGGAAACTGGCATTTCGCTCACAATTTCCACTTCATCAAGACCAATTCCTTCTTCCAAAATGATGGCTTGCGTGATGTTTTCTGTTCCTGTTTTTACTTCAATTTCTTTTCCTTGGAAGCCAATGTAGCTGACTTTTATTTTATAGGAAGTATTTGCTTTTAATGACAACTGGAATTTTCCTTTATCATTTGTAATCGCATAAGAATCCATTGCGTTATTGGTTTGATTGACCGCCATGACATTCGCCATTTCCAAACCGAACGTTTTTGAATCGGTAATAAAACCTTCCATTCTGATATTTTGGGCATTCGAAAAAACTGAAAAAAGCAGAAAAAAAGCAAGAGTAATTATTTTTTGCATAGTGGAATTATATGTCGTGAAGATATGTAAATTTTGAATTAGATTAACGCCCGCTGAAGTTTAAACGAATTATTCCATTAGCATCTTTCCTGCTTTCTAATTGTTTTTCGGTAATTTCTTCAAATTCTTTACTATTGACTTTTTACCTTTTTTAAGTCTTTTACCATTTTGGATTTAAAATAATTTTCGACACAAATAAGATGTTTTTCCATCAGTTGCTTCTAAAATCAAACCCGGCAATCCCCAATATTTTTCTGGCCCTTGCGAAAGTGCAATTTCAGGGGTATACCAAACCGTGGAGTTTAATTAAAGTCAAAAATTGGGTTTTTATGTTCTTATAAAAGAATTAAAAGCAAAAAAAAGGCTTCCAAACGGAAGCCTTTTTCAAAACATAAAAATCAATTATCTTTTTATCGAGAAATGTGCTTTGAATTCTTTAACTAAATTTTGCTCTATAAAATTTACTTTGAACCAATAATCAGTCGATGGTAAAGGCTGTCCGTTCATTGTTCCGTCCCAGCCTGCTCCCACTGCGCTAATTTGTTTCACAAGTTTTCCATAGCGGTCAAAGATAAAAATCTGTGCTGTTTCATCTAATCCCACAATATTCCAAGTATCGTGTATTCCGTCACCGTTTGGCGTAAAATAGTTAGGATAACCAATCGCCATTGCCTCTTCGGTACCAGACCCACAGCCTGCTTCTCTTAAAACATCTCTCACGGTTACACTATGTTCCCCAATTGAAACACCGCTGAAAACATTGCTGTTTTGCCAAGGACCATTGTCAATTTGGTATTCATAGGTTCCAAAACCACTTGCTGTAACCGTAATTATTTGGTTTTCAGTAAATGCATTTGTCACTTGGACATTTGTAATTACTGGAGGTCCAGATCTTGTAATTGTGGTTTGAACTGCATTTGACACACAACCTGTCTGGATATCGGTTGCAATAACGCTGTAAACCGATGTTGCTGTTGCCATAGTATTGATGGTATGTGTTTCATCAGTTCCCACAACGGTATTTCCTAAACTCCATTCAAATGCGTGTGTTGCACTTGTATATTGCGTTGAAAGCACGATTGGCGTAATTACATTTCCTGTTCCAAATTCCACACAAATAACGCCTCCTTGATTGTCAATAATCGGTTCAGGAAGCGGATTTACAGTAATTGGAAAACTAACAACACTTGGACATCCTGTTACCGAAGCCGTATTAATCACAACTGCATAAATTGTTTGTACAAAAGCTTCTGTATTCACAAATGCTCCTGGAGTTTGAATTGCCGAAGGATTTGTGGTTGCTGGCCCTACATTTAATACATCTTGGTCAATCAAAGCCTGACTTGTGTAATAATGAATCGTGTAATTTGGATCTGTGCTTTGGCTTCCTAAAATTGTACTGTCAAGATCAGAAAGATTAAATAAATGGAAACCATCATTTGTACCCTCATCATCACATGTTGCAATTATTAACGCAATAGCTGGATCTGTTTCATCTACCGGATTGGCAATCGCTCCGTCATCAGCAATTAAAGTGACAACAGCTGTTGGATTTACGCAACCGGTTACGTTATTTACTACCCTAACATAAATATCTTGTGGGTTTGTCAAATTTACATATTGATCTGTCAACGGGTTGTTTCCTATTTGAGCGTCAGCCTGGTTCAAATGGTATGTAAATGTAAAATCAGCTGTATTTTGCGAACCGTCTAATACTTCTTCATTTGAATTTGAAAGCGTAAATGTTGCCGTTCCCGTATTGTTTTGTTGGCAAACGGCATTAATTACAGGAGTTACAGCCACAACGGGTAGCGGATTTACAATTAATAACTGCTCCACAACCACATAACAATTGTTTCCGTTTGAATCTGCTTGTGAATTCATCACCCTGATGTACACTATGCCCACACCTTCATAAGCAGTCGGCACCATAATTTGATTTGTTTGGGCAATTGCATCCGCTTCGGTTGGATAATACGCAAAAGTAAGCGTCGGATCGTTATTCTGGATATAAACTTCGTTTACGGCAAGATCAAAAATCTCTGTGCCGTTTGGAGAATTTACATCATCGCAGGCAATCAAATCTTGAGGATCTGTATTTGGCGTTGGAATTGGCAAAACCCTGATAGTAAGCGTCGTGTAACTTCTGCAGGTTGTGGCCGTATTGGTCACTGCCACAAAAAGCGTATATGGATTATTTACTCCTAGGATGCTTCCGTTTGAAAATGCCTCGGGATTTGTAATTGCATCGGTATCGCTTTGCGCATTTGCTTGATTTAAATAATATTGAACTGTGTATTCAGAAGCATTTCCTGTAATTACACTATTCATTGAAGTCAGATCAAACATTCCTACACTGTCATTTGCTGGAGAAAGATTATCACAAACAGATAAGGAATAGGCAGGGCTTAAAGCAAGTGGCGTATCAATTTCGAGCTGGAAGCTTCCGATGGTGAAACATTCTGAAACTGTATCAGTAACAGAAACCCAAATTGTTTGTCCGTTTGTACCTAAAAAATTGGTTGGCGCCACAATGGCACTTGATCCTGACTGGGCATTTGCTAATGAGGTAAAATACCTAATAGAATAAGTGCTTCCACCTGTTTGCGCATCTAAAATTATTTGCGTTTGTTGTGTCAAATCAATTGTGCGGATCGCGTCTTGATTATTATCGCAAATTTGCAAATTCTGAAGATTTGGCATCTCGGGAGAGGCATTTACGCGAAGTTCCATGGAAACCACAGAATAACATCCGGTTAAGATATTTTCTGCCCTGATATAAATTGTTTGGGCAAATGCATTGACATTTTCATAGGTGTTTCCTAAAGGAAAAAAATTCAAATCAGCATTACTATAGGTTTCATGAAACGTAATTACAGTATCTGGAGCTCCATCAAGAATATCTATAATTAGTGCCTGAAGATCAAATGTTGCAAAACCATTTCCGTCTAAATCGCATTCCACAACTGGATCTGGAATTACAGGCGCCGGAAGCGGTTCTACTCTTAAATCTAATAAAGTAATGGCAAAACATTGTGTATCAGAATTAGTCACCCTGACAAAAATAGTCTGGACTCCTGCCACCTGATTTGTATATAAAAGCGGTAATGAAGGAGTTCCTGCAAGTGCCGCCGCCTGATCAAAATGATAGGTTACCATCATTACAGGATCAGACGTGATTGTTGGAATATAGCTGCCCAAATCAAATTCTTCAAACTCATCTCCTGAATTATTCACATCACATACTTCATAAGGTGTTGCAGGAAAAGGAACTACTGGAAGCGGATTTACAATCAATTCTAAAGGAACCACATCATAACACCCTGTTGCTATAATTTCTACTCTAACCCAAATTGTCTGGCTATTTGGAACTGTATTTGTAAAAGCAAGAACATTTGTAATCGCATTTGAAGCTGCAATTGCATTCGCTTCGGTCAAATGATAGGTTATTTGATGAAGCTGTGCATCAGCTCCGTTTAATATTTGATTATTTCTGATGGTAATATTGAATGTCGCAAATCCGTCAGCAGTCTCATCACAAACCTGAATTGGATCTGGCGTTACGGCCACCGGTGTTGGATTTACAATTAATTGCAATTCTCCAAAATAGCTACATCCCCCCGCATTTGATTCCAATCGAACATAAAGCGTTTGTGTCCATTGATTAATATTGTTGTAAGTCAAGCCTACTGCGCTTACACCAAAAGAAGCATCTATGGCCGTTTCATGAAAAGTTACCGTCATATTTGGATTCCCTGCCAAAATTTGGGCTGCTGCTGTGCTTAAATCAAATATGCCAAATCCGTCATTGTTTGGATCGCAATAGTATAAGGGATCAGGCAATATCGGCGCTGGAGCATCAACAACCTCAAGATCGAATTGTGTGGTTATAAAACACCCCGTATCAATATTTTCAACTCTAACATAGATAATTTGACCGTCTAATCCAGTGTAATCATTGGCCGGATTTATCTCATCTGTTTCAGTGCCTGCACCTGTTAGCGTAGTATGATAGGTTACGATAAAACCATTTTGCCCATTTGTAATTTGTGTTGTTTTTACCGTCAAATCAAATTGCCCTTGCCCTGTAACATTTGAACCACATGCGGTTAATGTTGTTGGCGTTGTAATTTGAGGCAGCAGATTTACAATCAAATCAAACGACCCTACGCTAAAACATCCGGTCGCATTATTTTCAATCCTATACCAAATCGTCTGTGGGTTTGAAACAATATTTTGATACAACAATGGCAATTCCGTTCCTAAAACTCCTGCTGTTGCTTGCGCCTGATCTAAATAAAAATCTACTGAAACATTAGTTTGTGCATTTATTATTTCGTTAATTTTTGTTCCTAAATCAAATTCTTCAATTCCGTCTCCCGGATTTGTATAATCACACAATTCATAATCTGAAACCGAAACAACGGTAGGATTTGGTAAAACAACGAGCTGCAAAGTCTCAAAACTTGCACAATTGCTATTTAATTCCACAACTCTAATATAAACTGTCTGGGTATTTTGGTTCACGTTTTGATATGCCGTTGCAGGATCTATGATCCCAACTCCATTCTGTGAATTAGACAGAGTTTCATGATACGTTACCACAAGGGCAGTATTTCCATTTGTGATTTCATCATCCTTTACTGTCAAATTAAATGTAGAAAACCCATCATTGTTATCATCACAAATTTCAAGTGGCGTTGGGGAGGAAATAATTGGTGGCGTATTGACAACAATTTCCAGGGTCGCCGGATCGGCACATTGGCCTAAATCAGGTGTAAAGGTATAGGTGGTTGTTTGTGTATTATCTAATGCCGGCGACCAAACCCCAGTAATGTCATCATTTGAGATAAGTGGCAATGGAGGAATCACGTCTCCAATGCATACCGCTTCAACCGGATCAAATAATGGAACCACGGAATTAGATAAGTTTAAGGTAAAGTCTTTCACAGCAAAACAGATTGCCGAACTTTGAACCCTCACGTAAATTATTTCTCCGTTTCCACTACTCAGATATGCCGTGGGAACCGCTATCGGAGCAGTATTGCTTTGTGCTGTTGCAAGCGTATTATGATACGAAACTTGATATATTCCTGCCGGATCTACAATTGGAGTATTTTGGGTAAGATCAAAAACTAATGGCGGTGTCCCGCAAACATTCAAATCCTCTGGTTCTGGGATATCGAGACTTGCACTCAGAAATGATGTGCCTCCAGAATAAGTGCAACTCGTTGAACCATAAGTTACCGTTGCAACCAATGTGAAATTATAATTCCCATCAGGCAAATCAATTACGGATGTATTTGAAGAATTAGGATTTGTAAGTGCAGTCGCCGGAGAAGCTATCCATTGAAGAACCGTCGAAGCATTAAGCGTTATCGGATTCGTTAACGCTGGAGAAACCGGTACTTGAAAAATAGAAGCTGTTGCTGCCGAGCAAGAATTATCATTAATTATCGAATTAATTGGTCCCGAAGTATAAGTAACGCTAGTTAATGAATTACATACACTTTGTAAATTTGTGAATGAAATCGTTGCATTTGTCAATGCCCCCACATCTCCACCAATACAATCAAAAATTCGTACCGACCAGCCTCCTTGCGCCGCATTACATCCATATAATGGGCTCCAATTTATTGGGATAGAACCAGGACCGTAGGTATTAAAATTTCCTGTCAAAGGAGCATTTGCAGAACATACATTTAAATTAGCATTTGCCGTATTTGAAAAACATAAATTTGCCACATTATTACCGCTATTGCAAATACTATTTTGGCCAAGAGCTCCTGGATTTGGGGAAAGCAAAATTGTGGGACTTCCGCAAGAGGGCGGTCCTACTAAATAAAATGCCAAATCAGAAACCCAAGTGTGTGTTGCAGAAAAGCAAACTGAAATTTGAGTACTCGGAGTAATAATTGATGGTGGCAGTGGCGGGTTATAATAACTAAAAGAACCATTTACACCTACATTCCCAGCCAGGTTTGTTGCATTACAAGCCGTTGGGGTAGCTGTTGGGTTAAGTTGCCCGTTCATATTCCAAACCCAAGCCACATAACAGGCAACCAACACATTAGAGCTATCATAGATCTGAACACGATATCCATCACTTGGCAAATTTGAGATGGTTGACGACGTGCCCGTTTGGGTGGTATACGCTGTCCACGAAAAATTCACCTCATTATGATAAAACCAGTTGTAAGTATAAGTTCCGGGGCCACTTGGGGAGCTTGCTGTCAGACTTGCCGTATTATTTGACAAACCTGTTGCACACCAAATATAAATAGGATCATTTGGAGTTCCATTGGTGTAAGCTGTTATGGTTTCTCCAGAATTGCCATTAGCCACAATTTGAGCATTTGTTTTTCCTATAAAAAGCAGAAGAAAACAAAAAAGTAGTATATAGTGCTTCATCTCTCTTATTAGGTTTTAAGGGTTTGAATTCTTTTTCTCACTTGTTGCCTTTCTTCAATATAAGAATCTAAAGATGACGCATTTTCAGTTGTTTCTTCAATACTTTTTATCTTTAAATTGAGATAATAAAGCATGTCATTTAATTCCTCTAGAGTCAAATCGTTAATTGATCGGGAAGGATTTGTTTTGAAGTCTTCCTTAACAATGCCCTGCGCAGTTTCAACATCAATAGGTTTATAAACGACGACACCGTTCGGTTCGGTTCGAAGGATCTTTTGGTCTTGAGAATAGGAAGAAAATGTCATTACAAGAGCAATAACAATAAAGTATTTTTTTTTCATAGCTTAAAAATTTTATTAAGTTTAAGTATAAAACCGGGTTGTAGCGATTTTATATATCCAAAAAAAAGTAGGAAGCTAAGGGAAATAAAATAAAAATTTAGGCTGGAATATTGGGGGCTTCTTATCAGTCTGTTATATGTAAAAAATAATATCAACGGGTTAAAAATAATAAATTAAATCAAATATTTAACTTTTAATTTAATGATATTTAAAATATTACGTTTAAATACAGCTATATTCCTATATATTTATAAAAAATTTCAATTCTGAACACTATTATATTTAATACTATATTTTTTCCATAAAATTCTTTTTGAACCATTATTTTTTTCTTCTGGATATTTTTAAACTTGGACAACTCAATTCCGTCTTGTGACAACTCAGGTACAAAACCGTCTCCGTGTACCTCTAAAACTTGCTCTTGAGCATAAACTGACGTGTTTTTATCAAAGTTAAGCAGGAACGTTTTGTGAAATATTTTTTCCATTTTGGCTTCCAAAAAAGCTTTCATTTTGGGATCCATGTCGGGTTGAATTACATTTTCCCTAAATTCATCAGAACTTGCCTTCCACTCATAGGTTGCCGTACCTTGAAATTTTTTGTGAATACTCTGCAACAGCACATAACTTCATTTTTTTTTATTTTTCCGTGTTTACTACTAAATCCACAACCATCACATTTTGATAGCGTCTGTTTTTAAAGTTTGAAAAAGAATGCCTGAACTCCCAATCTTCACCACGATACCTCGACCAAGAAATAATGGGTTTTAATTTTTCTTCTTGATAAAAATTCATAGTTGGAGCTATTAATGCAAAATTTGTCTTTGGATTTTTATATCTTGTGTTTACATATTCAACCCCAACACAAACGCCTTCTTTTGGAAAAGGAATATGTAACGAATCCACGTCAATGACAAAATCTTGTGTTTTATTACCTGGTTCCACAATAATATTTTTGTTGTAAAGTTCTTCGCTTGGTTTTTGATTTCTCGCGTCGTATTTATAAAATTTAATATTGTAAGCCGTTGTATAATCAATTTTCCACTTGGGTTGTTTTGGATCTTCTGTAGCCTTTTTCAAACTTAAAATTACTTTTTTAATTTTTCCATTCTTGACATAAGGATTTTGAACCAATGTCACATTTTCTGTCCCAAATTGAAATGATAAACCAGCAATTCCATTTCGTTTTGAAGTAATTGTTTTCGCCGAGCTGTAATTTATTTTTTTGTTCGAAATTACAACTTCGTCAAGTGTTTGCACTTTTGAAAACAGTTTAAAAGTAGCTTGATATTCTTTGTTTTCAGTATATTTTTTCAAGTTAATTTTCAAATCCTGATATCCAACAGAAGAAATAACAAGTGCTTCCTTCTGATTTTTTGTGTCAATTTCAACAGAAAATTTGCCGTTACTATCAGAAAAAATAGTGTATTTTGATTCTTTAAAATAAATTGATGCCAAGTCAATTGTGCTGTTTGAATCTGCATCTAAAACAGTTCCGCTTAAAATCTGCGAATGTAAATTATTGCAAAATAGAACTATGAAGAACAAAAAAAGGAAATTATATCTCATAAAAAAGGCATAAACTGCGACTGCAATCTATGCCTTTTTTTAATTAGATATAGAAAACTAATTCCCCATTCTAAAATTTGGTCTTCCGCCACCGTTTTTAAACTGCTCGCGCATTTCCTCCATTTTTTTGGTTACGGTTTCGTCATATTCTTTTTGGCTGATGACTTTTCCTTTTGTTGGCGCTTTTATGGCTACTTTTTCTTTGGCATTCAAAACTACTTTTGAACAAAGAATTACGGTTTTCCCATCGCTGACTTCCAAGATTAATCCAGGCAATCCCCAATAATTTTCAGGCCCTTGGTTAATCGGTATCTCTGGTGCATACCAAGCCGTGATGGTCACTTCTTTTGGCATCTCAAAACTGTCCATCAAGTTGGTTGTTTTCTCTTTTTCGTCTTTTTTGGCTTCGTCTTTTTTAGGCCTGAAGTTTCTAAAGTCAGATTGGCTTGCAGGTTTTACCGCTGTTGCCTTGTAACATGTGTAACCGCCAATTTGCTTGGTTTCTGATTCCATCTTCCATTCTAATTTCGGAAGTGAATCTTTCACCAAAAACTCTTTTCCCATAAATTCTTTGTCCACAGAATAGGTTTTTTCTTTTACGTTTTTATACGTAGTGCCACCACCGCCCATCATGGACGACATCATTCGCATACCCGTACCATTTTGCCCTGGCGCGTCTAATTTTTCTTGTTCCTTATATATCGAAGCGGTTTTATCAAAGTTCAAAACAAAGGTTTTTTCCATCATTTTCTTCATTCTTTCTTCAATATTTTTTTGCATTTCTGGCGTAATTTCTCGGTTTCCACCAAAATTTGCCTTGAAATCAGAAGTGCTTGTTTTTGATTCATAAACCGCCAAGCCTTGAAATTCTTGTGCTTCAACTGAAAACACTGAAAACAAAACAATTGCAACTGAAAATAACTTTTTCATAAATTCTATTTTAAGATACAAATATGACTATTTTGCGCATTATTTGTTACAAGCTTTTGTTAAATATTTTCACTTGAAATACTTTGAATGGTAAAGTAATTCGTAAATTGGCACCTTATGAAAAAACTATTTTTGCCTGTTTTCTTTTTTGTTTTCTTCGTAGGTTTTGCTCAAAATCCAGCAATGTCGCCTCTTTTTTCAAAAGTTGAAAAATGGGAAACAGGCCAGTTTGTGGGTCAAGATAATTATGGAAGCACCTATTCTGTCTATGAAAATGAATTCCGGAAAAACAATAATGGCAAGGTTTCTTTCTATAAAAATATTCCTTTAGGAAAAATTCACCAGGTCGATTTACAGAATCCGTTGCAAATTGTTTTGTTTTACAAACAGTTTACAACTGCCGTTTTATTAGACAACCAATTGAATGAAACTACGAAAATTAATTTCTCAGAATTGAATGTTCCGTTGAATCCCGAAGCGATGAGTTTGGCATCACAAAACCGACTTTGGCTGTATGATATGCTTTCTCAAAAACTCGGTTTATTTGATGTTTTGAAAAATACTTTCCAGCCAATTACGCAGTCTTTTGACCAAAGCTTGAAATTTTATCAATCCGATTATAATTATTTTTATTGGGTTGACACCAAACAAAATTTGTATGTTTCCAACCTTTTTGGAAAAGTAAATTTTCTTGGAAACATTCCTGAATTTGAGCAATTGCAAGTAGTTTCTCCCACAAAAATTATTTACAAAAAAGGTAACGAATTGTTTTTCTATAATTTAGAAAATGCTTCGACAACGCCAATTGTCCTTAACGAAAAAAGCTTTGACCGTTTTTCTTATAAAGAGCAAATTTTAGCTATTTTTACATCGCAAGAAATATATCACTATAAACTTATTTTACCATAATGCACATAGCAGTAGCAGGAAATATCGGAGCCGGAAAAACAACGCTGACGCGTTTATTAGCCAAACATTTTAAGTGGGAACCACACTTTGAAGATGTTGTTGACAACCCTTATTTAGATGATTTTTATCACGAAATGGCGCGTTGGTCTTTCAATCTTCAAATTTATTTCTTGAACAGCCGTTTCAGACAGGTTTTGCAAATTCGTGAAAGCGGAAAAAACATCATCCAAGATAGAACGATTTATGAAGACGCACACATTTTTGCACCCAATCTTCACGCTATGGGATTGATGACAAATCGTGATTTCACCAATTACAAATCGCTTTTTGACTTGATGCAAACACTTGTTGAAGGTCCAGATTTGTTGATTTATTTAAGAAGTTCGATTCCTAATTTGGTCAATCAAATCCACAAACGAGGACGCGAATATGAAAATTCAATTTCGATTGATTATTTAAGCCGTTTGAACGAAAGATACGAAGCTTGGATTGAAAGTTATACGGCCGGAAAACTGCTGATTATTGATGTTGATAATTTAAATTTTGTAGATAATCCAGAAGATTTAGGAGATATTATCAATAGAATTAATGCTGAAATCAACGGATTGTTTTAGATAGAATTGAATATAGAGAAAAAAATGCCTTTCAAATTGAAAGGCATTTTTTTTCTCTAAATTTTATATTAATGTTTTCTAAAAGCGTCTAATTTTGCATTGACTTCTGCTTCGGTTCCTTCAAAAACTTGCGTATCCACTTTGTCATTTGTAGTTGTCGTCACGGTTGTTTTTACTTTTCCTTCAGCATCTTTCATTGATTCGATTCTGACTTCTTTTGACGTGTGAATAGCTGGAGTTCCAGCTTCCGCTTGAATTGCTTGGACCATTTCTGTTGCGGTGACTTCTTCTACAACCACTGTTGCATCGTGACCCCCTAAAATTGGTGCAATTACCAATCCGATTAGACATGTCAGCTTAATCAAAATATTCATCGAAGGACCAGAAGTATCTTTAAAAGGATCACCGACAGTATCTCCGGTCACGGCCGCTTTGTGCGCATCAGAACCTTTGTAAGTCATCTCGCCGTTAATCATGACACCAGCTTCAAAAGATTTTTTGGCATTATCCCAAGCACCGCCAGCGTTGTTTTGAAAAACAGCCCAAAGTACGCCTGAAACCGTAACCCCCGCCATATAACCGCCAAGCATTTCTGCAATCAATTGGTTATTTTCTGGATAAACTAATTTTCCTAAAAGCACAATGGCAATTGGAAAACCGATGGTCAAAATTCCTGGAAGCATCATTTCGCGCAAAGCGGCCTTTGTAGAAATATCAACACATTTTGCATATTCTGGTTTTCCGGTTCCTTCCATAATTCCTGGAATTTCACGAAATTGTCTTCTTACTTCGTACACCATATCCATTGCTGCTTTTCCTACGGAATTCATCGCCAAAGCGGAGAAAACCACCGGAATCATGCCGCCAACAAACAACATTGCCAAAACCGGAGCTTTGAAAATATTGATTCCGTCAATTCCTGTGAACGTAACATACGCCGCAAATAATGCTAACGAAGTTAAAGCTGCAGATGCGATTGCAAACCCTTTTCCGGTTGCTGCAGTGGTATTTCCAACAGAATCTAAAATATCAGTCCTTTGGCGCACTTCTTTGGGCAGTTCGCTCATTTCAGCAATTCCTCCAGCGTTATCAGAAATGGGCCCGAAAGCATCGATTGCCAACTGCATAGCCGTGGTTGCCATCATTGCTGAAGCCGCCAAAGCTACGCCATAAAATCCAGCAAAAGCATACGAAGCCCAAATTGCGGCCGCAAATAATAAAACGGTCGGAAAAGTGGAAATCATTCCCGTTGCCAAACCTGCAATGATATTGGTTCCAGCACCCGTGCTTGATTTTTGAACAATTGCCAAGATTGGTTTTTTACCCAAACCGGTGTAATATTCCGTTACCGAAGAAATGACGGCTCCCACAAATAATCCAACTAATGTGGCATAGAAAACGCGCATGGAAGAAATATCTTGGTAGCCTTCTCCGTAAAATTTCATTTTCATTGTTTCAGGAAGCATCCAAGTTACTAAAACATAACAAGCTACTGCTGTTAATGCAATTGAAACCCAGTTTCCGATATTTAATGCGCCTTGAACTTGCGCTTCTTTGGCATCATTACTGCTGATTTTCACCAATAAAGTTCCGATAATCGAAATGATAATTCCCACACCGGCGATTGACATTGGCAATAAAATAGGTCCGATTCCGCCAAAAGCATCTGAAATGCTTCCACCCATATCTTTAATTACGTAGTTTCCTAAAACCATCGCTGCCAAAACAGTTGCTACATACGAACCAAATAAATCGGCACCCATTCCGGCAACGTCACCAACGTTATCACCAACGTTATCGGCAATTGTAGCAGGATTTCTCGGGTCATCTTCTGGAATCCCGGCTTCGACCTTTCCCACTAGATCAGCTCCAACGTCAGCGGCTTTGGTGTAAATTCCGCCACCCACTCTTGCAAACAAGGCAATCGATTCTGCACCTAGCGAAAAACCTGCTAAAGTCTCTAAAAGAATGGTCATTAATTCTCCGGCTGATTTTGTTTCTCCGTTGTAAAGACCTTCCGTCCATTGGCCTCCCATAAAAAAGTGGAAGAAAACGATAAAAAATGTAGTCAGCCCTAAAACTGCCAAACCTGCAACTCCAAGTCCCATAACCGTTCCGCCTCCAAAGGAAACTTTTAAGGCTTGAGGCAAACTTGTTCTTGCGGCTTGTGTGGTTCTAACATTAGTTTTTGTTGCAATCTTCATTCCCATATTTCCCGCAAGGGCAGAAAAAAACGCCCCAAAAATGAAGGCAATGACAATGGATAAATGCGTGGTTGCTCCTGGAAGAAATGTGATTGCAGCAAGAGCAATGCTGGCGCCAATCACGAATAAAGTTAATAATTTGTATTCTGCTTTAAGGAATGCTAAAGCACCTTCGTAGATGTAATCTGAAATTTCTTTCATTTTTCCATCTCCGGGATCTTGTTTTAAAACCCAAGATCTTTTAATTACCATAAAAAGAAGCCCGACTAATGCAAGGGCAATAGGGACATAAATCATTATTGACTCCATAAAAAGTTTGTTGGTTTTGGTTAATAATATGTAAATATAACGAAACCAACATAAATAAAAAAGCAACATTCTTTACAGAATATTGCTTTTTTGATAATTTTTTAGGATTTAGACTATCGAATACTGAATAAATCAGCAGCACGATTTTCAAGAGCTTCGAAACGATCCACACATTGCGTGATAATTTCTTTCGCTTCATTTACATCTCCCCATCCACCAACATCAACTTTTTTATTTTCCAAATCTTTGTATACTTGGAAGAAATGCTCAATTTCTTTTAATTGGTGCGGATTCATATCTGACAAGTCGTTCAATTTGTTCCAGATAGGATCTGACATCGGTACGCAGATAATTTTTTCGTCTGGACCTTTTTCGTCAGCCATGTGGAAAACCCCGATTGGTTTGATTTCCATAACGCATCCTGGGAAAGTTGGTTCTGTTGCCAATACCAAAACATCCAAAGGATCTCCGTCTAATGCTAATGTTTCTGGAATAAATCCGTAATCTGCTGGATACATCATTGATGAAAACAACATTCTGTCGAAACGGATTTTTTTTAATTCAAAATCGTATTCGTATTTATTTCTGCTTCCTTTTGGTATTTCAATCAATACGTCAAAAGATTTTTGTTTAGCTGGACTCATATTGTAATTTGTTTCTATATACTGTTTTAGCGGGTGCAAAAGTAACGATTAAGATACTTCCAAACAATAAAAAGAATAAGATTTGTTAGATAAATAAAGATTTCTTAAAAATGGAAACCAAAAGATGCCTTAACCGCAAATTTATTGGCATCCGGAAGGTCCAGATAACTTCCTCTCCAGGCGAAATCAATTCGTAAAACTTTAAAAATATTCCCAATTCCGGCATGATATTCCCAATAAACATTATCTGGAGCGGTGTAAGGAATGGCTGACTGGGCATTTATCGCTCTGTTTTCATCCGAAACAGTTCCGTAAACTCCTTTGATTCCGATGATTTCCCTCCAATTTAACTTACGCAAAAATGGAATCCTGGCAAATAACCTTCCATTGAAATTGTGTTCAAAATGCAACGAAACATATTCATCGGCCATAAATTCATAGTAATTCATCAGGTTGTACGTATTGTCTATCACAAAATAAGACTGGTTTCCGGGCACAACTCCCATCAAGCCAAGCGGAACAGATCCAAATATTTTTCCCGCTTCAAAAGTCGTGACCAGCCTTCCAAAACCGCCGACTAAAACGGGCTGTCTGTAATAAAATTGCAGTTTTTGATAATCAAAGTCGCTCCCAAAAAGCCCTTCAACACCTTGACTGAAACTCAAATAGAAACGCGCATAATTGGTATCCACATCTGACCTTTCAACACCATAACCAATTGATCTTCTGCCTGGCATATAATCAATAGAAGCATTAAATTCATATTGCTTTACGTCGCTTTTTATGTTTCCGTTTTCATCAAAATAATCAAGACTAAATGTTGCAGGAGAAGCCGATTTTAAAGTCCGGAATGAGAATCCGCCTTGAAGCACCAAGTTTTTAAACGGCTCTATTTCTGCAGAAAAATTCGTTAAATTCACAGAAGTCAGCTTGCTGTTGTCGCCACTGGCAAAAAAAGAAGATGATGCAAAACTTCGCCCCAACAAATCATTAGAAGTCGTCAAACTCACACCAATTTGCTCGATATCGCGTCGGTTTCCTCCCGAAATAATGAAACGGCTCTTTTTATTCAGCAATACTTTTCCAGAAATTCCGTACTTAAATTGGTTGTCTTTAAAACCATAAGCACCATAGCCTTGAATTCTCCAAGGGTCATTTTGCCCAAAATAAGTTCTTCCTCCTGCGCGAAGGCGAATTCCTTCCACATCATTGTATCCAAAAGTGGAAAAAACGGGTCCGAAATCGAAATTATTTAATTCGACATAACCGCTTCCTAAAATGGCAACCGCATTATAAAGCCGTTTGAATTTCTTGACGGTTTTCAAAGTATCCAGCATTTTATAAACGCCTTTTTCGTCTTTATTTAAATTTTCAAAACGATTCTGTTCCCAAAATTCATCGGGTTTTTCATAAATGGTGGGGTCGAAAAAATTGACTTCTTGTTTGTAAAATCCGTCTGGTTTTTTAATATCAAATTTGTGGTCTTTGAACAAAGTGGTTCGTTTTCCGTAAACGCCTCGTGACTTATCTTTTTTATTAAATGCAAAATCAGACATCATGTGGTCGCGCGTCAATAGAAAAACAGAATCATTCAAAACCTCAAATTCTTGCTCGATATAAATTTCTTTTACCCAGTTGATATTGGCGCTTCGGCTGGCAGTCAAGTTGATTTTTTTGATCGCAAAAGTGGTATCGTTTACCCAAAAGTCGCCTTTAAAAGTCAGTTCGTTTTTTCTTCTTGGATAAAAAACGATGTTATAGCACCATTTGTCATCAATGAAAGTACTATCGTGCAGGACATAATTATACACATTGATTCCGGTTGTGGAAAGCGGACTTACAAAGTCTTTGTCGAAGAATTTTAAGTAGTTATTGTAGATGTCATATTCCGCATATAAATCTTTAATGAATGCAATGATCTGCTGATTGTTATCAAATCCCGAGTTTTTATTTGCCGATAAAATTTCCTTGATTTTGCCTGTAGTATTGTCTCCATAAACTTTGCTCAGCGCTTCGTTTATAAAAATGGGAAGGTATGATTTTCCGGTAACGTCAGAAGTATCGACCTGTTCAAAAACAAATTCCATCCCTTTGAACAGTTTGCTTTTCATCAGGGCGCTGTCAATTGTGTTCAGGTCAAACTCTACTTTTTCATACTTGTCATATTCATATTGCTTGAATTGACGAAGGCCATTTTTCTTTTTTCGTTCCCATATTTCCCTAAGAATATCTAACGCCGGATTGTCTTTCTTAGAGGTTTTTCCGGTATAAATTACCACTTCGCCTAATGATTTTCCACCACCAAGCTGTACTTCTAAATTATAAGTCACTGCCTTTTCAAGCGAAATTTCCTTGGGTTCCATTCCTACATAAGACACCAAAAGTGTGTTTTGCGTAGTTTTAGATTCTAAATAGAATTTCCCTTCTTCGTTGGTTATAATTCCGTCGGTTGTTCCCTTAAAAACAACATTTGCGTATGGAAGTGGCTGCTTGAACTCGTCATAAACAATGCCGCTGACTTTGGTTTGAGCCACAACGAAATTCATAAGCAACAAGAAAAAGCCCAGGCTTAGATATATTTTCTTATTCATAGATTTAGTGCAAAAAAAAAACTTCATCAAAGGTATTCTGATGAAGTTTCAAATATAGGAAATTAGACAATTAGATGATTATATAATTTGTTAATAGAAATTAGCGAACTGAATTATTCTTCAATCCGCTAATTTTATTATTATTTATTATCTAATTCTTTTTGTAAGCTACTTTTTTTACCGCTTTAATTACGTCTTGCGCATTAGGCAACCATTCTTTCAACAACGTTGGAGAATAAGGCGCTGGCGTATCAGCAGTTGTAATTCTTTGGATCGGCGCATCTAAGTAATCAAATGCTCTTTCTTGAACAATGTACGTGATTTCAGAAGCCACACTTGCAAAAGGCCAAGCTTCTTCAAGAACAACCAAACGGTTTGTTTTTCTCACCGATTTCAAGATTGCTTCATAATCCATTGGACGAACCGTTCTCAAATCGATGATTTCACAAGAAATCCCTTCTTTTTGCAATTCATCTGCAGCCGTGTACGCTTCTTTGATAATTTTTCCAAACGAAACGATGGTAACGTCAGTTCCTTCTCTTTTAATATCAGCAACACCTAGAGGAATCGTGTATTCTCCTTCTGGAACTTCTCCCTTGTCACCATACATTTGCTCCGATTCCATAAAGATAACTGGGTCGTTATCACGAATTGCCGCTTTCAGCAATCCTTTTGCATCATAGACATTTGAAGGAACAACTACTTTCAATCCTGGCGTGTTTGCAAACCAGTTTTCAAAAGCTTGAGAGTGCGTTGCACCCAATTGGCCTGCAGAAGCCGTCGGACCTCTAAAAACCATCGGCATTGGAAATTGACCTGCTGACATCTGGCGCATTTTTGCAGCGTTGTTGATGATTTGGTCAATACCTACTAATGAAAAGTTGAAGGTCATATATTCCACAATCGGACGGCAGCCGTTCATTGCTGAACCCACTGCAATACCAGCAAAACCAAGCTCAGCAATTGGAGTATCAATAACTCTTTTTGGTCCGAATTCGTCTAGCATTCCTTTTGACGCTTTGTAAGCTCCGTTATATTCGGCAACTTCCTCACCCATCAAATATACTGATTCATCACGACGCATTTCTTCGCTCATTGCCTCAGCGATTGCTTCTCTAAATTGGATTGTTCTCATATTATGTTTTATTGTCTTCTTAAAATTTGAAACGCAAAAATAATTATTTTAAATAACTAAACAGAATAATTTGTGGCTAAGTTATGATTTTTGGGCAAAAGGTTTTTTCTAATCGTTTTGATCAGTTTTACGAAAACGTTTTCGGTATAAAAAAGGAGAATAGTTTTAAAAAACCATTCTCCTTTTTTGATTACATTTCTAAAGGCGCATCATTAGTTGGATGATCGACTTGTTCTTTCTCTGGAAAATATTTATCACGAAGAAAGGTATATAATTTCAACATCAATAATGCCATCAAAATCCCCCAAGTATACCCTGCTAAAATATCTCCAGGATAATGCAATCCTAAATAAATTCGGCTGTACGCAAAAACCAGTGGCCAAAGGAAAATGAAGCCCATATATTTCAAATAAGGCTTTAGAACTTTATATAAAAAGAAAGCCGCAGCCATTGAATTTGACGCATGTCCCGAAATAAAACTGAAAGAAGAACGCTTGTGCACAAAGTGGATCACATTGTCTAAGTCGGTATTATTGACGGGGCGAAGCCGTTGAAAATAGTTTTTAAACAAATTGGTAGTTTGATCTGTCAAGGCAATCAAAAGGGCCATTACCAGAATAATCAGTAAAGCGTGTTTCCAACCCAAATGTTTGAAAACCAAATATAAAATAATCAAAAATATCGGAATCCAATTAAACTGCTTGGTTATAAAAAGCCAAAAGCCATCAAATCTTTCAGATCCTAGGCTATTGAGAAATATAAATAAATTTTTGTCGAGTTCCAATAATGTTTCCATAAACTATCTGTCTTGCCTCCTTATCGGGCCTTCTAACGTTTCTAAATCTTCTTTTACCTTGTTGATTTCAGAACCCAAATCTTCTTTGATTTTATCAAGTCCAAAACTTGGATCATTTGAATTTTCCATAATTCTGGCAAAATTCTCTTTTACCTTAGTCACTTCGTCAGACAATCCGCATGTCAAAGAACTTTGGTCCAAGCCGTTCTCTGTTGCCGTTTTCTGAATTTCAGATTTAATATCGTCTGTTGCACTTTTTAATTGCTGGATTCCTTTTCCTAAAGATTTCGCCACCTCTGGAATTTTATCTGCCCCAAAAAGCATCACCGCAATGATGATTATTAAAAATAATTCTGATCCTCCTATTCCAAACATAACAGTAATTTTAAACAAAGATACGGTAAAAAATCAATCGCAGTTTTTACTTCTGATTTCTAATTCCGTTTTTAATATGATTTTAACTTAGCTTCCAAATTGGTCAAACTTCGATTTTACTTCCTCTTTTGGCCAAGAATTATTAGAAACATCAATATCAGCTGTTTCTAATTTTGGATCTAAAACAATTTTTAAAACTTTTTTATCGGTAGCAAAAACGCGCGTTGCCGTCTGATTTCCTTTTCTCCAAATCTGAACTGGAAAGTTGTGAAATTCTGTCGTTCCGTCTTCAAAAGTAAGTTCTACCAAAATTGGCATCAGCATTTCTCCTGGTTTGTCAAAGGTAACTTCGTAGAAAAATTTAGGGTCTTTTAATTTCGACCTCTCTTGAGAAGCATATTTTTCTTGGACAAAATCACTTAAAATTTTCACTTCTGAAGCACCTGATTCCTTTTTATTTCTTTTCTCCAAATCTTTTGAATCCACAGGAATAAAATACACAAAGGGTCCTTTTTCTTGACTGAAACGCCCGCGTCTTATAGCCACTTCTTTTGCTTCTTTCGGAGCTGTTTCAGAAACATAATATTCCTTCACTTCTGCAATTCCTAAATCTACATAGTCGGTAGAAAAAAACCAGCCTCTCCAAAACCAATCTAAATCTACAGCCGAAGCATCTTCTATCGTCCTGAAGAAATCTTCTGGCGTCGGGTGCTTGAATTTCCAGCGGTTCGCATAGGTTTTAAAAGCGTGGTCGAACAATTCCTTGCCCATAATTGTCTCTCTCAAGATATTCAAGCCCGTTGCCGGTTTTGAATACGCATTTGCCCCAAATTGGTGAATTCCTTCAGAATTTGACATAATCGGCTCTAAGAAACTTTGGTCGCCACTCATGTAAGGAACGATACTTTTTGCAGGACCGCGTTGCGAAGGATATTTTGGATCTAATTCTTGTTCCGCTACATATTGCAAAAACGTATTCAAGCCTTCGTCCATCCAACTCCATTGGCGTTCGTCTGAATTCACAATCATCGGGAAAAAATTATGCCCCACTTCGTGAATAATTACGCTTTGCATTCCATATTTTATCCTGTCGCTCACAAATCCGTTTTCATCTGGACGCCCATAATTCCAACAGATCATCGGATATTCCATTCCTTGATCTTCAGCCGAAACCGAAATCGCTTTTGGATAGGGATAATCAAAAGTGTGCGAAGAATAACTGGACAAAGTATGTGCCACCGTTTTTGTGGACAGATCGCCCCAAAGCGGGTTGGCTTCGGGCGGATACAGCGAAATGGCCATCACCGATTTCTCAGAAAGCTTGACCGCCATGGCATCATAAATGAACTTTCGAGAAGTCGAAATTCCAAAATCACGCACGTTTTTCGCACTAAATTTCCACGTTTTATTTTTATCAGAAAAACCTTTGGATGCCGCTTCTGCTTCGGCCTGCGTCACAACAACAACCGGCTTGTCATAAGTCTTTTCGGCTAATTCATATCTTTTTAACTGCTCTGAGGTAAACACTTCTTTTCGGTTCAGTAAATCTCCGGTAGCTTCTAAAATGTGGTCTGCCGGAACCGTGATATTGACATCAAAGTCTCCAAAAGGAAGCGCATATTCACCTGTTCCCCAAAACTGCATATTTTGCCAGCCTTCCACATCGTTATAAACCGCCATTCTTGGATAAAACTGTGCAATAACATACAAGTTATTTCCGTCAGAATCAAAATGTTCGTAACCAGAACGACCGCCATAAATTCTGTAATTATTGATTAAATACCACCATTTTATGTTGATTTCAATCTTTTCTTTAGACTTCAAGGGCGTTGGCAAATCAATGCGCATCATGGTTTGATTGATGGTATATTTCATTGGCTTTCCTTTAGAATCGTTGACATAATCAATGTGAAAACCGCCATCAAAGCCTTCTTCCATATATTTTTTTGCATAACCGGAGGGGGTCATCGCTTGATCCATCTTTTGACTTTGAATCAGGGGCGTTTTAGACGTCCTGGCGCTTTGGTTTTGGTCCAATTGGATCCAAAGATATTCTAAGCTTTCAGGAGCATTATTGTGGTAGGTAATCGTTCCCTTTCCGTACACCTTTGTGTTCTTGTCATCGAGTTCGATGTCCATTTTATAATCGGCTTTTTGCTGATAATACGCAGGTCCTGGCGCACCGGAAGCCGTTCTGAACATATTGGGAGTTGCCAAAAGATCGTATATTTGGCTGAATTTATTGGTATCGTATTTTCCTGGTTCGCGCTTCTTTTCTGGTGTTTTTGTTACTTGAGCCAAAAGCGAAACGGGAAGCATCGCAAGAAGAAAAATATATTTTTTCATTAGGGAAGTTTTCTTAAAAGGTGGAAAAATACTCAATTTAGCCTAAAGCAAAAAAGATTGCTAATATTTTAACACACTGCTCGAAGTTTCGTTAGTAAGCAAGATGCTCTTTTTCTTTCCAGAAACATTCGTGTGAAAGATATGCTGTTGGTCATAAAGCTCCATTAAAACTGCATTTTTTATTTCTAAAGAAGTGACTTTCTGAACGTCTTTTACATTGAAATAACAAATCAAAACATTCTCTTCTACTTCTTTTCCGAGAAAATTGATTTGCTTTTCCTGACCGTTTACTTTTATTGAAAAATTTTCAGAAAAGTATTTTTGGAGTAATTCTTTTGCGTCAGCGGTTTCTCGGGAAGTAGCGAGATATACTTTCTTTTTGAACTTTTTTTCTAAAGCCAAATCTAAGTCGTCAATGAAAATTCTGGATGTGATTTCAAGCGCTTTTTTCTTTGGAACAAAATCAATTTGGTTTACCGAAACATAAAATTTATGCACCGTCATTGACGTCAATCCCATAAAAAGGAATAAAACAAAAATGCCTTTTATAATTTTTTTCATTTTTCAAAAGTAATTATTCTTTGACAATTTCTTCCGTTTGAAGCTCATTGTATTTTTGAGCGATTTCAATAATTGCCAATGTAATATCATCCTCAATTTTGCTGTTTACCACTTTTGCAAATGCTTTATCTTCAGAAAAATAATACTTAAAAGCCTTCACATAATCAGGGTCAATTTTTAAAGTTTGAACAATATATTCATCATCAAAAAGGCGCTCTATTTTTTCAACAATCATCGCTTTTTTCTCTGCTTCTAGTTGGGCTTTTCTATCTGCGGCAGTTCCCACTTTGCTGTTCATTCTTCTTTCAGCAACCGTATAAACTCTTGGAATATAATTAATTATCCCTAAATTATAAGCTGTAAGATAACTAAATTGATTCACTATAACTTCCGGAATTTCAATGGGTTTCGGCTCCATTTCAATGATTATCAAATCTTTTTTCAAATCGTCAGCATCTATCAATTTTCTTTTATAATGGAAACTTTCTGCAGAAAAAATCAACAAATCGTCTTCCTTAACCAATATTGAAAATTCACCATTTGAATTTGTAATCGTGGATTTCTCATTGACTAGATTCATCAAATTTATTCCTTCAACGTTGTTACCGTCGGCGATAATTTTTCCTTTAATTAACTTTTCTTGGGCAAAATTGAGATACGAAATAAAAAAAGTCAGGATAATAATTTTATTTTTTTTCATCTGAAAGAAGTGCTTTATATTTTTGAGAAAGTTGTACAAAAATCAAATCGCTCAATACCCTATTTTTAGAATTAAGCGCGCTAACCAATTTAGCATCTTCGACAGCATAATATTTAAATCCCGAAATTTTGTCCTCTGGAATTTTTAACTTATTGACAAAATACTCGTCTTCATATAAATCATCTATTTTTTCTAAAAGAAAAATTCTTCTTTCAATTTGAACATTATCTTTCAGTTTTTTTGTTCTTCCTGAAATCAAATTCACCAACGGATCTAAAAGCCCTGTCGTTGCTGTCCTCACTCTTCTTTCCGCAGGAGTGTACACTTTGGCAGGCTTAGAGAGAATCCCTAAATCAACCGCATTGATGTTTTTATATTGCGTGATTACCACTTCATCGATCTGCCCTACTTTTGGCGTCATTTTGATTTCAATAGTTTTAGCATTTACATCTTCTGTGGTAATTATTTTGCGCTTGTATTCAAAATTTACTGCCGTTAAAACCAATAAATCTTCGACTTTTGCCAAAATTTGAAACCCTCCGTTTACATCAGAAACAGTTGACCTTTCATTAACTAAATTTATAATATTGATTCCTTCGACATTATTGCCTTCTGCAGAAATTTTTCCGTGAATTATTTTTTCTTGAGCAAAAGAGAATTGAAAAAAGATTATAAAAATCAAGAGTAATTTATTTTTCATTGACTTGTAAATCTTTATAAATTTCAGAAAGTTGAATTAAACGAATGGAAGAAAGTGTCCTGTTTCCACTTTTAAGCATTGTTATAAATTCTTCATCTTCTATTGCCATCAACTGAAATCCTTTACTATATTGCGAAGGGATTTTTAAGGTTTCAGTAAAATATTCATCAGGAAACATAAGTTGTAACTCATTTAAATAATGCTCTCTTTTTTCGATTCCTATTTCCTTTTTTAATCGTTTTGTTCGACCATTAATTGCATTTATAAGGGGATCAAGCGGAAGGCTTCCTCCTAAAATACTAAGTAAATGTATCGGTTTAAAATCTCCAGCTGTGTATAGTCTCCTTTCCGCTGGGGTTAATTGCTTTATTGGCTTTTGTAGAATCCCTAAACTAACTGCGTTTATGTTTTGATAATTTTCAATTGTAATCACTTCAATTTCATTCACCTTCGGTATCATTTCAACTGAAAAACTTCCTGATTCCATATTTTCAGCAGAAATAAGTTTTCTCTTATATTCATAATTCATCGAAGAAAAAACCAGCAAGTCGTCTTCCTTTGCAAGAATTTGAAATTCTCCTTTTGAATCTGTCAGCGTCGATGTTTCATTGACCAAGTTGACCACATTTATTCCTTCAGCTAAATTTCCGTCCGCTAGTATTTTCCCATGCAACTTCTTTTCTTGGGCAAAAGAAATCTGGAAAACTAAAAAACAAATAAGAATAAAATTATTTTTCATTGGCAATCAGCTTCTTATATTCTTCTGTTTTCCGAAGAATCATTGCGCCAAATTCTTGATCTGAATACGTATGAAAAGCTTTGATGAATTCTGGATCTTCTGCAAGATAAAACTTAAAACCATCAACATATTCTTTTTCAATTCTCAAATCCTCTGTAAAAAATTCGTCGGCAAAAGTGTCGCTGAATTCTTCTAAAAAAGCCTCTTTTCGTTCTACTTCAACTTCCTTTTTCAATCTTTTTGATTTACCCGAAATTTTGTTAATGATTGCGTCGTTACTTATTTCTAAACCTTGCTTCAAACGGAATTGTTTGTTTCCGGTCTCCAATCTTCTTTCGGCTGGCGTAAACTTTTTGGCGCCTTCAAATCCTGAAATCGCATTTGTTTTATCAATCACAACCACGTCAAGATTAGTTGCTATCGGGATTAATGAAACTGTAATTTGCCCTGATTCAAATTCTGACTTAAGCAGTCTTTTACGAACATTTTCATAATTAGAATTGGAATAAATGAGCGGATCGTTGGATTTTGCGCTAATTTGAAATTCACCTTTACTGTTTGTTGTCGTAGAACTTTGGTTTGAAATATTGATGACTTCTACATTTTCCACCGGAATCTGACCCGTTAAAACTTTTCCCTTGATTAGTTTTTCACCGTTTTGAGCAAAAACAAAAGTGGACATTAAAAGCACAAGGACTATTAGGTAGTTTTTTTTTATCATTTTATGGTTTCTTTATATTGTTTAGCAAGTTCTCCAATCAAAAAAGTAGCCATTGCTTTATCTTTTAAACTTAGGGTTTTTACAAATCTTTGATTTTCTACAGCAAAAAATTGAAATCCCTTAATATGGTCTGACGGAATTTTTAATTTATCAGTAAAATATTGTTCTTCAAACAAATTTTCTATTTGATTCATCCAGCGTTCTTTTTTCTCTACTTCCAGATTGCGTTTCAGCATTGCCGTTCTTCCAGAAAGCATATTAAAAAGCGGATCAATTGTCATGGAAGAACTTAATCCTGCTTTTGCATCAAGACCCGTTGCGGTTCTCAATTTTCTTTCGGCTGGCGTATAAACCTTTGCGGGTTTGGAAATAATTCCCATTGAATAGGCATCAAAACCTTTGTATTGAACCACCATTACCTCGTCGAGCTCATTAATTAATGTCTCTAATTTAACAAAAAACAAGCTGTCTTCCCAACTTTTTGAATCTAAAACCAGCGTTTTTCCTTTAAACTGAATGGAAGAAAACATAATAGAATCACCCACACGAGCAGGAATAGTAAAATATCCACCTTCTTTTGTAATAGTTTCTTTTTTTGAAGTTAAGTTAAGAACATAAATCCCATCAAGCGCTTGCACTGATGCCATAACTTTACCTTTCCAATTTTTTCTTTCAGTTTCTTGAGAAAACATCGAGAAAGAGAGCAGAAGTACTAGTGAATAAATAATATTTTGCGGCATAATCTGCTGGGGGTACATTTGATTTGTAAAAATATCTGATGCATCTCCAAAAACATTGCCAAAGACGTACTAAATTTATGTTAATAATAAACTATTTAAAATGATGGGTTTAATTCTTTTAAACCTTTGTATTTTTACAATTCAAATTTATTTCAATGAAAAACTTAATAATTGCAAGCACTTCCACACTTCATGATGGAGAATATTTAGACTATCTGCTGCCTGAACTTGCCGTTCATTTTAAAGATGTAAAAACCCTGATTTTTATTCCTTATGCAAGGCCAAGTGGCATTTCGCATGAAGCCTATACTTCTAAAGTAAGCGAGGCTTTTGCCAAAATACATATTAAAGTCAAAGGAATTCACGAATTTGAAAATCCTGCGGAAGCAATTCAAAACGCAGAAGGTATTTTTACCGGAGGTGGAAACACCTTTCTACTCGTTTCTCAATTGTATCGCTATAATTTAATGTCGCTTTTGACAGAAACCCTAAAAAAAGGAACGCCGTATCTGGGAACAAGTGCCGGAAGCAACATTACTGGATTGACGATGCAAACCACCAACGATATGCCGATTATTTATCCGCCGAGCTTTCAAACTTTAGGAATGGTTCCGTTTAATTTGAATCCGCATTATTTGGATCCCGATGCCAATTCAAAACACATGGGCGAAACACGCGAAACCAGAATAAAAGAATTCCATCAGTTTAATTCCTTGCCCGTTTTAGGACTTCGTGAAGGAAGCTGGCTTGATGTGAAAGGAGAAAAGATTATTTTAAAAGGAGATTTGCAAGCGCGCCTTTTTAGGCAGAATCAAAATCCGGAAGAATTGCCAACCGGAAGCGACTTGAGTTCTTTAAAATAACAAAAAGTGCCACAGACTAAATGTTTTAATCTGTGGCACTTATTTTAAAATGACAAAATGCTATAAAACAAAAAATCTCAAGCTTTCACTTGAGATTTTCTTTAAGAGCAGAAGACGAGGCTCGAACTCGCGACAACCAGCTTGGAAGGCTGGAGCTCTACCAACTGAGCTACTTCTGCGTTTCAACGGTGCAAATATACGTCAAAAGATTTCTTTGTTGCAAGTTTTTCTTGAAAAAAAATACAACTTTTTTTGACGACCTTTGTAAAATAAGAGAATTTAGGACATAATCTTTTTATTATTAAATTGTTATGCCAAAAAATAAAATCAGAAAAAATTTAAAATTTGTATGCTGTCCATTAAAGAAATTACCGCTTTAGAAACTTTTTCTGTCCGCCAGCCTGTTTTAAGACCTGGAAAAAGTATTGAAACTTGCCATTTTGAAGGCGATAATTTAGAGTCCACCCGCCATTTTGGTTTGTTCATGGATGAAAATTTAGCAGGAATCGCTTCTTTGTTCCAAGAAAAGACTGATTTACTTACCGAAAATAATCAATTTCAGTTAAGAGGAATGGCGGTTTTAAAAGAATTTCAGAAAAGAGGAATCGGAGAATCTCTTGTAAAATATGCCGAAGCAAATGCCAAATGCCGTGGCGGTGAAGTGATTTGGTTTAATGCACGGGAAATTGCTGTGGGTTTTTATGAAAAATTAGGATACAAAATAATCGGTGCGCCATTTATCATTGGCGATATCGGAACTCATTTTATAATGCACAAAAAAATAACTTAAGATCAAAGTTTAACGCAATCCTAAAAACTATTCCCTTAATTTTAAGTAATTTGGTTGAAATTATTTCTGCCTTTCTAAATATGCGCAAATTTATTTCAATAGTACTTTTTATTGTTTTTTTTGTTTCGTGCAAAAAAAAGGAAGCCTTTTATGCTTATTCAGAAACCGTTTCTCTCAATAAAACTGAAAAAGAAAGCAACAGCCATTCGATTGATTCCACCTTGTTGCTTTCGTTTTCGAACAGCCAACTGACTTCTTTTTATAGAATGAATCATTTTCAAACCGTTTGGAACAGTGCTGAAAACAGAAAATCAGTAGCAACAATTCTATTAAAAGCAAATGAAGAAGGCCTGGAGGCGGAGGATTACCAAGGAGAAGAATTGTTAGAAATTGAGTCAAGAGTGGGCACTTTTAGCGAAAAAGAACTTGTTAATTATGACATTTCAATAACGCTTTTGGTTCAAAAATACCTTTCTGACATGAATACCGGAAAATTAAACCCGAGAGATTTATATGATGATTGGGATTTGAAAACGCCCGTTATCGACAGCAACAAATACCTTACTGACGCTATTAACGGCGATTCATTAAAAGCTGTATTTGAAAAAATGAGGCCAACACATCTTGTTTACAAAAGGCTGAAAAACGCACTTTCTTTATTAAATACTTATCCTAAGGACACTTTAAAAAATATCTCGCTTGACGCAAAGTTCAAAAAAGACGACAAAAATCCTGCTCTACTTGACATAAAAAAGAAATTGATTTATTGGAACGATTTAAAAGCAAAAGACTCTTTGACGCAAATTTATGATGAAGAAACAGAAAAAGCCATTAAAAAATTCCAAATCAGGCACGGCCTCGCTTCTGACGGAATCATCGGCAAAGCCACCATCCAAGCCTTGAATGTTTCAAAGGAAGAACGCCAAAAGCAAATTATCGCCAACTTAGAACGCTGGAGATGGTTTCCGAAAGAAATGGGCGAAAGATATCTGATAATCAATATTCCCGAATACAAACTGTATGCTGTACACAAAAAGGACACTTTGCGAACACATAATATTATTGTAGGAACATTACAAAGAAAAACACCCATCTTGAATTCAAAGCTGAGCTACGCGGTTTTTAACCCGACATGGACGGTGCCTCCCACTATTTTAAAAGAAGATATTATTCCTGAAACTATTAAAAACAGGAATTACTTGAAAAAGAAAAACATAAAGATTTATGATTTCAACAATAATGAAGTAAATGTTTGGAGTTGGAATCCGGCAAAAGCATCAAATTATAAATATGTTCAAAGCCCAGGAACGTTCAACTCTTTAGGAATGGTAAAAATTATTTTCCCAAATCATTACTCCGTTTATCTTCACGATACGAATTACCGGGAACATTTTCAAAAAACAGACCGCTCTTTAAGTTCGGGTTGCATCAGGGTGCAAAATCCGTTAGAACTCACCGAATATTTGCTGGACGATAAAGAAAAATGGAATTTAGAAAAGATAACCGAAACCCTGAAAACAGAGAAAACACAAAATGCAAACATCAAGAACGATGTTTACATTTACCAGCTTTATTGGACTGCCTGGAGCGATAAAAACATGCTCCAGTTCAGGCCCGATATTTATAAATTAGACAGCGAATTATATTCTAAATTAAGAGATTAATTTAGTTGCTGTTTTGTAATTTGTAGAAGGATGGTAAATAAAAAGACACGATTTGTCTTTAATTATATTGATGACTTCTTTTGTAATTCCAACTGGAAGCGCTGGACATCCTTGGCTCCTGCCTAATCTTCCGTGTGCTTTGATAAAGTCTTCAGCTACATAATCAGCTCCGTGAATTACAACCGCTCTGCTTCTTGCATTGTCATTGATTCCTTTTTCAAGACCGTCAAGACGAAGCGAAAAACCGTGTTTTCCTTGGTAAACTTCTCCAGTTGCATAAAAGCCTAGACTGCTTTTATAAGAAGAATTCGCGTTTGAGAAATCTTTTGCAAATTCCTCTCCGGTATTTCTTCCGTGGGCAACCAAAGAATTGTACAAAACAGTATTCGTCGCCATATCAATGATCCACATTCTTTTTGTATTTGAAGAAAGTGTAAAATCAACAATCGTTAAGATATCTTTTTTAATGGTTCCCTTTGCTTTCAAAGCATAAAATCCTTGCAAAGCTTTTGTAAAACTTTCCATCTTAGGCATAGAAAGGTTATTGGACTGTAAGTTGCTGTAGATTTTTTCTGCTTTCATTTCAAAAGTTGTTTCAGTAGCAGCAGCGATTAATTTTTTAGGCTCGGTAGGCTTTTTTTCGTTAACAGAAAAAGAACTAAAAAAAACCAATAGTACGGGTAAAAACTTGTAAATCATTGAATATGTTTGGTTTAAATACGACTTGAGGGTCGCCAAAAGTATTAAAAATTATTTAGTATCAAAATATTGTTATGTTAAAATGGGGGAATTTAACAAAAAATGGTTGTCGTGTAACATTTATACAACAATCTTATAACGTGAATGTTTAAAATATATTGTAAACTAATTGTGTATGTTCTATTTATGACTATTTTTGTCTTACAAAATATTGCTAATGCACCTACGTTTTTCACAAATTTTATTTGCTTTTATACTACTTCTCAGTATTGATGGGTTTTGTCAGAAAAAAACTTTGGTGACAAAGAAAATTTCAGAAAACATATCGATAGATGGTAAATTTGACGAAGAAATCTGGAGCACAGCACAAGTTGCAACAGATTTTGTAATGTATGAACCAGATAACGGGAAACCAATTAGTTATGAAAAACGAACTGAGGTTAAAGTATTATACAATAATGATGCCATCTATATAGCTGCTACTCTGTATGATGACGAACCAGACAAAATTTTAAAGGAGATGACCCAAAGAGATTATTTTGGGACAACTGATGATTTTGCTGTTTTCATAAATGGTTTTAATGACGGTCAACAAGATTTTAGATTTTATGTAACTGCCGCTGGCGTTCAATTAGATTGCTTGTCAACGGAGGGTAATGATGATTATTCTTGGGATGCCATTTGGGACAGCGAAGTAGCGATTACTGAGTTTGGATGGGTCGTTGAAATGAAAATTCCATATGCTGCTTTACGTTTTTCAAATGATGAAAAGCAAACATGGGGAATCAATTTCTGGAGAGATATCAAAAGAGATCGTCAGAAATACACTTGGAACCCAATCAGCTTAAAAGTAGGCTCATTAATGCCACAAACAGGACAGCTGGACGGCATTGAAAACATTAAACCTCCTACCCGTCTTTTCTTTATCCCTTATTCTTCCTATTATGCTGAAAGCAATCAAAACGGAACCGAAAACACTTTTAAAGCAGGTTTAGATATTAAGTACGGCATTAATGATTCATTCACTTTAGACGCCATTTTAGTTCCTGATTTTGGGCAAACTGTTTATGACAATGTAGTTTTAAATTTAGGACCTTTCGAACAACAGTTCAATGAAAACCGCCCTTTCTTTACCGAGGGAATTGACCTTTTTACTAAAGGTAATTTATTGTATTCTCGAAGAATTGGCGGCGTTCCTTCCACGTATGCTTATGGAGAAACCGATGATGAAGTTGCCCTGAATCCTTCTGCCATAAATATTATCAATGCTACCAAAGTTTCCGGAAGAACTTCGGGCGGATTGGGTATTGGTGTTTTAAATGCAGTAACTGAAAAAACATATGCAACTATAAATAATACAATTACTGGCGAAAAGAGAGAAGTACTTGTTGAACCTTTAACTAATTACAATGTTTTGGTTTTAGACCAGCGTTTCAATCAAAATTCCTCTGTTTCTTTTGTAAACACGAATGTACTGAGAGCCGGAGAATTTCGTGATGCCAATGTTTCTGCAATTGTGTATGACTTAAACACAAAAGACAATAAATTCAATCTTTTAGGAGATTTTAAATATAGTTTCATCAATGAATACCAAGATTATGACAATCGTCAAGGTATAAATTCATCGATTCAAGTCGGAAAAAGAGGCGGAGTTTGGAGATACAACACCGGAGTTCAATACATTTCAGATGATTATGACTCAAACGATATGGGGATTTTAAACATGAATAATTATCATAGTGTTTATGCCAATTTGAGTTATCGTATTTTAAACCCAAATGCGAATTTTAATACTTTTAAAATAAGTACGCATTATTACAGCGAATTTCAAAATACAACAGGCCGTTTACAACGAGCGACTATGGACATTGATTTCAGCTCGACTACTAAAAAAAATGACTTTATTGGCGCTGCCATTTACATTCATCCGTTTGAGGCTTATGATTTTTATGAACCGCGAGTTGCCGAACGTTTTTCTATTATTCCAAGATATATTTATTCTAATATTTATTTTTCGTCCAACTACAATAGAAAATTTGCCGTTGATGTTATTCCAGAATTAAATATTACGGAAGAAAAAGACCGAATTGCTTATGGCCTAACAGTCGCTCCACGATATCGTTTTAACAACAAGTTTCTAATAAACTACAATTTTTTTATTAACAGATTCAATAATGACCGTGGTTGGGTTGGTTATACTTCTGATGACATCATTTTTGGTCAAAGAGAACGAAGAACGATTATCAACACTTTAGGAATGAAATACTCTTTGAACCCAAAGATGACAATTAATCTATCTGCGAGATATTATTGGTCTTATGCTGATTATAACCAATATTTAACATTGCAAAACGACGGAAGCTTAACCACAAATAGTAATTTTACAGAATTCGAAGATTCAAATTTTAGCACATGGAATTTTGACCTTTCTTATTCTTGGTGGTTTGCGCCAGGAAGTCAAATTTCAGTACTTTATAGAAATAATGCTACCGATTTTAGAACAGATATTGACAATACAATCAGCAAAAATTTCAAGAATTTATTTGAAAATAACCTAAATAATATCTTTTCAGTCAGCATCCGATATTTTATAGACTACAATACGATTAAAAACAAATTTTAAATGAACAAGAAAGTGATCCTTATGATTTTGGACGGTTGGGGAAAATCTCCAGATCCAAAAGTCTCTGCAGTTGACAATGCCCATACGCCTTTTATTGACAGCCTATATACAAAATACGCAAACGCTTCTTTAAGAACTGACGGCTTGAACGTTGGCCTTCCGGAAGGGCAAATGGGAAATTCAGAAGTAGGACACATGAACCTGGGTGCCGGAAGAATTATCTATCAAGATTTGGTGAGAATAAATCTTGCCGTTCAAGAAAACACATTAAAAAACGAAAAAGCCTTGGTGGAAGCGTTTGCTTACGCTAAAGAAAACAATAAAAAAGTGCATCTTTTAGGACTAGTTTCTGACGGAGGCGTTCACTCGCACATTGAACATTTAAAAGGTTTGGTTGATGCAACAGAAAATTATGGCTTAGATAACGTCTTTATTCACGCATTCACAGACGGTCGCGATGTGGATCCAAAATCTGGAATTTTCTTCATTTCCGCTTTGCAAAAGCATTTGGAAAACAAAAAAGCAAAATTAGCTTCCGTTCTCGGAAGATATTATGCAATGGATCGCGACAGACGTTGGGAGCGCGTTAAAAAAGCCTATGATTTGCTAGTTAACGGCATTGGAACCCCAACAAAAAATGTGATTTCAAGCCTTCACGAAAGTTATGAAAAAAACATCACTGATGAATTTATCGATCCGTTGGTGGTTGTCAATGAAAATAATGAACCGACTGCCGTAATTGAAAACGACGACGTAATTATTTTCTTCAACTTCAGAACAGACAGAGGAAGACAATTAACCGAAGTTTTGACGCAGTTTGATTGCCACGAACAAAACATGCATAAATTGAATTTGTATTATGTGACAATGACCAATTATGACGACACGTATACGGGAATGCACGTGATTTATGACAAAGACAATATTACAGAAACACTTGGTGAAGTTTTAGAAAAAAACGGCAAAAAGCAAATCAGGATTGCCGAAACAGAGAAATATCCGCACGTTACTTTTTTCTTTTCTGGCGGAAGGGAGAAAGAATTCGTGGGCGAAAGCAGAATCTTGAAAAATTCTCCAAAAGTAGCTACGTATGATTTACAGCCCGAAATGAGCGCTTTTGAATTGGCCGACGCGCTGGTACCGGAATTAGAAAAACAAGAAGTTGATTTCGTGTGCTTAAATTTTGCAAACGGAGATATGGTGGGGCACACTGGCGTTATGGAGGCAGCGGTCAAAGCTTGCGAAGCCGTTGACAAATGTGCTGAAAGAGTAATCACAACTGCTTTAGAACACGGTTATACTACGATTGTAATTGCCGATCACGGAAATTGCGAAACGATGATTAACCCTGATGGAAGTCCGAATACGGCGCACACGACCAATCCGGTGCCGATTATTTTGGTCGACAACGATTTGAAACACGTGAATGACGGTGTTCTGGGTGATATTGCTCCAACTATTTTAGCCTTGATGGGCGTTGAAAAACCAGTAGCAATGACAAGACATTCGTTGTTATAGTTTTTAAAATTTTAATATACTTTGCCTGTTGGGATTTTTTCTTGACAGGCATTTTTTTTTATAATTACATTAGAAAGTTCATCAATTGCACAATGCCCTAGCCCGGATTATCGCGGAAAGCCCGCAGGCTGAAAAACTATTTTTTCTTGCCGGAAAAGAGCGACCGAAGGAAGCTCCTTTTACGGCGTAGAAAAAAAGTTTTTTGGCCGAGGACTTGTAGCAGAAAGCCGGAAATAGCTTCAAAAAATTTATAAATAAAATTTGTACTTTTGCAAATCAAATTTTGA
Source organism: Flavobacterium macacae (assembly GCF_003865365.1). Classification (GTDB taxonomy): domain Bacteria; phylum Bacteroidota; class Bacteroidia; order Flavobacteriales; family Flavobacteriaceae; genus Flavobacterium; species Flavobacterium macacae. Next base: position 77,731 of record NZ_RQVR01000009.1, on the reverse strand, counting down.
AATATGATTATCCAGAAAACCAGAGAAGAAATTGAGTTGATGCGCCAAAGTGCGTTGCTTGTTTCAAAAACATTGGGAATGATTGCAACTGAAATCAAACCGGGCGTGACGACTTTACATTTAGACAAATTGGCGGAAGAGTTTATCAGAGATCACGGTGCGGTTCCTGGATTTTTGGGATTATATGGCTGCCCGTCTTCGATCTTAACGAGCGTGAATGACCAGGTGGTTCACGGTTTGCCAACGAATACGCCAATTCAAGAGGGCGATATTGTTTCGGTGGATTGCGGAACTTTGATGAACGAATATTATGGCGACCACGCGTACACTTTTGAAGTTGGCGATGTGGCTCCGGAAACTAAAAAATTATTGCAGGTTACGAAAGAGTCTTTGTATGTTGGGATCCGTGAATTTAAAGCCGGAAACCGCGTGGAAGATGTGGGTAATGCGATTCAAAAATATACAGAAGCACACGGATATGGCGTGGTTCGTGAATTGGTTGGACACGGGTTGGGCAAGAAAATGCACGAGGATCCTGAAATGCCAAACTATGGAAAACGCGGTCGGGGAAAGATGTTTGTAGAAGGCATGGTAGTGGCTATTGAACCGATGATCAACTTGGGTACCAAAAACATCAAGCAGTTGAAAGACGGCTGGACAATCGTGACTGCTGACAGAAAACCGAGCGCGCATTTTGAGCACGATGTGGCCTTGATTGACGGAAAACCAGAATTGCTTTCGACGTATGCTTATATTTATAAAGCCTTGGGAATTGTGAGTGATGAGGAAGCGGAATTCAGAAGACAGCCTTTGGTACTTTCATAATGAAGAAAGCTTTTAAATTCATCCTCAATACCATCCCTCGCCCGTTATTGATTCGGCTGAGTTATGTGATTCGTCCTGTTTTGGCACTTGCCCTGAAAGGAAACACTTTTACCGACCCGATTGATGGAAGAAGTTTCAAGAAATTCTTGCCTTATGGTTATGGAACACAGCGAAACAATGTGCTTTCGCCAAGTACTTTATCTCTGGAAAGACACCGTTTGCTTTGGCTTTACCTGAACAATGAAACCGATTTTTTTACGGCTCCGAAAAAGGTACTGCATTTTGCTCCTGAACAGGCTTTTTACAAGATATTCAGAAACCAAAAGAATTTAGAGTATACAACAACCGATTTATTTTCGCCGTTGGCGGATGTGAAAGCAGATATTTGCGACTTGCCTTTTGAGGATAATATGTATGATATTATTTTGTGTAATCACGTTTTAGAACACATTCCGGATGACACAAAGGCGATGCAAGAATTATATCGTGTTTTAAAACCGGGCGGTATTGGAATTTTCCAGATTCCGCAGGATTTGAACAGAGCGACCACTTTTGCTGACGATTCCATTACCGATCAAAAAGAAAGAGCCAAAATCTTTGGGCAATACGATCACGTGAGAATTTATGGCCGTGATTATTTTGATAAATTAAGAAGCATTGGCTTTACCGTTGTTGAAGAAGATTATACTGCAAAATTAGCTCCGGAATTAGTGGAAAGATATTGCCTGGCAAAAGGAGAAATTATTCCGGTTTGCTTTAAATAAAAAAATTGACTACTTCTAAATAATTCGTAGCGGTTATTTTAAAAAACCCTTATAAAAAAATTTACAAGGGTTTTTTAAATTATAGGTTTTCATTAATATTTTATTCTAATATGTATTTGATTTCACTTAACCATATAATTAGAATAATATGGGTATTTCCTGTTGTTTATTTCTCTACCCTATTCATAAGATTTTAACACCTACTATAACGACATAATCCTTATTTCACTCCGTTTTGTTCCTTTGTAACATTGCTAAACTGCTTTCTGCATCTACATTGAACTGACTTACCATTTTTGAACAAGTATCCGTTATCAAGTTTGAAATAGCACTGTCTTGTCTTCATTTGATGTCAGCGATTTATGACTCTAGATTTTTCATGCTTTTTAAATTTATAAATAGAAAAAGTTTTTAATTTCTAAAACTATAATTATACTTCATAGTTTTATGTTACTATCATTTTATAACAATAAATAATTAGCCAATATATTGATAAATTTATCTTTTCAATGATATTAATTCCTTTTTTTTATTTTGAAACATAGCCTAAATGATTTTCTTAAAATCATAAAAAACTTATGAAGTAATTATTTATTACTTCATAAGTTTTTCTTAGATAATAAATCCGCCTATTTATCCCGAACTAAGCACAGTCAACAGTACTGTGATTATTATTTAAAATGAATACATTAATTATCTAGATAGACTTCTGAATCCAAAAGTGATTTTTGTTTATAATAATTTGACTTTAACTTAAAATTCTATTATCTTCTATTTTGAAACTTTAGTATTTTTTTTAAGAGATACTATTTTTCCTATCAGAGTTACCAAATTTTCTAAGTCTCTGTAAGATTGTGCAAAATTCTTGAATTTCGTATTATTTTTGATTTTTTCTAATTTAAATAAATCCTTTTTTAATCATTTGAAAGATTTGTTATTTAAATATATCAGAAAGTAATTTCTAGAATGCTTGAAATAATTAACTATTACTTCTATATTATACTTTCACTTTTTCCCAA
>NZ_RQVR01000009.1:5878-75113 GCF_003865365.1 Flavobacterium macacae | reverse complement strand
GAACTGGAATTAGGTGCTCACTTTAAACTGGAATCGGGTGGTCAATATCACTGGAATTTGCAATCCAGTCACCCAACCACGGCAAAACTCACAAAATAGAGTCCTTCGGGATTATGGAATTTATAATTTCTACTCATTTTTTAATTCAAATATAATAAAAGGCATTCTTTTTTAATGACCGGATAGTAGGAAAATATAGTGACCACGCGAAGGGATTCGCGCGGTATCGGGGATTTGAACAGACCTACAACCAGATTAAGAAAAGTAGTAAAGCTTACAATGAAATCCGGCCACACGCAACCTGTGATTATCTGGCTCCCGAACAAGCACATCTGCAGTCACAGCAATTAGCCTAAAGATGAAAAAATTACAATAAGAGAACTAGCATTTAAAATAGCTGTATAGTTGATTTAGGATTAAAATTTATAGTTGTATAACTATATCAGGATTTATTTAGTAACCTGTATAGCTAAATTAGGACGAGACACCTTGCCCCTTCAAGCATAGATAAAGCATAGATAAGGCATAGATAGTGTATGGGGAGTGTATGAAAACGCTTATGTAAAATAGAAAACAAATTATTTGGCTGGTTTCCTTCCATTAAGAGGCTGCTTTTAAAAAAAGCGGTTTTGGAAAGAGAGAATAAACAAACACCCTCATTGCGGGACTGCTCTATTTCGCGTTTATTCACGGATTGTTTGGCAACTTATTGTACGCTGTAGTGGTCAAAACAAAAGCCATTTTAAAACACTTCTCCTGCCGTTCCATTTTAGAGATTGGGGAAAGGGCATAAAAAAGGCTCCCCCCTACCTACCGATACGGGAAAGCCAAGCAAACAACAAGTCTTAAATAGATACAGTCCCAGGAATGTTTTTATATCCTTTAAGCCTATAAAAATACCTGCGAAAGTTTTTGTGGGTTTAAGCTAGTTCTTCTAAAACCAGCTCTTTCATAGTTCCCGTTTGATTAAATCGCGTGTGCATGGCAAAAGCTTCTTCTAAAATATGAGGCGTATGCCCGCCTCTTTCAGAGGCGCGTTCAAAATAATGCTGTAAGGTTTCTTTATAATCTGGATGTACGCAATTGTTAATGATCACTTGGGCACGTTCTCTTGGCGCCAAGCCTCGCAGATCGGCAAGGCCTTGGTCTGTCACCAAAATATCCACGTCGTGCTCGGTATGGTCTACATGCGAAACCATGGGCAAAACATGGGAAATGGCATTGTCTTCTTTAGAGGCCGATTGGGTTACAAAAATGCTCAGGTACGCATTTCTTGCAAAATCGCCCGAACCGCCGATGCCGTTCATCATCTTGGTACCGCCCAGATGCGTCGAATTTACGTTGCCGTAAATATCAAATTCAATGGCGGTGTTAATGGCAATAATGCCCAACCTTCTGATGACCTCAGCAGAATTGCTGATTTGCTGCGGACGCAAAAGTATTTTGTCTTTATACAGTTCAAAGTTATTCAATATATGGGCATAGCAATTTTGCGAAACGGTCAATGAAGAAGCAGAAGCAAAATTCATCTTGCCGCTGTCAATCAGTTCAAAGGTGCTGTCTTGCAATACTTCGCTATACATTTCCAAGTTTTCAAAATCGCCTTTTCCTAAACCCGACATCACCGCATTGGCCACTTTTCCAATTCCGGCTTGCAAGGGCAGTAGCGATTTTGTCAGCCTTCCGTCGGCAATTTCTTTTTCAAAGAAAGCCAAAAGATGGCCGGCTATGGCAGTCGTCTTTTCGTCTGGCGCAACCACCTGTGCGGGACTGTCTGGAATTTCAGTAAATACCACGCCAATTACTTTTTGAGGATCAATTGAAATAAAATCCTGGCCTATCCTTTCAGAAGAAGCTGTAATATCAAGCGGTTTTCGGTTGGGATAAGGTTCCGGAAGATAAATATCATGAATTCCCTTAAAATTCATCGGGATAGACAGATTGATTTCAATAATTATTTTTTCAGCCAAATGTGCAAAAGTAACCGAATTACCTACAGAAGTGGTAGGGATTATATTTCCATTTTCATCAATATAAGCCGCCTCTAAAACAGCGAGATCCATTTTTGGCAGGTGCTTGTTTTCTAACAGTTCCACCGTTTCGCTCAAATGCTGGTCCACAAAAAGGATGCTCCCGTCATTAATTTTTTTTCGCAGCGTGGGATCCACCTGAAAGGGCATTCTCTTATACAAGGCATTGTTTTGGGCAAGGTCGGCATCAGTAGTATGCCCCAGTGAAGCTCCCGTAATCAAGGTAATCGCAATCTCTTCCTCTTTGGCGCGTTCGGCAAATGCAGGAAGCACCGCCTTGCTGTCTCCCGCTTTCGTAAAGCCGCTCGTCCCCACCGTCATCTTATCCTTGAAAAAAAGAGAAGCTTCATGTGCAGATATAACTTTCTCTTCGTAATTTTGAAACTGGATTCTTTCTGAATGCATACTATTGTCAATTTAATAAAAAAACACCTTTCTGCTAAATTTTCGCTAATTACAAAGCCTTTTTTTATTGATTTATACAAAATTACCAAAAATGAAAATTGACAGAATATTTATATAAGACAAAGTTATATTCAAAACTGCCACTATGTTAAATTCGAAATCGTTTGAGGAAAAATATTATATCAAAAATGTAGATGCAGACGAGAAAAGCATCTATTGCCACCATGACCTTATGGGCGAACACCTTATCCCGACGCACCAGCATAAAAAAGCGCAGTTTTTATATACCGAAGGCGGCATCATTCATGTCACCACAGAAACACATACGTATTTCTTGCCGGCCCGGCATTTTCTTTGGATTCCTGCCAATACTGCACACAGCATCCATACAAGTTCAGAAAATGCCATCATGCGCAATCTGTACTTCCCGCAAAATACAAACGAACATGAGTTTTACAGCATAGAAGGCATCTATCCGGCCAATGACTTGCTCCTTCAAATGATGCTGTTCACCAATCGCTGGAACGGACACTTAAAGAAAGGGTCCCGGCATTATACCATTGCCAATGCGATCAAGGCGATACTTCCTGAAATATGCACGGCACAGCTGCACCTTTCGCTTCCTTTTGCAGACGATTCACGATTAAAAAACATATTGCTATATGTAGATCAAAATTTAGGAGAGCCGATTTTATTCTCGGAGTTGGCCGGCCGCTTTGGGTTCAGCGAAAGATCGCTTTACCGCCTTTTTGAAAAAGACTTGAGGATGTCGTTCATCCAATATTTCACCATAAGGAGAATTTTAAAAGCAATGGAACTGCTGTTAGACAAAAAATTATCGGTCAATGAAGTCGCCCAAGCCGTGGGGTATAACAGTGCGCCCACTTTCAGCAATACCTTTTTTAAGGTTTTAGGCCAGCGTCCGACTGAATATGTGAATGGTGTGGAGATTTTGAGGAAAGAAGAGACTTGAGAAGTGAGTGTTGTACTTGCAACGGAAAAAGCGATTGCAACATCTATTATCGACTCCCGCGCAAGGATCTCATATAGTGCATCGTATAAAAAAAGGCAGTTGCTCTCACAACTGCCTTCTAAATAGAATATAAAATAGCTTAATGTCCTGAAACAGTAGTAGCGTGCTCCACAAACTTCAATTTCTTCGCACAATACAACCCAAAGAAAAGAATATACAGGTAGCAGAATACCGGAACGATAAAGGATTTCTGTACCCCAAAGTCAGAATCAGCAAGCACGCCTTGGATTAGCGGCACTAAGGCACCTCCTAAGATGGCCATGACCAACAGCGACGAACCTTGGCTGGTATATTTTCCCAAACCTGCAATACCTAAAGTATAAATATTAGAGAACATGATCGAGTTAAAGATTCCGATTCCCAACACGCTGTACATCGCCATTTCGCCTGTGCTGAACATCGTCGATAGCAATAAGATCACGTTTATGGAAGCAAAGAGGGCCAACGTTCTTGCCGGTGCTGATTTGCCAATCAAGAATGCCGCAAAGTTCAGCGCAAGGAATACCAGGAAGAAACTCATTTGTCCGAAAGTCAAGTCCACAATACTGTAAATCAACAAGAAAACGGCTGCTGCAGTCAAGACCATATAGATCGCTTTTTTAGAAGCACTGATGCTGTGGTTCAAGGAAATGGCTCCTAAGAAACGGCCAATCATGGCACCGCCCCAGTACATTGCCAAATAATTCTTGCTCACGGCTTCCGTCAATCCGGTTATGCTGGGCAATTCTAAAAAGCTGATGATAAAACTTCCCACGGCCACTTCGCCGCCGACATAGCAGAAAATACCTAAAATTCCCAAACGCAATTGCGGGAACTTTAAGGCGCCCAACCCGCCTTGCTCCGTTTCTTCTGTTTGGAACGAAGGCAGTTTTACATTGTAAATCAAAACGGCAACCAAAAGCAAGATTCCTGCAAAAACAAGATAGGGAATACGTGTGGCTTCTGCCGTAATATTGTGGTCGCCCCCCGGACCAAACACCAAATAACCTCCAAGAATTGGAGCAATGGTCGTTCCAAAAGCGTTAAAAGCCTGTGTCATGTTCAAACGTCCTGAGGCGCTGTCTTCTGTTCCCAAAAGCGACACGTAAGCGTTGGCTGTAATTTGTAAAATGGTAAATCCCAAACCCAATACGAAAAGCGCACCTAGGAACAAGCCGTACACTGAAAAAGTGGCTGCCGGATAAAACAAGATGCACCCGACAGAAGACAGAACAACTCCAGAAAGGATTCCTTTTTTGTAACCTACCTTGTTGATCGGGTCGCCTTTATAATACGAAATCGCAAAATAGGCCAGTGATCCAAGAAAGTAAGCTCCGAAGAAACAGAACTGGACCAGCATCGATTCTACAAAAGTAAGATCAAATAATTTCTTTAGGTAGGGAATCAGAATGTCATTCATGCAGGTAATAAAACCCCACATAAAAAACAGTAAAGTAATGGTAATCAAAGGAACCGTATAATTTGGACGCGCTTGATTGGTAGTATTCGTAGAATTCATAAAAGGGTTGTGATTTAAAAGCGCAAATTAAGAATTGAAATTTACTTTCTCTATTAATTAAGGCTTCAATTTTTGGATTATTTAGCTTAGGGCACAAATCAACTTTTCAAAAAGGCATTTTACCTTTCTTTTTTCTTAAACTCAATGGTAGGTAGTTGCCAAGCCTTTCTTGAAAAAACCCGATCAAACCTTAAAAGATGGATTTTAAAGAAAGTTAGTAAACTCATGATTATCAAATTTTTATTCCAAAAACCCAGGTAATTAAATTATTCCGTATCTTTAAGTAAGCGGTTTTTTTGTACTAGAAGATCTTGCTTTGTTTTAACGGAACCCTTATTTAAAGTACTACTATTATGGATTTGGCTTATAGTTTTTTAAGAGACAACGATACGTATAGCGTTCACATTTCTAAGGGACATTTTACGGTAATTGAAGAATGCACCTCAACAATGCTCAGCCTTTGCAAAGAGGTGTCTACGGAACATAGCGAATGGATTCCGCCCTATTTTTGCTTAACAGAACAACAAGCTCGTGATGTGGGTGCAAAATTAGGCCGAGAAGTTTGCCCTTACTGTATTCGTTTTTTATATGGATGGAAAAAAGACGGGACTGTTCTTTAAGAAAAGCAAGTCATTTATTGATTTATGGAAGAAATAAATCGGAATAAATCGGTGACATTTAAGACTTCATCGACAACCACATTATCTATTGCATTTTGTGGCATAAACGGCATTCCCGCACTAGCCGGATCTTGAACAACAACCTTTCCTCCTGCTTCTTTAATCGCATTTAATCCTAAGGTTCCGTCAGCGTTTGCTCCAGATAATAAAACTCCAATTACAGAGGCTCCAAAAGCTTCGGCCACTGATTCAAAGGAAACATCAATACTAGGACGGCTGTAATTTACTTTTTCTGAAATATCTAAGGAAAGTACGCCCGATTTCTCAAAAAGAAGGTGATAATCAGCTGGAGCGATGTAAATATTACCGGCAACCAGTGGTGTTTTATCTTCCACTTCTTTTACTGGAATTGTGGTTCTTAAACTCAATAATTCTTCCAGAGTCGTATCATCTGTGTATTTTCTATGCAAAATGATGACCATAGAAAAATCAGGTAACGCTTTTAAACCGGGAATTAACTGCAAAAGAACTTCCAAGCTTCCTGCAGAACCGCCAACAATCAAAACTTTACAGCCTGAAATTAGTGCATCTTTTTCCATATCTTATCTTTATTGAGTTGGACATATCGTTTTTGAATGGGCGAAAACTTAATTGTTTCTTTAGTACCCAAGGCAAGATATCCTAATTTTGAAAGGCTGTCATCAAAAAGACCAAGCGCCCTTTCTTGTAAATCCTTATCAAAATAAATCATTACGTTTCTGCACAAGATCAAGTCAAATTCATTGAACGAGCTGTCAGAAACCAAATTATGCTGAGAATAAACCATTTTGGTTAAAAGGTCTTCTCCAAATTTGGCGTAGCCATAATTGGCGGTATAATAATTAGAGAAATCCAGTTTTCCGCCAGATTCAATATAATTCTCAGAATATTGTTTCATCATTCGAAGTGGAAATATTCCTTTTTTTGCAGTGTCTAAAACAATCGGATTTATATCGGTAGCATAAATTAATGCTTTTTGCAGCAAGTTGGCTTCTTTCAAAAGAATGGCCATTGAAAAAACCTCTTCCCCTGATGAACAGCCGGCGTGCCAAATTCGAATAAAAGGTTTGGTACCCAATTGCGGTAAAATTTCCTCCCGAAGTACTTTGTAAAAATGGGGATCACGAAACATTTCGGTTACATTCACGGTAATTTCTTCGACCATTCTTTTAAAATAACCGGTATCCGTTTTTACTCTTGTCAGAAAATCATAAAAATTCTGGAATCCGTCTAGCTGGTAAATTCTGTCAACGCGTCTTTTTAAGGAAGCGCGAGAATAGCCACTAAAATCAAACCCATAATACTCAAAAACATCATTGACCAATATTTCTAGTTGGCGGTCCTCTATCATATCATAAAATTATTATTCTATTTTGCTCAATACTTGCAGTAATTTATCCACGTTAATGGGCTTTGAAATATAATCATCTGCTCCGGCCAATAGGCATTTTTCACGATCACCCACCATAGCTTGTGCTGTCACCGAAATTACCGGAGTTCCTTTTCGTGATTCTATTTTTTTTATTAATGGAATGGCTTCATACCCATCCATTTCCGGCATCATCATATCAATCAGCACTGCGTTAATATTCTCTTCGCTTTTTAAAATTCGCAAAGCCTCCTCGGCACTAGTACATGAAATACAATCATAAGATCTGGCTCTCAATGTGGCAGAAAGCGCAAAAATATTTCGGGGATCATCATCGACAATTAAAACTCTTTTTTTGTTCATGGGGTAATTATTTTGATGATTTAAGCTTTGTCATATAACCAAACACGCAATAAAGATAACAACTGATCCACATCTACTGGTTTTGTGATATAATCAGAAGCTCCTGCGTTTATACATTTTTCTCTATCGCCAGTCATTGCTTTTGCAGTAACCGCAATTACCGGAAGGTTCTTCCAGTCTTTGTTTTCTCTAATTCGTGTTGCCGTTTCATATCCGTCCATATTGGGCATCATCATATCCAGTAAAACTACATCAATTTCAGGATGTTTGTCTAATACTTTTAAGGCTTCTTGTCCGTCAATGGCCGTCACCACATTCATTTTCAAAACCTCCAAGGCTTTGGTCAAAGAGAAAATATTTCTAACGTCATCGTCCACAATCAATACCGTTTTATCTCTCAAAACGTTATTCATCATATTTTGCTTCTTAAAACTTTCTTGTTTTCCATTTCCTTTTTTGTTCTCTTCCACCAAATGAAGAAATAAGGAAACCTCATCAAGCATTCTTTGATAAGAGTGAGCCGTTTTAACAACTATCGAATCGGCGTATTTTTTAATTTTCAATTCTTCTTGCATCGAAAGGCTTTTGCCCGTAAATACAATGATCGGAAGGTTTTCAAGTCCTGGATTCTTTTTTACACTTTCTAAGATATCATAGGCCTGCTTCGCCGGAATTCCCATATCTAGAATCACACAATTGACCTCTGTGTTTTGCAATGCCGCCACACTATCAGACACTTCGCTCTTGATCTCAGAATTAATATTATAAGTTTCTAAGAAATAAGCCAAGGCTTTTGCATGTTTTGGATTGTCTTCAATAATCAACACTTTTTGCGCTTCCCTGTTGATGATGTGCTCAATTCTTCTGAAAATTTCTGGCATCTGCTCAAAGGCAACGGGTTTGTCTAAGAAATTGACAGCTCCTTTCAGCAAACTTTCTTGTTTCATTTTGTGCGAAGACATCATGTGAACCGGAATGTGTTTTGTCTGCAAATTGGTTTTCAGTTCTTCAATTACTTGCCATCCGCTCATGATTGGCAATTGAATATCAAGCAGTACCCCAACCGGTTTGAAGACCAAAGCAAGGTTTAAGGCGTGATCCCCACGAACAGAAACAATACCCTTATAACCGCGTTGACGTGTGAATTCTAGCAATGATTTTGCAAAATTGGTATCGTCCTCCACAATCAGAATTGTTTTATCTCCTTCAGAAATAGATTCTCTATCGTCAGGTACATCTTCTGGAATCACCAAACTCAAATACTTACCTTCTTCAGCTTTTTTAATTTCGTCTTGTGTTGCTTTTTCAGCAAAAGCTTCCTTATTTTCTAAATTCTGTGCGCTAAATGACCCAATAATTGGAATCATCAATGTGAACGTACTTCCTTCGTTAACGGTGCTTTGAAGGACAATTTCGCCCTTAAGCAATTTTGCCAACTCACGGCTAATGGAAAGTCCTAATCCTGTACCTCCATATTTTCTTTTCGTCGAACCGTCAGCCTGCTGAAAAGCTTCAAAGATATTGTATTGTTTCTCTCGCGGAATACCAATTCCCGTATCTTTTACGGCAAAACAAATTTGTTTATCGTCTGTTGGATGTTTGGTAACGCTAAGTGTAACGGATCCTTCTGACGTAAATTTCAGTGCGTTAGAAATCAAGTTTTTTAAGATTTGTTCCAATCGCATTTTGTCTGATTTGATGACTAGCGGCGCATGGCTTTCTTCGATTCTAAAGTCTATATTTTTTTCTTTGGCAACTTCGGTAAAAAGATCTTTCATACTTGCAGTAATTTCTTGGGTCGAAATATCTAAAAGTTCTAATTCCATTTTACCTGCTTCAATTTTGGAAAGATCTAATATTTCATCAATTAAGCCCAACAATCCGTTTCCAGAACTTTGAATTACTTTGGCAAATTCAATCTGTTCTGGGTTCATGTTTTCGTCATTATTTTCAGAAAGAAGTCGGCTCAATAACAAAATTGAATTTAGAGGCGTTCGCAACTCGTGTGACATATTTGCCAAAAACTCAGACTTATACCGCGTTGTTGTTTCAAGATCCTCTGACTTTTTCAGAATCTCATTGTTTTTTTCTTCTAATAAAACACTTCTTTCTGCCAACTCTTCATTCGTTTGCTGCAATTCTTCTTGCTGCACGCGAAGTTCTTCTTCTGAAGCTTGGAGTTTTTCTGTTTGCGTTTCAAGTTCCGCATTCATGCCTTCCAATTCGGTGTGCTGTGCCTTCAATTCTTCAGACTGCGCTTGGGTTTCTTCTAACAATTCTTGAACACGTTTTCTATTTTGCGCCGCTTTAATTGCAATACTGATGTTGTTAGAAGCTGTTTCTAAAAACTCTATGTTGCGTTCGCAAAAAGGCTGAAGAGAAGCCAATTCTATCACTCCAGAGACCTTTTCATTGATCAATGGAAGCCCTACAATTGAAGTTGGTCTCATTTCGCCCAAAGCATAAGATATGGTGATGTCTTCTTGTCCCGCATCCAATACCATCATTTTCTTAGAAGCAACCGCCTGGCCCGTTAATCCTTCTCCTATTCTCAAATACTGTCGATCGTTAGAAGGAATATAACTGTAACCCGCTGAAAAATGAAGTTCTTCTCCTTTTAACAAATATAAAGCTCCGGCACTGCTTTCTGTGTAAACAGAAACATATTCAATAATATCTTTGGTTAATTTTTCTAAATTCTTTTCACCAATCATCACTTTGTTCAATTCAGCAATTCCGGTTTGAAGCCATTCTTTATTCGATAAAGTAGTGAAAGAAGTTCCTAATGAAGAAGCCATATTGTTCAAAGAAACAACAACACTTCCTAAAGCATCACTGGCGTCTTCTTCAACTCTTATGTCATAATTTCCTTTAGAAACTTGACTTGCAACATCGCTGATTACTCTAATTCTTTCAGCCGTATCTTGTTCACTTTTTTCTAATTCTTTTTGAAGTTTTAGTCTTTCGGTATAATCTCTTAAAATTCTAACAAAGAAAAGCGCACTGATAATTAATGCAATTAAAGCGGCGACAATAATTAAAATAGAACTGTAAAGACCAAAACTTTCGGCAGTTTTGATACGCTCATTCAAAAGAATTTCTTCTTCATTTTCGATACGCTTAAGCACTTGCCTAATATCGCCCATTATTTTTCTACCGGTGTCCAGATCTTCTGACATGAAAAGCTTTCCGTTGGTCTTTTCAGTAATCATATTATCAAGATAATCAAAGAGGGAACCTTTAAGCTTTAATAGCGATTTTATATTTTCTTGCTGCTTTGGATTGTCTCTGACAAGTTGTTCTACTTTTCCTAAATATTCATCTGAATTCTCCTCGTAATTATCGTAACGATTCAAGAAATCTTTTTTGCCCGTAATTAAAAACCCCCTCATGCTGGTTTGGGCTTCAACCATCACCATGCTTCCTTGATTCAGATTGTAAATCACCTCTTGGGTATGATTCACTCTTCTGTTACTATCAATCAGCCCGCTAATGCTCACGTATGATGCGATTGAGCTGACAATTAAAATAAGCATTGAAACGCCCGAACTGATGATGAGATTTCGTTTAAAGTTGCCGTTCATATAAATTGTATTCTTTTAATAAAGTGGAAGTATAATTATAAAGCTAGAACCTATTTCTAGCTCGCTTTTTGCTGTGATAAGTCCGTTGTGTTTTTCAATAATTTTTTTAGCGATTGCTAGACCAATTCCGGTGCCTTCATAAGCAGACCTGTCGTTCAAGCTTTGGAAAATCACAAAGATTTTGTCAAGGTATTTTACATCAAAACCAATTCCGTTGTCTTTTACTACAATCTTACAAAATTTTCCTTCCGCTGAAAGAGCACTGTTAAATTCTTTGGTACTGATTCTTTCGCAGGAAATTTCGATAATGGGCGCTACGTCTTTTTTTGAAAACTTAAGTGCGTTTCCGATCAAGTTTTGAAAAACTTGTCTTAATTGGCTGGGTACTCCTTTTAACGAAGGAAAACTGTCTAACTTTAAAGTCGCTTTTTTTTCATCGATGACATATTCAAGATCGGAAAGCACTTCTTGAAAAATCTCTGAAAGCTCCATCTTTTCGGGAAGAACAACTGATGAAAGTCGCGAATAGTCCATCAAATCATTGATCAATTTGCCCATTCTTTCCGCAGATCCAATGGTTCTATTGGCATAATCAACCGCTTTATCGTCTTCTTTGAGGTATTTGTCTTTGATGATTTTGGTAAAAATTTCAATCTTTCGAAGTGGCTCTTTTAAATCGTGAGAAACCACCCAAGTAAATTGTTGCAGCTCGTGATTACTGAATTCTAATTCTTGATTTTTCTCCAGTAATTCTCTTGTTCTTTCTGCTACTTTTCGTTCTAAGTTTTCTTCAGCTTCTTTTCTTATTTCAACTTCTTTTGAAAGAATATCCCTGATGTTTTTCAGCTCTTTTTGCTGTTCAAATAACTTGAGAAATGTTTTTACTTTTAAAATAAGAAGGTCAGAATCTACGGGTTTTGTTATATAATCAACGCCTCCCGATTCATATCCTCTTGAAATAAATTTTTTCTGCTTGTTAACGGCTGACAAAAAAATAACCGGAATATCTTTTGTCCTGTTGCTTCCTGCCAAAGTTTCAACGACTTCAAAACCGTCCATTCCTGGCATTTGAACATCCATTATAATCAATGAATAATTGACTTTTAAAATCTTTTTTAAGGCCTCTTCGCCAGATTCTGCTGAATCAGCCGATAGTGAGTGCAGTTCCAATATCTTTTTTAGTGGGAGTATATTCTCTTTTTTATCGTCAACAATCAATATCATGTTTAAAGTATATTTTTTTATAGCAAATTGATTCAATAATACTTGTAAAATCTTGTGGTGCTTAATGACTTTAGTCTAGTCGTATATAGTCATTTTCCAAAAGTAAGAATTATTCAAAGCCACAAGTTTATATAATTCCCACATTTGTTGCGCAATTCCCACTTTTATAGCGTAATGAATTCAATGATTCTGCAATTAACTACAAAAAAAAAACCGCTAAATGAAAATAACTTCATTAGCGGTTTTTTTTAGTAATAATAAAAAATTTATTTAACACGTTGCCAGCTTTGTGTTCGTCCTAATAATGAAATCCCAACAAAACCTCGAACTTTTAGCTTATCTGGCCCGTCTAGGGTTAAACTACATTTGTAAACCTTCCCCGAATTTGGATCTAAGATGGTTCCACCTTCCCAGCTTGATCCTTTCTTTTTCAAGCCTTCCAGAATAATCATTCCTTTTATTGGCTTTCCTTTTTTGGCGCCATCACATTCGTCGCACACTTTATCTTCTTTAGATTTATCTAAAATATCAACAATTTTTCCATAAATCTTTCCATTGTTCTCATAGATTTCTACAACTGATTTTGCCTTTCCGGTTGCATCATCTATGGTTTTCCATTTCCCTAAAGCGGTTTGCGCATTACCCGATACAATTACGGCAATGACCAATATGACACTGTATAAGATTTTCTTTTTCATTATTTCCCAAAACTATATCTTACACCAAAATTAAACCCGAAGCCACTTGCATTAACATATTGAGTAGGAATTTTTCTTGCAGCATCTGGATTTTCAGCACCTTGCGTATATTCGTCCTCAAATTGAAAGTGGGTTTCATTTTTTGGTAAATCAGCCAATTGCTGTCCCGGAACCAATATCGTTCCAGCCGGAGTCATAGCCGTGGTTTCATATTCTTTAATTTCTGCTGATTTACTTTTTATGCTCAAGTTTTTAAATTCAATCTCTCCAAAAAGATGAAGTTTTGGTCCAATCGGATAGGTTACTCCCAACGCTCCTGCAAAACCAACACTAAAGCGAGACTCTACTTCGGTTCTTGCTCGAACATTTACATCAACACCTTCACCACCACCGTTTGGCGCATAGGCTTGGCTGTCAATATGTAGTTTTCCAGCAGCAGGAATCAGCAATCCAATTCGAGCATAGGGATTTAATTTACTAAAAGCTGGAGTCAAATAAATGGCTGGCATCACATCAAGCCCTTCAAGAAATGCCTTAGCTTCTGACTGCATCATCGGACTGTTTAATTTTCCTATTGCTTTTTCTTCACCCCAAAAATAATTAAAACCAAGTTCCGCACCGATGTAAGGATTGAACATGTATCCAAAAGTCACATTACCTTTAAATCCGCTACCAAGAGTTCCGTTTAATGATTTGATTCTCTGGCTTCCATCAGGATTTACGGTAATATCGGTTGATTGTCGAATCATCGTCAGGCCATTTGGATCCGCATTATTGAATTCTGTACCTCCTGATTCTAATGAATATCCGAGTCCACCTCTAACGTAAAATTCTTGAGCATTACTTTTTGTGCCGGCTGCCAATGCCATAATTGTACACAGAATTAAGCTTACCTTTTTCATTGTAATTTTGTTTTGAATTAATATTGTTGTTTGTAAAACCTTGAAATGTGGTATTTTAGGCTTTAACTAAAGGTAAGAAATTACTTTTGAAATCGTTTTCGTGTTACAATAACCTTAACAAGTTTAAATTAAACTTTGCTTTTTTTTCAAAAACCCATAGACCACAAAGCAATAAAATATCTGAAATACAATTACTTACAGATTAATTTATTCACTACATTTGATAGTACTTTGAAAAAAGTATTATTTTTTCAAAATTTACTTCCAAGAACATGATGACCCATTTGATTTTAAATCTCAAAACTAAATCAATACAGTCATGAAAAAATTGAAACACACATCCGTATTATGCTTGCTCAGCATCAGCCTCTTTGCTCAATTAAAATATCCCGAAACAAAAAAAATTGAGGTCATTGACACTTATTTTGGCGTTGATTATAAAGATTCTTATCGTTGGCTAGAAAACTTGAAAGATCCCGAAGCAATTTCTTGGTTTAAATCTCAAGCAGATTTGACAAATTCTACTATGAGTAAAATCTCTGGACGTGACGAACTTATTACCGAATGGAAAAAATTAGATAAAATTCAGCCTGCCGTTTATTTTTCTGTAATTGAAGAAAATGGTCGCTATTTTTATCAAAAAAGAATGCCTGGAGAAGTAGTCAGCAAGGTTTACTTTAGAGAAGGAATTAACGGAAAAGAACAATTCCTTTTTGACCCTCAAAATTTTATTTCAGGAAAAACACTGGCTGTACAGCAGATAGTCCCAAATTTTGACGGAAAAAAAATTATTATTGCTTACACTGAAAAAGGTGCTGAAGTTGCAACTTTAAAAGTAATGAATGTGGATACTAAAAAATTCTTGAGCGATGAAATTAATGCCGTTGCCGGAGTTGATACTTGGGCATTTGACAACTCAGGATTTTTTTACACTTGGATAAAATCAGCTGACAATACTGATTCCACTTCTCGCTTAAATCCAAAAACCCGTTTTCATAAGATTGGTGATGACCCAAAAAAAGATGCCGATTTTTTTAGCAATGAAGCCTATCCCGAATTAAAAATTGAAGAAAAAGCCTATCCCGGAATTGTACTTTCAAAGTTTTCTAAAGAGTATGTTTTTGCGTATCTCGGCACAGTGCAAAGGGAAATGCAATTATATTACGCGCCAATTTCTCAATTAAATTCTGGTAAAATTCAATGGAAACCTTTGGCAACCACAAACGATAAAATTGTCAGAAGTCTTGATGTCATCGGAGATCAATTTTATGCTATAACATACAACGGTGCCAAAAATTACAAGCTGGTTGTGACCGATTTAAAAAAACCCGATTGGGCAAATGCTAAAGTGATTGCGCCAGAAAAAAAAGACATGACTTTGGAATCTTTTGTGGCATCTGAAAATTATTTGATTTTAAATTATACGGATGGAATCAATAGCAAATTATACAAATATGACATCAAAGACAGAAAAACTTCGGAAGTAAAATTACCTTTTAATGGTTCTGTAAATGTGGTTTCCTTAGATAAAAAAACAAATGACTTTATTGTTTCAATCACTTCTTGGAACATGCCTTTCACAGACTTTTCATATAGTCCGAAAACAGATACATTTTCTGAAAGTCCCTTTAACAAAACTTCTTCTTATCCCGATGAATATAAAAATCTTATTGTTGAAGAGGTCGAGGTCAAAGGACATGATGGCGTTAAGATTCCACTTTCTATTATTTATAAAAAAGGAATGAAAAAAGACGGTTCAAATGTTTGTTTTATGGAAAGCTATGGCGCTTACGGAATAAGTGCAAGTCCCTTTTTTAGTGTAAGAAAAAACTCCTTGGCCATTAAAGACGTTATTCTTGCAATTCCTCACGTTCGAGGTGGTAGTGAAAAAGGACAAGAATGGTATCTTGGCGGCTATAAAACTACCAAACCAAATACTTGGAAAGATTTTATAAGTTGTGCCGAATACCTCATAAAAGAAGGATATACCTCATCTGAAAAACTCGCTGGAGCAGGTACAAGTGCGGGAGGAATTTTAATTACAAGAGCTATTACAGAACGACCTGAATTATTTGCTGCTGCAATTTGCAACGTTGGATGCGCAAATACGATGCGTGGTGAATTTTCTTCAAATGGTCCCGTAAATATTCCTGAATTTGGAACTGTGCAAAATGAAGCAGAATGCAAAGCTCTACATGAAATGGACGGGATGCATCATGTGGTTCAAGGCACAAAATATCCAGCTGTTTTGTCAATCGCTGGCTGGAATGACCCCAGAGTGGTGGCTTGGCAACCCGGAAAGTTTGCTGGAGCAATGCAAAACGCAACGTCTTCTGACAAACCTGTATTGTTAAAAGTAAATTATGACAACGGGCATTTTACAGAAGACAAAGATGTAACCTATGCCAATTTTGCGGATCAATATGCCTTTATAATGTGGCAAACTGGCCATCCTGACTTCAAGATGAAATAATAATACTTTTATAAAAAACTTTCAAAGGGGAATTTTTATTCTTAAATTAGTGAATAAACATTCCCTTTTAAAATGGATAGTACCACTCAACTTTTATGGCTCTTCATTCTTGCGATTCCCATTGCTTGTATTTCTTGGACGGTAACTCACGAAGAAGTTTTTCGAGAGCCCAGAGATTTTTGCATCAAATACAGCAAAGATGGAAAGACATTTTTGAAAAGAAAATTTTTCTACCTTTTTACTTGTGAGTATTGTTTCAGTCATTATGTAACCGTTGCTGCACTTTTTTTTACCGATTATCATTTGCTTTTATTTGATTGGAAAGGATATGTAATTGCTGGTTTTGCCTTGGTTTTTGTGGCCAATGCGTACATGAGTTTGTTTGCTTTACTGCGGCAATCAATCAAAAAAGAAAAAACTGAAATTGAAGTTTTAGAAAAAAAAGTAGAAAAATAAGCGTTTAGAAATTTAAATCAGATGAAGATGTAGATTTCAATAATTAATTAAGAATTTTGCAGTATGAGACCCACCAGAAATACTGTCAATTTTGAGAAGATTACTTTTCGCGAAAGGCTTTCCGCTTTTTCAAATTTTCCTGAATTTTTTAGATTAGTTTGGGAAAGCAGTCCAAAGAAAACAGCTTTAAGTTTTTTATTCCGCATCATTCGTTCCGCAATGCCTGTCGCTTTATTGTATATCGGAAAATTAATTGTGGACGAAGTGATTTTTTTAAACGGAAGCACTTCGGTTTCAGACCCTACTTATTTGTGGAAACTAATTGCACTAGAATTTGGCTTGGCCATTTTAACCGATGCTTTAAACCGAATTATTAGTTTGCTCGATAGTCTTTTAGGCGATTCTTTTTCAAATTTCACCTCTTTAAAAATCATGCGTCACGCAGCAAGTTTAGATCTTGACCAACTGGAAGATTCTGAATTTTATGATAAACTAGAAAGAGCCAGACAACAAACCGCCGGGCGAACAATGTTGCTTTCCCAGATCATGAGCCAAATTCAAGATCTGATTTCAATGGCTTTTCTAATCACCGGATTGGTCGCATTTAATCCGTGGCTTATAATTTTATTGATTATTGCGATAATTCCCTCTTTTTTAGGAGAGTCTCATTTTAACAACCAAAATTATTCTCTTTCAAGAAGCCAAACACCTGAACGCCGCGAGTTGGATTACCTTCGGTTTCTGGGCGCAAGTGACGAAACAGCCAAGGAAATAAAAATGTTTAATCTTGGAAATTTTATTGCTTCACGATTTAAAACCTTATCAGATAAATTTTATGCTGATAATAGTAAACTTGCCATCAAAAGATCTGCTTGGGGAACTTTCTTTTCAATATTAGGAACCTCGGGATATTATGGCGCTTACGTTTTTATTGTTGTAAAAACAATTAGTGGAGTTCTCTCTGTGGGAGATTTGACCTTTTTGGCCGGATCATTTCGCCAATTAAGAACCTTGAGCGAAGGACTTCTCTCTCGACTCACATCCATTTCACAAGGAGCGATTTACTTAAATGATTTCATAGATTTCTTTGCAATCCATTCCCAAATTAAAAAAACAGAAAAACCTGTTGCGTTTCCTAATCCGATTAAAGAAGGATTTCAATTTGAAAATGTAGGTTTTAAGTATCGAAATTCAGAAAAATGGGCCAATCGACACTTGAACTTCACCTTACTTCCGGGAGAAACTTTAGCTTTAGTTGGAGAAAATGGCGCTGGAAAAACAACTTTAGTTAAATTATTGGCGCGTTTGTATGAACCTACTGAAGGAAAAATTCTCTTAGATGGAATTGATTTAAAAGAGTATGATCCTGAAGAATTACGATTAAATATTGGTGTTATTTTTCAAGATTATTTGCGATACCAAATGACACTTTCAAACAATATTGCTGTTGGAAATATTCAAGAAAAAGAAAACGAACAACTGATTAAATCTGCTGCTGCCGGAAGTATGGCCGATATTTTAGCGGCAAAACTTCCTAATAAATTTGACCAAGCTTTAGGAAAAAGATTTAATAATGGCGTTGAATTATCAGGAGGAGAATGGCAAAAAGTGGCATTGGCCAGAATCTATATGAAAGAGTCTCAGGTTTTAATTTTAGATGAACCCACAGCAGCTTTAGACGCAAGAGCAGAATATGAAGTTTTTCAAAGATTTTCAAAAATAACCGAGAAAAAATCTGCCGTTTTAATTTCACATCGTTTTTCAACCGCCCGACTTGCAGACAGAATTTTGGTTTTAGAAAGCGGTCAAATCTTGGAAATGGGAACCCACGAAGAGCTTCTCTCGTTAAAAGGACGTTATAATGAACTATTTCAGTTGCAAGCCAGAGGTTACAAATAAATTCTAGTTGCCTTTTTAGAATAAAAACGGACTTAAAATAAAAAAATGGGATCGCTAAAACACGCGATCCCATCCAGTTAGGTTGGTTTTTCAAATAATTCCTCTAATCAATAACCAACCCGATCAGGCATCAGATAACCTACCACCGGTTATTTCTGGACAAGCGTCCAGCTAGATACTTGATTTAATATATACTTAAAATTATAAATTTACTTCTCCTATTTTTTTCTTCAGAACATTTCACATCCTCAGTACCTTGTATTTAAGAGCTTCTTTTCACCAAACCCTTTTGCCGCCCTTTGTGCGCTTCTTTTTTTAGCAGAACGACTACTATTTCATGAAGCCCTGGCTGTTCTCTTTGTCATTACAGCCTCTGCTGGCGCAACGCTTACTCCAAAAAATAACACATTGCTCCCGCCAAGTTGTATTTGATTTTCTATATTTACGTCTATTAACCTTTTTTATGGCAACCCCCAACCAAAGATCAGAATATGGCTTCCAATTTTGAAAAATTATTGTTAGAATCAGAACAAAAATTCATTCAGGCATTGATTGACATCGATTATAAAAAATTAGTGGCACTCACTCACCCGAAAGCTATTTTCGTCACTGAATCTGCAGAAACTTTTTCAGGAATTATATCTTTACATACTCATTACGCTTCCATTATAAAAATTCAGTCTATCGAATTATTAGACCGGAAAGTTAATTTTCATGATAATTATGCCATCGTTTCGAGTATTGAAAAACGTTTAGGCTTACTCAATAACATTCCTGTCCAAAGCGAATATGCCATTACAAGGGTATGGAAATGCCTGCCTAAAAAGTGCATTGTGATCAGCGGTTGCATTGTTAACCGAAAAAACACGCGCAATTAAATTTACTTGAACTAATTTTCTAATTCTTCAATGTCCCCAGGGTCATAATCTAGCTCCAAGGCTTTTACGGTCTGAACCGCATTTCCAGCAATTCCTTTTATAGAACCATACATTCCGATGGTATTGTTAATGACTTTGTCAATTTGTTTTTCCCTAGCCGTCCAGATTTTTTTCATAGCATTTTTCTCTTTAACCAAATCAATCTGCATTTGAGAAAAACCTTCCACAATGCCTTCAATTTGCATTCTAAATTCAGTACTGGTTAAAAAATCATAAAGCAAGGTCATCTTGTCGCCTTTATTTTCCTGAGATTGTAGCGCTTGACTCACTTGAATCAACGACTGTCTTAAAACAGCGCTCAATCCTTTGAACTCTTCATAAGTACAAATCCAAATACCTTCTTTCATGCCCATTCGTTGCATATCGGCTGGTAAAACTTCGGTTACCAAAACACCGATGCTTGCTTTTTTATCACGAATATCATTCTTGAATTTTTCTATCCAAAGCGGTTGGAACGTCTTCGTTCTTTTGCTTTCATAATAAATTGTACCGCAATTCTGCAGTTCAAAAGTATTAATCGTTTGCATGCAATCGGCACCATTTGCTCCTTTTTTTACCTCATCAATGGTATCTAACGGAAAATTATTGGCCAGCCATTCTTCCATTGCCAGTTCTAAAACTTCACCTTGCAACTGCATTGAGCCTTGCTCTTGCTTGCGTTTCATTTCTTCAATCAACTTTCGCTGGTCTTCGGCTTGTTTTTGGTATTCTTTAATTTTCAGCTCGTTTTTTTCTTCCTCTTGCTTGCGGATTTTTTCTTTTTCTAAAACTAAGGTTTCATTCAATTGTTGCTGTGCCTGTGCTTCTATCAAATCTTTCATTTCCAACTTTTCACGTTGCAGTTTTGAAATTTCGCCTTGCATTTTATTCAGTTCCCGCAACTTTTCTGATTTTTCAGAAAGCTCTTTTTCCATTAAAGAAATGCGGTCTTTGTTTTCTTCTTCTAACTTTATCTTTAAGGCAGAAAGAATATTTTTTTCAGATTCCTTTTTTTCTAATTCTAATTTTTCTTGAAACTGCTGTTTTTCACGTTTGGCTTTTGCTTCAACCTCTTCTTTTGCTTTCTCTAAACGGTCTTGAAACAGCTCATTTTCTTTTTTCTTTTTGGATTCAAAATCTTCTTTGGCTTTTTCCAGCGCTTCATTCTTCGTTTCCCATTCTGTCGTTTGGGCATTCAATTTTTGCTGAAATTCTTTGCGCAGAGCATCTTCAATTTGATGTTTTAAAATATCGTTTACATCAATTGAGGTACCGCAGCTCGGACATTGGATAGAAGATTGTTGTGCCATTTTTATTTTGGGCTAATAGGTTTACAGTATAAAAAGCAATCTCACAAATATATCGTTTATTTCTTCAATTTTAAATAGGCAGGCAGGCCAAAAATGCACAATCATACTCCAAAATTCAGATCACCTACTTATATTTGCAAAACACAACACACAAAACAATGAATTATTTCTCTTCCGATTTTAAGCTCGGCATTTTAGGCGGCGGCCAATTAGGCAAAATGATGCTTTCTGACACGCGAAAATTTGACATCCAGACGTATGTTTTAGATCCAAGCGAAGAAGCGCCAAGCCGAATTGCCTGCAATAAATTCTTCCAAGGAAATTTAATGGATTTTGATACCGTATATAATTTCGGAAAACAAGTGGATGTGCTGACTTTTGAAATCGAATTGGTCAACATTGAAGCTTTAGAGAAATTAGAAAGCGAAGGCGTTAAAGTATTTCCTTCGCCAAAAACGTTGCGAGGCATACAAAACAAAGGAACTCAAAAAGATTTTTACGTAGCAAATAATATCCCAACGTCGCCACACAAACGATTTCATTCTATTGGAGATTTAAAATCAGAAGTAGGAAATGCTATAATTTCATTACCTTTCGTATGGAAAAGCGCTGAGTTTGGGTATGACGGAAACGGTGTTAAAGTAGTCCGTTCTGCCCAAGATTTAGACAATTTGCCAAATGTGGAATGTATTGCAGAAGAAATGGTTCCGTTCAAAAATGAATTGGCGGTAATCGTTGTCAGGAATCCGAGCGGTGAAATCAAAACCTATCCCGTTGTGGAAATGGAATTTCATCCCGAAGCGAACCAAGTGGAATATGTAATCTGCCCGGCAAGAATCGATGAAAAAGTGGCAGAAAAAGCAAGGGCAATCGCTTTAAATGTTTCTGAAAAATTCAATCACGTTGGCCTTTTGGCTGTGGAAATGTTCCAAACCAATGACGATGAAATTTTGATAAACGAAGTCGCTCCAAGACCGCACAATTCAGGCCATTATTCCATCGAAGCCAGTTATACTTCGCAATTTGAAAACCATTTGCGTGCCATTTTAGACTTGCCTTTAGGAAATACCGACAGCAAAGTTGCCGGAATTATGGTAAATTTAGTCGGCGAAGAAGGTTTTTCAGGACAAGTGGTGTATGAAAATATTGAAAAAATCATGGCCATTGACGGTGTTACGCCACATATCTATGGCAAAAGAGAAACCCGTCCGTTTAGAAAAATGGGTCACGTGACGATTGTCAATGAAGATATTGCGGAAGCTAGAAAAGTGGCAGAAGAAGTGAAGAAATTGATTCGGGTAATTAGCAAATAGAGCATTTGACAGTTGGACTTCTTTGACTTCAGACATCCAACCTTGACATTTTAAACTTTAAGATTAAAAAATATGAAAGTAGCAATTGTAATGGGCTCCATTTCTGACATGCCAGTCATGCAGGAAGCCATCGACATATTAAAAGAATTCAAAATTGAAACAGAAGTGGATATCGTTTCGGCACACAGAACGCCTGAAAAACTTTTTGATTTCAGTAAAAATGCGCACACCAGAGGAATTTCAGTGATCATTGCTGGAGCCGGCGGTGCCGCACATTTGCCAGGAATGGTGGCTTCGATGTCACCGCTTCCCGTGATCGGAGTTCCGGTAAAATCAAGCAATTCAATTGACGGCTGGGACTCTGTCTTGTCCATTTTGCAAATGCCAGGAGGCGTTCCCGTGGCAACCGTGGCTTTAAACGGAGCTAAAAATGCTGGAATTTTGGCGGCACAAATTATCGGAAGCTCAAATGCTTCGGTTTTAGAAACCATTATTTCTTATAAAGAAAATCTAAAACAGGCTGTTATCAAAGCTTCGGAAGGACTACAAAAATAAAACTATAACTAGAAAGTCCGCAAAGGAATTTCGTAAAGAACGCAAACAAAAAATATTTGCGAGCCTTGCGTTTACTCTTTGCGGACTTTGCGTTATAATTCTCAACGTTTTCACAAGATTCTTTCAAATCATTTCTCAATTTTATACTTTTGAAATCAGCCAAATAAAAAAATAATTTTTACTTGGTTCAAAAAATTAATTAGAAAAATTATATGTCAATACTTTCAGAAAAATTTACGACGCAACACGATACTGCTCCTTTTTCGCAAATAAAAAATGAAGACTTCCTTCCTGCTTTTAAAGAAGGAATTGCTTCGGCAAAAAAAGAAATAGATGCAATAATTGCCAATCCGGAGAAGCCAACTTTTGCAAATACCGTTGAAGCGATGGATTTCAGCGGTTCGACTTTAGACCGAATTTCGAGTATTTTTTTCAACTTGCATTCCGCTGAAACCAACGACGAAATTCAAAAAATTGCTCAGGAAGTTTCGCCTCTTTTATCAGAATTCGGAAATGACATCCGGCTAAATGCCGATTTATTTCAAAGAGTAAAAACGGTGTATGATGCTAGGGAAAGCTTGAATCTAAATCCAGAACAGACGACTTTATTAGACAAAAAATACAAAAGTTTTTCCAGAAACGGCGCCAATCTATCAGAAAAAAAGAAAAACCAGCTTCGTGAAATTGATAAAGAGCTATCAAAACTAAGCTTGGAATTTGGCGAAAACGTTTTGTCAGAAACACAAGGTTTTGAACTGCACATTACTGAAGAAAAAGACTTGTCAGGCTTGCCAGAAGGAACAATTGAAGCCGCAAAAGAATTGGCTGTTGCCCAAGAAAAAGAAGGTTGGATTTTCACATTGGACTATCCAAGCTATGTTCCGTTTATGACGTATGCTGCCAACAGGGAGCTGCGCAAGAAAATGGCGATTGCTTTTGGTTCCAAAGGATTCCAGAAGAATGAATTTGACAACGAAGAGATTGTCTTGAAAATTGCCAAATTGCGCTTTGAAAGAGCCCAGCTTTTAGGCTATGCTTCTCACGCGCATTTTGTGCTGGAAGAAAGAATGGCTGAAAGCCCTGAGAAAGTGAGCGCTTTTTTAAATGAATTGCTTGAAAAAGCAAAACCAGCCGCTGAAAAAGAATTTGAGCAATTGAAAAAATTCGCGAAAGATTTAGACGGAATTGAAACTTTAGAAAAATGGGACAGCGCGTATTATTCTGAAAAATTGAAACAGCAGTTATTCAATTTAGACGATGAGAAACTGAAGCCTTATTTCAAATTAGAAAATGTTTTAGACGGCGCTTTTACGATTGCCGGACGTTTGTTTGGCTTGAATTTCAGCGAAGTGGATTCCATTGAAAAATACCACCAAGATGTAAAAACATACGAAGTAAAAAACATTTCGGGAGAATTGGTTTCGATTTTCTATGCTGATTTTTTTCCGAGAAAAGGAAAACGAAATGGCGCATGGATGACTTCGTTCAAATCGCAATATGTTTTAAATGAAATTAATGAAAGACCGCACATTTCAATTGTTTGCAATTTCACAAAACCAACAGAAACCAAACCTTCGCTGTTGACTTTTAACGAAGTAACCACTTTATTCCACGAATTTGGCCACGCTTTACACGGAATGCTTGCGGACACGGTGTATCCAAGTTTGTCTGGAACCAGCGTTTTTTGGGACTTCGTAGAATTGCCAAGCCAAATTTTTGAAAATTGGTGCTATGAGCCGGAAGCGTTGGCTTTATTCGCGCACCATTACCAAACCAGAGAATTGATTCCGACGGAATATATCCATAAAATTAAAGAAAGTGCCAGTTTCCAAGAAGGATTGGCAACCATGCGCCAGTTGAGTTTTGGATTGTTAGATATGGGTTGGCACGGACAAGACCCTACAGGAATTACTTCGATTAAAGATTTTGAAAACGAGCAGTTTGCTTCTACAAAATTATATCCAGATGTGAATGAAAATGCAATGAGCACCTCCTTTTCGCATATTTTTCAAGGTGGGTATTCATCAGGGTATTACAGCTATAAATGGGCAGAAGTTTTAGATGCCGATGCTTTTGAATACTTTCAAGAACAAGGAATTTTTGATCCAGAAGCAGCAAAAAGATTCCAGGAAAACATACTTTCAAAAGGCGGCACCGAACATCCGATGGTGTTGTACAAACGCTTCCGTGGCAGCGAACCAAAACCAGATGCTTTGTTGAAAAGAGCAGGATTGCTATAAAATCAAAAAGCCAGTACTTTTCTAATAGTACTGGCTTTTTTTACTTAAAAAGCTTAAACAATTTCCATTTGAAAACTCACTTGCTGTTTTGCGTTACCTTTCAGCAATCCTTGTTTTCCATCTTGATTTAACATATTTTCTCTTCCATGTATTTCAATTTCTACACTGTTTTCTAAAGAAAGTAATGATCCCTTTTTCGCTACTTCTTCTGAAATTGGCAATTTAAAAAAAGCTTTCACTTCGAGATGTGTCTGACAATTTGCACAAAATTGAGAATTCCACCGGCTCAAAACAGCTTCTGTACCTAAGTGTTCTTTCTTTCCATCAATAATAGCATAGGCTGAAATCATAAAGGATCCTCTGATTGGCGCTTTATTAATCCTTGAAACTTTAATAACTTTTACAGGTCCTTCTGCCTGTAATGATTTAGCGCTGCGTGACTCTTCTAAAGATCCAGCACTGTAAGTTAATCCTAACTGTTTTTCAATATTTATACAATCTAAAGAAGTATAGGTTTGTTCTTTTCCATTTACCATCTTTTTGAATGGATTCAAAGGAGTTTCTAGATCCAACCATGAATTTGGAGCTATTCCCGGCGTTGGCCCTTGATCATCTACTGAATTTGTGCCGGGATATTCTGATATGATTTCAAGCCTGTCCGTAAAACCATGTTTTTTCTGCCAAAGCCAAAATACACGATCCACATTGCAATGGTGAAAGTAAAAAATAGGATCCAATCCGGCAGTATCATTTTCGCCCATATCGCCATTGGCACCAGGAATTGGCGAACGATTGTAAGTTGGCAAATCACAGCCACCGACTGCCAAATGGATGCTATTGTGTGGCGACTCAAGAGGAACAACTGGAGCCACACCTTCCGCAAGATTTGCATTCCATTCTGCTGCCGAAGTGGTATTTGAAAAAACCGTAAAATTAGGAGCGTTCAGGCTATCTTTAAATTTCTGGTTTACATTTGTAGGTATTTCTTTTCCGTTTACTATGATTTTAGAATTCATCCAATTCAGAATATTTTCGTTCAACAGCTCAACATTTTTATTGTGATTTGCATATTGGGCATTGTGCGCGGCGGTTGCAGCACGGGCTTCATCACTTCCTACAAGTCCTGACAAAGGATAACGAACTGTTTCATATCCTTTTGGCTTGCTGTAAAGATTATTATCTCCTTGCACATTATCAACAATATTTATAGGAAAAACAAATGAGCGCAACGGATTTGCAATTTGCTGTCCGTCAAGCGTAAAAAACTCATCTGTCAAACAAGATGGAATTCCTTTTTTCAAACTTTTCTCGTCTGTTTCGTCCCAATAGGACAACATCACCTCTTCACAACCTTTGATGCTTTGAAGGGCTTCTTCTAATTTTAAAATATACACACGATGCCACGTTGGAAACAGCACGTTTCCGTGATTGCAATAGCCTCCCCAATAAGCGGAATTCCCCCATCCGGCACCTCTAAAAGGCTCTCCATGAAAACCTCCCAGCTTAAAAAATGAATTTTCATTATCTGCAGGAAGCTCTTTGATGCCTTTCCAGGCACGCATTAAATCTTCCAAGGCTTTTTTGTTTCCCCCATTGTAATCTTTTTGCAACTCGGCAATTGATCTTCTAATTTTTAAATTTTTGGCTGTAGGCATAATTGTTTTATTAAATATTAATTGTGTTTTGTTTTAAATAAATGAATGGAAATTGCTGGAAACTGCATCAGCAATGATCCAGAAATAATGAAAATCATCCCTGAAACCAATATCCATTTTTCATGGCCAAAGGAAAATCTCCCCATTAAGATGAGCAACGTCCCGATGAGGCTCAGAAGAAATGGTCCGTAAGTAGCAGGCATTGATTTTTTATAAATCATATATAAATGAAGTCCTAAGAAACCAATTAAAACCGGAAATAACCAGCCCATGTAAGGCAATTGAGCCAGGCCAAGGCTTCCGAACATACTCATGTAAACTGCCCAGCAAAGAGGACATTTTGGAAAAAAAGCAATGAGAATGCTCAGCACTACGGAAGGAATCGCTTTTAAGGTCTTATTGGTTTTTGGAATTGCTTTTAGGAGACTTGACTTTTCATCTTCAATCGCCTTGCCGGTACAGCAACAGCTTTTTCTAGTTGAAATAGAATTTTCCATATCCTATAATTTATCGATATACAATACGAATTCAGGTGAGTCAAAAGTTGCTGAGAAGTCTGGATTATTGAGCAGGCTTCGATAGGTCCACAAGCCGGGACCTAAGATTTGAGGTAAGTTTAGCATAATTTAGTGTAGGTTAAGAATTAAGTATTTTTTTAAAAACTTCAATATAATTTGGGGCTTAAAAAATATTGTGTTTTAAAACACTAAGGACGAAAAAAATCAAACAATGCTTTAGCGTATAAATACCTGATTTCAATTATTTAAAATTATGTTTCAATTATTATTGAAAGTTTAAAAATAAAGTGATACATTTGAACTATGGAATTTAAGGAAGCAAAAAATAAATTCATTCAAACTTGGGGCGCTTTAGGTTCGCAATGGGGAATCAACAAAACGATGGCGCAAATTCACGCGTTGTTGATGGTTTCGCCAGAACCGCTTTCGATGGAAGATATTATGGACGAATTGTTGATTTCCAGAGGAAACGCCAGCATGAATTTACGTGCTTTGATGGATTGGGGAATTGTCTACAAAGAATACAAATCAGGCGAACGGAAAGAGTTTTTTATCGCTGAAAAAGACCTGGATGAATTGGCCGTAAAAATTGCGCAAGAAAGAAGCAAGCGCGAAATAAAACCAGCTTTAAAAGTTTTAAAAGACGTTTCTTCAATTGATAAAAACAAATCTGCCGAAACCAAACATTTTGTAGACCAAACAAAAAAACTATATGATTTTGTATTGAAAGCTGACAATATGATTGACAAAGTAACAGAATACAAAGACAATTGGATTGGCCGTTTGGTTATGAAAATTATGAAATAGTTTTTACAACCGACAAAAAATAATTCATTTAAAAACTATTCAATGAGAACAATAAGAAACAATATTAATTATCGAATTAAATAAGAGTAAAAAAATTTAATCAAAAGTTTCATTTTTTTCTGAAAGTTTAAAAAATTATAAATATGAAAACACTTGAAAATCAAACCTTACTTTTTGATGAAGACTGTCCGCTTTGTCAAGTTTATACGACTAGTTTTATAAAGGCCGGAATGCTTGATGAAAATGGCAAAAAATCTTTTTCTAACCTAAGTGAAGACGAGAAAAATTTTATTGATATTGAAAGGGCTTCCAACGAAATTGCATTAGTCGATAACAAAAACAAAACAGTCATTTATGGAATTGATAGCTTACTTAAAGTCATCGAAAATTCTTTTCCTTGGATGGAAAAAGTCGGGAATTTTGCTGTAATAAAATTTCTGTTGAAAAAATTATATTCTTTTATTTCTTATAATCGAAAAGTCATTATTCCGAATAAAAAAACGGAAAAAACCATTCAATGTACTCCAAGTTTCAATTACAAATACCGAATTTTATACATTGCTTTTGCAATTTTGATGACGGATTTGACTTTGTATAATTTCTCAGAATTGATTACCGATTTACCAAAAGGAAATTTTAGCAAAGAATTGATTTTAGCTTTGGGTCAAATCCTTTTTCAGAGTTTATTTTTAATGAAATTTGACAAAAAAGTCATTCTGAATTATGTCGGAAACTTAATGACTGTTTCTATATTTGGCTCTTTACTTTTGACACCGATTTTAATACTGAATCAATTCTTGAGTATTCCAGAAATTATGATTATTGGTTGGTTCGGAACAACCGTCTTGATAATGTTTCTGGAACATTTCAGAAGGATAAAACTTTTAGAATTACCGAATTATTTGTGTTACACTTGGGTGCTTTTTCCATTATCTTTTCTAATCCTAATCTTATAACTATGAACATTCAAATTCCAAATTGGTTGATTATCCTAAGTGGTATCGGCCAGATATTCACAGCTTTGATTTATCCTTACATTCGCCATCAAGTTTTTGATTGGTATAATGATGTCAAACAACTAAAACCGCTGAATCAGGAAATTGCTAAAACCTATGGAAGATATATTCAAGGCTTGAATTTTTGTTTTGGATTAATTGCAATAATCTTCACGAATGAATTACAAGAACAATCAGCTTTAGCAGTAGCATTAACAGGTTTAATTGCCTTGTACTGGGTTGGAAAAGTTGCTACACAAATTGCATATTATCCGATGTACCAAATTCCACAGAAACTAATTTTCAAGATTGGAAGCTATTGTATGAATACCCTTTTTGTATTATTCGCAGTTGTAAATTCTTGGCTCTTTATCTATAATTTAATTGGACATTACGAACTATGATGGCTAAAATCGAACTATCAACAATTATAAACGCAACAATCGAAACCGTTTTCAATCTTTCGAGAAACATCGATATTCACTTACTTTCGACGCATCAAACCAATGAAAAAGCAATTGCAGGAAGAACTTCGGGATTGATTGAATTGAATGAAACGGTCACTTGGCGAGGCAATCATTTTGGGATTTACCAAAACCATAAAAGCCTCATTTCTGAAATGGTTTTTCCAACTTATTTTGTAGATGAAATGACAGAAGGAAGTTTTAAATCATTCCGCCATGAGCATTTTTTTGAATTTGAAAATGGGAACACGGTTATGAAAGATACTATTTTCTACGAAACGCCTTTTGGTATTTTCGGAAGGTTTTTTGATGCACTAATTCTGAAAAACTATATGACTTCGTTCATCAAAAAGCGGAACGAAATCATTAAAGAATTAGCCGAAAATCCACAGTAAAAACAGCCAAAAAACCGGAATGCTTTCTACCCAAAAAGAGGTGTAATACTGGCTTCTGTTTTCATTGGCAAAAAGCATAAAAAGCGAAGTTATTGCGACTAAAATAGCATTGATAAAAAGCTGGTTTGTATCGATTTCACTTTTAAAAAACTCTAAAAAATAAAACGGAACCAATAAAAGTATTCCTAAAATCTTGGTCTTCTTCACTCCTATTTTTTGCGGAACGGTTTCTAAAGCCAAATCGTCGTTTTTTAAATCGATTATTTCAAAAATTAAGATTAGCGTGATGACCAATAAAAAGCGTTGGCAAAATTTGATGAAAATATCTTGATAAATTTCGATTCCGGAGTTAATCATCGGCAATAAAGTCGTCACTCCAGCCCAACAAAAAGCTACGATATAAATTTTAATTCCACTCCAATTTCTAATATTGGGTTTGTTTGAAACTAACGGAACTGCATATAAAAATGTCAATACGAAGAAGACAATCGCTGTTATTTGAGTCACTCTTTCCAACTGCAAAAAGAAATATCCGAATAGTAAAAGTGATACAATACTCAGAATAGCAATCAGCTTTAATTCGGTCCAAATTGGTTTTTTCTTTCTAAAAAAACTTTCGAATTTTATAAAGTTATATCCAAAGATGGTTCCGAAAAAAGCGAAACCCCCCATATCCAAATCAAAAGGATTCTGGAACATATGATTGGTCATCAAAACCAAGGAAAGCACAGCAATTGCAACGTGAATACTTCCGTTTAAATAAAAATTAAATAGTCGCCTGATACCGTGCATACTGCAAAAATAACCAAACTGTTAACAACATACCGTTTTAGTTGAAAAATTCCTAAAAAAACCGTGTTAAAAAACGATTAAATTTTGGGATTAATAAGTACTTTTGTGCCACAAAAAACAACCCACTACATATTATATGAAAACAGATGCTTTTGCTTTAAGACATATCGGTCCCAGAGAAAATGACCTACAACATATGTTCAAGACAATTGGTGTTGAGTCAATTGACCAATTGATTTATGAAACGCTTCCTGACGATATTCGCCTGAAAGCGCCATTGGATCTTGAACCTGCAATGACTGAATATGAATATTTAAACCATATTCAGCAATTAGGAAATAAAAACAAAGTATTCAAATCATACATTGGTTTGGGTTACCATCCAGCCATTGTTCCTGCTGCAATTTTAAGAAATGTATTCGAAAATCCAGGTTGGTACACGGCGTACACGCCCTACCAAGCAGAAATTGCACAAGGTCGTTTAGAAGCTTTATTGAATTACCAAACCACAATTATCGAGTTGACCGGAATGGAAATTGCAAATGCTTCACTTTTAGATGAAAGTACTGCTGCTGCAGAAGCAATGGCGTTACTTTTTGACGTAAGAACGCGTGACCAAAAGAAAAACAACGCAAATAAATTCTTCGTTTCGGAAGAAATCCTGCCACAGACACTTTCTGTCTTACAAACACGTTCTACTCCAATTGGTGTGGAATTAGTAATTGGAAACCACGAAGAGTTTGATTTTGGAACAGAATTTTTCGGAGCGATGTTACAATATCCAGGGAAATTTGGACAGGTTCACGATTATGCTCAATTTATTTCTAAAGCAAAATCAAGCGATATTAAAACCGCTGTTGCTGCCGATATTTTAAGCTTGGTGAAATTGACTTCTCCAGGAGAAATGGGAGCTGACGTGGTTGTTGGAACCACACAGCGTTTCGGAATTCCGATGGGTTATGGCGGTCCTCACGCTGCTTATTTTGCTACAAAAGAAGAATACAAAAGAAGTATGCCAGGAAGAATCATCGGTGTGACTGTTGATACTAACGGAAATCGTGCCCTTCGTATGGCTTTGCAAACGCGCGAGCAGCATATCAAACGTGAAAAAGCGACTTCAAATATTTGTACGGCTCAAGTACTTTTGGCTGTTATGGCTGGAATGTATGCGGTGTATCATGGTCCAAAAGGATTGGGATATATTGCTGACAAAGTACACGCTGCAGCAGTAACTGCAGCAGAAGCATTGAATAAAATTGGCGTTTACCAAACGAATACTTCTTTCTTTGACACGATTGTGGTGAAAGCGGATGCTCAAAAAGTAAAAGCAATTGCAGAGAAAAACGAATTCAACTTCTATTATATAGACAACGAAAGTATTTCAATTTCGTTCAACGAAACAACAAGCTTGACTGACATTAACGCAATCGTTGCTATTTTTGCGGAGGCTGTTGGAAAAGAAACTGTAAAAGTTACCGAATTAGCGAATGTGTCAATGCTAACGGAGACGTTGAAAAGAACTTCAACATTTTTGACGCATGATGTTTTCAACAAACACCATTCTGAAACCGCTCTGATGCGTTACATCAAGTCTTTGGAAAGAAAAGATTTGGCTTTGAATCATTCTATGATTTCTTTGGGATCTTGTACAATGAAATTGAACGCAGCTGCAGAAATGTTGCCTTTAAGTATGGCAAATTGGAACAACATTCACCCGTTTGCTCCAGTGGAACAAGCAGAAGGTTACCAAATCATGCTTAAAAAATTAGAAGAGCAATTGAACGTTGTGACTGGTTTTGCAGGAACAACTTTACAGCCAAATTCTGGTGCTCAAGGTGAATATGCAGGTTTGATGGTTATTCGCGCTTATCACCAATCAAGAGGAGATTCTCACAGAAATATCGCTTTGATTCCAGCTTCGGCACACGGAACAAATCCAGCAACGGCAACAATGGCAGGAATGCAAGTTGTGGTGACTAAAACGTCTGAAAACGGAAATATCGACGTGGAAGATTTAAGAGCAAAAGCAATCCAATACAAAGATAACTTGGCGTGTTTGATGGTTACTTATCCTTCAACTCACGGTGTTTACGAAGCTTCAATCATTGAAGTAACAAAAATTATCCACGAAAATGGAGGCCAGGTTTACATGGACGGTGCTAATATGAACGCACAAGTTGGATTAACAAATCCAGCAACAATCGGCGCTGACGTTTGCCACCTGAACTTACACAAAACATTCGCGATTCCTCATGGAGGCGGTGGACCAGGTGTTGGACCAATTTGTGTTGCAAAACATTTAGTAGAGTTTTTACCAACAAATCCAGTAATTGCAACAGGTGGCGAAAATGCTATTACAGCAATTTCTGCAGCGCCTTGGGGTTCTGCTTTGGTTTGTTTGATTTCTTACGGGTACATTACCATGCTTGGTGCTGACGGTTTGACAAGTTCAACACATCACGCCATTTTGAATGCAAACTATATTAAAGAAAGATTAAGCGGTCACTTTGATACTTTGTATTCTGGCGAAATGGGACGCGCTGCACACGAAATGATTATCGAATGCCGCCCGTTTAAAGAAAAGGGAATCGAGGTTACCGATATCGCAAAACGTTTGATGGATTATGGCTTCCACGCACCAACCGTTTCTTTCCCAGTGGCAGGAACGTTGATGATTGAACCTACAGAAAGTGAAAACTTAGAAGAATTAGACCGTTTTTGTGATGCCATGATCTCGATCAGAAAAGAAATCGAGAGAGCTTCGGCAGATGACAAAAACAATGTCTTGAAAAATTCGCCGCACACCTTGGCTATGTTGACTTCTGACACTTGGGATTTTCCATACACAAGAGAAGACGCTGCATTTCCTTTGGAATATATTGCTGACAATAAATTCTGGCCAACCGTTCGAAGAGTTGATGATGCTTACGGTGACAGAAACTTAGTTTGTTCTTGCGCTCCAATTGAAGCGTATATGGAAAGCTAATATTTTCAAAATAATTTATAGAAAACCCGATGAATATTCTTCATCGGGTTTTTATTTTTCTGATAAAATCCGTACATTTAATTTATAATTTTCTAAGGATGCATGACATTGAAACCAAACAAGATTTAGAAATTCTTTTATCTAAATTTTACACCAAATTATTTTCTGACGAAACTATAAGTTATATTTTCACAGATGTTGCCAAAATTAATTTAGAAACACATCTTCCAAAAATTATCGATTTCTGGAATCTAAGCTTGTTCGGAAAAGGAGATTATTCTAACAATGTGATGAAAATTCACTTAGATTTGAACCAAGAAGAAAAACTGAATGAAAAACACTTTAAAACCTGGCTGAATACTTTTAATTTAACTGTTGATGAAAGTTTTTCTGGCAAAAATTCAGAAATAATTAAAACAAAAGCATTGTCAATTGCTACGGTTATGCAAATTAAAATGCACAAATTATCCTAATCACTTATTTATCAGCAACAAAAAATTAAAAATTTGAATAATTCATAATTATATGCATGCATAGCATTTTATTATGTAAGAAAGTTTATTTTTAATACATTAGCATAATATAAAATTTCCAAAATGAATATCAAGATAATAGGTTCTGGCAGTTACATTCCAGAAATAAAAGTCACAAACCAAGACTTCCACAAACATATGTTTTTGAATGAGGACGGTACGCCTCTTACCCATTCTACTGAGGTCATTATTGGAAAATTTAAAAGTATTACTGGTATCGAAGAACGTCGTTATGCTGATGAAAATCTACTGACTTCAGACATTGCTGCCATTGCTGCAGAGAACGCAATTACTGACGCAAAAATCGACAGAGAATCAATCGATTATATTATTCTTGCACATAATTTCGGTGATGTAAAACACGGAAAAATACAGGCAGATACAGTTCCCAGTTTAGCCACAAGAGTTAAAAATAAACTACGCATAAAAAATCCAAAATGTGTCGCTTATGACATTCTTTTTGGTTGTCCTGGCTGGATTGAAGGCACTTTGCAAGCCAATGCGTTTATTAAATCCGGAATGGCAAAACGTTGCCTAGTTATCGGAGCCGAAACGCTATCCAGAGTTATCGATCCGCACGATCGCGATTCGATGATTTATGCCGATGGTGCTGGAGCCACAATTGTAGAGGAATCACCAGACGAAACTGGACTTTTATCTTATGAAAGCGCCACTTTTGCTTATGACGAAGCCGATTATTTGTATTTCGGAAATTCGTTCAACAAAGATTTAGACCCAGATGTGCGCTACATTAAAATGTACGGACGCAAAATTTATGAATTCGCTTTAAGCAACGTGCCTTGCGCGATGAAAAGCTGTTTAGAAAAAAGCGGAATTGACATTTCTGACGTCAAAAAAATCTTGATCCACCAAGCCAATGAAAAAATGGACGAAGCGATTGTTAATCGTTTTTACAAACTTTTTGACCGCCCAACTCCAGAAAACATTATGCCAATGAGCATCCATGAACACGGAAACAGCAGTGTTGCCACGGTTCCGACGCTTTATGACATGCTGATGAAAGGCAAAATTAAAAACCAAGAATTACACAAAGGTGATGTTATTCTTTTCGCATCGGTGGGTGCCGGAATGAACATTAACGCCTTCACGTATCGATTATAATTTTCAGAAGCCCATCCCGCTTTAAGTTACAATCTTTTTAGGGAATGGCTTTTTTTGCAAGTCAAAAAAAGAGCTTCCGCTGGTCGCTTTTTTTCTCCAGCAAAAAATAGCCATTCCCCAAAAAAGGATTTTCACTTCAATCGGTGCTATCCACAAACTTCACTGCTTAAAAAGAACCTAAACGGTAAAAAGGTCGTACTTTTGCTCCCGAAAATTGTCAAAAAAATGTACGAGAAAACATTTCCAAATAAACGATTCGGGCACACGCTTGAGTTTCTTAAAAAACACATCACCACTTCTGAAACCATCTTGGATTTAGGAGTCGAAAATCCGTTTTCAAAAATTATGAAACAAGAAGGATTTTCAGTTTCAAATACCAAAGGAGAAGATTTAGATGTAGACCAATCGACTTTAAAAAACGAAAACTATTCGGTGACAACCGCTTTCGAAATTTTCGAACATTTGCTGAATCCTTACACTGTTTTACAAAACATTAAATCAGACAAATTGGTGATTTCAATCCCAATGCGTTTGTGGTTTTCATCCGCATATCGCAGTAAAACCG
This sequence comes from Flavobacterium macacae, assembly GCF_003865365.1. Lineage (GTDB taxonomy): Bacteria > Bacteroidota > Bacteroidia > Flavobacteriales > Flavobacteriaceae > Flavobacterium > Flavobacterium macacae. The sequence goes on along the minus strand of NZ_RQVR01000009.1, from coordinate 39,353 downwards.
ATATGTGGGACCGGCATTACCACGAATTTGAAGATTGGCAATTAGACTGGCTTCTTGAAAAAACAGACTGGAAAATCATCGACAGAAAAAAATGGACCAATCCGGTAAAAAAGTTTGGAATTCGTCCGTTATTACGAAGATTTACAAACAGATACTACATTGTTTACGCAGAGAAAGTTCTTAATTCTTAAATCGAAATTATGAACTATTACATTGTCATTCCTGCTCACAACGAACAAGCTTTTATCTCTTTAACGTTACAATCTTTATCAGAACAAACATTGCTCCCGTCAAAAGTGGTAGTAGTTGATGATAATTCTACCGATAAAACTTCAGAAATAGTTCAAGAATTTGCTTCAAAATTTCCTTTTATTTCTTTGGTAAAAAAAACATCTGAAGCCATTCATCTTCCCGGAAGCAAAGTCATTCAGGCGTTTCACAGAGGATTTGAAATTTTAGACGAAAATTATGAGGTGATTGTAAAATTAGACGCCGATTTAATTCTTCCAAATAATTATTTTGAAACGATAATGGAAACGTTCAAATCAGATTCAAAAATCGGGATGGCCGGCGGTTTTGCTTACATTGAAAAAAGTGGTGATTGGATTTTAGAAAATCTTACCGATAAAGATCACATTCGCGGTGCTTTTAAAGCCTATCGAAAAGAATGTTTTCTTCAAATTGGCAACTTAAAACCAGCTATGGGTTGGGATACTGTTGACGAATTGCTTTGCAAATTTTATGACTGGAAAGTCGTTACCAATCCATCTTTAAAAATAAAACATTTAAAACCGACGGGCGCAAACTACAACAAAACAGCGCGTTACAAACAAGGAGAAGCATTTTATACTTTAGGTTATGGTTTTATCATCACGTCTATTGCTTCTGCGAAATTGGCACTATTGAAGAAAAAACCGCTTTTGTTTTTTGATTACATCAAAGGTTATTTGAAAGCCAAATCGGCCAAAAAACCACTTTTGGTTACTGAAGAACAAGCCAAATTCATCAGAAACTATCGCTTAAAAAAAATGAAAGAAAAGTTAATTAAATAGCGTGCCATTTCTTTCCTTTCTATCTTTATTTGTAACCTTTAATAGATTATGATTATTTCAAAAAAATAAATTCATAACTTACAACTCATAACTAATTTCGTATTTTAGCCGTTATTTAGAAAATCACAATGATTAGAAGATACTTGACCCAAATTGGCCGTTATTTCATGATGTTGAAGGAAATCTTCAACAAACCGACAAAATGGTCTTACATGAAACAACTGATTTTAAAAGAAATTGATGACCTGATCATCGACTCTTTAGGAATCGTTGCTTTCATCTCCTTTTTCATCGGAGGTGTTGTCGCCATTCAAACTGCATTAAATTTGACCAACCCGATTATTCCAAAAACGTTGATTGCTTTTGCAACAAGACAATCGGTAATTTTAGAATTTGCTCCTACTTTTATTTCCATAATTATGGCAGGAAAAATGGGATCATTCATTACGTCAAGTATTGGAACGATGCGTGTTACCGAGCAAATTGATGCCTTGGAAGTCATGGGAGTCAATTCCTTAAATTACTTGGTTTTTCCAAAAATCATTGCTTTATGCCTTTATCCCTTTGTGATTGCATTGAGTATGTTTTTAGGAATTTTTGGTGGATACATGGCCGCGGTTTATGGAAATTTAACTTCAAGCGAAGAATTTATTACAGGCCTTCAAACTGATTTTATTCCTTTCCATATTGTTTACGCCTTTATTAAAACAATGGTTTACGCCTTTATTTTAGCAACCATTCCCTCATTTCACGGTTATTATATGAAAGGTGGCGCACTGGAAGTTGGTAAAGCAAGTACCGTTTCATTTGTTTGGACTTCAGTTGTTGTCATTTTGATGAACTTTATCCTAACACAATTACTTTTAAACGCATGATAGAAGTTAAAGACATAAAAAAATCATTTGGTGAAGCCCAAATTTTAAAGGGAATTTCAACCACTTTTGAAACCGGAAAAACGAATCTTATAATCGGGCGTTCGGGTTCTGGAAAAACAGTTATGCTTAAAACTTTGTTAGGAATTCATACGCCTGACGAAGGAATTATTTCTTTTGACGGAAGAATATATTCTGAATTGTCCAAAGATGAAAAACGGGAACTTCGCACAGAAATCGGAATGGTTTTTCAAGGAAGCGCCCTTTTTGACTCGATGACCGTGGAAGAAAACGTGGCTTTTCCGTTGAAAATGTTTTCAAACAAAAGAAGAAGCGAAATTAAAGAGCGAGTGGACCAAGTTTTAGAAAGAGTAAATTTAGTGGACGCCAACAAAAAAATGCCTTCTGAAATTTCTGGAGGAATGCAAAAAAGGGTGGCCATTGCAAGAGCGATTGTGAACAACCCAAAATACCTTTTTTGTGATGAGCCCAACTCTGGCTTGGATCCAGAAACATCGATTGTGATTGACGTCTTGATTCAAGAAATCACAAAAGAATATGGAATGACAACGGTTATCAATACGCACGATATGAACTCGGTACTTCAAATTGGAGAGAAAATTGTGTTCTTAAAAAACGGTTTAAAAGAATGGGAAGGCGATAACGAGCAGATTTTAGAAACGAAAAACAAATCAATTGTTGAGTTTGTTTATTCTTCTGATTTATTTAAAAAAGTAAGAGAAAATCTTTTGGCAGAAGCGGAAGAAGAAGATAATAAATAAACTAAAATTATCTAATTATGAAAATATTCTTATTTATTTTCATTTCTTTTTTTACTTTCACTTGTAATGCGCAACAATTATCAGAGTCGGAAATTAAGCAACAATTAGAAAGCTTAAATTCTAAAACAAGTAAAAGCAGAGATTCCATTTTTAAAATTATTTCGCTAAGCAACGATAAATTGAAAGCCACCAAAGTAGCTTCTGAGAAAGAACAGCTTGATTATTATATTGATAATTTATACAATATTTCAGACAGAAATGATGTTGCGCAATTAAAAGCAAACTTAAACTTTACAAAGAAACATCCTTACTCCCTTTACTCTTTTCAACTTGTTCAACAAGAAATTTCGAGACAACCTGGAAAGAATTTTTATGATGAATACGAAGCTATTTATAAAAACGCATCCCCAGAAGTTAAGAACAGCGAAAGCGGAAAAAAAATGGCCGATCAGCTTAAGTATTTTAAGCAAAGTAAAGTGGGAAGCATCGCACCATTATTCTCAGGAAACGATATAAATGGCAAACCAATAGCTCTTTCTGGCTTCAAAGGAAAATATGTCTTGATTGATTTTTGGGCCAGTTGGTGCGCTCCTTGTCGGGAAGAATTACCGTATATTAAAAAAGCCTACGCAAAGTATAAAAAGCTTGGATTTGAAATTATCAGCGTTTCTATCGATTCTGATTTAGAAAGATTAAAAACTGCAATTTCAAAGGAAGATATTTCAAATTGGAAACATTTTTCTATAGCTCAAAACAACACAAAAATAGAAAAAGATTATTTTTTAAACGGAATTCCCCATAAGATTTTAATTGACAAAAAAGGCAAAATCATTGGAAAATGGAAAGGTAGCGGTAACCTCAATAAAATTACTTTAGAAAATCAATTAAAAGATTTATTTGAATAAAAAAAATCCTGAAATTCAATTGAGTTTCAGGATTTTTTTTGATTTTTATTTTGGATTTACTTTGAAATTAAAGCCGTAATTCTCTTGATTTCCTGCTCCTTACCTTTTGGATAAATCAGTAAAACGTCTTCTTTATCCACGATAATATAATCGTTCAAACCATCGATTACAATCAGCTTTTTAGCATCGGTTCTGATGATATTATTTGAAGCGTTTTCTAAGTAAACATTAGCATTTACAACCGCATTCAACTGATTATCCTTAGGTAGTTTTTCATATAAAGAACCCCAAGTCCCGAGGTCATTCCAATCAAAAGTGGCCGGCAAAACATACACATTATCTGCTTTTTCCATCACGGCATAATCGATGGAAATATTTTCGGCTAAACCATAATTATCTTCAATAAAAGTTTTTTCATCCGACGTATTATAAATGGGCAAACCTTCATTAAACAGCGCGTTCATTTGAGGCTGGAATTGCTCAAAAGCTTTTGTAATTGAAGTGGCACTCCAAATAAAAATTCCGGCATTCCAAACAAAATTACCCGCACTCAAAAATGTTTTTGCCGTTTCATAATCAGGTTTTTCTCTAAATTGGCTTACTTTTTTAATTGAATTTTCGTCTGATTTATTATATTCAATATATCCAAAACCAGTGTTTGGAAAAGTGGGCTGAATCCCTAAAGTCATCAATGCATTTTCTTTTTCACAGAAATCAAATGCCGTCTGTAAATTTTCCACAAATGCTGTTTCGTCTTCGATCCAGTGGTCACTTGGCGCTACCACCATCACCGCATCTGGATTCATCTTTTGAATTTTCAGCGAAGCATATAAAATGCAAGGTGCTGTATTTCGCATCGCCGGTTCTAACAAAACTTGTTCTTGTTTTACTTCTGGCAATTGTTGCAAAACCAAATCATTGTAACGTTCATTGGTTAAAATCAATATATTTTCGGCAGGAATTAACTTTGACAATCGACTGAACGTCTTTTGGATCAACGTCTCTCCTGTTCCCAACATATCGTGAAATTGTTTCGGAAATTCGTTGGTACTGACAGGCCAAAATCGGGAACCTACACCGCCCGCCATTAAAATCGCAAAATAATTTTTATTCATTATACTTGTATTATTCTATAGTAAATATTCTGATTTAAAATTTAAAATCAAAATAGTTTTAATTTCATTTAACACTTAATGTGGCAATAATTCCACCTCAGCATTTGGGTTAAACAAATATACTCTTCCCGAGTTTATTTCTTGGCATTCATAGCGTTTTATTCGCAAGGCACCTTTTTTAAAAATCTTGCCGTTGTGAATTCTAAAAACGCTTCCCGCAGGCAATTCAAAAACATAATTTTTATCGTTCTGAGCATCAAACTGTTTCAATGCCAATGACAATTTGGCATCGGTATCGCTACTTGCGGTTGGATTTCTGAAATGTTTTGCTAACAAAGGCAAAATCTGATTCGGAAAAATTTCTGGGCGGATAAACGGAACCATTAATTGCTGAAACGTAAATTTCCATTCGTTTCCGTGGGGCTTTATATTTCTTCCAAATTTTTTAAAAGCGACCAAATGCGCAATTTCGTGAATCAAAGTCATTAAAAACTTGTATTTATTCAAGCTTGAATTGATCGTGATTTCGTGTTTCCCACCCGGCCCTTTTCTATAATCGCCGTGGCGTGTCATTCGCTCGTTCACAATTTTCAGATGAACTTCATTCAGCCTGATTAATTCAAAACAAGGTATGACAGCGTGTTCAGGAAGATATTTTGAAAGTGTTTCGTTCAATTTATTTATAATTATCTATGGTGTTGAAGAAGAAACCTGCAACACTTTTCCGTTATAAAATTTATTTCCTTTTAAAGTAAAATCATAAACATAATCAGCCATATCTTTTGCAGAAAGTGGCGCTTCATAACCCGGAAAAGCTTCTGCTAACATTTCTGTTTGGACTGAACCCAAAGCCAATACGTTGAACGAAATTCCTCTTTCTTTAAATTCTTCTGAAAGCAATTCTGAAAGTGTAATCACAGCTCCTTTGCTTGAGCTGTATGCGGAAAGACCCGCGAATTTCATACTTCCTTGAATACCGCCCATGGAACTTATCGTAACAACGTGGCTTCCTGGATTCAAATAAGGCAATGCGATTCTGGTTAATGATGCAACTCCAAAAACATTTACTTTGTACACTCTTTCAAAATCTGCAGAAGTCGTTTCAGCAAAAGGTTTTAAAACCAAAGCTCCGGCGTTATGCACAATTGCATCTACTTTTTTCCAAGTGGAAGAAAGAAAATCTGAAACTTTTTGCAAGTCATTTTCTTCCGCCAAATCAACTGAAAGACACGTAATATTTTTATTTTCTAATAATGCTTGAGGCGTTTTTCTGGAAATTGCCAGCACCTGATGTCCTTCATTGGCAAACAAAAGCGCCAATTCATAACCAATTCCCCTACTTGTCCCCGAGATAATTATATTTTTCATTATATGTAATTGCGAGAAGTATTCTCTTATTTATTTTTTAAAGCAATTTCTTTTGTTTCTGAATTGGTCATTTTTTCAATAACCGGCAACATTTCATTGATAAAAGAAGTCATGTGTGCTGTATCCATCAACTTAAACTCGTCCTGTGGTTTGTGGTAATATTCATAATTTTCGAAGTCAAAGGTACAAACCGTTTGCGAAGGAACATTAAATTCAGTGAAAAAAGGATAATTATCAGACGCCATGAAAAGACGGTACGTCAATTCAGCCTGAAGAAATCCGACCAAATTTTTGCCTGCATATTCATTGAACTTCGACGCCATATTTGATTTTCCATAACCTGTTATGTATGCTGTGTAATTTCGCTTCATCGGGACACCGATCATTTCAAAATTCAGCATCGTGTAAATATTAAAGTTTTTCTCTTTTAATTTTTTTGCCAAATGTTTAGAACCCAAAAGTCCTTTTTCTTCTGCCGAAAAGAAAGCAAAAAGAATACTCCGCTTGTTGTTTTTGAATTTTGAAAAATACTTAATAACCTCCGTAACCGCCGTTGTTCCCGAAGCATTATCATTTGCCCCGTTATTTATTTTATCTCCTAGCGCTTTTTGGTCGATTCCGATATGGTCATAATGCGCACCGATAACAACGAACTCATTTTTTAATTCGGGATCATTGCCTTCGATAAAACCCACCACATTGTAAGCCATTTTATCAAAGTTAGAAAGCGTATCTCTGTAACTAACAAAATAAGGTTTTACGCCATTTTTTTTATAAACATCTTCCAAGAAAGCAACTGCCTTTTCCATACTTTCTGAACCTGGATCTCTTCCTTCCAATTCATCAGAAGTCAGGAATTCAAGCGTTTTTGAAACCTCTTGCTCGTTAGCTTGATAAAGTTCATTTATCGCTTGAGGCGCATCAGCTTTAATGGATTGGTTTGGCTTACATCCAAAAATAAAAACGGGTAACAGATAGAAAATTTTTTTCATAGAACTTATAAATTGGTTTTGCTAAAATAAAAAAAAAGTAACAGTTATGGACACCTCAAAATTCGTGTTCTAGTCAAAAGACAGTTTTTTAAGATTTTTCTGTTGAATTCCACAAATTAATCCGTATAATTCTACACAATTACACAAATAAAAGATTTAAAGAATATTCAAAAATAAACACAAAGCACTGCAAAACAAGACTTTGAACACAAAACGCATCGCTATTATACATTTGGCACATTTATTTCATTTACCTCATCAAATTAAACCAACCACAACTACCACAAAATTTATATTATGAAAAAGATTGTAGCACTTACAGTTATCGCATTAGGATTCGGAATTAATGCTGATGCCACTACAGAAATAAATAATTCGAATGAGATTAATATCTTACAAGAAAAAACATATACTCCGATTGAAGCTTCTGCCATCCCTGCTGACGTGTTGAAAAACATCAGTTCAAAATATGGCGGTTACACATTAAAAGAAGCACATACGGCCGCTGATGGAGAATACAAATTGGTTTTGGCAAAAGATGGCAAAACAGTGACGGCTTATTTTTCATCAACAGGAGAATTCATTAAAGAAGCATAGTTTAAGTTAAGTTTGTTGAAAGGTGAATTGTAAAATTCACTGCAATATAAAGGAGATGTGGGGGCATCTCCTTTATTGTTTCTATCTATTTCCAGAATTAAAGGCCCTTTTAAGTTTTTCCACACTTTATTGGGGAGAATTTCCACACTTCCACACTTTTTAGAAAACAAAGTATTTAGAAATATTTGACAAATACCCAACAACAATAAGGGTCCTAAAAAATAAAACCTTCCATTTAAGTTTGGCACACTTTTTTCACTATCTCATATGAAAATGAATTACACAGATAATTCTTTATAATAATTTACTGCTTAAAGTTTTAAAAACAAATAGAAGCAAGTATTTAGTTACAATAAAAAGTTCCATTTACTATATAAATGGGTTCATAAAGAAGCAAAATTTAAGTTAAGTTTGTTGAAAAGAGAGTTTTTTAATTCTCTGAATACTAAAGGAGATGTGGGGGCATCTCCTTTATTGTTTTATAACATATATTAACACTCCTATTTGGTTTAAAATTTTAAATTTGTAAAAACATAAAATCCATTTATGAGTTCGAAAATTTTGGTGATTGATGATGACACATCTTTTTGTGTAATGCTGAAGACTTTTTTACAAAAAAAAGGCTACGAAGTTACCAATGCTTTCACAGCTAGAGAAGCCGAAAATGCAATTAAAGATCAGGTTTTTGATGTGGTTTTGACTGACATCAGATTGCCTGACAGTGACGGCATCCAGATTTTAAAATCTATCAAAGAAGTTTCTTTTAACACCCAAGTAATTTTGATGACGGGCTATACTGACATTAAAACTGCTGTGAGCGCTATGAAAATGGGAGCTTATGACTATGTCGGAAAACCAATCAATCCAGATGAAATCCTGCATACCATTGAGCAGTGCTTAAAAAAGAAAACCGACAAACCAGAAGCAAATTCTCCGAAAAAAGATAATACAGCAACTTCAGAAGCCTCTTTTGTAAAAGGAATCAGTTCGACTTCCAACCAGCTTCACGAATACGTCAGCCTGGTTTCCCCGACCAATATGTCTGTTTTGATTATTGGCGACAGCGGTACCGGAAAAGAATATATTGCGCACACCATCCACATGCAAAGCAAGCGCAAAGGAAAACCTTTTATTCCTGTGGATTGTGGCGCTATTCCAAAAGAATTGGCCTCAAGCGAATTTTTTGGCCATATTAAAGGTTCTTTTACCGGAGCAATAAATGACAAAGTGGGACATTTTGAAGCGGCTAATGGCGGCACCTTATTTTTAGACGAAGTGGGCAATCTTTCTTATGAAGTTCAAATTCAATTACTGAGAGCTTTGCAAGAAAGAAAAGTGAAACCAGTGGGAAGCAATCACGAAATTAAAGTTGACATCAGGGTTATTGCCGCCACAAATGAAGATTTGTCAGAAGCAGTAAAACGTGGTGATTTCCGTGAAGATCTGTACCACAGGCTTAATGAATTTTGCATTCAGGCACCAAGGCTCAGCGAAAGAAAGCACGACATCATGATTTTTGCGCATCACTTTTTAGCGCAAGCCAATGAAGATCTTGAAAAAGACATCAAAGGTTTTGATGATGAAGTTATTGATTTGTTCATGAATTATGACTGGCCCGGAAATCTTCGCGAGATGAAAAACACCATTAAAAGATCTGTTCTCCTAACAAAGGAAGACTTTGTGCCGATTGAAGTCTTGCCTCAGGAGATGCTTTCTGCGAGTGAAAATCCTCCGGTGGTTCTTTATACGAAAGAAAATGAAGAAGCAGCGATTCGCCAAGCTTTAGAACAAGCTGGTTTTAATAAAAGCAAAGCAGCGAAACTATTGAACATTGACCGAAAAACGCTTTACAACAAATTAAAACTGTACAGCATCGACCTTTAATCGACGCACTTTTTTAATTCTATCACCAATTCGTCCAACTTCTCAAAAATCAAATTGGCATAGTCTTCCATTTGCGTTTTATCAAAATCTAAGACCGCATCTTCAATGGGTTCCAGCAAATCTGAAATGGTATAAACTTCCATCTGCTTCAGCATCGGAATCATTTTATGCGCCACTTCAGACATTTTATGCTCGTCCATTGACGCCACAGCTTCATTTAAAACCGAAGTGTTTTCTGCCACGCTTGCAATAAATGTATCCAAAATCAATTTTAAAGAAGCTGGATCATCTTGCGTGAATTTATTCAAGCTTGTCAAATCAAACAACTTTTCGTCTCTTTTTGCATCTGCAACCTGAACGAAAACATTCATTGGCTTTCCGTTGAAAATCGATTCCATTAAACGCAATAATTCTTCCAGCTTCAACGGTTTTGGATGAAAAGCCGTAAATCCTTTACTTGTAAAATCTTCCGGATTTAAGTTTCTTTTCCCTGATAAAGCAATAACAGGAATTGAAGCAATCTTCGGATTATTATTATTCCTGATAATTCGAACCAATTCAAAACCATCAATATTTGGCATCTGGATATCGCTCAAAACCAAATCAAATTGTTCGTGTTCTAAAAGATTTCGCACCTTTGAAGCATCCACCAAAGTGGTGACTTTCACCGGATAATTCAAGAAAATTTCTTTAATCAGCGACAGTTGCATCACGTCATCATCAACAATCAAGATTCTTTTATTCCGTAAAAAATCATACTGAGAATCAACAACAGCAGGCTTTTCTTCAATTTTCTGGACACCCGATTTTATCGCTGGAACTGTAATGGTAAATATGGAACCCTTATTTTCTTCACTATCTACCTTGATTTTTCCATCTAAAAGACGGAGCATTTTCTTGGCAATTGTCAGTCCTAAACCAGTACCGCCAAATTTCTTTTCAATTCCGTCATGGGCTTGCGTAAACTCCTTAAAAACAGCTTTTTGTTTGTTATTTGCAATTCCAATTCCGGTATCTAAAACAGACACTTCAATGTTTCCCTCTTCAATTTTGGCAACCACTTCCACCGAACCTTCTTGCGTAAACTTGATTGCATTGGAGATCAAATTGGTCAGAATCTGTTTCAGTCGGTAAGGATCCGAAACATAATTATTATCTAAGATCTCTTCCACATCCCAATTCAGCTCGATTCCTTTATTCTCTGCATTCGGCTCTAAAGGCTTGCACGTGCTTTCAATCAAATCCTTAAAATTAAAGCTGACCTTCTCAATTTTGATTCGGTCGTTTTCAAGTTTCGAAAAATCAACCAAGTCATTCACCAGCTTTAAAATATAATTAGACGAATGCTTTATATTATCTAAATACTGGTTTTGTTTCGAGTTAATTTCTGTATTTTTCAACAAGTCAGAAAAACCAATTACACTTCCCAACGGCGTTTGAATATCGTGCGTTACCGTTGCCAAAAGCATCATTTTACTTCGCAACAGATCTTCTTTTTCAGAATTTAATTTTTCAAGTTGGTTTCGATAATTTTGGTTGATCGTCAAATCGCGAATAATGATGTAGGCAAAAATTAACAGCAGGCAAAAAGTAATCGCTCCAACCCAAGCAATGGTTTGGATAATATTGTCAATTGCCGTTTTTGATTCGTTAATTTTAACGTAGGATTTCTCTAGAATTTGCTTTTCTAAAGAAGAAAGCACAATCCTCAGTTGATCCGAAATAATTCTATTTTCATCCAGCATTTTCTGCTCTTTCTTAAAAAGCTGGTATTTTAACTTATTGTCTTTTATAATTAATTTAGTTAAAACCCCTTCAAAAGCCATTGCCAAGGAATCATTTGAAAGTTGCAGTCTTCCTAACGAATCTAATTGTTTTTCTGTCAATGCCGCTTCAAGAAATTCTGTAAATTGATTTTTCTTAGAAAATTTTACCGGCTTAATCTCCCTATACAAAGAGTCTTTTGCATTATAAATTCCCTTTACTGCGCGGTCAAATGTTGATTCTTTGTTGTAGAAATTTCTGAATTTTATGATCTCGTTGATACTATTTCTTTTCTTTTGAAGCAATCCCTGGATCGTATCTAATTTTGATAATTGCGTAGTATCGCTAATGGTTTTTATATTTTCAATTTCAGAATTTACGCTATCCAAAAGTCGATTATATTCCGCATAATCAGAGGAAGAACCTGTCAAGATTGAATTTCTGCCCACGGCTTCAGAAGCGTAAAGATTGGCAATTGCATTACTGATCTGAATGATTTGCTGGTTGTCTGAAGTCGCATCTTTATTAGGAATTGCGGTTTTTAAAATTTCGGTATAAATAAACCAAACAGACAAAACTGCTATTGCAAAAAGCAATAAATATCCAATAATAACTTTTAATTTTAACGATCTTGGCTTCTGGCTCATACGATAAAGATAATATTTTAGAACCTTTTATTCCAAAAAAAATCCAGCAGAAATTGCTGGATTTTTTGATGTCAATTGAATCTATTTATTTTGAACCTTAATCCGCCAAAATACTTCTTGAAATAACGATTCTTTGAATTTCAGATGTTCCTTCATAAATCTGCGTAATTTTTGCATCACGCATCATTCTTTCCACGTGATATTCGCGAACATAACCATTTCCACCGTGAATCTGAACGGCTTCAATCGTGGTATCCATTGCAGTTTGAGACGCAAAAAGTTTTGCCATCGCACCTGATTGTGAAATATCCTGGCCGTTATCTTTTTCATAAGCCGCTTTCATGCAAAGCAATTCTGCCGCGCTGATTTGCGTTGCCATATCTGCCAATTTAAAAGCGATTGCTTGGTGTTTTGAAATTTCTTTCCCAAAAGCTTTTCTTTCTTTTGAATATTTCAAAGCCAGTTCATAAGCTCCGGTTGCAATTCCCAAAGCTTGGGAAGCAATACCGATTCTGCCACCGTTTAAAACTGACATGGCAAAATTAAATCCGAAACCATCCGCACCAATTCTGTTTTCTTTTGGAACTTTTACGTCAGAAAACATCAAGGAATGCGTGTCAGAACCACGAATTCCCATTTTTTGTTCTTTTGGCCCGATATCAAAACCAGCCCAGCCTTTTTCAACGATAAATGCGTTGATTCCTTTGTGCCCTTTTTCCACATCTGTTTGCGCAATTACGATGTACGTGGAAGCCGTTGCGCCGTTCGTAATCCAGTTTTTTGTACCATTCATCAGGTAATAATCCCCTTTATCAATGGCTGTTGTTTTTTGCGAAGTCGCGTCACTTCCCGCTTCTGGCTCAGAAAGACAGAATGCGCCAATCACTTCTCCTTTTGCCAAAGGCACTAAATATTTTTGTTTTTGGTCTTCGTTGCAGTATTTTTCCAAACCTGCACAAACCAATGAATTGTTCACTGACATTACAACAGCCGCAGAAGCATCCACTTTTGCGATTTCTTTCATTGCCAAAATATACGATACGCTGTCTAATCCAGAACCGCCATATTTTGGATCAACCATCATTCCCATGAAACCCAGTTCAGCCATCATTTTCACCTGTTCTGTTGGAAATTTTGAGTGTTCGTCTCTCTCAATTACACCTGGCAATAATTCATTTTGAGCAAAATCTCTTGCTGCTTGCTGAATCATTAAGTGTTCTTCGGTTAATTTAAAATCCATAATGTATAAAGGTATTATTTGCGGTTTGTTCTTTTTTTGTGCCCAAATGTAAATATTAATTATCAAATTTTCAATAAGAATACTTAATTTTGGCAGTATGATTAAGGAAAACTATAACGTTATCGGGGTTATGTCAGGAACATCTTTGGATGGAGTCGATTTAGCCCATGTTATTCTCAAAAATAAGGAAAACAAATGGTTTTTTGAAATTCAAGAAACAAATGCGATTCCGTATTCTGAAGAATGGATTTCTAAATTAAAAAATGCCGTTGATTTTTCAGAAGACGAACTAAAAACGCTGAACGAGGAATACACCTTATTATTAGGAGGAATTATTTCGAATTTTATCCAAGAAAATAAGCTAGAAAATTTAGACGGAATCTGTTCTCACGGACACACGATTTTGCACCAGCCACAAAACGGATTCACATTGCAAATCGGAAATCTTCCGAATATTTCGAAATTAGTACATCAAAAAGTCATTTGCGATTTCAGGGTCCAAGACGTGGAATTAGGCGGACAAGGCGCTCCGTTGGTTCCGATTGGCGACCGTTTTCTTTTTTCAGATTATGAATATTGCCTAAATCTTGGTGGTTTCTCCAATGTTTCTTTTGAAGAAAATAAAAATAGAATTGCTTTTGATATTTCTCCGGTAAATACGGTTTTGAATTTTTATGCCAATAAATTAGGCTTGAATTATGACGATAAAGGAAAAATCGCAAGAAGCGGTGCCATTTCGGAATCTCTTTTGAACGAATTAAATTCGCTTGAATATTATTCAACCAAACATCCAAAATCACTGGGCTTTGAATTCGTAAAAACAACCGTGCTTCCGTTGATTGAAAAACAGCCACTTTTTCTGGAAGACAAATTGCGAACCTTCGTTGAACATATTGCCCTTCAAACAGCTTTGGCTTTACCTAAAAAAACCGGACGTTTTTTAGTGACCGGCGGTGGCGCCTACAATGATTTTTTGATGGAACGAATGAAGCACTTCCTGCCAGAAATGACTTTTGATATTCCCGATGATAAAACCATCCAATTTAAGGAAGCCCTGATCTTTGGATTATTGGGCGTGTTGAAATTGAGAAACGAAATTAATACCTTGGCAAGCGTAACGGGCGCAAAACACGATCATAGTTCTGGAAAAATTTATTTGCCGTAAAGAGAACGAACTTTGTTACTCTTAACTTTAAAACTATATTTGCAATTCTATAAATAACACAACTTAAAAAATGAAAGATTTATTACATAAGTTCGAAAATAAAGAACCTGAAATTGTATTCAACTGGAAAGATGCCGAAACAGAAGCAGAAGGATGGACGGTAATCAACTCGCTTCGCGGTGGCGCTGCAGGTGGAGGAACCCGAATGAGAAAAGGTCTTGATATGAACGAGGTGTTGTCATTGGCAAAAACAATGGAAGTGAAATTTTCGGTTTCTGGACCGGCAATTGGCGGTGCAAAATCTGGAATCAACTTTGACCCTAATGATCCAAGAAAAAAAGGCGTTTTAGAAAGATGGTACAAGGCAGTTTTTCCATTATTGAAAAGCTACTACGGAACCGGAGGCGATTTAAATGTTGACGAAATCCACGAAGTGATTCCGATGACAGAAGAATGTGGCCTATGGCACCCGCAAGAAGGTGTTTTTAACGGACATTTCAAACCAACAGAAGCTGACAAAATCAACAGAGTCGGGCAATTGCGCCAAGGTGTTGTGAAGGTGATCGAAAATCCAAATTACTCTCCTGATGTAAATAAAAAATACACCGTTGCAGATATGATTACGGGATTTGGCGTAGCGCAAGCAGTCCGCCATTTCTATGATATTTACGGTGGAAGCATTAAAGGCAAAAAAGCGATTGTTCAAGGTTTTGGAAACGTGGGTTCAGCGGCAGCTTATTATTTGGCAAGTTCTGGAGCAAAAATTATCGGAATTATTGATCGTGACGGAGGTGTTATCAACGAAAACGGATTCACTTTTGAAGAAATCCGAACACTGTTCGTAAACAAAAACGGAAACCAGTTGGTTGCTGACGGAATGATCCCTTTTGAGGAAATCAACAAAAAAATCTGGACAATCGGTGCTGAAATTTTCACTCCGTGTGCTGCTTCAAGATTGGTTACGCAAGAGCAATTAGATAATATGACGGCTTCTGGATTAGAAGTAATTTCTTGTGGCGCGAATGTTCCTTTTGCTGATAAAGAAATTTTCTTCGGGTCAATTATGGAAGCTACGGATCAAAAAGTAAGCTTAATCCCTGACTTTATTTCAAACTGCGGCATGGCAAGAGTTTTTGCTTATTTCATGGAGAAAAAAGTAGAAATGACAGACGAAGCGATCTTCAACGATACTTCTGAAACCATCAAAAATGCAATTCAAAAAGCGCACAATTTAAATTCAGACAAGAAAAACATCAGCGCCACTGCGTTTGAAATTGCCTTGAAACAATTGGTCTAATAATTGATAAATTTTTCTATAAAACAATTAACTTCGCCTAACAACGTTATCTAATAAACAATAATTAATTTATATGGCATATTTTCTTCAAGCAGACACCACTTCGGTAGCGGCACAACAAGTTTTAGAAGAAGTTTCAACTGAAAAAACCTTACCAATCTGGGACTTAATGACCAGCGGTGGAATTGGCGGACAAATAATTATGCTGTCAATAGGCGTATTGCTTTTCGTTGCTCTTTACATTTATTTTGAAAGAATAATGGTCATCAATGCAGCTTCAAAAGTTGATGCTAATTTTATGAATAGAATTAGAGAAAATATACTTGCCGGAAAAATTGATAGCGCGAAAATGCTTTGTGCGCAAAGTAATTCTCCTGTTTCGAGGCTGATTGACAAAGGAATTTCAAGAATCGGAAGACCATTAGAAGACATCAATACGGCGATTGAAAACGCAGGAAGACTTGAAATTTACAAGCTTGAAAAAAATGTCAGTATGATGGCAACTATTTCTGGAGCCGGACCAATGCTTGGTTTCTTGGGAACAGTAATCGGGATGATTTTAGCTTTTCATAAAATGGCAAGCGCAGGAGGACAAATTGAAGTTGGTGCTTTAGCCGAAGGAATTTATACTGCAATGACCACTACGGTTGCAGGACTTGTTGTGGGTATTATTGCTTTTATTGGATACAATCACCTTGTGGTAAAAACCAATAAAGTAGTTTATCAAATGGAAGCCAATGCGGTAGATTTCCTTGATTTGTTAAATGAACCAACTTAAGATATGAATATTAGAGGCCGAAATAAAGTAACTCCAGAATTTAATATGTCGTCAATGACCGACATCGTTTTTTTATTGCTTATTTTCTTCATGCTTACGTCAACGATGGTTACCACGAACGCTTTAGATTTAGTATTGCCAAAAGCAAAAGGCAAAACTGACAGCAATAAAAGTATTTCTGTGAGCATCAACAAAGACTTGAAATTTTTTATCGACAAAGAAGAAGTTCCCGAAGCTGAATTAGAATCCAGGTTACTTGGAATTTTTGCTGCAGCTACCGAAAAAGAAAAAGCAATTGTTTTAAGAGCTGAAGAAGGCGTGCCAATTGAAAAAGCGGTAGGCGTTCTTGATATTGCCAATAAAAATCAAATAAAAGTGGTTTTGGCTGTTCGTCCAAAATAATCTTATAGCCACATTAATAACAAAACGAACATCTTATTCATAAATTATGAAATATTTAGAAACAAAAGAAGAGCAAAGATCATTTGGCATAAGCACAGCAATTATTGCCGTCTTGCTTATTCTTTTTTTCTATTTAGGCCTTACATATATGGATCCGCCACCTGAAAACGGTATTGCAATTAATTTTGGCAATACCGAAATGGGTTCGGGAGAAAATAAAACTTCTACTGAAACCGTGCAATCAGCACCACAACCCACTTCTTCGTCTCAACCAACACCAAGCGCTGAAGAATTGACAACGCAAGATATGGAAGACGCTCCTGTTCTTTCAGAAACCAAAAAGCCAACGAAGAAACCAGCAGAAGAAGCCGTAAAACCAAAACCTGTTGTAAAACAACAACCTTCAAAAAGCACTTCAGATGCTTTGTCAAACTTATTAAACGGACCAAAATCTGACGGAAAAAATACCGAAGGCGAAGGTCCAGATAAAACGCCTGGTAACAAAGGTGCTTTAAACGGAAGTCCGTATGCCAATTCTTATTATGGTACCGGAACTGGAAATAGCGGTAAAGGCTGGGGTTTGAATGGAAGAAAACTCAGCAACAGCGGCAAGGAGGTTCAAAAGTGCAATGAATTTGGAACAGTTGTCGTTCAGATAACCGTGAACAGAAGCGGCAATGTGATTGCCGCACAATATGCAAAAGGAACTACAAATACGAATCCTTGCTTGGTAGAACCCGCATTGGCAACTGCTAGGAAATACAAATGGCAACCCGATTCAGATGCTCCAGAAACACAAACCGGATTTATTGTCGTAAACTTTAAATTAGGCGAATAATACTCCTTTAAATGAACTATTCTGAAACTTTAGACTGGATGTTCGGTCAATTGCCGATGTACCAAACACAAGGTGCTTCAGCGTATAAAGAAGATTTGGACAATACTATTTTATTGGCGAATCATCTCCAAAATCCTGAAAAGGAAATCATGACCATTCACGTTGCCGGAACAAACGGAAAAGGCTCTACTTCGCATTTTCTTGCGTCTATTTTACAGGAAGCGGGTTATAAAACTGGATTGTACACTTCCCCACATTTAAAAGATTTTCTCGAAAGAATAAAAATTAACGGCCAAGATATTTCCGAAGATTTTGTTGTCGATTTCATCGAGTCCCACAAATCTTTTTTTGAAGAGAATCAGTTGAGTTTTTTTGAAATGACCGTTGGTCTGGCTTTTGATTATTTCCGCGAAGAAAAGGTCGATATTGCGATAATTGAAGTTGGTTTAGGTGGCAGGCTAGATTCTACAAATATAATTGCCCCACTACTTTCTGTGATAACAAATATTGGTTTGGATCACGTTCAGTTTTTAGGAAATACGCTTGAAAAAATTGCTTCTGAAAAAGCAGGAATTATTAAACCGAAAACTCCTGTTATCATTGGAGAATACACGTCGGAAACAAAACCTGTTTTTGAAAACAAAGCAAAAAAAACACAATCTGAAATCTTTTTTGCCTCTGATTTGATCGAAAAAACCTATCCATCTGTTTTAGTGGGAGATTATCAAACACACAATAAGAAAACGGTTTTGCAAGCCATTCGTGTGTTACAAAGTCAGAATCAATTTGAAATTTCGGAAGAAAATATAAAAAATGGTTTTTGGAATGTTGTTAAAAATACCAACTTGCAAGGAAGATGGCAACAACTGGGAACCCATCCAAAAATAATTTGCGACACGGCACACAACAAACACGGACTTGAAATCGTGATGAAACAGTTGTCAAGAGAAGAATTCGACACCTTACATATCGTTTTAGGCGTGGTGAATGACAAAGATTTAGATGATGTCCTGCCTTTATTTCCAAAAAATGCAAACTATTATTTCTGCAAGCCAAATATTTTTCGTGGATTAGACGCTTCCATTTTACATCAAAAAGCATCTGAATTTGAACTTAACGGAAAAGCATTTAATTCTGTTTCAGAAGCTTATGAAGCAGCCAACCACAACGCCTCCAAAAACGATTTTATATATGTCGGCGGAAGTACCTTTGTAGTTGCAGAAATTTTGTAAATATTTAAAAAAAATGCTTGCAGATTTAAAAAACTAGCTTATATTTGCACACGCAATAACGCAAGACATTGCAACCCGAAAGGGCGATTAGCTCAGCTGGTTCAGAGCACCTCGTTTACACCGAGGGGGTCGGGGGTTCGAACCCCTCATCGCCCACAAAATGCCAAATGGCGCAACTTTAAAAGGTAGCGCCATTTTTTTTGCAAAAAACTAATTCTTTTGCTTAACTTTTCTCTCCATTGTATTGGCATCTACCGCAGTATTTATAATCTAACTATTTTTTATTATTAAAAAACAATAGTTAAATAATTACAAAAAAAAATTTGTTTTTAGCGTAACTGCCGTAAATTGAATGCATTATGCTAATTTCAAGATTATGAGAAAAATTACTTTTGTCTTTGCCTTTTTTACAGCAGTAATAAATGCGCAAACTTTCCCAAACCCTTATTGTGGTATTACCGAACCTGATGAAGTAGTTGTTGAGGAAATCACCTCTATCAGCTTCAACAACGTGGTGATTAACAACATTAACGATACTGACGTATTAATTGATTTTACCGCCACCTCTGTTCCCGTAGCTTCTGGCCAGACGTACTCTCTTAAAGTATATGGAAACACTCAAGGGAATTTTGACACTAACATAGTCGCATTTATTGACTGGAACAATAACGGCGTATTAAATGACGCTGGAGAGATTTATGAAGTAGGCACACTCACCAATTCAACCGGAACTGACGGCATTTTTGTAGCTATGGATATTCCCGTTCCTACAACCGCCAATAATGCAACTACACGTATACGCATTACAAAAACATATACAGATGAAGAATCAGTTGCCGTAATTAATCCTTGTGCAATATCATTTAGCCCCTTTGGATTTGGCGAATTCCCAGGATACGGCCAAGCTTTAGACTTTATTTTGAACGTCAATACTTTAAGCAACCCGGCTTTTGATGCACAGTCACTATCTATTTACCCTGTGCCTGCAAAAAATTCACTGACTATAACTTATAAATCAGCCATTGGCAGTTTACACATTTACAATCAATTAGGGCAAGAAGTACACAAAAAAACAGGTTTGGGTCCTGAAACCACTGTTGACGTTTCTAATCTTGCAGTTGGCGTTTATATACTAAAATTATTTAATGAGAAAGAAGCTAAGACTTTTAAAATTTTCAAGGAATAAACTCGAAGCGTAGCATCAACAATTTTTAAAAAAACGCTTCAGTTTTCTGAAGCGTTTTTTATTCATTTATATTTCGTCTTACTCTTTGTCCGTTGCAATCATAAACCTCGAATTGTTCTTGAGATTGAGGCAAGCCTAACTAATCTTGTAATCATAAGTTGTAAGAAATTCTTATAATCAAAGCTCCCTATCGTAAAAACCAAAAAAACTCATCTCTTGTTTTGTTACCAACAAAAAAAAAGTTATTTATTTAGTATAAAAATTATAACTGTACTATTTAAAATATAGTATCTGAATTAAAGCAATTCCAGTGTTCTTTCTAAAGCCATGCCACGAGAACCTTTGATTAAAATCAGCTGATTTTGGAGTTTTTCCTCTTTAATAAAATTTGAAAAATCCTCAAAAGTTTCATGGAAAAACACAAATTCACTATCCATTTTATTTGCGTAAAATTGGCTTCCAACAAAATAGGTTTTGACTTCAGGCTCATTTTCTAACAACGAAACAATGTGCTTGTGTTCTTCAAAACTTTCTTCGCCCAACTCAAACATATCGCCTAAAACAGCTATTTTATTTTCTTTTTCTAACTGCAAAAAATTCTTGATCGCTACTTCCATACTGCTCGGATTGGCATTGTAAGCATCCAAAATAATTTCGTTTGAATTTTTGACCAGCATTTGAGAACGGTTATTTTCTGGAATATAACTTTCTATCGCTTCTTTAATTTCTTCGTTTGAAACTTTGAAATACTTCCCGATTGTGATCGCCGCGTTGATGTTATTTGCATTGTACAAACCGATCAAATTTGATTTTACTTTTATCCCATCATAAGTGATTTCTACGAAAGGATTGGCTTTAATTTCATTAATCAAAACCGACGCATTTTTATCGGTTTGACTGAAAGTAATCCGCAGGTTTTTTTCGGTTTTTTCTCTTTGAATAGTATCATCTAAATTGACAAAAACGAATTTGTTGTTTTCGGAAAGAAACTGATACATTTCACTTTTGCCTTTGATTACGCCTTCGGTACCGCCAAAACCTTCGAGGTGCGCTTTTCCAAAATTGGTAATGTATCCAAAATCTGGCTGCGCAATTTCACACAAAAATTCAATTTCTTTTTGGTGGTTCGCGCCCATTTCCACAATTCCAATTTCAGTCTTGGAAGTGAAAGAAAGCAACGTCAACGGAACTCCGATATGGTTGTTTAGATTTCCAACCGTCGCTTTTGTATTGTATTTCTTTGAAAGAACGACGTTGATCAATTCTTTGGTCGTTGTTTTTCCGTTGCTTCCGGTCAAGGCAACAATAGGAAGTTTTAGATAGTTTCTATGGAATTTAGAAAGCTCTTGCAAAGCTCTTAAAGAATCTTCCACAAGAATGGTTCTCTCGTCTATAAAATAATCTTGATTGTCGATTATTACAAAAGAGGCTCCTTTTTTTAAAGCTTCTTCGGCAAAAGTATTGGCATCAAATCGCTCGCCTGTTATTGCGAAAAACATCGAATTGTTTTCGATTTTTCGGGTATCGATTGACACGGAGTTACAACTTAAAAATAAATTGTGAATGTTTTTAATTTCCATTTTTTAGAAACTGTATTATAAAACAAAAGCCCTAATTAAAGGGCTTTTGTGGAATTTATGTACTGAAAATTAATTTCTTGCTTTTTTCTTTCCGTCAGATTTTGGACCTACTCTTGACATTGCACATCTAAATCCGATGTAGTCAGTTGCCATATCTTGCGGGAAGTATCTTCTTTGAGCTGGATCTAACCAATAAGCTCTGTCTCTCCAAGAACCACCTTTGTAAACTCTAACATTATCATCAATTAAAGTTGTTCTTTTTGAAGACTTGTCAAATCTTCTCACCATGTTTCCTAAACTGTCTGTAGTCACATTGTGTTTCGGAGAATCATACATTCTTTTTGAGTCATCTACTTTTTCTCCTTCTTCAGAACTTCCGAAGTCAAAATATCTGGTTGATTGTTTGTCTCCATCTCTGTAATTCCTGTTGTCAGATTTGTCGAAATTTTGTCTCAAATAGGTTTCTTTTTCGTCGATTGGCACTTGAGCAATTTGACCAGGGAAATTTCTTGCCATGATTCTACCGTTTGCTAAAGTATCATAAGCGATGGTTTCTGCTGTAACAATTTCAGCTTTTCCGTCTTCACCGATTTTATTTTTCATGTAAACGTTACCTCTGTAATAGTTGAAGTCATTTGCTTCATCATCAACAATAGGTCTGTAAACGTCAGCAACCCATTCTGCAACGTTACCTGCCATATCATACAATCCAAAATCATTTGGTGGATAATATTTCACGCTTTGAGTAATATCAGCACCATCATCAGACCATCCTGCGATACCACCGTAATCCCCTTTACCTTGTTTAAAGTTAGCCAATTGATCTCCTTTCACTTTCCTGTTTCCAGAACGTGTGTAGTTTCCTTTCCAAGGATATTTCTTTTGGCCTCTGTACAAGTTATATTCTCTGTTACCTACATCAGAAGCTGCAGCATATTCCCACTCTGCTTCTGTTGGAAGCCTGTATTCTGGAAGAATGATACCCGAAGTTCTTTGAGCATATAAATTAGTACTATCTTTCGATTTCCCTCTTTTCCCTTTAAGAACGATTTCTTCATTCCCTCCGTAAGTTTTTGTTGGAGCATTCAAATATGTTTCTGTGTTAAAGGTACTTTCCCCTTTTGCATCAGTAACTTTTGCATCTCTTTTTAAGTAACCTTCTCTTTCAAGAACATTTTCGTTCACACGATCTGTTCTCCATTTGCTGAATTCAACCGCTTGAATCCAGTTTACACCCACTACTGGGTAGCTTGCATAAGCAGGATGCCTAAGATAGTTATTTGTCATTGTTTCGTTATAACCCAATCTGTCTCTCCAAACTAATGTATCAGGAAGGGCTCCTTCATAAATATTTCTGTAATTATCATCTTCTGGATCAAAAACTCTTTTTAACCAATCAAGGTATTCCATATACATGATATTGGTTACCTCGGTCTCATCCATGTAAAAAGACTGAACGTGTTGTTGATTTGGCGTATTGTTCCAATCGTGCATTACATCGTCCTGAACTTTACCCATCGTAAATGTTCCACCTTCAACCAAAACAAGTCCAGGAGCCGTTTCTTGCTTCTTGAAATTAGAATTGTATTGAAACCCACCTTTCTTGTCATTGATTTTCCAACCAGTGGCAGAAGATGCGTTTTTTGAGCTGGAGTTCTTACTACAACTAGTAACACCCACAACTAATGCCGCAGTTAGCATCAGCCTCAAAGCCATAATTTTGTTTACTTTCATACTTTCAGTAGGTAATAAATTTCGAGCCGCAATATAATAATTAACCGTTAAACCGCAACACAAAATTTAAATTATAATAAAAAACTAATTTTTTGTTAAATCCACATTTCTAAAACGTAAATATTATCAGTTTATTGTACTTAATATTAAGTTAAAAAAATTATTTTTGAAATTCGTAATAAATACCATTACTAAGCGTTATTGAAATTGATGAAAAATACATTTTTACTCTTATCCCTCCTCTTTTCCCTCCATTCTTTTGCACAGCAAAAAGAAACAATTACTATTGAATGGATTGAAAACTCAGGTGTTTTTTCTGAACAAATAAAAATCAAAATTCCTACATTTAAGTCTTCGTCATTTTATTATGATTTTGCCAAAAATAAAATTCAATATGTTAAAAAAATCCCTGTAAATGGTTTTGTAGACGAGAAATCATTCGTTGTGAGCAACGTTGTTTTTGAGTCTATATCTGAAGAAAATCTAGGCGATTTAAACAAAAAATCAATCCCGAATTCTATTGTTTCATCCATTAAAAATATGGATAATAATGGTGGTCAAAAAGCCTATTTTGAAGTTTCTCCTATCATAAAATCAGGAAACACCTACCAAAGAATAAAATCGTTTTCTTATTCTTTTGCAATTGCACAAAACCAAATGACTTCCTATTCCACGAATAGCATTACAGCAATTTCAAATTCTGTTTTAAGCTCTGGAGATCTTTATCGTTTTTATGTTACAAAATCGGGCGTTTATAAAATCTCCCGAAGTTTTATTCAAAGTTTAGGAATGAATTTAAACGGAGTTGATCCAAGAAACATAAAAATATATGGAAACGGTGGCCGAATGCTGCCTCTTTTAAACAGCATTCCTTATCCTGATGATATGGCCGAAAATGCAATCAGTATCATTGGCGAAGAAGACGGAGGATTTGACAATTCAGATTATATTTTATTTTATGCTGAAGGCGTCGACAACTGGAACGAAGAAAGCGAAACGCACAACAATCTTTTTGCTGACAAATCTTATTATTATATCACTTCTAATGGAGGCCCAGGAAAAAGAATTGGCAATATGCCTGCTATTACTCAAGCCCCAACAATGACAACAACTGTTTTTGACGATTATCAATTTCACGAAGTAGACCGAATAAATGTAGCACGTTTGGGCAGAAAATGGTTTGGAGAACAATTTAATATTGAAAATGAGCAAGAATTTAAATTTCAATTTCCAAATCTTGCGCCTGCTTCTCAAATAAACATCCAAGTTTCTGCTGCTGGCGCTTCATTTTCTACAAATAATATGACTGTCACCGCAAATACCCAAAATATAGGAACAATGACCTTTGATGCAATAGGATCAAACTCTTCTACTTTGGCAAGCCCTGATAATACCGCAGGAAATATCCCAAGCACTGAAACCGTGACTGTAAAATTGACTTACAATAATAATGGAGTACCGAGTGCAAATGCTTACTTAGATTATATTATTCTGAGATCAAAAGGAAGATTGAATGGTTTTGGGAAACAGTTTCGATTTCAATTAAATGATGCTGCCTTAAACTCAGGAGTAATTGAGTATCAATTTTCAAATGCTTCGGGAATTAGCCAAATTTGGGACATCACAGATATTTACAATGTTTCAAAAACGCTAAACCCTAACCAAAACAACTTTTCTTTTAAGTCTTACTTAGGTGAAATCAGAAATTACATTGCTGTTGACAATGCTAACTTTTTAAGCCCTTTAAAAGATTCAAAATCAAGAGTTGCCAATCAAAATTTAAAAGGAACGATATTAAAGAACAATCAAGGTGCTTTTCAAGATTTAGATTATTTAATCGTTACACCAGCATCTTTGACCTCTCAAGCAGAGCGATTGGCAAATTTTCATAGAAATTATTCACAGTTAAATGTAAAAGTAATAAGTCTAGAAGCAATCTATGAAGAATTTTCTTCGGGAAAGCAAGATATTGCCGCTATAAGAAATTTCGCAAAATACATTTACAATAACGCATCTTCTCCTAATAATAGACTGAAATATTTAAATTTATTTGGAGATGCTTCTTTTGACTACAAAAACAGAATTCCGAATAATACTAATATCGTCCCGATTTTTCATGTCTTGGACAGTTTTTCTTTAGGTAGCTCTTACATGACTGATGATTTTTATGCCATGTATGGCCCTAATGAAGGAAGAATGGGTTCTGCAGCTGACAATATGGAAATTTCCGTAGGCCGAATGCTGGTTTCAGATTTAAAACAGGCAGAAGAAATGGTAACCAAAGTTATCGAATACCACGCAGTTGAATCTTATGGAAAATGGAGAAATAATTTTGTTTTGGTTTCAGATGATGTTGACGCTGCATGGGAAAACTCAATCCAGACAGGTATTGACGACCTTGGGGATGAAATTTATGCTCAAAAACCTTTTATCAACGTAAAAAAAATCCACACTGATTCTTATGTCCAAGAAGCTTCTGCTGGAGGATTCAGGTACCCAAAGGCAAGAAAAGATTTCTTTGATGCCATAAACCAAGGCGCTTTGGTCGTCAATTATTTTGGACACGGCGGTGAAGATGGATTGGCTGTAGAAAGGATTTTTGAAAAAACAGACGCACAAACCTTGTCCAACCAATTTAAATACCCCCTTTTTATTACAGTAACTTGCGAGTTCACTCGATTTGACAATCCTTACCGACCGACCGCAGGAGAACAAATGTATTGGAATCCAAAAGGCGGCGCCATTTCAATGGTTACAACCACAAGACAAATCGATGTTAACACAGGTCAAGACATCAACGAACACCTAGCTGAAGAACTTTTCGGTTTTGTCAATTCAAGCGACATTTCAATGGCAGAAGCTTTAAAAAATGCCAAGAACACGTATGAACAACCTACTTTAATGGTTTCTTACATTGGTGACCCTGCCATAAAATTACCAATCCCAAAACCTACCATTGTTTTAACAAAAGTAAATGACGAGCCAATTCAAACTTCAAGCTTCGTTTTAAGCGCCTTGAGTCCCGTGAAATTTACAGGTGAAGTGAGAGATATTGCCGGAAACAACATGCTTTCAAACTATAATGGCGATTTGTCCGTAAATATATTTGACAAAAACATACAAAAATCAACTTTAGGAAACGACGGAACTTCTGATGGAGGTGGATTAATTTTAATGGATTTCACTTTATTAGGGGAAACCATTTTCAGAGGAAATGCTTCCGTGACCAACGGAAATTTTGAATTTAGTTTTGTTGTCCCTAGAGACATTACAATCCCGGTTGGAAACGGAAGAGTTAGCTTTTACGCAAAAAAAACACAAGCGCTTGAAGATCAAACCGGATATAATATTGACATAAAAATTGGAGGCATAAACCCAACCGCTGTGGCTGACAATATTGGACCAAGAGTTCGTCTTTATATGAATGACGAAACATTTATTTCAGGAGGAATCACCAATGAATCGCCCATATTTTTAGCCTTTTTAGAAGATGAAAACGGAATCAACACAGCCAGCGGTATCGGTCATGACATTGTTGCTATTTTAGACGGAGACGAAAACAATCCTTATATCTTAAATGATTATTATGAAACGGAACTTGACGATTACACCAAAGGAAAAGTACGTTTCCCTTTTAGAGATTTAGCTGTTGGTTTGCACACAATTGTATTTAAAGCTTGGGATGTTTACAATAATCCTGTTACGGCTGAAATTCAATTTATTGTTGTGGGTGATGAAAATGTTACCTTGACAAACGTGCTGAACTATCCAAATCCGTTTGTGAATTACACACAGTTTTGGTTTACGCATAATAAACCTTATGAACCATTGGATGTTCAAGTACAAATTTTAACCATTACAGGAAAAATTGTAAAGACTATTAATCAAGTGGTAAATACGGAAGGTTTCCTTTCAAGAGAAATTACTTGGGACGGAAAAGATGATTTTGGAGACCGAATCGGAAAAGGAGTTTATGTTTATAAACTCACAGTCAGATCTAATTTGACAAATAAAAAAACAGAAAAGTACGAGAAACTTGTTATCCTTTAATAAAATATTATATTTGTTCAATTAAATATTCAACCAGAATGAAAAAAACCGCTTTAATAATACTTTGCGCTTTAGTATTCAATGTTTCCAATGCACAGGATCGCGTAATCACAACCGGAGTACCTTTTCTGTTGATTGCAGGTGACGCTAGATCTGCTGGTATGGGTGATATTGGTGTTGCTACATCTCCTGACGTTTATTCACAACAATGGAATCCAGCAAAATATGCCTTTTCACTTGACAAACAAGGTTTTTCTTTAAGTTACACACCTTACTTGACTGACTTGGCAAATGATATTGCACTGGGTCAGGTAACCTATTTTAATAGAATTTCTGAGCAAAGTGCTTTTGCCGCAAGTTTAAGATACTTTAGTTTAGGAGAAATAGAATTTAGACAAAATGCAGATGATACTCCAAACATCGTAAAACCAAGTGAACTTGCTGTTGACTTATCTTACTCATTAAGATTAGACGAACGTTTTTCTATGTCTGTTGCTGGTCGATTCATTAGTTCAAGTCTAAGAATTCCCGACGGAACCGGAGACGCTTCTGCCGCAACTTCTTTTGCCGTTGATATTTCTGGATATTATCAATCAGAAGAAATCGCTTATGATGACTTTAACGGAAGATGGCGCGGTGGATTTAATTTCCAAAACTTAGGTCCAAAACTTAACTATAACAATGACGATATAGATTCAAATGCTAATTTCTTACCTGCAAATATGAAATTAGGTGGTGGATTTGATTTCATCTTTGACGAATACAACAAAGTTTCTCTTAACTTAGAAGTAAATAAATTATTAGTTCCCACTCCAGATTTTCGTAATGAAAATGGCGAGGTCGATCCTGATAAAGTAAATGACTATAATTCCATCGGTTGGACAGAAGGAATTTTCCAATCTTTTGGCGATGCTCCTGATGGAATGAAAGAAGAATTAAAAGAATTCACTTGGGCTTTAGGTGCTGAATATTGGTACCAAGATTCATTTGCTATCAGAGCGGGATATTTTAATGAAAGTGAAGAAAAAGGAGCACGAAAATTCCTTTCTCTTGGAGCCGGATTCAAATATAACATTGTAAAACTGGACGTATCTTATTTATTCTCGGCTTCAAAAGTAAGAAACCCACTTGAAAATACACTTCGTTTCTCTCTAAGCTTTGCTTTCGGAGACCAATACGATGAATATTAGCATTCTAATTTAAAGACCTAAAGATCCAAATTGCTTTCATTAGTAATTTGGATTTTTTTTCCTAAATACATTTATGAAACAAATAAACATTACCACAACTTTCTCTGTTTTTGATTCAAAAGAAGAGCTTACCGCTGACCTTTTGGATTTAATGAACCAAGCCATTGAAATCAGAAAAAAAGCATACGCCCCTTACTCAAAATTCAGGGTAGGCTGCGCCATTGCATTAGATAACGGCAAAATAGTTTTAGGATCCAACCAAGAAAACGCTGCGTATCCCTCAGGATTGTGCGCTGAAAGAGTTGCCATATTCCAAGCCGGAGCTATTTATCCTGACTCAAAAATTTTAAAAATGGCCATTTCTGCCACTTCCGACGAAAAACCGGTTCTCGCCCCTATTCCTCCATGTGGCGGATGCAGGCAATCCATTTCAGAATATGAATTCAAACAAGAAACGCCCATTGAAATTTATTTTATGGGAGAATCCGGAGAAGTGTACAAGTCTGATTCGTTAAAAAATCTGCTCCCGTTCATGTTTGATAAAAACTATTTATAAAAATACCTAAAATTTACCTTTTAAGTTTTAGTTCTAAGTCGGAATGTCTTATTTTTGCATTCCGACACTTCGGAGCGCAAATTTGTGTGAGGCAACTATTTTGCGCGTGTATTAGCAATTTACTGGCACGATAACGTTTAGCAAAAAACAAACAATGAAAGAAGTTACAAAAGAAGTTTACTTAAAGTGGTACGAAGACATGCTGCTTTGGAGAAAATTTGAAGACAAATTAGCCGCTCTGTATATCCAACAAAAAGTAAGAGGTTTTCTTCACTTATACAATGGTCAAGAAGCTGTTTTAGCTGGAGCATTGCATGCAATGGATTTATCAAAAGATAAAATGATTACTGCTTATAGAAACCACGTGCAGCCCATCGGAATGGGTGTTGATCCAAAAGCTGTAATGGCTGAGTTGCTTGGAAAAGTAACAGGAACCTCTAAAGGAATGGGCGGATCTATGCACATATTCTCTAAAGAAAAAGGATTTTATGGAGGCCACGGAATCGTTGGAGCGCAAATTCCAGTTGGTGCCGGTATCGCTTTCGCAGACAAATATTTTGAAACTGGCGGTGTAACCATGACTTATTTTGGTGATGGAGCCGCACGCCAAGGTTCTTTGCACGAAGCTTTTAACATGGCAATGCTATGGAAGCTTCCAGTGGTATTTATCGTTGAAAACAACGGTTATGCAATGGGAACTTCTGTGGAGAGAACTGCAAACCACACTGATATCTGGAAACTTGGTTTAGGATATGAAATGCCTTGTGGACCAGTTGATGGAATGAATCCTGTGAAAGTAGCTGAAGCAATGCACGAAGCGATCGACAGAGCGCGCCGTGGTGACGGACCAACTTTCCTTGAAATGAAAACATACCGTTACAGAGGACACTCGATGTCTGACGCACAATTATACCGCTCAAAAGAAGAGGTTGAAGAGTACAAAAAAATTGACCCGATCACTCAAGTTTTAGATGTAATCAAAGAAAACAATTATGCTACTGAAGCAGAAATTGAAGCCATTGATGAACGTGTAAAAGAATTGGTAGAAGAATGCGCAAAATTTGCTGACGAATCTCCATTTCCAGAAGTACAGCAACTTTATGATGTTGTTTACGAACAAGAAAACTATCCTTTCATCCCTCATAAACTATAATCAATATGGCAATCAAAATCACAATGCCTCGCTTGAGCGATACTATGACAGAAGGAACTGTAGCGACATGGTTGAAAAAAGTTGGGGACCAAATTAAAGAAGGAGACATTCTTGCTGAAATCGAAACAGACAAAGCAACAATGGAATTCGAATCGTTTAATTCTGGAACTTTATTGCACATTGGTATTCAAGAAGGAGAATCAGCTCCAATTGATTCACTTTTAGCAATTATTGGTAAAGAAGGTGAAGATATTTCAGATTTATTAGGTGGCGCAAGTTCATCTGATAAAAAGGAAGAAACTCCAAAAGAGGAAACTAAATCTGAAGAAAAATCAGAGGAAGCTCCGAAAGAAGATAAAAAAGAAGAAGCTCCAAAGGCCGAAAGCGCTTCATTGCCAAAAGGTGTTGTAGTGGTAACTATGCCACGCTTGAGCGACACAATGACTGACGGAACTGTAGCTACCTGGTTGAAAAAAGTAGGCGATAAAATTGCCGAAGGCGATATTCTTGCTGAAATTGAAACGGATAAAGCAACAATGGAATTTGAATCTTTCAATTCTGGAACTTTATTAGAAATCGGAATCAAAGAAGGAGAATCTGCTCCTGTTGATAGCGTTTTAGCAATCATCGGACCAGAAGGAACTGATGTTTCTGGAATTGCTGCTAACTATAAAAATAGCGGTGCTGTTGCAGCTCCTGCAAAAGAAGAAGCTAAATCTGAGGAAAAATCAGAAACAAAAACGGAAGAAACTAAGAAAGAAGATTCGAAGGAAGAATCAATCGAAACGGTTTCTGACGGCAAAAGAATTTTCATTTCTCCATTGGCTAAAAAAATTGCTGAAGAGAAAAAAATAAATATTGCTCAAGTAAAAGGAACGGGTGAAAACGGACGTATCGTGAAAAGCGATATCGAAAACTTCACGCCTGCACAAGCACCAGCTGCACAAGCTTCTAAATCAGAAAGCGCAACTGCTGTAAAACCATTTGTTGCTGCAGGAGAAACTTCTTCTGAAGAAATTAAAAATTCACAAATGCGTAAGGTGATCGCCAAACGTCTTGCTGAATCTAAATTTACAGCGCCACATTATTACTTGACAATCGAAGTAGCAATGGACAGCGCGATGGCTTCAAGAAATACAATCAATTCATTGCCAGATACGAAAGTTTCTTTCAATGATATGGTTATCAAAGCCTGCGCAATGGCATTGAAAAAACATCCAAAGGTAAATTCACAATGGAAAGAGGACTTTACGGTGATCCACCACCACGTTCACATTGGAGTTGCTGTTGCTGTTGAAGACGGTTTGGTAGTTCCAGTTCTTAAATTTGCTGATCAATTGAGCTTGACTCAAATTGGCGGTAATGTGAGAGATGTTGCTGGAAGGGCAAAAAACAAAAAATTACAGCCTGCCGAAATGGAAGGAAGTACTTTTACGGTTTCTAACTTAGGAATGTTTGGTATCACAGAATTTACTTCTATCATCAACCAACCTAACTCTGCAATTCTTTCTGTGGGTGCAATTGTTGAAAAACCAGTGGTAAGAAACGGACAGATTGTTGTTGGAAACACAATGAAAGTAACACTTGCTTGCGACCACAGGACTGTTGATGGAGCTACAGGAGCACAATTCTTGCAGACTTTAAGACAATACTTGGAAAATCCGGTTACGATGCTAGCATAAGCTAATTTCCTTATAAATAAAAATCTCGTTTTGAATTTTCAGAACGGGATTTTTTTATTTATAAATTCTTGTTTTTAGCGGTAATCCATCTTGACATATATTCGGTACTGCGCAACGTATGATGTTGCAGGATTTGGCCTATAAAGTTTTCATTTCTGTGGTTTTTAAGATTATGTAACAAGTAATTTATTTTCTCACTAAACTCTGAAAAATACAGCTCTCTGGAAAATTTAGCTTTTAATATTTCAAAACCATTCTGCTGGCTTTCATTCCAAAGATTTTCATCGTTATATAATTGCACCGCTTTGTTTGCAAATTCTTGAGGATTATCTTCTACAAAACCATTCCAAGATAACGCATCGTGCATCGATTCAGCTCCTATTGACGTGGTAACACTCGGAGTTCCGTATTGCATCGCTTCCAAAAGTTTTCCTTTAATTCCAGCTCCAAATCGCAAAGGCGCCAGCATTACCCTGGCATCAGATATTACCGTTGAAGCATTTTCAGCCCTTCCTTCAATTAAAAAATTAGATTTAGGATTATGCAATTGCAAAACCTTTTGAGAAGGATAAGCACCGTAAATTTTCAGCGTGACACCTGGCAGTTGTTTATGAACTAATGGCCAAATTGTTTCTTTTAGGTATAAAACAGAATTCCAATTGGGTTCGTGAAGAAAGTTCCCGATAAATACAAAACCTTCTTTTTTATTAAAATCACTAACTTCAGAATTCTTTTCTGCAAATAATGGAAGATACATTAGAGCAGAAGCATTTATTTTAAATTGGTCTTTAAGAAGATTTATTTCAAATTCGGAAACCATTAAAGAAATATCACACCTTAAAATACTTGCAATTTCTCTTTTAGAAACATCCGAAAACAAATCAGAAATATCAAAATCTCTATTTTCTTTGCATGCTTTCTGCCTTCCCAACCGAAGGCAGTGCAAATCTTCTGTATCCAATATTTTCAAAGCGTCTGGACACGATTGAGATACACGCCAACCAAATTGCTCTTCTATCATGAATCGATCAAAAAGCACAATATTTGGCTGTAATTCTGAAACAAAAGCATCAAAACCAGCATCATTTAAAAGAATATTTTTCCTTTCAATACCCATTTCATCCAGAGGAAAAGAAAATTCTCCTTCTTGCGCCGCACTTGCAAAGACAATTGTAAAATCCAATTGCTTAAAAATATCAACAAGCTGGATCATTCTGCTTCCTGCTGCAGAGGATTTTGGCTCTGGCCACACGATCCCGATAATCAATAAGGTTTTTCTATTATCCATAAGGCAAAGGAAAGCGATTTATTACTTCTCCAAAAGAAAGTTTAAAGCTATTTTTGATTTTCATCCAAAAAAAAAAAATCCCCATCAAATGAATGATGAGGATTTTATAAGAAAGGCGGCGGATTG
>NZ_RQVR01000009.1:256-5868 GCF_003865365.1 Flavobacterium macacae | reverse complement strand
AAAAAAAAATCCCCATCAAATGAATGATGAGGATTTTATAAGAAAGGCGACGGATCGAGTGAAACGACACGCCGCACCTATAAAAAAAATGAGTCCTGATAAAATCAGGACTCATAAAAGAAAGGCGGCGGATCGACCAAAGGGACACGCCGCTCCTATAACAAAAAAAAAACTCAAGCCTTTTGAGCTTGAGTTAATAAAAGAAAGGCGGCGGATCGACCAAAGGGACACGCCGCTCCTATAACAAAAAAAAAACTCAAGCCTTTTGAGCTTGAGTTAATAAAAGAAAGGCGGCGACATACTCTCCCACATAACTGCAGTACCATCTGCGCAGGCGGGCTTAACTTCTCTGTTCGGGATGGGAAGAGGTGAGCCCCGCCGCAATAACCACCTTAGGCCGTTTTGCAAGGGTATCTGTCTATTTAACAGATAACAATACACAATATCTTAACATACTGGGATAAAAATTTCGATAATAAGAAGAAAGAAAGTTTCTTCCCCCGCCGTGGCGGGGGAAAAGTGCGCATAAGCTTACGGGTTATTAGTACTACTCGACTATGACATTACTGCCTTTACATCTATAGCCTATCAACGTGGTCATCTCCCACGACCCTTAAAAGAAATCTCATCTTGTGGTGGGTTTCGCGCTTATATGCTTTCAGCGCTTATCCCTTCCCAACGTAGCTACTCTGCAGTGCTCCTGGCGGAACAACAGATACACCAGCGGTTAGTCCAATTCGGTCCTCTCGTACTAGAATCAGATCCACTCAAATTTCTTGCGCCCACAGTAGATAGAGACCGAACTGTCTCACGACGTTCTGAACCCAGCTCGCGTGCCACTTTAATGGGCGAACAGCCCAACCCTTGGGACCTTCTCCAGCCCCAGGATGTGACGAGCCGACATCGAGGTGCCAAACCCCCCCGTCGATATGAGCTCTTGGGGGAGATCAGCCTGTTATCCCCGGCGTACCTTTTATCCTTTGAGCGATGGCCCTTCCATGCGGAACCACCGGATCACTATGCTCTACTTTCGTACCTGATCGACCTGTATGTCTCTCAGTCAAGCTCCCTTATGCCATTGCACTCTACGCACGGTTACCAAGCGTACTGAGGGAACCTTTAGAAGCCTCCGTTACTCTTTTGGAGGCGACCACCCCAGTCAAACTACCCACCAAGCAATGTCCCCCGGATTCCGGGGTTAGACCTCAGACAAGCAAAGGGTGGTATTTCAACAATGACTAACCAACGCCTGGCGACGCTGGATCGAAGTCTCCCACCTATCCTACACATCACTTGTCCAAGACCAATACTAAGCTATAGTAAAGGTGCACAGGGTCTTTTCGTCCCACTGCGGGTAATCGGCATCTTCACCGATACTACAATTTCACCGAGCTCATGGCTGAGACAGTGTCCAGATCGTTACACCATTCGTGCAGGTCGGAACTTACCCGACAAGGAATTTCGCTACCTTAGGACCGTTATAGTTACGGCCGCCGTTTACTGGGGCTTCAATTCAATGCTTCTCCGAAGATAACATCTCCTCTTAACCTTCCAGCACCGGGCAGGTGTCAGGCCCTATACTTCATCTTACGATTTTGCAGAGCCCTGTGTTTTTGATAAACAGTCGCCTGGACCTCTTCACTGCGGCCAGCATTGCTGCTGGCGACCCTTCTCCCGAAGTTACGGGTCTATTTTGCCTAATTCCTTAGCCATGAATCTCTCGAGCACCTTAGAATTCTCTTCTCGACTACCTGTGTCGGTTTGCGGTACGGGTTGTCATAACCTGAAGTTTAGAGGTTTTTCTTGGAAGCCCTTAGGCGCACTATCTCTTTGTCCGAAGACTCCGAGTACTATCGTATTTCCCCAAAAACCGTGGATTTGCCTGCGGTTCTTATAGGTAGGTACTTCAACGAACTATTCCGTCAGTTCGCGGCGCTTTCATCACTCCGTCACCCCATCACAGTTATAACAAGTACGGGAATATTAACCCGTTGGCCATCGACTGTCCCTTTCGGGTTCGCCTTAGGACCCGACTAACCCTCAGCTGATTAGCATAGCTGAGGAAACCTTAGTCTTTCGGTGTGCGGGTTTCTCGCCCGCATTATCGTTACTTATGCCTACATTTTCTTTTCTGACCGGTCCAGCAAGCCTTACGACTCACCTTCAGCCCTGTCAGAATGCTCCCCTACCACTTATAATAAATTATAAATCCATAGCTTCGGTAATATGCTTATGCCCGATTATTATCCATGCCCGACCGCTCGACTAGT
Organism: Flavobacterium macacae; assembly: GCF_003865365.1. Classification (GTDB taxonomy): domain Bacteria; phylum Bacteroidota; class Bacteroidia; order Flavobacteriales; family Flavobacteriaceae; genus Flavobacterium; species Flavobacterium macacae. The sequence goes on along the minus strand of NZ_RQVR01000009.1, from coordinate 3,598 downwards.
GAGCTGTTACGCACTCTTTAAATGAATGGCTGCTTCCAAGCCAACATCCTAGCTGTCTGTGCAGTCGGACCTCGTTCTTTCAACTTAGCATATATTTGGGGACCTTAGCTGATGGTCTGGGTTCTTTCCCTCTCGGACTTGGACCTTAGCACCCAAGCCCTCACTGTCATGAAACATTATATAGCATTCGGAGTTTGTCAGGAATTGGTAGGCGGTGAAGCCCCCGCATCCAATCAGTAGCTCTACCTCTATATAACTTTAAGCATGACGCTGCACCTAAATGCATTTCGGGGAGTACGAGCTATTTCCGAGTTTGATTGGCCTTTCACCCCTACCCACAGATCATCCCAAGACTTTTCAACGTCAACGGGTTCGGTCCTCCACTATGTGTTACCACAGCTTCAACCTGTCCATGGGTAGATCACACGGTTTCGCGTCTAACACTACTGACTAAAGCGCCCTATTCAGACTCGCTTTCGCTACGGATCCGTGGCTTAACCACTTATCCTTGCCAGCAACGTTAACTCGTAGGCTCATTATGCAAAAGGCACGCCGTCACCCAACGAATGGGCTCCGACCGCTTGTAGGCGTATGGTTTCAGGATCTATTTCACTCCGTTATTCACGGTTCTTTTCACCTTTCCCTCACGGTACTGGTTCACTATCGGTCTCTCAGGAGTATTTAGCCTTAGCGGATGGTCCCGCCAGATTCAGACAGGGTTTCACGTGCCCCGCCCTACTCAGGATACCGCTATCCATTATACTTGTTACCCATACCGGGCTATCACCGTCTATGGCTGAACTTTCCAGTTCATTCTGGTTCCTTGTACATGAAATGTCGCGGTCCTACAACCCCAATCTTGCCGTAACAACATTGGTTTGGGCTAATCCGCGTTCGCTCGCCACTACTTACGGAATCACTTTTGTTTTCTTCTCCTCCGCCTACTTAGATGTTTCAGTTCAGCGGGTTTGCCCTCCTATCGGAGTGACATGTCTTCAACATGCCGGGTTGCCCCATTCGGAAATCTTCGGATATAATGCGTGTGTGCCGCTCCCCGAAGCTTATCGCAGCTTATCACGTCCTTCTTCGCCTCTGAGAGCCAAGGCATCCCCCATACGCCCTTATTTTGCTTATTGCGCTTTCTTCATGCATTGCTGCATGATATGCTTTCTACTTTTTATCGTATTTTCTTATCCCAATATGTCAATGAACTGGCGCGGCCAGACCGATTTATATAAAATCGTCACAGCATTCGCGTAGTGGAGAATAACGGAGTCGAACCGTTGACCTCCTGCGTGCAAGGCAGGCGCTCTAGCCAGCTGAGCTAATCCCCCATTTCTTAATTCTAAATTATGAATGTTGAATTTTGAATTATGTGCAATTCATACTCATCTTCTAAAATTTCCTTCTCAAGAGCGCTAAAATAGTAGTCCCGGGCAGACTCGAACTGCCGACCCCTACATTATCAGTGTAGTACTCTAACCAGCTGAGCTACGAGACTCTGTTTTTGCTTTTCTTGTATTATTTTGAACCAACAGCGAGAGCGCTTCTTTTTCTTCTTCAGGCCAGAATAGCCTTGCTTCTTCGTCTTTCTCTAGAAAGGAGGTGTTCCAGCCGCACCTTCCGGTACGGCTACCTTGTTACGACTTAGCCCTAGTTACCAGTTTTACCCTAGGCAGCTCCTTGCGGTCACCGACTTCAGGCACCCCCAGCTTCCATGGCTTGACGGGCGGTGTGTACAAGGCCCGGGAACGTATTCACCGGATCATGGCTGATATCCGATTACTAGCGATTCCAGCTTCACGGAGTCGAGTTGCAGACTCCGATCCGAACTGTGAACGGTTTTGTAGATTCGCTCCTGGTCGCCCAGTGGCTGCTCTCTGTACCGTCCATTGTAGCACGTGTGTAGCCCAAGGCGTAAGGGCCGTGATGATTTGACGTCATCCCCACCTTCCTCTCAGTTTGCACTGGCAGTCTCGTTAGAGTTCCCGACATGACTCGCTGGCAACTAACGACAGGGGTTGCGCTCGTTATAGGACTTAACCTGACACCTCACGGCACGAGCTGACGACAACCATGCAGCACCTTGTAAATTGTCTTGCGAAAGATCTGTTTCCAAATCGGTCAATCTACATTTAAGCCTTGGTAAGGTTCCTCGCGTATCATCGAATTAAACCACATGCTCCACCGCTTGTGCGGGCCCCCGTCAATTCCTTTGAGTTTCATTCTTGCGAACGTACTCCCCAGGTGGGATACTTATCACTTTCGCTTAGCCACTCAGATTGCTCCGAACAGCTAGTATCCATCGTTTACGGCGTGGACTACCAGGGTATCTAATCCTGTTCGCTACCCACGCTTTCGTCCATCAGCGTCAATATATTGATAGTAACCTGCCTTCGCAATTGGTATTCCATGTAATATCTAAGCATTTCACCGCTACACTACATATTCTAGTTACTTCCCAATAATTCAAGCCCTGCAGTATCAATGGCAATTTCCCGGTTGAGCCGGGAGATTTCACCACTGACTTACAGGGCCGCCTACGGACCCTTTAAACCCAATGATTCCGGATAACGCTTGGACCCTCCGTATTACCGCGGCTGCTGGCACGGAGTTAGCCGGTCCTTATTCTTACGGTACCGTCAGTCTGGGACACGTCCCAGGGTTTCTTCCCGTATAAAAGCAGTTTACACACCATAGATGCTTCATCCTGCACGCGGCATGGCTGGATCAGGCTTGCGCCCATTGTCCAATATTCCTCACTGCTGCCTCCCGTAGGAGTCTGGTCCGTGTCTCAGTACCAGTGTGGGGGATCTCCCTCTCAGGACCCCTACCCATCATAGCCTTGGTAAGCCGTTACCTTACCAACTAGCTAATGGGACGCATGCTCATCTTTTACCGTTGTGACTTTAATTATAAAATGATGCCATTCTATAATGCTATGGGGCATTAATCCAAATTTCTCTGGGCTATTCCCCTGTAAAAGGTAGATTGCATACGCGTTACGCACCCGTGCGCCGGTCTCTAGGAAGCAAGCTCCCTATACCCCTCGACTTGCATGTGTTAAGCCTGCCGCTAGCGTTCATCCTGAGCCAGGATCAAACTCTTCATCGTATATTTTTAATAATTTATAGACGCTTCGCTTGGCTTTTGTTTTCTTTACCGAATCGGTCAAAGATGTGCTCTCTCTTTAATTTGCTGTTAATCCAATATGTCTATGAACGTATCATTCTGTTTTAGTTCCGTTTCCGTGTTTCAGGAAGCGGGTGCAAAAGTAGAAATCCTTTTTCAATACCGCAAGCTTTTTGTGAAGTTTTTTTTTTAAAGAAATTCTCATCTCTC
>NZ_RQVR01000009.1:0-246 GCF_003865365.1 Flavobacterium macacae | reverse complement strand
AAGATGTGCTCTCTCTTTAATTTGCTGTTAATCCAATATGTCTATGAACGTGTCATTCTGTTTTCAATTCCGTTTCCGTGTTTCAGGAAGCGGGTGCAAAAGTAGAAATCCTTTTTCAATCCCGCAAGCTTTTTGTGAAGTTTTTTTAAAGAAATTATCATCCCTCTTTTTTCTTCCCAGCCCGCCAGTCTCTCAATGAACTTCCGCTCTCGCGGGGTGCAAAGGTAAATCCTTTTTTTATCTCAG
>NZ_RQVR01000008.1:22123-166501 GCF_003865365.1 Flavobacterium macacae | reverse complement strand
GAACTGGAATTAGGTGCTCACTTTAAACTGGAATCGGGTGGTCAATATCACTGGAATTTGCAACATTGTTAATAATGGTGAATCTGATGCTTTTTTAAAAGCTTTAAATTTTAATGCTTTTTTTCAAATGTTTCCTGGTCAAAGTACGGTAAAAATATTACAGGAACAAACTAATGCTTTTGAGTTTGAAAAAAACCTACTTATAAAGTGTAGAGATAATAGATTAACAAAAGTATCAATGATTATTGATGAGGGTGAAATTAACATAGACGGTTTTACCATTCCAACTGTTCCTTATCTTATATTTGAAATAGCAGAAGGTGATGTTCGTTCAAATATTAAGTTTTCTAATGATTCTGAAATTGCATGGAAAATAAAATCTCTTCATGACATTGCAGTAGGTTTAAACCAGCTTCATAATGTTGAAATTAGTCATCAAGATTTAAAACCATCTAATGTTTTACTTTATAATGAATCTACTGTATCAAAAATTGGTGATTTAGGTAGGTCATTATGTTCTTCATTAAAAGCTCCTCATGATGATGGCTTTTCCTTTACAGGTCAAATTAATTATTCTCCACCAGAGTTTTTATATGGTTATATTCAACAAGATTGGAATCAAAGGGTTAGGTCAACTGACATGTATTTGTTTGGTAGCTTAATAACTTATTATTTTTTTGGCATGAATATGACGGCATTATTGCTAAAACATCTAGATTCTAGATTTAGATGGACTGTTTACAAAGGTAATTTTTCGGAGGTAAAAGATTATTTAATAGATGCTTATTTTAAATCAATAGATGAAATTAGAATCTCACTAGGTAATAAGGAATTTTCTAAAGACTTGATAGAGATAATATCTTATTGCTGTTATCCAATTCCAGAGGAAAGAGGACATAAAAAAAGTATAAAAGAAATTGGAAATCAATTTAATTTTAGAAGAGCAATAGCGAAATTAGATTTAATAAGAAGAAGAACCGAATTAAAAATCTACAAAAATGACTAATATTTACGAATTAAAAAACCGTCTATTAGTTCCCAATTGGCGTGATTTTAAAAGGACTATTAAATTAGGAGAGTTAGGTTTATTAAATGAAGAAATATTAACAACTGTTGATAATTCCTTAATAATAAACGATTGGCATAATAATAAAACTATTGGTGTAGCAGCAGATTTAATCAATAATTCATTTATTTCAAATGATTTATATTCTAATGAGTTACAAGAGGCTATCACTTATATTGAATCAAATTCAAAAGATGCATCAATTCCACTATTATCTTTAATTGAGAAAATTAAAATTGAATTGAATCCGAAGTTAGAAGATTCAAATAAAATATTAGAGAAAAACATTGCAAGTGTTGAGGAATTTTCTGCCTTTCTTGACGATAAAATTTTCAATAGAATAATAAATAAAACAAAAAAACTAACTATTAATCAATCTTCAAATTCAATAAATTGGATTGAATTAGCTAGATTGTATACAATTAAAAATCAACTTGATAAAGCTAATAAATGTGTAACTGTTGCATTACAATTATCACCAAATAATAGATTTGTTTTAAGGTCAGCGGTTAGATTTTTTATACACACTTCTCAAGAAGAAAAAGCAATTTATTATTTAAAAAAATCAAATGCTATAAAAGAAGACCCTTGGTTAATATCTGCACATATTGCAACTTCAAGATTAATAGATAGATATTCACCTTTTATTAAAATTGGTGAAAAGATAATAATCTCAAAAAAATATTCAGATTTTGATTTAACAGAGCTATCAAGCTCTTTAGGTACTATTGAATTAGAGCATGGTTCTTTTAAAAAATCTAAACCATTACTAGATTTATCATTAAAAAATCCTAATGATAATAGTTTAGCTCAATTTGAATGGTTAACTAAAAAAGACAACAGATTATTATTTAATTCTGAATCTTTTAATAGTGTTAAAAACCCATTTGAAGCATTTGCTTATGAAAATTTTCAGAAAGGTAATTTTCAAGAATCATTCTATAATTGTATAAATTGGTATTTGGATTTCCCTTATTCAAAAAGGCCATTAGTTTTTGGTTCATATATAGCGGCTCTTCTTGAACAATATGACGCATCAATAATTATGTGTCTAGCAGGCTTGAGACTTAATAGTAATGAAGTTGGATTTATAAACAACATTATTTATGCGTTATGCCTTCAAAATAAATTAGAAGAAGTCCCTAAATATTTAAGTTTGCTTAATAAAAATAATATACATGGTATTGATGACGAGGAAAGAATAACCATTCAAGCTACTTTAGGTCTATATCACATAAGGATTAAAGAATTTGATAAAGGTAAAATGTTCTATAAAAAAGCAATTGAAAATTCAAATATTTTGAAAAATGAGTATTATCATAACTTGGCTTTAATAAATTTTACCAGAGAGCTTTATTTAATGCGTGATAGTGAATTTAATAACTATAAGGTGCTTTTTAATAACATAAATAGCATAGATAAAGATATTATGCTTCTAAAAAGTAATGTGAATAAAATAATAAGTAGTGATTTTTTATTAATCTAAAAGCAATCTATTCTTCAAGTTTTAATTCTACACACTCAAAATAACTATTATGAAAAAATTTTATTCTCTATTAATCTTTTTATTCATTATCAACATAACATATTCCCAAACAACATTAACTGCTAAAGTTGTGGGCATTAAAGATGGTGATACAGTTGTTGTTTTGGATAGTTTAAACAATCAAATAACATTAAGGTTAGCCGAAGTAGATACTCCAGAAAAAAGTCAACCATTCGGTACTAAAGCAAAACAATTCACATCAGATCAAATATATCTTAAAACTATAAAATATGTGGTAACAGATACCGACAGATACGGTCGTTCAATAGCTATGGTATATTATGATGAAGATAGTAAATATTTATCAGCAGAGATAATAAAAGCAGGTATGGGTTGGCATTATAAAAGATATTCCTCTTCAAAAGAATTAGCAACTTTTGAAGATAATGCTAGAAAAAATAAAATAGGTCTTTGGGTAGATAACAATCCTATTGAACCACATCTTTTTAGAAAATAAATTATTTTAATGAAGAGAGTTACAGAAAACGGCAAAAGTTACATTATAGGTTATCATACGCAAGAGCATCGTAACAACAATTTTTTAAAACACCCAATAGAGTGTAAATCAATAGATGCTTGGTTGGGTAAAGGTAATTATTTTTGGGTTGACATTGAATTTGCAAAATATTGGGGTGAAGACTTTAAAATTAAAGGTAAAAATGGTAGTTATGATATTTATATTGCCAACTTAAACGAAGAAAAATTCTTAAATGCAACCTTTAATGAAGAACACTATTATTATTTTAAAAGTTGGATTGAAAGTGCTATATCACATTTCAAAAAATTAAAAAAAAGCTACACTTTAAAAAGAATACATGATTTTCTAAGAGATAATTTTTATGAAGAAATGGGTATAACTGGTATTATTTTTGATGATTTACCAACAAATCCATATAAGAAGACAAATCGTAAATACTCTTTAGTAATTCATAGTGACGAAAAACAACACGAATTTTTTTACTATAATAAAAGAATACAAATAGTAGTGTTTAAATTAGAAAATATTAATAAATTTGCACTACATTTGAAAGAACAAAAAAACTAAGATGTTAGACCTAAAAAAAATAGATAAAAAGTTCAATGAAATTTTAGCCTCATTTGATGAAGCTAAATTACAGCAATGGATAGATTTCTCTAATACTAGAGAGCAATTAGAGCTTTTAGAATTAGGTCATTCTGTTAATGTTATAGTTGAACAATCAACTCCAAATTATATTAACCCTCAAGAACTACTTGTAAAAGTTAATTTAGAAACAGCTGGTGAAAACAACTATGCTTTAGCTGCTTAAATTTATGCAAATAAGATTAGAACATATATATTTTAATGATGTTAAATTAAAGGCAACAACATCTAATAAAAAAATATCAGACACTTTTAAAACTACTTTAAATTTCGATGCTTTTCTAAATAAAGAAATTTCAAGCAATCATTTTTCTATTAAATTATCAGTAATACTAAAGTCAAAAGGTTTTAATTTTTCTGTAAATTCAATTGCAATCTTTCAAACAGACCAGCAATTAGATGATAATTTTATTAACTCTCCTTTTTGCAAAATAAATGCTCCTGCAATTGCATTTCCTTTTGTGAGAACTTTTATTTCCAATACAACATTAAATTCTGGCTATGATCCAGTTATTTTGCCTTCATTTAATTTTGTAAAAATATATAACGAAGAAAAAAATTCAAATAATTAATAATCATTGTTTTTTTTTTAAATATTTATTTTTTCTAACAATATTTCAAAGAAATAGGAACGCTATCGCTGAAGTATTTTCACCCACCCAATCCAACGCTCTGCCAACGCTCTAGTGGTTTTCTCCCAACGCTCTAAGCACTTGTTTTTTCCCATGCTGTACAAAGCATTTTTTGCCTGTTTTATTTTCCCAACCCCATCGCACATAAAACAGGCAAAAAAAGCCCTGCACTTTCCCAACGCTCGAAAAACAAGAGCTTCCCAACGCTAAAAACCACTCCCAAGCTATTTTACATAATGAAGGCAACATTATAGTTCAAAAAAAAGCGTTAATATTTTTGATGGTTTTTTTTTAGAACTATAATTTCATTATGTAAAATATCCGCTCAGCCAACGCTCCCACCCAAAAGCGGTAAAGTATTTTCATTGTTTTTTGAAGATGCCATAACCTATCACAACAACATTTGTAGTAAATAGAAAATACCCATTTCAAAAGACAAGTCAGGCATCCTCAAAAATCAAATTTGCCCACAAGAGTATAGTTTTTTATTTGCCAGAACATTGGTAGTAAATTGTTTTTAAGTCGTCTTGATGCTACACAATGCCATAGTACAATTCAATAAACAAACAAACCCGATTTTAAAAAGACCAATCTAGCATCAAGCCGTCAATAAAAACAATCAGAAAAAACCGTAAAGCAAATAAAAAACTATACCCTTGTTTCGCTACTGCCAACGCACTAGGTAGAGTTCAGTAGGGGCAATCTCCCATTTCCCCAAACCCCTTAGGGTGCAATTTTTTTTAAAATAATGCCAGACGTTTTTCACTCCGATTGATATTAAGCGGTAGGCATTCTTTCAAAAAAAACAGCTCAAATTTAAACCAATCCGAATGTTGATTTTTGAATGGAAAGTTTCGGGCTTCCTTGCGATTGTGGAATGGATAAAAAAACGGTTGTTCTTTTTTTTCTTAATTCGTAGATATTCCGTACTTAAATGCACCGTAACTCCTATATGAGTGCGGATTATAGATAAATTAGTGCAAAATAAAAAACCCTCTCTTTCGAAAGGGTTTACTTTGCAACATTGCAGACTTTGCAAACTTGCAAACTGATGGTCTTTTTAGAATACTTCTTGAACTTTCATTGCGTTACCTGCATTGAATAAGTAGTAATTTCCTCCAACTTCTTGATAAAACTCAATACCAACACAACCTAAAACAGCAATATTAGTTGTTAAGGTTGGAGAACCTGGCAAAGTTGCTGTAATATCAATTAATGAAGTCACAGCATTAACAGGAGTATAAGCAGAATAGGCGATATCTGATAACTCGTTTAATGTTGGTTCAGCAGGCTCATAAGCACTTGTAGCAGGATTATAAACAAAATCCGATACAGCAGCTAAGGCATTGATAATTCTAAAATGTGTCGCTCCTGATGGAACATTTAAAAAACTCATTGGATTAAAAGCTGGTAATGATAAAGTACTTTCGTTTCTATCAACTGTTGCAGTTAATGTAAATGGAGCACTAAGAATACCATTAAAAGAAATGTTCTTATTAAAATCCAATCCTCTTAAATATTGAGGTTGTTGTGAAACCAAGACAGCCCTTTGTCCTCTGGCTTCTGAACCATCTTCAATATTTATTTTTTTCATAATAGCAGTTAATCTACCTGTAAATTGGCTATCAGTCATTTGTTTCATTAAAGCTGATAAAGCAATTCTAACAGATTTTCCTGCCATTGCACATGCTGCAAACTCAGACATGTTTTCACGAGTACGAACAAAACCCGGAGCGGTTTTTACTTGCTCTCCTGTTGGTCCTCCTTTTAATCCTGCATAGTAACCAGTGTTACCTTTAATTTTGAAGTGTCTAACTTCTCCAAGTGTGCCGACATACTTAACATGCCCTTTTTGTTGTGCCATTTCTGTACAATTTAAATTAATATTTATTAAAAAATTTTATCTAAATTTACAACACAAAACACTGATTGTCAATAGATTAAATAAAGTAAAATGATGCATTTTAACGCAAATGAAACAACGATTAAAAAAAACCTTCTCAAAATTGTAAAGTTTGTTGATGGTGATGGAATTATTTTAGAAGATATTATTTCAAAAAAGGAATTTGAAGTTAGATTTTTGGGTATAGATGCACCCGAAATAAATTATTGTAACAAAATAAAACAAGATGAAAAAGAGTTGCAAGTTCCAGCTGCACTATTAATCAAATTAGGTTATTTATCATTTAGCTTTTTAAAAGATCAAGTTAATTTGGGTGATTATTGCACATTAGTACAGGAACAAAATAATTTAGTTGATAAATACGGAAGACATTTAGGCTATCTTATTTTAAATGATGGTAGAGTTTTGAACGAAATTATGATAAAAGAAGGCTATGCAAAGCCATATAACGATGTTTTCTGTGAAATGCTTCCATTGTATCAAGAATGGAATTTACAAGCTAAAAACAGCTTAAAAGGCTTGTATTCTTTGGTAAATAGATTTTAAATTGATTGTGGGCTAAATGTGGACTAGGACTAGAAATAAAAAACCCTAACTAATTGATAATCAATCGTTAGGGTTTTAATTCTGCGGAGAAAGAGGGATTCGAACCCCCGGACCTGTTACAGTCAACAGTTTTCAAGACTGCCGCATTCGACCGCTCTGCCATTTCTCCAGTATGTCGCTTTCATTACCTGATTGCGAGTGCAAATATAGAAACCTTTTTTGAGTTTCCAAACACTTTATCCCTAAAATTTAAAGTTTTTTTTCAATGATTTTTTAATCATTTCATTTACTTATATTTAGGGATAAAATATTTTTATCTTTTTTTCTTAGAAACTTACATTTTCAGTGATTTCAAGACCATAGCCAATCATTCCTACACGTTTTTCTTGTTCTGAATTAGATAGCAATCTGATCTTTGAAATATCGATATCGTGCAAAATCTGCGCTCCGATGCCAAAATCTTTCACGTCCATCTTAATTTGGGGCGCTTTTGAAATTCCTTTTTCCTGTAGTGCTTTTAATTCGGTAACGCGGCTTAATAATTCTGATGGCAAAACTTCTTGGTTGATAAACAAAATGGCCCCTTTTTCTTCTTCATTAATGCGGTTAAACATTTTTTCAAGCTTGCCATCGGCGTCACTCGTCAAGGTTCCTAAGATGTCATTATTGACCTGTGTCGAATTAATTCGGGTCAAAACGGCATCTCCCGCATTCCAGCTTCCTTTTGTCAAGGCAATATGTACTTGCTTATTGGTCGTCTGCACGTAAGCTCTCAATCTGAAATTTCCAAAACGGGTCTGAATTTCAAAATCTTCTTTCTTTTGGATCAGGCTGTCGTGTAGCATTCTATAAGCCACTAGATCTTCAATCGAAACAATTTTCAAATCGAATTTTTTGGCTACCACCAGTAATTCGGGTAGTCTTGCCATAGTTCCGTCATCGTTCATGATTTCGCAAATCACACCTGCAGATTTGAATCCAGCAAGGCGTGCGAAATCAATTGCGGCTTCTGTATGACCAGTTCGTCTTAAAACCCCACCTTGTTTAGCAATTAAAGGAAAGATATGTCCTGGACGTGCTAAATCGTGCGGTTTAGTAGCTTCTTCAATAAGCGACATAACTGTTTTGGCTCGGTCTAATGCTGAAATTCCTGTGGTAACACCATGCCCTTTTAAATCTACAGAAACTGTAAATGCAGTTTCCATATGATCGGTATTGTTGGTAACCATTGTGTGAAGTCCTAATTCTTTACAACGACTTTCTGTTAGAGGTGTACAAATTAAACCTCTGCCATAGGTGGCCATAAAATTGATCATTTCGGGGGTTACTTTTTCAGCAGCTGCAAGAAAATCGCCTTCATTTTCGCGGTCTTCATCGTCAACAACGATAATTATCTTTCCTTGACGGATATCTTCAATTGCTTCTTCAATGGTATTTAGTTGGGTGTATTTATTTTCAGACATTATGAGTGGTGTTGTTTTTCTTCTTGAAAATTTTCTGGAATCCTTTGGTTATTGGGGTTAGGATTACGTCTAAATTAATTAATCCAATATCGTTGGTTGCTCTATGTGTAAGTAAAATGGCCAAAGGCGTAAGTATAATTGACGACATCCAAGATCCTAAAAAGGCCGGAATTCCGTTTTCTTGAGCTACTTTTTTTCCAAAAGTGTTGATGAAATGGAACGTAATAAAAATCAAAACAGCAAAGACAATGGGCAACCCTAATCCGCCTTTACGGATAATGGCTCCAAGGGGTGCTCCAATAAAAAACATAAGAAGACAGGCGTATGCAATTACAAATTTTTCATAAAGCGCTAGCCAGTGATTGTTTATGTTTTTCTGTTTGCTTTCTAATTCATTTTTATTTTGCTCGATTGAATATTTTGAGCTCAAAACATTGCTGCTGGCGACCTCAAGAACTTTTGATCTTTCAGCAGGAGTTAATAATTTTTCTAGATCCGGAACAATAGAATCGTTTTTAATTACTTCTTTGGTTCTGTTAAAACTTAGATTTGCAGCTCCGGTTCTTTGGTAAATATTGTCACTAAAAGAGGTGATTTCTTTATCAAAATTTTTGTGAAGAGAATCTAAGGTGTAAGTCAATTCGCTGACATTCAGCATTGTGTTGGTATTGGCGATTTCGCCGTCGTCTTGACCCGTGTTTAGTTGTGACAAATCAATATTAATGATGTCTTTTTTGAAAGAAGCTTTTACAAAAGGAACTTTGTTTCTTTCTTCGTATTTTTTTGGAGTAATATTTTCGTAATAATTTCCATTATAAAGAATCATCTGAAGCATACTTGATTCTTCATTGTTGATCAAAATTCCGTTTTTAGATTTGATTACAACATTATTACCACTGCCGTTTACTGACTTTTTATGAATAGTAATTCCTTCTAATTTTTCTCCATTTTCACCGGATTTTTTATTGACTTTTATATTGTATTCACCAATATCACTGAATTGTCCTTCAGCAATGGCCATGGCTGGTTTGGTTTGAACGATGTCTTTTCGGAGATTTAAAAACTTATATTCTGCCGCTGGAATTACATTATTGGCAAAGAAAAAGGCAACAATACTTAATAAACAGATGAAAACGATCAAACTTTTCATGGCACGTTGTAGTGAGATTCCTGAGGATTTCATTGCTGCAAATTCATAATTTTCAGCAAGATTTCCGAAAGTCATAATTGAAGCCAATAAAACAGAAAGGGGTAAAACCAACGGAATCATTCGAGGAGAACTCAATAATAAAAACCTGCCGATAAGCATTAGGTCTAGATCTTTACCCGCCAGTTCAGCTATAAAAAGCCAAACCGTTTGTAAAATAAAAATAAAAAAAAGGATCACAAAAACCGTTAAAAACGTCTGTAAAAAAGTTGTTAAAATGTATCGGTCAAGAATTTTCACCTATGGATCAATCTAGTTTGTTGATATAATAATTCGGGTATTTACTTTCGGCAAAGGTAAATTGATTTTTTGATAAAGGCTGATTGGTTTTAAAAGAATTAACAGTGATTGTTATTTTTGAGCCATCTTTTCCTATTTCTAGTAAATTATAGATGTGTTTTGTGTTCACATCAATACCTAAAAGTATTTCCTTGCGATCGTCTTTGCTGTTTGTAGGAACTAATTTAATGTACTGAATTTTTCGGCCTCTCACATTTTGCGTAATGTCCCACGAATATTTATAGCCACTATTAAAAAAAGTAAGCATTTTTGAAGGAGTTACCGAGTCGTCTTTGTTTTCATCAAATTTAGAAATACTTATTTCTTCATCTTCCGGAACAATATTATAGATTTTTTTTCCATCAAAAATTTTGGTAACGCCCATAAAATTAAGGACATATTTGTTGCCTTGCATGACAACAGTTCCTTTGCTTTCTTGGTTTAAATTTTCTTTTGTATTTGTTGTAGCGTATTTAAAATCAATCGAAATATTGCTATAGCTTTTCACTTTTGCAGAAACTTCATCTAGTAAAGTCTTGGCTTTTTGACTGTTTTGCGCTTGAAGGTTAAAGCTTAAAAATAGAATTGCGATAATTTGTAAAAACCTTTTCATTTTAATTGTTTTGCTCATTGTTAAAAAATTGGTCAAGAGATACCAAGTCCGGAATATTTACTCCTCTGGCTTTGCTTCCCTCAAATGGGCCCACAATTCCGGCCGCTTCCAATTGATCAATCAATCTTCCAGCGCGGTTGTAGCCCAATTTCAACTTACGTTGCAATAAGGATGCCGAACCTTGCTGTGCATTCACAATTATTTCGGCAGCTTCCCTAAACATAGAATCTCTTTCTGAAATATCTACATCAAGTTTGATGCCATTATCTTCTCCAACATATTCTGGAAGCAAATACGCATTTGGATATGCCTTTTGGTTTCCAATGAATTCTGTGATCTTTTCAACCTCTGGCGTATCTACAAAAGCACACTGAACACGAACCACGTCGTTTCCATTCGTATAAAGCAAATCCCCTCGACCAATCAGCTGATCGGCTCCAGAAGTGTCTAAAATAGTCCGCGAATCAATTTTTGAAGTTACCCTAAAAGCGATTCTTGCAGGGAAATTCGCCTTGATCATACCTGTAATTACGTTCACCGAAGGCCTTTGCGTAGCAATAATCAAGTGAATTCCAATCGCTCTGGCCAATTGCGCCAAACGGGCAATCGGGAGTTCGACTTCTTTACCCGCGGTCATGATTAAATCGGCAAATTCATCGACAACCAATACAATATAAGGTAGAAAACGGTGTCCGTTCTCCGGATTCAGTTTTCTGGTTTTGAATTTTTCGTTGTATTCTTTAATATTACGGACCATCGCGTCTTTCAATAAAGAATAACGGTTGTCCATTTCCACGCAAAGCGAATTTAACGTGTTGATTACTTTTGCGTTATCCGTAATAATCGCTTCGTCAGTATCCGGAAGTTTCGCTAAATAATGTCTTTCGATTTTATTAAAAAGCGTTAATTCGACTTTTTTCGGATCAACCAAAACAAATTTTACTTCTGCCGGATGCTTTTTGTATAATAAAGAAGTCAAGACTGCATTTAAACCAACCGATTTTCCTTGGCCAGTCGCTCCCGCCATCAAAAGGTGAGGCATTTTTGCCAAATCGACTACAAATGTTTCGTTAGAAATTGTCTTTCCTAAAGCAATCGGAAGTTCCATCTCAGCTTCCTGGAATTTTGCCGAACCGATAACTGATTTCATAGAAACCATCGTCGGGTTTTTATTCGGGACCTCGATACCAATGGTTCCTTTTCCAGGAATTGGAGCGATAATACGAATTCCTAACGCCGAAAGCGACAGCGCGATATCGTCTTCCAAACTCTTGATTTTTGAAATTCTGATTCCAGCTTCGGGAACAATTTCATATAAAGTTACTGACGGACCAACGGTTGCCTTGATTTGGGCAATTTCAATTTTATAGTTTCGTAAGGTCTCAACAATTCTATTTTTATTTTCTTCTAATTCTTCTTGATTGATCGTAATTCCTCCGGTAGCATATTCTTTCAATAAATCTAAAGTTGGAAACTTGAAATTGGATAAATCTAATGTCGGGTCAAATTCTCCAAAATCAGCCACTAACTTTGCTGAAAGATTTTCAACAACCGTGTCTTCATCTGCAAATTTTTCAATTACAAAGCTATCATCTTTGGTCTCGATAATTTCAGGAACGTGTGGATGGACATCTAATGTAATGGGAGCAATCGGTACAATTGGCGCCTTGATTGTAGGTTCCATTTTAATTGACGAAGAATTGCTGATGGTTGGCTGTAACGATTCCTTGTTGATTTCAAACTGTGAAGCAGGCTTTAAAATAGGTTCGCCCATTTCTTCTTCGTCCTCATCATAAAAATCTTTGCTGAGATTTGCCCGCACCACGTCTTCATCTTCATCCAATAAATCTTCTGTGATTTCTTGCACCGCAACAGGTGCTGCGATAGAATCTGCAAAAGCTCTTTCTTCGGCTTCGCGTTTTTTGGTTTCAAAATAATTCTTGATTCCGTCAGGAGAAATTTTGATTTTGAAAATTAAATAGATGATTAAACCGAAAACCAAAACCAATAAAGTTCCTGCTTTTCCTAAATAATCTTGCATGAAAAGATTCATTTCATAGCCAATCACACCACCTAATTCAGGTAAGAAATCAGCGAAAAAAGCCAGTAATATGGAAACAATGATGATAGCAAATAAGTCCCAAAACCACGTATTTTTTAATTTTCGAACCGGCATATCCAAAACCAAGTAAATTCCGGTCAAGAAGAACAATCGTACCAATAAAAAAGAGGCGATGCCAAAACCTTGGTACAAGAATAAATCAGCAAGATAGGCGCCAAATTTCCCCAGCCAATTTTGAACCGAAACCGTTCGGTCGGTCAAGTAGCCAACAGCATTCTGGTCGTATTGGCCATAAATGAAAAAGGAAATAAAAGCCAGCAATAAGGCAATTGAAAACAATACCAACAAAGCCCCAAAAATTACTTTGTGCTGTCTTGAGAACTTAAAAGGTTTTTTCTCTTTTTCTGGAGAATTGGTCTTGCCTGCTGTTTCTTTTTTGACTGTTTTTGCCATTCAATTAGGTGCTGCTATTTTTGTAAAAATAATTAAATTTCTACAGATTTTGTATTATAGGAATGTATATGATCAGGCCAACCGCAATTGCAACCATTGCAGCAAAAAATACGGCTCCGGCTGCAATATCTTTTATAAACCCGATTTTATTGTGAAAATCGGGGTGTATAAAATCAGCTATTTTTTCGACAGCGGTATTTAAGCCTTCAATGCTCAAGACCAATCCGATTGCCATGGTTTGAAAAAGCCATTCTGTTTTTGAAATGCCAAAGTAAAATCCAGCAACGGTAACCAAAATCCCTAAAGAAAATTGAACCATAATGCTGTGTTCGGTCGTTACTAATTTGTAAGCGCCCAGAATTGCATACTTAAAACTTTTCAGCCTTCCGGTTATAAAAGAATGGTCTGTCTTCATTTAATTTAATTAAAGAACGGCCAAAGCGTTTTCATAATTAGGCTCATTTGCAATTTCAGAAACTTGTTCTGTATGCAAAATTGTACCGTTTTCATCAACAACGACAACGGCTCTTGAATGCAAACCTGCCAAAGCACTATCAGAAATTTCTAAACCATAGTCTTTTCCAAAGCTTCCGTCTTTGAAGTCAGAAAGATTAACTACGTTTTCTAAGCCTTCCGCGCCACAAAAACGTTTTTGTGCAAAAGGCAAATCTCTTGAAATGCAAAGAACGGTTGTGTTTTGTAATTCACTTGCTTTTGCATTGAAATTACGAACCGAAGAAGCGCAAGTTGCGGTATCAATACTTGGAAAAACATTCAAAACCAATCTTTTTCCTGCAAAATCAGAAAGAGAAACAACTCCTAAATCTTTATTTACTAATTTGAAATCGGGCGCTTTTGAACCTACGTTTGGTAATTCACCACTTGTTTTTACTGGATTTCCTCCTAATGTTACTGTAGCCATTTTTAAATTTTTTATAAGCTTCAAAAGTATGAAAAAAATAGTTGGGAATTTGAGTAAAGTACAAAAACTCTTTACTCTTCAACTTAAAATGGTTACCACGAATTCACGAATTTTTTTCTCAAAAACTGGAAAAAAATTCGCGAATTCGTGGCTAAAAAATATTGTGCTTTTTGAATTACATAAAGAATAACATTGCCAAACTCATTAAAATCATCAAGCCGTCTTCAATAATGGTAACCGTGCTCATCGGAAGATTAAAAACCGCACCAAGACAAGCACATTGGATTTTCTTTTTGTTTAAAACGCTTTGCAAAACCCCGATTATGCTGACCGTCATTACCACCAGAGTTACAATGTTTGTAGCAAAAGGTTCAAAATTTAAAGCAAAAGCCAAGCCTAAAGCCAATTCTAAAAAAGCATAAACGTAACCCCAACTTTTGAATTTTTGCGCCACAACATCATACATCGAATAGCTTTCGGCAAAACCTTTTAAGTCTAGCATTTTAAAGAAAGAAAAAGTCAAGAAAAATCCCGCCATAAAAATCCGCATTCCAGTCATGTAATTAAAAAAACCATCGGAAAATCCAGCAATGATGGATATTGCTAAGATGTAAGAGAAAATTAATACGATTGGTTTGTAGGTTTGAAACCAAGTTCTTTTTTCTGTTTCTGTGTTTTCAAAAACGTTGTGATTCATCATTACGTTTTTTTCTGAAAGTTGGTATTTCGGGTAGTCTTTTAAAGCGTTTTGCAATTCAGAAGTCGCAATGTGTTTTTCCATTTCAACGGAAGCTTCGCCTTTTTCAAGGTCAATTTCTACGTTTTTTACTTCTGGATTTTTCTTTAGTAAAAAAGAGACTTTTGCGATACATCCGTCGCAAGTCATTCCTGATATTTTATAAGTATGTTTCATAATATTGCTACTGCTTTTGTATTTGACAAAGGTCGGTCACTTTGGCGAAAGCGCTATTATGAAATTTCTGAAAAGAGTATCGATTTTTACAGTTTGTCGATATTTCTTCGTTTGGTTTCTTTCAAAGATTTGTAAAAAGTGGGCGTGAGGCCGGTCACTTTTTTAAATTGGCTTGACAAGTAAGCCACACTGCTGTAACCCAATTGATTTGAGATTTCTGACAGCGATAATTCGTCATAAACCAATAGTTCTTTGACTTTTTCAATTCGTTGAGAAATGAAATATTTTTCAATCGTGGTTCCTTCTACTTCAGAAAAGAGATTGCTTAAATAATTGTATTCATAGTTTAATTTAGAAGCAAGAATAGTAGAAAGATTCGTGTTTTCAATTGCTGTAGAATGATGTACCAATCGGATGATTTCGGTTTTTATTTGTTCAATTAAACGGCTTTTTTTGTCGTCAATTATTTCAAAACCAATATGTTTTAAAGAATTTTCTAAAGCAATTAATTTGTCAGAACTAATTTCTTCAGAAGTTTGGACTTCACCTAATTCTATGGAAACAGGAAAAACTCCGATTTTTTCGAATTCATTTTGAACAGCAGTTTTGCATCGGTTGCAAACCATATTTTTGATGTAGAAATGCATTTTATTTAAGTTAACCATTTTTGCTCCTTTTCAGTTGTATCTAAAACGGATATTTTTAAAATAAGCGCGATTTTTTTCGCAGTTTCAATAGCTTCTGATTTGTCATCAGTTTGATAAATAGTGTAGGGTTTTCTGTCTTCTTTAAACGAATTTATTAAACAAGTGTCATTTGTTAACAACGGTCCAGAGCCCACAAACTGCTTGGATTGTTTTGATTTTAAAACAGACAAATAATCACTTTCTGGAATTTTATTCCAAGTTCCGGATTGAATTCCAAAAAAGGAAGAAATTTTTCGGTAAAGATTTTTTTCAGGGAAGATTTCTATTCCTGTTGTAACCGAAGTTGAAATCAATACTCCCAAACTAACAATTAATAAAATGAAGCCGAAATATTTTTTATCGTAACTATAACATAAGAAAAGTCCAATGATAATTGAAATAATACAAATCACCCTCAGCAGGATTGGTTCTCTTAAATTTCGAATTACGCCCATATTTTTTAAATGAATTTTAGGTAAATATATAAAATGGATTTTGATTTTTCGTGACAATCAAATTCAGCCAACGATTGTCAAGAGGCGATTACTGAAAGAAAATGGATTCTCAACTAACCCTGACAGGAGGGAAAAACATTTTTGTTTCGGTTTCTTTGACGGACAAAAATTTTTGGAGGGATGGCAGGAAGATGGATTGTAAAAATGCCTTTTGTTTTGTTTAAAAAAAACGCTCCCCAATGGAGAGCGTAAAGTATCAGGGGAAAAAAGGGGGATTTATTTGTCAATAGAACCCAGGACCCGCTTCATGAAAGTGTTCAGGGCTTCTTTTTTTTCAGTACCGCCTTTGATCATTTTGTTGACTTCAAGAGCACCATACATATTTGAAATTAATTCTCCGATGACATCTAATTCTTCGTCTTTTAATGACGGAACTTCGGTCAAGGCTTCTAAGACTTCAATTGTTTCGATGATGTAATCTTGATCGTTTTCTTCGATAAATTGTGTCAGATGTTTGATGACTGGTAATTTCATTTTTTATATTTTTAGATTTTCGAATATTCGATGGTTCGAAAATCCAACAATCGAATAATCGAACAATCTTAATTTAAGCTATTTCCTTTACCAATTCTGATAAAACTTCAGCTTTGTTTGTTTGTGTTTGGTTTACTAACTTTCCGTTTACGAATGTTGCGAATGTTGGCAAGTTTGAAACATTGGCCAATTTTCTTGATTCTGGAGCATTTTCGGCGTCAACCAAAATAAAGGTAATGTTTTCGTTTTCTGTAGCCATTTTTTTGAATTTAGGCTTCATAATACGGCAGTTCCCGCACCAAGATGCAGAATATTGAACGATTACTTTTTCATTGGCATTCACCAAATCTTGTAATGTATCTTCAGTTAAATCGATTAACATAGTTTTGAGTTTTAAAAAAAAAGATTGTTCGATAATTCGATGTTCTGAAAAATCGAACAATCAGTTTTATTATTAGTTATTCAAGTAAGAAGCAACACCTTCTCTTGTAGCTTCCATTGCTTCTTTTCCTTCTTCCCAGTTTGCAGGACAAACTTCTCCTTTAGTTTGAACGTGTGTGTAAGCGTCCACTAATCTCAAGTATTCTCCAACATTTCTTCCTAATGGCATATCGTTTACGCTTTCGTGGAAGATTTTTCCTGTTTCGTCGATTAAGTAAGTCGCTCTAAACGTTACGTTTGAACCTTCAACGATAACTGAATCAGTTTCTTCGCTGTATTCTGTTGAATCGATATCTAAAATTCCAAGAATGTTAGAAAGATTACGGTTTGTATCTGCTAAGATTGGGTAAGTCACGCCTTCAATTCCACCGTTGTTTTTTGGAGTATTTAACCAAGCGAAGTGTACTTCGTTAGTATCACAAGAAGCTCCGATCACGATAGTGTTTCTTTTTTCAAATTCTGGCAAAGCGGCTTGAAAAGCGTGTAATTCTGTTGGGCAAACAAAAGTAAAATCTTTTGGGTACCAGAACAAAAGTACTTTTTTGTTGTTGTTTACTGCTTCTTCAAAAATGTTGATTTTTAAATTGTCTCCCATTTCTGAGATAGCGTCAACTGCAATGCTTGGGAATTTTTTTCCTACTAATGACATAAGTATATGGTTTAAAAGTTATTTAATTTCTGATGCAAATTTACGACATCAAACGCTGTTTTAATATAAAAAATAATTATAAAAATTTATTTTGAAATAGATTTTAACTATTATAGATGCATCTTTGCCAATTTTCTAGTTTCGAGCTATTTCTATTGTTGATTTCTTACTTTTATCAATTTTCTTTTTCATAAAACCTATTTTTAATATGGGTTTTATATATTTGTTTTTTGTAAAAATTACACAATAAAAGAAATTTTTCACACAGAAATTAAATACGCACACCGACATATGGGTTTTTCCAATTTATTCAGAAAAAAAACAGTTCAAAATATTTTAAAAGAGGTCGAAAAAAATAATGCTGACGGACATAATTCGTTAGGAAAGCATTTAACTGCAAGAGATTTGACTGCTTTTGGTATTGCCGCCATTGTGGGAGCTGGAATTTTCAGTACCATTGGAAAAGCAAGTTCAGACGGAGGTCCAGCTGTCATTTTCTTATTCTTATTTACGGCCTTGGCGTGTAGTTTTGCTGCATTTGCTTATGCGGAATTTGCTTCAATGGTTCCGGTTTCAGGAAGTGCTTATACCTATTCTTACGTTGCATTTGGCGAATTGATCGCTTGGATTATCGGCTGGGCTTTGATCATGGAATATGCCATCGGAAATATTACGGTTGCTATTTCGTGGAGCGATTATTTCACCGGGCTGCTCGAAAGTGGCGGCCTGCATCTGCCTCAATGGATTCAGATGGACTATTTGACTGCTTCCAACGGATTTACCGACGCCACTGCCTTGATGCAGGGCGGAAAATCGTTTGAGAATTTAGATGCCGGCTTGCAAGATGCGTACACAGCTTGGACAACTTCACCGGTTCTTGGGTCGTTTCATTTTGTAGCCGATTTGCCAGCCTTATTCATCATCGTTTTGATTACTGCATTGGTTTACAGGGGGATGAAAGAATCTCGAAACGCCAGTAATTTGATGGTGGTTGTGAAGCTTTGTGTTATACTTTTGGTCATTGCTGTAGGTGTTTTTTATGTAGATACAGACAACTGGGATCCTTTTGCGCCCAATGGAGTTAGCGGTGTTTTAAAAGGAGTTTCGGCTGTGTTTTTTGCGTATATAGGCTTTGATGCGATCTCTACAACCGCAGAAGAGTGCAAGGATCCGCAGAAAGATTTGCCAAAAGGAATGATGTGGGCCATTATAATCTGTACTGTTTTATATATCGCCATTGCTTTGGTCTTAACCGGAATGGTAAATTATAAATTCTTGAATGTAGGAGATCCATTGGCTTTTGTCTTCGAAAAATTAGACTTAAAGTGGATGTCTGGAATCATTGCCGTAAGTGCCGTGATTGCCATGGCCAGCGTTCTTTTGGTTTTTCAAATGGGCCAGCCAAGAATTTGGATGAGCATGAGCCGTGATGGTCTGCTTCCAAAGAAATTTTCAAGAGTACACCCCAGATTTAAGACACCTTCTTTTGCAACGGTCGTAACTGGTTTTGTGGTCGCTATTCCTGCCTTATTTTTGAATTTGACAATGGTGACTGACTTGTGCAGTATCGGAACTTTATTTGCATTTGTGCTGGTTTGTGCCGGAGTTTTGGTACTGCAGAACAAACCGAATATTCCGCGTGGAAAATTTAGGACGCCTTACATCAATTCAAAATATATTGTTCCTGTCCTGTTGCTTGCCGGAATTATTTATGCGTTCCACTTCAATGAAAAAGCAACCCTGGAATTTATCAACAATACCCCGCAAGTCAATGAACCGACAACAATTGTGACTTCTTTAAATAAGGATCAGACTACTGAAGTGTACCAGTTTTTAATTGCAAATGATACAGAAAATGCCAGCGCCAATAAAACCAATGATTTAGAGCAAATTTTGAGTGAATACCACAATGATTCCGATAAATATGCTAAAGTAGTAGAGTCGCTTCCGATTGATGCTTCTTTAAAATTTGAAACGGGTTTTGCCTTGTTCAAGCATAAAATTCCGATGTATATTTTCTTGGTGGTTCTGCTTGGATTGACTGTTTGGTCTTGGAGACAAAATTTATCGTTGATTCCGCTTTTAGGCTTAGTTTGCTGTTTGTATATGATGGCAGAATTAAGCGTTTGGAACTGGATTTACTTTTTTATCTGGCTGTTGATCGGACTGGCTATTTACTTTGGCTACAGCCGAAAAAACAGCAAATTGAATTTTAATCAAGAATAATTTGAACTTTAGAAAATAAAAAAATCCGTTTGAGAAGTAACTTAAACGGATTTTTTTGTTTTCTGTTGAATTAACTTTTCAATTTCGAAATGATTACTTTTTGAGAGAATTTTAAATTGTCAGATGTAGTCAAATTTAAGATATAAACGCCTTCACTCAAGGCTTCTGTGGAAATGCTGTAGCTTTCTGAAACGTCTAATTTCTTAGATTCATAAATGCGTTTCCCGGAGATGTCATATAATTGTATTGTTTGTACCGAGGCTAAATTTGGATTCAAAATATTTAGTTTCTGTAGCGCTAAATTTTGGGTAACTATAAAATTTTGATTTGAGAGTTCTGGCGTTCCCAGAGTTTCACTTAAAAAAGTAATTTCAAAACGATTATTAAAAACTCCAGCCGGAATTGTTACTTCATAAGTTCCGTTTTTTATGTCATGGTAGGAATTATCAAGTGCGTCATAAACATAAATGTCTTGGTTTTCATCAAAGTTGATAACTTCAGCAATATAAAATTTGAATTACCACCAGATTTTACTCCAAGCTTGATCCTTTTGCTCTGCTCAAATGCAATTCCTTGAATAATATAAGGTTCTTCTTCTAGAAAAAAATAAGCATCAGTAGGCAAATCGGTAGTCATATTTTTGGCATCTATGCCTCGATCAATGCTGTCAGTGGCTTGCGGTAGAAATGCCAAGGCGATTTGTCTCGTAAATTGATTGTTTAATATGGTATTAATTCTCAAATGTGGTATTTCAACTGATGTAGTGTCTTGAGGCGAAGTGTTCGAGTCGGCATTTGTTGCAACTCTCTCAAAATGCGAAAGAGTATTACTTTCTTTGTAATAAACGCGGTACGAATTTTTAAGAGAAACGGTTCCGGTTGCAGCTCCATGAATCATAAAACCTTGTCCGATAGGTGCAAATTTTCTTTGGTAAACTGCTCCAGAAGAAGGCCCAATAGAATTTAAAGAGCCATCATCATTATAAGAATTAAAAGTCGCCGGCGTATAAATGCCATTTGTGGCTGGATCTCCGGGAGCAAAAGTGCCATATCCGCCTCGATACTGAACGACAAGGTGAGAATTTACATTTTTATCGTTCTCATAATAATAAGCAATTCCTGTGCCTGCGGCATTTGAAGGATCTAATAAAAAAGCACTCACATTCATCGCAGAAGGATAAGGGTTTCCGGTCAGCGTATAATTGTTTGTGAGTACGCTAACCGGAATAGTTCCGTTGTTTGGCTTTCCTCTAAAATCATATCTCTGTGCGCTTCCCGGGTTATTTTGGATTGTATTTCCTTCAATTACCGTGGTATCTGTTCCGCTGGTTCCCTTCATTGTAAAACCTTCTCCAGGTAAAAGTGAAGGATTTGCACCTAAAAAAAGCCATTGAGAATAATTAGTTGAGTTTACAAATTTATAAATCCATCGCGATGCAATTTGTAGCGGTTGTGAAGTTCCGTTGTAATTGCTTAAAGGCAACGCAACTGCAGGCGTACTTGCTGTTACAGAAGTTGGGCTGTTCAGCATTAAAATTCCGAAATTTTCATTTCCGGTGGTGGTAGAAGAATTTCCAACAGGAGAACACCAATAATTGTAATCAAAGTTATCTGAAGTTCCTTCTTGAAAAAGGGAAACCTTTCCTTGTCCGCGATTGGTTGATGTTGTGGTTGCTAATCCTTGAACCAATTGTGATTCATTCCTTAAATAAACAAATCCGTTATTTTGAAGGTTAATATCTTGATTCACAAATAAAACGCGGTCTTTGACATACAGGTATGAATTGGAGCTTACATAAAGTTGTGCAGTACAATTTATTGAGAGAAAACATAGTATTGTTATAAATATATTCTTCATTTGCTTTTTATTTAATTGTCATCGAAAACGTTCTTATTCTAAAACCCTGAGAGTTTGAACTTGCTTTTTGATACCAAAGTTCAACTGAATCACCCGTATTTAAAGTAACAGATCCCTGAACCGTAAAGTTTTGAACGTTTCCATTTGCAGTGTCAACTATTGATTGTGTTTGGTTCTGTGGCTCATTTGGACCAGTGGCAGGAACTTTCATTATAAAAAAAACGTAATCAGTAGAATTTAATAAGCTTGATCCTCCATCATAAGAAAGTGCGCAGTTTACTTGAAAAATTCTTCCTTTTTTTCCGGTATAAGTAATTCTGTTACTTATAGAAGTAGTTCTAAATAAATTAGAAGATTGGTTTGCACTAAGAAAAAGTCTAATTGCAGTTGTAGTTTGGTTAGGGGCGGGTATTGCTCCTTGATTAGATGTTGGGTCAATAAAAGTGGTTCCTGTTGCTTGAAAATCTCCTTCAGTTATAATACCGGGGCACATAACCGACCAATTGTTATTAAAATTATATCCGGTGTATATTGCAGGGTTGTATCCGTTGATGTATTTTCCTGTAGTTAAAGCACCTGTAAAAACGGTGGATTCAACTACTGCATCACCTGTTATGATGGGATTTGAAGCCACGTCAAAACCAATGTTTGTTCCAGTAACTTCACTGAAACCGCCTTGTTTGGTAACTAAATTAAATGTTCCGGTTAAGGTTTCATATTTTCCAGAATTATTGCTGAACCAAGCGGTATTGCTTAAAAGCAAACGTCCAATATTATTGTAAATAATTCCATTTGTGTTTGAGACATAATTTACAATACTTATAAAAACCAAACCAAACGAAGAGATGGTTCCTACATTTCCAGAATTTTGAACAATGCAATCTCTGAGAATTAAACTTTGAGATCCGTTACCTGTTAAGTTAAAAACGTTACCGCCAGCTTGTAATGTCAAAACCCGGATAGAACCTCCGGTAGCACCAATAAAAAGGTCGCCAGATGCTTTTATTATTTTGTCGTCTCCTGAATCGAGTCCAATGATATATGCATTGTTGAGCTCAATTGGAATAGTCAAATTTAAAGTTCCGTTGACTTCATAAAGTGTATTTGCGTTTAATAAATACCGCGATCCGCCGCCATTTGAAAGTTCAGTAGCTAAAGCTATGGTAAAATTATCAGGGCGAAGCAATTTGTAATTTACTCGGCCATCTTTACCTCCGTTTATTTTTACCCAAGAAGTTGTGGGTGTATCATAATAGAAAAAGGAAGATAATGTGGTGTCATAAACTAACAATCCGTTTGCAGGAGAACCAATTGTTGTTCGTTCTGCCGTGGTCATTCGGGGAGTTAATAATCCTTGACTATTGGATTCAATATGTAAAATCGAGGAAGCATTTGGAGTAGTTGTTCCGATCCCAATTTGCGAATATACTGAGAATCCCGTCAGCAATAGAAATAAGCTGAAATGTAGTTTTAATTTCATGTTATCAGGTTTTAGAGATGAGGGGTCTCGATTTGTATTTGTAAATTTAAAAGTATTAAAATTATAATATATTACAAAATTGCGAATATTATTTATATAAAAAATACTTTTTAATCTCAAATTGCGATTTTTTTCAATTATTTTTTTATTTTTAAGACTGTATTTCTAAGGGATTAAAAATTCAAAAGAATGATTTATAAGAAGTTGGCTACTGTAAAATTGGTTTTTTTAAATTTCAAGAAAAAATTAATTATAAAACTGAATAGAACTCCTATATTTTTCCTAGGTTTACACACCCCTTTTTTTGAACCATAATCTACCACTTATGAAAAAGGATACTAAGTCTTATCGTATTCTCATTGTTGAGAGTAACGAGAAGGTTTTAATATCGTTGAAAAAACTATTGCTAAAGAGAATTGTTGACCCAATTATTATCAATGCTGTTGATTTTAAAAGCGCTAAAATGCTTTTTTCTCAAGAGGATTATGATGTAATTCTTCTTGATTTAAACCTTTCTGATAGAAAAGGTCAACAGCTTTTGGATGATTTTGGCAAAGAAAATTTTTCAAAAACCATTCTTTTAGCAGAGTTACAAGACTCTGAATTGACTCGATATGCAATCTCGAAAGGTGTTTCTGATTACTTGGAAAAAAGTGAACTCAGTTCAAGATTGCTTTATAAAAGTATAGTTTACTCTATTGAAAGAAGAAAGAACATAGCAAAATTACAAGAATCCGAAAAACGATTTAGCAATCTTTTTTATTTAAATCCGCAACCCATGTATGTTTTTGATTTCAAAACTTTACAGTTTTTGAGAGTCAATGATGCAATGTTAAAACAGTATGGGTATTCAATTGCTGAATTTTTAGACATGACATTGCTTGATATTCGTCCCAAAAACCAGATCAGTGCTTTTAAAAAAGCATTTAAATATCTAGAAAGCTACGATAGGCTGGTTACAGCGGATGAATACCAGCATCAGAAAAAAAATGGAGAGACATTTTATGTAGAAATATCTTGTAATATTATTCATGATGATGGTAAAAAATGCGGATTGGTAACGGCTGTAGATGTAACAGAACGTTTAAATTATCTGAAGACGATTGAAGAAAGAAACCAGCGATTGCAAGATATTGCTTTCACGCAATCGCATATCGTTCGGGCGCCGCTTGCAAATATGATGGGAATTTTATACTTAATTCGAGATTTTGATTTAAAAGCAGAAGAAGGAGAAGAACTTTTCCGCAATTTTATCAACTGTGGAGAAGAATTGGACAAAAGCATAAAAGAAATCGTTTTAAAGAGCAATTTTTTTG
This sequence comes from Flavobacterium macacae, assembly GCF_003865365.1. Classification (GTDB taxonomy): domain Bacteria; phylum Bacteroidota; class Bacteroidia; order Flavobacteriales; family Flavobacteriaceae; genus Flavobacterium; species Flavobacterium macacae. Next base: position 142,129 of record NZ_RQVR01000008.1, on the reverse strand, counting down.
AGGCAAAATAATTCAAAAACTTCCTTTTTTTTTACAATTCAAATCTTTGTTATTCTGATGTAATGCTGAAATGACTCGTATTAATATCTTTAGGTTTAAAAACCATAAAATAAAAAGCAGTTGTAGGCTATTAATAATATATAAATAATTATTTTTGCCAAATATTGATTCCAAAATTATAACGATATCAAAATGGTAAAAGATTTATTCGAAAGAATACAGAACAATAAAGGGCCTTTAGGAAAATGGGCTTCTCAAGCAGAAGGATATTATGTTTTTCCAAAATTGGACGGGCCTCTTTCTAATAGAATGATGTTTCATGGCAATGAGGTAATTAACTGGAGTATTAATGATTATCTTGGTCTTGCAAACCATCCCGAAGTACGCCAGGTTGATGCTGATGCTGCTGCTGAATTTGGAGCCGCTCACCCAATGGGCGCTCGAATGATGTCAGGACACACAACCCTTCACGAGCAATTGCAAGATGAATTGGCTGCTTTTGTTCAAAAAGAAGCCGCTTATTTGTTGAATTTCGGTTACCAAGGAATGGTTTCTGTAATTGACGCTTTGGTTACCAAAAATGATATCATCGTGTATGACGTGGATTCTCACGCGTGTATCATTGACGGCGTGCGCCTTCACATGGGAAAACGTTTTACATACAAACATAACGATATTGAAAGTATCGAAAAAAACTTGGGTCGTGCTACAAAAATGGCTGAAGAAACTGGCGGTGGAATCTTATTGATTACTGAAGGTGTTTTCGGAATGCGCGGGCAGCAAGGTAAATTGAAAGAAATTGTGGCTTTAAAAGAAAAGTACAATTTCCGTCTTTTAGTAGATGATGCTCACGGTTTTGGAACACTTGGAAAAACTGGTGCAGGAGCAGGTGAGGAGCAAGGAATTCAAGACCAGATTGACGTTTATTTTTCCACTTTTGCAAAATCTATGGCAAGCATCGGAGCATTTATTGCTGCGGATAAAGATATTATCGATTTCTTGAAATACAATTTGCGTTCTCAAATGTTTGCAAAAGCTTTGCCTTCTTTGTTAGTAAAAGGGGCTTTGAAACGTTTAGATTTATTGCGTTCAAATCCAGGCTTGAAAGACAAACTTTGGGAAAATGTTGACGCATTGCAAAACGGATTGAAATCTAGAGGTTTTAATATCGGAGATACAAATACGTGCGTAACGCCAGTTTATTTAGAAGGAAGCGTTCCGGTGGCGATGATGTTGGTAAATGACTTGAGAGAAAACTACAAAATTTTCTTGTCTATCGTAATTTATCCGGTTATCCCAAAAGGAATTATCTTGTTGAGAATGATTCCAACGGCTACACATACGATGGAAGATATCGAGCAAACTTTAGCTGCTTTTGAAGCTATTAGAGAGAAATTAGAAAACGGAACTTACGCTAAATTAGCTGAAATCCACACGGTGGATGTGAGCGACGAACGTTAAGATTTTAAAATATTTTTTACTAAAAAGCCATTCTGAAAAGAGTGGCTTTTTTTTGTTTTACAACAGAATTAACAAAAATCCTTATTTTAAAATTTACCTTTAAGTTGTAAAAAAAAAATAATTATGAAAAAGCTATTAATTTTAGGTATAGGAATTCTTGCTTTTGCTTCTTGTAAGGAAAAATTGGAAGAAGAAAATATTGTCGTAACAGAACAAGAAATGGAACAGCCAGAAATTGTGGCAGAAAAAGAATGTTACTTATGGACCAGCAAAGGAAAAGACACCATCAAAATGTCAATTGTAACGGCTAACGGAAATAATGTTTCTGGAGATTTGCAGTATAATTTCTTTGAAAAAGACGGCAATTTCGGTAAATTCACCGGAATGTTTCAAGGCGATACGCTTCATGCAACGTATGATTTTGAATCAGAAGGAATGAAATCAACCAGAGAAAGCGTTTTCTTGAAAAAAGGAACTACGCTGGTAGAAGGTTTTGGAGAAATTATAACCGTAGGAAATAAGCAAACCTTTAAAGATAAAAAAGATTTGAAATTCGGAAGCGTTACTTTAAATAAAGTGGAATGTGTAAAATAAGCTTCAAAGTCTTGAAGTTGTAAAATAAAAGTTCCAAAGTGAAATTTACTTTGGAACTTTTATTTGCTCAAAAACGGAAAATTTGCCACTCAGAATCTTAGAGGCTTTTCCTGTAAGTACTTCTCTTTTTATGAATTACCGGATCAAAATGCTTCCATAAATTAGCGATGTTTACATTGTCAGCCAATTCAGGAGTTCGGTAGCACATTTTTATTCCTTTTTCAGTAAAAGTCTTGTAATATTCATTGAAAATTATTGCCGTTACGCCTTTGCTTTGGTATTCAGGCTGAACTCCGATGAGGTAAAAAAGCATGTCCTTGCTGTGTTTTCTTGCTTTTAAAATCTTCAAAAATCCAAACGGGAAAAGTTTTCCTTTGGTTTCTCGCAAAGCCTCTGAAAAAGAAGGCATCACGATACTAAAGGCTACAATGTTATGATCTTTATCTTCTACGAATTTAATATATTCCGGATTGATAAAACTGATGTATTTTTTCTTGAAATATTCTTTCTGGATGTCTGTTATTGCTACAAAAGAAGATAGTTTTTCATAGCTCGCATTAAAAAGATCAAACATTTTGTCCACATGGGGCATCACTTCTTTGGTGCTCGTGAAGTTTAAAGCTTTTAATTGGTAGCGCTTTAAAACAATATCATTCACTTTTAAAAAGAACTCTGGTTTTACATTTTCAAACGGAAATTTACTTTCGTTGTATGTTTTTTCAATTACATAACCCAGTTTTTCAAAATGTTCCACATAATAAGGATGGTTATACCAAGTTACCATTGTGCTCATTTCGTCAAACCCAAAAGTCAAAAGGCCCACTTTGTCAAGATTTGAAAATCCCATAGGGCCTTCCACATATTCCAGATTGTTTTGGTTTCCAAATTCATATACTTTTTCAAGCAAAGCTTTGGTTACTTCAATATCATCAATGACGTCAAACCAACCAAAACGCACTTTCCTTTTACCTTGGTTGTTCACTTCGTCCCAATTGATGATTGTGGCAATTCTTCCGGCAATTTTTCCGTCTTTGTACGCCAAATAAAAATTGGCATCGGCATTCGTAAAAGCCGGATTTTTTTTCTTGTCAAAAGTTTCTAATTCTTCTGAAATTATCGGTGGCACCCAATAATCGTTGTCTTTGTATAATTCAAAAGGAAATTTTACATATTCCTTTAATAATGCTTTTGTATTCGCTTCTTTAACTGTTATCATTTTATTCTGTAGGTTGTTCGCCTCCGACTTCGTCAATTCGTTTTTTATCGTCTTTTTTCTTCTTGTCTTTCTTTTTGTCTTTTGAATCGTCTTTTCCTGGAATATTAATTAAAATATCTTTATAGCTTCCGTCAAAACGCCAAGAAACCCCAATTCCTCCGTAAAAAATGGACGGCGTATCTTTTATGTTCTTACTGATCGATGCGTCTAATTGAAGGTTTGGCATTAATAAATAAGCAGCGCCTCCACGCGCAATTCCGTCAGAATAATAATCACTTTGGTACACTTGCCCTTCTAAAAAAGCAGACCATTTTGGGTTAATTCCATACGTCATTGTAGCGATACCGCCATAACTTGGATAATCTGAAGTCACTTTATCAGCAATAATATTCATGACAAAAACATAACGGCTTCCGAAATGATTTTGCGTAATCACCATTAACTTCGGGCTGATTTTGGGATCGGTTTCAAAGGTATAAGGATTATTCGAAAAATTCACGTTGGCACCTGCATAAACGCCAACCGCAGGAATAAATTGTCTCCATTTAAAACGGTGATTTGCTTTCCAGCTATAGATGTTTACTTTTTCTTCATAATTTTTAAATGGGTCATAAATCAAGTATTTGGCACCTAAAGTCATTTTTTTGACAGCACTTCTGTTTTCAGAACCAAGCGGTGTATTGTATTGGTCGGCTTGGTATTGAATGATGGCAATAAATTCTAATTGTTCTAAAAAAGCACCATATCGAAGTGCTAAATCAAATCCAAAACCTTTGGAGTCAGTTTCTAAAAGGTTGTGGTCTTCTGTGATTCCATAAATTCCGGCTTCCATTTGAAAAACGGTTTTGCCAACAGAAAATCCCGACATGGATTCTCCCGGTCGGTTTGAGTTGATGTCGTCAGTAAATTGGGCATAAATGGCTGAAGTCGAAAAGGCAAAAAACAGCAGTGAAAGTGACTTTAATTTGAACATATTCTTGAGGTTTTCATTAGGATATGGTTACTATAACCCAAATGTACTATAATTTATTATTAATTTAAGAATGATAATTTAATTTTCAAAATTCTATTTGTTATTTTTACCAATTAAAATTACGATTATGCAATATGCTTCCCTTGATGGTATTTTGAGAACGATAATAACTATTGTGTGTATTTATTATTTGCTAAAATTTATTGGCAAGCTTCTTTTTCCGATTATGGTAAAAACGGTCGTGAATAAAGCGCAAGAAAACTTTCAGCAACAACAGCAAAATTATCAAAGAACTCAAAATAACCAATCTGATTTTGTTAACACAACGGCAAAATCTGACAAGCCTCGCGAAAAGAAAAAAGTAGGTGAGTACATCGATTACGAAGAAATAGACTAAACATTTCTTTGAATATATTTGTTGTAAATGCGTATCTTCACGCCTTTATTTATTTGTTTTCAACTTATCTATTATGAAAATAATCAGCAAGTATTATCCTCATTTATTGGCCGTTTTAGGCTTTGTTTTGGTTTCCCTAATTTATTTTTATCCTGTAATGCAAGGCAAACAGCTGTATCAATCTGATATTGCGCAATATACAGGAATGGCCAAAGAGCAAAATGACTTTAGGGCCGAAACGAAAGAAGAGCCTTTTTGGACCAATTCAGCCTTTGGAGGAATGCCAACTTATCAATTAGGAGCCAATTATCCAAATGATGCCGTGGGTGCTTTAGACGATGTTTTGCGATTTTTACCGCGTCCTGCCGATTATATTTTTCTATATTTTCTTGGATTTTACGGATTGCTTTTAGTTTTGAAAGTAGATCCGCTGAAAGCCTTTTTCGGAGCGCTCGCCTTCGGATTTTCCACTTACCTTATCATTATTCTTGGCGTAGGCCATAATGCAAAAGCACACGCAATCGCTTATATGCCGATGGTTGTTGCCGGAGTTTTGCTGGTTTTTAGGCGAAAATATATTCTCGGCGGATTGATTACCATGATTGCCGGAGCGTTGGAAATCAATGCGAATCACTTCCAAATGACCTATTATTTGTTGTTTTTGCTGTTGATTGTCGGTATTTACTTTCTTTATAAATACATCAAGGAGAAAGATGTCAAAGGATATTTGGTTTCCATGGGAGTGTTTGCCGTAGCCGGAATTTTGGCAATCGGGGCCAATGCTTCAAGTTTGTTGGCAACATCTGAATATGCTGATTTTAGTATGCGTGGCAAAAGCGAACTGACTTTTAATCCAGACGGTTCAAAAAACACGACTACATCAGCAATGAGTTATGATTACATCACAGAATACAGCTACGGAATTGCAGAAAGTTTAAATTTATTTGCTCCACGATTATTCGGAGGCTCTAATTCTGAACATTTGGGAAGTGAATCAAAAGTGTACGAATTCATCAGTATGCAAGGCGCAACTCCAGAGGAAGCCAGAGGTTTTACAGAAGCGTATGCCAAAACGTATTGGGGCGATCAGCCAATCGTTGCCGCGCCAGCGTATATCGGGGCGGTGGTTTTCTTTTTGGCAATTTTAGCTTTGTTCAATGATAAAAGAAAAATAAAATATGCTTTTTTAGCAGGAGCTATTTTCTCATTGTTACTTTCTTGGGGAAAAAATTTCCCATTAATGACGGATTTTTTCATTGATTTTGTTCCAATGTATGACAAGTTTAGAGCTGTTTCTTCGATTCAAGTAATCATTGAATTGTGTCTTCCGGTTCTTGCCATCATGGGACTTCAGAGTTTTTTCAAATCAGAAAAAGACGAACAATTTAAGTCATTGAAATTAGCCGGAGGAATAAGTTTGGGAATCATCATCTTGCTATTTGTGGCCAAAGGAATGTTTGATTTTGTAGGGCCTTATGATGCCCAGATGCAACAAATGTTCAGCCAAGCACAAGGTAGCGATGCTTTTGGTTCTGGTTTCGTCGAAGCTTTGAGAGCAGACAGAAAAAGTCTTTACAACACCGATTTGTTGCGTTCTGGTTTTTTAATTTTAATGTCAGTTGGATTTTTATTTTTGCACTACAAAAACAAATTATCCCACACATTGACGGTTATTTTAATCGGATTATTTATGGTTGGAGATTTGTTCTTCATCGATAAAAATTATGTGGACAGCAAAGGTTTTGTAAGTGCAAGAGAAGTGCGTGAACCCTTTCAAGAAACGCCTTCTGATCAGCAGATATTAAGAGACACTTCCGTGTACAGAGTTTATGAAATTGAAGGAAGATTACAGGCCAGAACGTCTTATTTCCACAAATCATTATCAGGTTACAGCGCAGTTCGACCAAGAAGAATTGAGCAATTATTTGATTATCAAATTGGTAAAGGAAATTTGAATGTTTTGAATATGCTGAATACCAAATATGTGATTCAGGTAGACGAAAAAGGCCAAGAATATCCGGTAATTAATCCAGATGCCAATGGGAATGCGTGGTTTGTTAAAGAAGTAAAATTCGTAAATTCTGCCGATGAAGAAATGAAGGCTTTGGATAGTTTGGACACTAAAAATCAAGCCGTTTTCAACCAAAAAGAATTTAAGAATCCAATTTCAAAAACGTACGAAAAAGATTCAACAGCAACAATTTTTTTAAAAGCATACGAGCCAAATTATATCAAATATGTTTCAAAGAATGCCAATAAAGGTTTGGCTGTTTTCTCTGAAATTTATTATCCAAAAGGTTGGAATGTAACGATTGACGGAAAATCTGCAGATCATTTTAGAGTAGATTATACGTTGAGAGGTCTTGAAATTCCCGCTGGAAAACATACCATTGAATTTAAATTTGAGCCACAAGTTGTGAAAACCGGAAGCACAATTACTTTGATCAGTTCCATTCTTATGTTGTTGCTTTTAGTAGGAGGAATTTATTTTGAAAATCGCCCCCTAGCCCCCAAAGGGGGAACTCCCAAAAATAATTAAAAATGGTAGAGGGTGACAAAATTCCCCCTTTGGGGGTTAGGGGGCAAAAAGTACTCATAATCACTTATTATTGGCCATCAGCCGGAGGACCAGGCGTTCAGCGTTGGTTGAAGTTTGTGAAGTATTTGCCTGATTTTGGCATACAGCCCATTGTATATGTTCCAGAAAATCCGACGTATCCAATTATGGATGAAGGTTTGGTTTCTGAAGTTTCTGATAAAGCTATAATCTTGAAAAAAAAGATTTTTGAACCCTATGGTTTTGCCTCTATTTTTTCAAAAAATAAGACGAAAAAGATAAGTTCCGGAATTATTCCAAATCAAAGGAAGCAATCCTTCACAGAGAAACTTTTTCTGTGGATTCGAGGAAATGTTTTTATTCCGGATGCTCGCGTTTATTGGGTAAAGCCTTCGGTGAAATATTTGGAAAAATATATTGAAGAAAATCAAATTGACACGATTGTGACTTCAGGCCCGCCACACAGTCTGCACTTGATCGGTATGGATTTAAAAGAGAAAACAAACGTGAAATGGTTTGCTGATTTTCGTGATCCTTGGACTACGATTGGGTATCATAACAAACTGAAATTAGGTAATTCAGCTTCTAGAAAGCACAAAAATTTAGAATCAAAAGTGTTAAATTCTGCCGATGTGATTTTGGTGACAAGTGCTACTACAAAAAAGGAATTTGAAGCGTTGACCACCAAACCAATTGAAGTGATTACCAACGGTTTTGATGTAGAAAAAATTGAAAAGCAAACACTTGACGAGAAATTTTCACTGGCACACATTGGTTCTTTTTTGTCGGAGAGAAATCCGAGGATCTTGTGGAAATGTTTGAAAGAATTAATCAAAGAAAATGCTGATTTCAAGAAAGATTTCGAACTAAAATTAATTGGTGCAGTAAGCCAAGAAGTTTTAGATGCCATCACTGAATTCAAATTAGATAAATATCTGAATAATTTGGGGTATGTTTCACACAAAATGGCGGTGGAACAGCAACGTAAATCACAAGTTTTATTATTGGTAGAAATTGATTCAGAAGAAACAAAAAGTATCATTCCTGGAAAGTTATTTGAATATATGGTTTCTGAAAGGCCGATTATCGGAATTGGTCCGGAAGGTTCTGATTTCGCAGAAATAATCCAAAATACCAATACGGGTGTTTTTGTGAAATACGATGAAATTAAAAAATTAAAGTCATCAATTTTAAGTTATTACGAAGAGTATAAAACCGGAAAATTAAAATCAAACGCCATTGGTTTGCAATATTACAGTAGAAAAAATCTAACGGAAAAGCTTTCAAAACTACTCAAATCTCAAATCTAAAACAGCTGTTCCACTATGGGAATCGTATTAAATCAGTCTGCCAAAAACATTGCCGTAACCTATTTTGGTTTCGGAATTGGCGCTGTAAATGCATTATTTCTGTACACCAGTTTCCTTGGAAAAGAATATTATGGAATTGTCTCTTTTTTACTTTCGGCTTCCAATATAATGATGCCTTTGATGGCATTCGGCGTGCACAGCACCTTAATTAGATTTTATTCAAATTACAAGGAGGAAAAAGAAAAAGAGCATTTTTTAAGCTTTATGCTTTTTATGCCTTTGCTTTTGATCATCCCAGTTAGCTTAATCACTTATTTTGGGTATGACATTATTGCCTCGTGGATTTTAGAAGACAACCCCACCGTTGAACCATTTCTGTGGCTTATCCCGATAATTGGACTCTTTATGGGCTATTTCGAGATATTTTATGCTTGGGTAAAAGTGCATATGAAGTCGGTTTTAGGAAATTTTATCAGTGAAGTTTTTGTTCGAATAATCGTAACCGTTTTATTGTTTTCAATTTATTTGGGTTGGATTGACAAAATAACTTTTATCTACGGAATTGCCGGAGCCTACTGTTTTCAGATGCTTGCAATGATTATTTATGCGATGTATGTAAAAATGCCGAAGTTGTATTTTAAGATTCCGCAAAATTACAAAGACATTTTCAATTACTCTTTTTTCATCATTTTATCAGGAAGTGTTGCGGTTTTATTGCTTGATTTTGATAAGATTATGATTCCGGCTTATGAAGAAATCACAAAAAATGGAGAATATTCTGTAGCCATTTTTATTGCCACCGTAATTGCGGTTCCAAGTCGGGCGATGCTTCAAATTATTTATCCGATTACGGCCAAATTAATGGGAGAAGAAAAGATAGACGAATTGAATGATCTGTATAAAAAAAGTGCGATCAACTTACAAGTTTTTGGAGGCTTGGTAATGCTTGGTATCTTTTTAAACATCAATCAGATGTATCGCATTATTCCCGGAAATTATGAAGCTGGATTATTGTCTGTCTTTTTAATCGGGCTTGGCAAATTCTATGATGTAATTCTAGGAAATAATAACGCAATTGTATTAAACACTAAATATTACAGAACTGTTTTGCTTTTTGGATTAGTACTCGTTGTGATGATGATTGGTTTAAACCGAATTTTTATTCCGATGTATGGAATTACCGGCGCCGCTTTAGCAACGTTCATTTCGATGTTTGTTTACAACACCATCAAGCTTTTATTTGTAGTCAAAAAAATGAAATTGTACCCGTTTACGATTAATACTCTGAAATCTTTTGTAATAATAACGGCTTTGTTTTTAGGATTTTACTTTTGGGAATTTCCTTTTAATCCTTTTGTGAATATTGTTTTAAAATCAATTTTAATTACAATAACTTATGTCTATTTAAATTACGTTTTTAAAATTTCTTCTGATATAAATGCAGTAATAGATGGTCTTCTCGTTAGAGTAGGTATTTCCAAAAAATAATAAATCCCGCAAACCTCACAGTCACGGGATTTATAACAAACCTAACCAACCAATTTTAATAATCAACCAAATTATTAAACTTTTAAACTATTTTTATTATGTATGAGAATAACCAATTCTTATGCTAATTCTATTTCAAGTTTCGTGCCAAATTTCTATTTGTCATCTATTGAAAGTTATAAAATATTGTTAAACAGTTCTATAGCTTTTCTTTCAGATATTTTCCAGTAACCGAAGTTTTGTTTTTTACAACTTCTTCTGGCGTTCCCGATGCGATCAATTGACCGCCATTTTCGCCTCCTTCAGGACCAATGTCAATAATATAATCGGCACATTTTATCAAATCTAAATTATGCTCAATCACAATTATTGAATGGCCTTTGTCTAAAAGTGCATCAAACGAAGCCAATAATTTCTTGATATCGTGAAAATGCAATCCTGTGGTGGGTTCGTCAAAAACAAATAAAGCTTTGTCCTTAGTAGCTCCTTTAACTAAAAACGAGGCCAATTTGATACGTTGTGCTTCACCGCCCGAAAGGGTTGAAGAAGACTGTCCCAATTGAACATAACCCAGACCAACATCTTGTAAAGGCTGTAATTTCTGCGTAATTTTTGCCTGTCCGTTTTCTTTGAAAAAAGCAACGGCATCATCGATTGTCATCGTTAAAATGTCGTCAATATTTTTTCCTTCGTAATTAATTTCCAAGATTTCTTTCTTGAAACGTCTTCCGTTACACGTGTCGCAAAGCAATTGAACATCGGCCATAAAAACCATTTCTACGTTGATAGAACCTTCGCCTTTGCAGGTTTCGCAACGGCCTCCGTCCACATTAAAAGAGAAATGTTTCGGTTGGTAATTTCTGATTTGGGATAATTTCTGCTTAGAAAATAAATCACGAATATCGTCGTAAGCCTTGATATAAGTGACAGGATTCGAACGCGAACTTCTTCCAATCGGGTTTTGGTCCACATATTCAATATGTTTGATCGCCTGATAACTTCCTGTCATTTCAGTAAATTGCCCCGCTTTTTCTCCAACGCCATCCAACACTTTTTGCATCGCCGGAAAAAGGATTTTCTTAACCAACGTACTTTTTCCGCTTCCAGAAACTCCCGTAATTACGGTCAAAACCTCCAAAGGAAAACGAACGTCAATGTTTTGCAAATTGTTTTCGCGGGCTCCTTTTATATCAATGAAATTTCTATGTTTTCTTCGAATTCTTGGCGTTTTGATTTCTTCTTCTCCATTCAAATATTTGGCGGTCAAAGAATCTGATTTCAAAATTTCATCATAGGTTCCTTGAGCGACTAATTCGCCTCCATGAGTTCCCGCTTCTGGACCAATATCAATGATCATATCGGCTGATTTCATAATGTCTTCGTCGTGCTCCACCACAATTACGGTATTTCCCAAATCTCTTAGCGAAAGCAACACTTTGATCAATCTTTCAGTATCTTTTGGGTGCAAACCGATACTTGGTTCGTCCAAAATATACATCGAACCCACCAAACTGCTTCCTAAAGAAGTCGCCAAATTGATGCGCTGGGATTCTCCGCCCGAAAGCGTAGCGGAATTTCGGTTCAAAGTCAAATAATCCAAACCAACCTCTGTCAAGAAAGCCAAACGGTTGTTGATTTCTAAAAGCAATCGTTTCGCCACTTTAACATCATATTCAGAAAGTTCTAAATTTTTGAAAAAAGTAACCAAATGTTTGATTGGCAAATCGACCAGGTCAGAAATTGTTTTGTTGTTGATTTTGATATAATTCGCCTCATCACGAAGGCGTTTTCCACGACAATCAGGGCATTTTGTTTTGCCTCGATAACGGGAAAGCATCACGCGATTCTGGATTTTATAGTTTTTAACTTCCAATTCTTTGAAGAAATCATTCAATCCAACAAAGTCTTTATTTCCTTTCCAAACCAATGCTTTCTGTTCGTCAGTAAGTTGGTAATAAGGTTTGTGAATCGGGAAATCAAATTTGTGTCCTTTTTTTACCAATTCATCTCTAAAAAAGCTCATACTTTCGCCTCTCCAGGGATAAATTGCGTTTTCAAAAATTGACAAAGCGGTATTTGGAATCACCAATTCTTCGTCAATTCCGATGATATTTCCATAACCTTGACACGTCGGACAAGCGCCATACGGATTATTAAAACTGAACAAATGAACGTTTGGTTCAAAGAACTGAATTCCGTCTAACTCAAAATTATTGCTGTAAGTTTTTCGGTCATTAGTGCTTAATTCTTGCAGATAACAGATTCCTTTTCCTTCATAAAAAGCCGTTTGGACTGCATCTGCCAAACGATTGAAGAATTCTTCCTCATCTTTAACTACGATTCTGTCGATGATCAAAAGAATGTCTTTATTGTCTAAAGAATGGCTTTCGATTTCGTCCAAACGAACCATTTCATTTTCAACTAAAATTCTAGCAAAACCTTGTTGTAAAAGCGCTTTTAATTTGTCTTCTAAAGCGCGTCCTTCTTCTAAATGAATAGGAGCGAGGAGCAACCATTTGCTTTCAGGTTCAAAGTTTTTGACATCGTTCATTACGTCAGAAACCGTATCTTTTTTAACTTCTTGCCCAGAAACAGGCGAAAAAGTTTTCCCAATTCGGGCAAAAAGCAATTTTAAATAGTCATAAATTTCTGTTGAAGTACCAACCGTCGAACGCGCATTTGTGGTATTTACTTTTTGCTCAATGGCGATTGCCGGAGCAATTCCTTTGATATAATCCACTTTTGGCTTGTCTAAACGGCCCAGAAATTGCCTCGCATAGGACGATAAGCTTTCCACATATCTTCGCTGGCCTTCTGCATATAAAGTATCAAAAGCCAAACTTGATTTTCCAGATCCGGAAAGCCCAGTAATGACAACTAATTTATTGCGGGGAATCACGACGTCCAAATTCTTAAGATTGTGAATTTGAGCCCCTTTTATGATAATATTGGACTTTGGATCAATTTTTGAAATATCAGTAATCATAGCAGTTTTTGAATACCACAAAGGTAATTAAATAATAAGAAAGTGGCATTGGACTAATTTCAAAATTATCTTTTCAACATGTGTTAAAGTACTGATAAATCTAGGCAAATCTTGCGATTTAGGCTCCAAACGGTTTGTTAAATTTATTTTTATTGTATGAAATATGTTAAAATTCAACAATTTATTTTGTGGTATAAAAAGAAATGTGCTATATTTGGCTTAACATTAATCTTAATTTAACATTTGCCTATTATAAAAAAATTACTTTTTTAGAAATAAATTTCAATTACAACCAAAAACTAAAAGGTAATATTATGGCTAATGTTCAACTCCCAGACGCTTTATTGGTAAAGAGTTATGTCGCAGGTGACGAAAATGCCCTGGCTTCTCTAATCGATAGGCACCAATCAAAAATTTACGGATTTATCTACTCTAAAGTGTCGGATCGAGATATCACGGATGATATTTTTCAGGATACTTTTATTAAAGTCATTAAAACTTTAAAATCAGGTTCTTACAATGAAGAAGGAAAATTTCTTCCTTGGGTGATGCGAATTGCTCATAATTTAATTGTGGACCATTTCAGAAAAAACAAAAAAATGCCAATGTTTAGAGAAACTGAAGAGTTTTCTATTTTCTCTATAATGTCAGATAATTGTCCAAATGTTGAAAGCGAAATGATTACGAATCAAGTAGAAAGTGACTTGAAAAAACTAATCGAAGAACTGCCTAATGACCAAAAAGAAGTATTGTTTATGCGTATTTATCAGGACTTAAGTTTTAAAGAAATCTCAGAATTAACTGGGGTTTCTATCAATACGGCTTTAGGCAGGATGCGATATGCGTTGATGAATTTGAGAAAAGTTATTGACAAACATCAAATTATCTTGACCAATTAACAATATTCAGAAATTTGTTGCGTTAAAGTAGAAACAAACCTAATCAAATGGCAAAAATCTACTCTAAAAAAACATTAGCAACAAAACAAATGCAACCTAAAAAAGAAACAATATCGTTTTTATTAAATTACTCTAAAGCATTGAGCTTTATTAAAGTGAATGGGTTGAAATTTGAAACAATCGCTAATTAATTAATATCCCGATAATTTATCGGGATATTTTTTTTCAACTATTTTTTTATTTTTTCAGAAGTACCGACAAGATTTTCTTGCTTCCAATGGTTCTTGTGATAATATCTTTTTCTAAGCTCCAGCCTCTTGCGGGAGAATATTCTCGTCCATACCAAATGATCTGGAGATGCAATTCATTCCACAAATCTCTCGGGAAAATTTTTTTTGCATCTTTTTCAGTCTCCACCACATTTTTTCCGCTCGTCAAGCCCCAGCGATACATCAATCGGTGAATGTGCGTGTCAACCGGAAACGCAGGTACGCCAAAAGCTTGCGACATTACCACGCTTGCCGTTTTATGTCCAACCGCTGGAAACGACTCTAAAGCTTCAAAACTTTGGGGTACTTCGCCATTATAGTTGTCAATCAGCATCTGTGAAAGCCCATAAATCCCTTTTGATTTCATTGGCGATAAACCGCAAGGACGAATGATATCCTGAATTTCTTCGACCGTCATTTTCACCATATCATACGGATTATCTGCTTTGGCAAACAAAAGTGGCGTAATTTGGTTGACGCGAACATCAGTGCACTGTGCCGAAAGCAAAACTGCAATCAGCAATGTATAAGGGTCTTTGTGGTCCAATGGAATGGGAATCGTGGGATATAATTCTTTTAACGTAGTTATAACGAAAGAAGCACGCTCTTTTTTGGTCATTTTTAGCTAATTTTATAGCTGTAAATTTACGAATTCATAAATCAAAAATCTTAAATCAAAAATAATTTATGTCATTAAAAATAGGAGACAAAGCGCCTGATTTTTCAGGTTTTGACCAAGATGGGAAATTTCACCAATTAGAAGATTATAAAGGAAAAAAGTTAGTTGTTTTCTTTTATCCAAAGGCAAACACGCCGGGCTGTACAGCGGAAGCTTGCGATTTGAGAGATAATTTTGAACGTTTTAAAGCAAATAATTACGAACTTCTGGGTGTAAGCGCTGATTCGCAAAAAGCACAATTGAAATTCAAGGATAAATTCAGTTTTCCTTTTCCGCTGTTGGCCGATGAAGAAAAAGAAGTGATTCAGACTTTTGGAGTCTGGGGGCCAAAAAAGTTTATGGGAAGGACCTACGACGGAATCCACAGAACGACTTTTGTCATCAACGAAGAAGGAATTATTGAAGATGTTATTTCAGATGTAAAAACCAAGGCACACGTAAATCAGATATTGAAATAGCAAGCCGAATTCCGATTTCAGGTTACAGTAAAAAAAAGCAGTATTCAATTAAGAATACTGCTTTTTATATGTATAGATTGATTCTGTAAGCTAAAGACAGCTATCTTAATTCTCAATAATAAGATATTACTTCTAATTCGTGCTTTCTTCCATCAATTTCTTTGGGTCGTATCCAAAAAGATTGTCTCTTTTGATCAATTCAGCAATACCTTTCGGAAGCATTTCTTCCCAACCTGGTTTTCCTTTGCTGATCATTTTTAAAACTTCTCTTGAAAAAATTTCCAAGTCATTTTCGTCAAAGTCAGTGATATCAACCACTTTTCCGTTGAATTTGAAGAATTTGTACAATTCTTTCATTCTTGGATGTACTTTTAGATTTCCAGAATTTATTACCACTCCATTGTCATCTTTCATCGGATATAAGAAAACTTTTAAATCACGGTAGAATAATTTACCGAAAGCTTCCAAAATTCCACCACTCAAATGGCGGTAATATTTCTCGTCAAAAATGTCAACTAAATTGTTGACGCCCATTGCCAATCCCATTCTGGCTTTGGTATAATTTGAGAAATATTCAACCACTTTATAATATTCCTGAAAATTTGAAATCATTACATACTGGCCTAAAGAACAAAGCAATTCAGCTCTGTCCATAAAATCTCGTTCGTCAATTTCACCATCAGAACGCAGGTTGGAAAGAGTGATTTCAAAAACAACCAAGGTATTTTCTTTCTGTACTTTATTTTCCTCTAGAAACATTTCAAGAGATTTTTTGTACATATCCATATTGACTTTCGTCACCGGACGGAAACTTCCTCTCAAAGCCAAAATATTTTTCTTGTAAAGAACTGCTGCAGGCAAAACATTATTTCCATTGGGATCAAACATTACCGCATCAGTCATTCCGTTTTTAACCAATTGCAAACTCATCAAACGGTTGTCAACATCTGCAAAACGGGGTCCTGAAAAGTTTATTGTATCAATTTCCAATTGATCCTTATCCAAGTGGTCGTATAAATAACGGAGCAATTTTTTTGGATCGTTGTATTTGTAAAACGCACCGTAAATCAAGTTAACTCCCAGAATTCCAAGAGTTTCTTGTTGCAGTCTGGCATCAGTTTCTTTAAAACGAATGTGAAGTACAATTTCGTTATAATCTTCGTCTGGCTCGATTTGGTATTTAATCCCAACCCAGCCGTGGCCTTTAAATTGCTTTGCAAAATCGATTGTAGCAACCGTATTTGCATAGCTGAAAAACATTTTGCTTGGATGTTTGTCACGATTCAAGCGCTGTTCTACCAAGCGGACTTCGTGCGAAAGCATTTTTTTTAAACGTGCTTCAGTCACATAACGTCCGTCAGTTTCAGAGCCATAAATGGCATCGCTAAAATCTTTATCATACGCTGACATTGCTTTTGCAATCGTTCCTGAAGAACCGCCAGTCCTAAAAAAGTGTCTGACTGTTTCTTGTCCGGCACCAATTTCGGCAAAAGTGCCGTAAATATTTTCGTTTAAGTTGATTCGCAGGGCTTTATCCTTCACAGAAGGAATTTGTTCAATAACTCTGTCTCCTTTTAATGTAATTTCGTTGTCGTCGTTTCTCATAATAGTGATGATACTTTGCAAAGTTAACAAAATAGGGGTTTTATTAAAGGGAATTAATGCTATTTTTGTAAAAAATTAACGCGCTTGAAAGTCTATTTTTTGGGTACAGGAACTTCACAAGGCATTCCGGTTATCGGAAGCAATCATCCTGTATGCAATAGTAACGATTTTAAAGATAAAAGATTGCGTGTCTCGGTCTGGATTTCTTGGGAAAATCACTCCTTTGTTATTGATTGTGGACCCGATTTTAGACAGCAAATGCTGACTTCTGGTTGCCAGAAATTGGACGGAATTTTATTCACCCACGAACATGCTGACCACACTGCTGGAATTGACGATATTCGCCCGTTTAATTTCAAACAAGGAAACATTCCTATTTATTTAGATGATAGGGTTTTAGTGTCATTGAAACAGCGTTTTGCCTATGTTTTTGAAACGGTAAACAAATATCCAGGAGCACCTTCTGTCGAACCAATTTTGGTTAAAAACAATCAGAATTTTAAAATTGGAGATAAAACTGCAATTCCCATCTATGTGATGCACGGCGATTTGCCTGTTTTTGGGTACAGAATTGATGATTTTGCCTATTTGACGGATGTAAAAACCGTGGAAGATGGGGAAATTGAAAAACTTAAAGGCTTAAAAGTGTTGGTTGTAAATGCACTGCGTGAAGAACCGCACCATTCCCATTTCAGCTTGCAGGAAGCTTTAGATTTTATCACGCTTGTCAATCCAGAAAAGGCTTATTTGACGCACATCAGCCACACGATGGGCTTTCACGAAGAGGTTCAAAAACGACTTCCGGCGAATATTTTTTTAGCGTATGACAACTTACAAATAACTATTTAACTTATAAAAATGAAAAAAACGATTTTCTATTTATTGCCATTTTCGATACTTTTGAACATTTACACGTATATGTATTTTTCCAAAAAATCAAACTCGGATGACAAAAGAATTGAAACCTGTCTAAAGGAATCAAAAGTAGAAAGAGATTCTATAGCTTCTTTGAACAATCAAATTATGGAAGCCAATTATTTCTCTTTAGAATATAATGATAACGCGATTGAATATTTTGAAGAATATGACGTCAATAAATTGGCCTCAGAAATCAAGGATGAAATTAATACGCTAAACGAAAATCCGAATGGAAATCCGCTGACCAAATATGATCAAATCAATGGAAACAAAGCGATTATAAATAAAATAAAAATTTTAAACCACCGTTGGATTATTGCTGATTTCAATATTGGCGGTGCTTGGGGAGAAGTTTTGGTGAAATATTTTAAAAATGAAGGAAAGCCAACGGAGTTTGTAACGATGGATACTTTTATTTATTCAAAAACATTGAAATAGAAGTTTTTTTTATAAATTTATAGTTCAAAAAAATAAATATTCCCAATGAAAAAACTGGTTTTCCTTTTTGCTATTTTAATTTCTGCAGTTTCTTGCAGGGATTTGGGAGGTGCAGCCGATAACGCTGGAATCCAAAAAGATAGCTTGGCAAAAGTGGCAGGAGTTGATAAAGATGAAAATGGTTGCTTCAGTTCTGCAGGATACAGGTGGTCGGTTTTAAAAAAGACGTGCATCCGTCCATTTGAAGACGGAATTCGTTTGAATCCACCAACAGAAATTAAGGCAGGAGACCCAGTAATCAGTGCTTTTGCTGTTTTAGAGGAAGATGGGAACAAGGCTGAATTATTCCTTCCAAATTATAAATCTTCTGTAATTATGGAACGCAAATCAGAAGGAAGTCCTTACGTAAAAGACGAATGGCAATTGCTTACCGACAAAGGATTTACGCTTAAAAAAGGCGATTCAATCATGTATGCCGGAGCGATGGTTAATGAAGAAGTCATCACCGGAAGCGACAACCCAGAGGATTAAGAGGTGTTTCTTATAAAATAGTTAACCGCAAATTCACAGATTTTTAATCGTGAATTTGCGGTTTTTTATGCTTTAACCTGAAATTATTTTTAATTGTTTTCCAGCCAATTTTTTAGGTCGTGAAAATTCTGTGGAGAAACGCCGTGACCCATCGGATACTCTTTAAAAACAACATCAATTCCTAATCTTTTCAATGTTTCCGGAGCTTTTCTAGCCCATTCTACAGGAATTACTTGGTCTTGCGTTCCGTGAGAAATATACATTTTCAAATGGCTCAAATCTTTGCTTTCATAACCCGAAGCTAAAATTCCTTCATTCAAATAACCGCTCAACGCGACAACTCTTTTTATTTTTTCTGGATAACTCAAAGCAACCGAATAGCTTAAAATTGTTCCTTGGCTGAAACCAATCAATGTTACATTTTCAGGATCAATTGGCAATTCAGAAACCAGCTGGTCAATAAAATTGGCAATCAAATCTCTGGATTCAATCGCTTGATTGTCATCTGAAAATTTATTTTGGTCAGCATCAAAAGTGATCGCGTACCAAGTGTGTCCGTAAGGTTGCAAATCATAAGGTGCTCTTGCGGAAACTACAAAATAGTCTTCTGGAAGTTCTCCGGCAAATGAAAATAAATCTTCCTCGTTGCTTCCATAACCGTGAAGCAAAAGCAACAACGGATTTTTTTCTTTCTTTATTTTTGGTTCTCTAACGAGATATTCAATATTGGTTTTCATTTATTTTAGATAATATTTTTGAAAAATTTCTGGAAAAAACTTCCTAATAAAGGAATCAAATTCATCTGTCCTTGGAGCGCACTCACAAAGCTGTAAGCCCAAAGAATGAAAATGAAAATGTATAATGAAGATGAAATCATCCAATCGTCAAAAAGTCCAACCGGATATCCCAAAGCGAAAAATAATAGAAAAATTCCAAGCGTTTGGCGAATATGAAAGGTTGCAAAAGTATTTTTTTTATCATTATTCATCACAATAGCAATGATGGTTCCAATGATGGAAAGGTGTGAGACAATAGCAATCGTTTTTCCTTCTTCAACAGTATTCTGCATAATTTATTTATTTAAAACTAATTTCGTATTATTAAAAACTCCGTATGCTTTTCCTTTCATTTCTTGTCCAAGGAAAGCAGAATTTTTGGATTTTGACAAGATGTTTTCTTTACTGAAATTCCAATTTCCTTCCGGATTAAAAAGTGATAAATTGGCAACATTTCCTTCTTTAATTTCTGGATTTACTACCTTAAAAATAGCTTTTCCGGCAAGTAATTTTTCGATAACAATTTCTAGTGGTAGCACCGTCAGCAAAGCTCCAAAAGCACTTTCCAATCCGATTGTTCCATTTTTTGCCATATCAAACTCCATCTTCTTGTGTTCAATATCCATCGGATTATGGTCTGAAGTGATTATGTCAATGGTGCCGTTTTTCACAGCTTCAATCAATGCTTTTCTGTCAGAATCAGTTCTCAAAGGTGGCGTAACTTTAAAGCGAGTATCAAATCCGTCCAACTTTTCATCGGTTAAAACCAAATTATGTACAGCCACAGAACACGTTACGCTTAATCCTTTTGCTTTTGCTTCTTGAATCAACTGAGCTGATTTAGCTGTAGAGATCGTAGGAATGTGTAGTTTTCCGCCTGTATATTCTAAAATAAAAAGATTTCGGGCAATTTGTAATTCTTCTGCCAAAGCCGGAATTCCTTTTAAACCCAATCGTGTGCTGACAATTCCTTCGTTTGCCACTCCACTTCCTTTAATGTTTGCATCTTGTGAATAAGCAATCACTAAACCGTCAAAATCTTGCGCATATTGCAACGAAATTTTCAAAAGATTAGAGTTGGAAAGACTTTTGTTGTAATCTCCAAAAGCAATGGCCCCTGAATTTTTCATGTCAAAAAGTTCGGCTAAATCGCTTCCTTCGCTGTTTTTTGTCAATGCTCCAATCGGAAATAAATCGGTTGCAAAATCAGCCGATTTGCTTTTTACAAAACTGATATTTGCTTGATTGTCTAAAATAGGAAAACTGTTCGGTTGCATTGCTATTGCCGTAAAACCGCTTCTTCCAGCCGTATTCAATCCGTTTGAAATCGTTTCCCTATCTTCAAAACCAGGTTCGCCCAAGCTTACGCTGGAATCAAACCAACCTTGAGAAACATGAAGGTTTTCTAATTCCAACGTTTCAAAATCAGCTGGATTTGGTAAGTTTTGGCCAATTTTAGTGATGATTCCGTTTTCAATCTGAATGTCAGAAGTTTGATTGTGATTCGGACTTTTGGTGTCAATAATTTTTGCTTGTCGAATAATCAAGTTCATATTTATGCGTGTTGTGTTGTTGTAAAATCTAATTTTTGAAACGAAATTATTTTATAAATTTCTGTATCAAAACTTCAATGACCAAAAATAAAAGGGTTAGAAAAACAAACCATTTCCAGATTTCGTTATCGGTTCTATCCGTTTTTAACGTATCAAAAACGTTGTCAATACTATCAATTACCTTAAAGTCAGAAAGCAAAGCTTCACTGGATGACGATAAATCGCTTTCGGTTTTGTTGTAATTGAAGCTGATTTTTTTAAGCAATTCGTCTTTTTTATAAATTCCGAAATTTCCAGCTTCCTGAGGGAAATCATTAAATGTTAATTTTACTTTGTTGTTCAAGATCTGTTGCATTGGAATAAATTTTTCCGAACCATTTTCTTGTAAACTTTTGACTTCTAAAATTTCATCTTTTGATAATAAAGCATCTATCAAAAACGGATTGTTTTCGCCGATTGTCAAGGCATTTATTCCTGTTTTTTGACTGCTTTGCGCCATATTATAAAACGTAGGAACAATTAGAGGAGAATTTTGAAAATTCGAGTTTTCCTTATTGATCGGAGCTGAAAAAACATAAACCGAACTCACTGAATTTGAAATTGCAGTCAAAAATGTGCTTTGGTCTTCAAATCCTAAAATGGAAGGAAAAGCGCTTGAAATTGCAAACGAATTTTTGATATTTGGATATTGAAAATTATCTATTTTTTTCTCGAAAACCGTGCTGTAAAGCGGATGGCTGAAAGCAATTTTAGAAACTAATTTCTCTTTATTTTCTAATGTTTTGAACTGAATGCCACCAAAATTTTGCATCAAAGAATTCAAGTTAGAAACCGAACTTTCTTGCGATGGAATTACGATTAAATTGCCCCCTTTTTCTACAAAAGATTTCAAGGTGGTTTGCAAAGCTTGTGGCACCTCTTGAATTTCATTTAAAACAATTGCGTCTTGTTTTTCAAGCTGATTGTAATCTAAAGATTTCAAATCAAAATTGTTGTAAATGAATTCCTTATCAGCATAAATTTTTCTAAGAAAAGCACTTTTTTCAACATGTCCAATGCTGATTACATTGGTTTTTATTGGTTTTGAAATGCTGAAAAACAACTGGTTGTCATATTGCAAGGCATTGTCTTCAATAGAAGCATAACCGTTAAAATCTTCCTTCGGAATTGTGAAATTTATTGCTTTTTCTTTTTCTTCGAATTTGACTATTGTTTTGGCAACGAGTTTTTTATCATTGTATAAAGCAATCGGAATATCATTTTCATTTTTGCCGTAAGAAGAAAGCTTTACGCCAATTTCATAAAAATTGTCCAGAGTTTGATTGATGTAAACGCTGTCAATCGAAACGTTGTTTTTTTGCTCCGCTTTCGGGACTATGAAATACGTATTAAAAGTGCTGTCGATACTTTTTAACTGTTTTGATTCTAAACCAACTGCGTCCGTAATCACGACAACGTCTTTGTTATAAGGCGATTTGCGTGATTTTATCTTCGCCATTAAATTGTCCAATTGAAAAGAAGAAGCGCTGTATTTTAAATTTTGAAGTTCTTTTTGGATCGATTTTATATCGGTATTCCAAAATGTTTCGGAGTTTGTAATTAACGAAAAGATCTGATTTTCAGGAGCATTTTCTAATAATTCTTGAACCGCTCTTTTCATCAATTCGCCTTGTTTTCCTTTGGCTTGCATCGAAAAAGAGTTGTCTAAAATGATAAACATTTCATTGGTACTTCCTTTTGAATCTTTTGCTTGAAAAAATGGCTGTGCAAAAGCAATAATCAAGCACGTCAAAAGAAACAAGCGCGTGGCCAAAAGCAACCATTTTTTGATTTTTGAACTCTTGCGGGTCTGTATGGCAAGCTCTTTTAAAAAGTGGACGTTGGTAAAATATTCTTTTTTGAAGCGACGCAATTGAAACAAGTGAACCAGAATTGGAATAACCAATAAAAAAAGGAAGTATAGAATTTCTGGATGTTTGAACTGCATTAAATGAAAGTTTGTCAAAAATACGAATTTGTTGGCAGTTGTGAAGCGTTTTTTTGAACAATATTTTATTTAGCATTTAAGATATATATGTTCATTTGATATTTGTTTCTTATATTTTCTGAAATGCCTTCTGTAGCAAAATAGTCAACGATTTAATTAACATTTATTTCCAACCTTTTTCCAAAATTGAAACTTAATTTTACAGCATAAATTTCTCAAAATGAAAAAAATTGCCCTATTAATTTTTACACTTTTTTTTGCAACTGTGACGAACGCGCAAGATAAAATTTACAATTTAATTATTGGAACGTATACAAATTCGTGTGAAAGCAAAGGGATTTATGTTTATGATTTTAGTACAGATACAGGCGATTTTGCTTTGAAAGCCACTACTGAAAATGTTATTAATCCAAGTTATTTGACTGTTTCAGAAGGAAATGATTTTGTGTATAGCGTGAATGAAAACGGAAGTGAAAGTACAGTTAGTTCATTTGGATTTAATTCCAAAAGTGGAAAGCTAAATTTTTTGAACAAACAAAATACCCACGGAGCCGATCCTTGTTACATCATCAATGACGATAAAAATGTAATTTCTGCCAATTATTCGGGCGGAACTATTTCTGTTTTTGGAAAAAATGCAGACGGAAGTTTAACTGAAGCCCAGCAAATTATCCAGCATTCTGGTAAAAGTGTCAATGAAAAAAGACAAGAAAGTGCACACGTTCATATGGTTTATTTTTCGCCAGATAAGAAATTTGTTTTGGCGAACGATTTAGGGTTGGACAAAATTTTAATTTATAAATATGATAAAAATGCTTCCAAAGAAATTTTGACTTTGAAAGAAACAATTGATACAAAAAAAGGAAGCGGTCCGAGACATTTGGTGTTCAGCAACGACGGTAAATTTGTCTATGTTTTACACGAATTGGATGGAAGCCTAACTACTTACAAATACAAAAACGGTTCTTTAAAATTGGTGCATGAAACAACTATTGAAGCGAAAGATTTTAAAGGAGAAACAAGCTCGGCAGATATTCATATTTCGCCAAACGGAAAGTTTTTATACGCTACAAATAGGGGAGATGCGAACACAATCAACACCTTTGCGATTAACAAAAAAGGAAGTTTAGATTTGGTGAATCAAATCGATACAAAAGGAAAAGGTCCAAGAAATTTTGTAATTGATCCAACTGGAAAATTTTTATTGATCGGACATCAATACACTAATAATGTTGTGATTTTTAAAATTGACAAAATTACAGGAAAGCTTACTGATACCGGGAAAAGAATAGAATTGTGTTCTCCAGTTTGTTTGGTTTTTTCGAAACAGTAAACCTTATGAAATACAAATGCACGAACTTCTACAAAAATTTGTCTGTATTTAGACTTTTTAATTTGTGTTAATTCGTGCAATTTGGTGTAATTGGAAATCCTATTTTCCTTTATCTTTTCTCTTTTTATCGCGAGTTCTTTCCACACCACGGTTTCGCGCTTTTGTTTTGCGAGGTTTCGTTTTCCCTGGACCACCCAAATTTACTTGTTTGTTTTTCTCTGATTTTTCGTGAAAAGCACCATTTCCTTTAGTTACTTTTTTC
This sequence comes from Flavobacterium macacae, assembly GCF_003865365.1. Lineage (GTDB taxonomy): Bacteria > Bacteroidota > Bacteroidia > Flavobacteriales > Flavobacteriaceae > Flavobacterium > Flavobacterium macacae. The sequence continues at coordinate 117,439 of NZ_RQVR01000008.1, read as the reverse complement.
ATTGCCATTTTAACCGGCTGTCTCACTTTTTCAGATTCAATCAAAACAGTTGAAAGTTCTACCGCTTCGGGAATGGGAACAAGATCCACTTCTTTGTTCATTAAAAGTTCGCTCTCAATAAAGAAATCTTCCTCTTTTGGACCAATGAAACTGATGGCGATCCCGTCTTTGTCAGCACGACCGGTTCTACCAATTCTGTGAATATATTGTTCTGGAACTTCAGAAACATCAAAGTTTAAAACGTGCGTAATGTCAGAAATATCAAGACCTCTCGCCATTACGTCGGTCGTAATGATTCCTCTCAAAATTCCTTGTTGGAAATTTTCCATCGTGGTTAAACGATAATTCTGTGATTTATTCGAGTGAATAACACCAAATTGATCTGGAAATTCTTCCACAATTCGGTCATACACCATATCCACAAATTTCTTATTGTTTATGAAAATTAAAATCCTTGACATACTTTCGTCGTTTGCCAAAAGGTTTTTCAAAAGATTAATCTTCGTATTGAAATTCGGAACTTTATATTTTAATTGTTTGATTTTTTCCAAAGGAGTTCCCGATGGAACCAACGAAACTTCTTCAGGAAAATCAAAATAATCATTCAAAATAGCATCTACTTCATCAGTCATTGTTGCTGAAAAAAGTATGTTTTGACGCTTTGGTCGCATCATTGCTAAAATCGAAGTCAACTGAATCCTAAAACCTAGATTCAGCATTTCATCAAATTCGTCAATTACCAGTTTTTGAGTTTCATCAAAACGGATTACGTTGTCCAAAGCCAAATCCATCACACGTCCCGGCGTACCAACCAAGATGTCAATTCCTTGATATACATTGGTTTTCTGCGTATTTATATTGACACCGCCATAAATTCCTAAAGTTCTAACGGACATATATTTTGTCAATTTTTCAACTTCTTCCACAACTTGAACCACTAATTCTCTTGTTGGAACCAAGATTACGATTTTTGGCGTGTGTGTGGGCGTAAACGTGTATAATTTAAGTAAAGGCAAAAGATATGCAAATGTTTTTCCCGTTCCGGTTTGCGCAATTCCCATCATATCGCGACCTGACGCAATTACAGAAAATGATTTTTCCTGAATTGGAGTGGGTGCTGTGAATCCTAAATCATTAATTGCTTTTTCTAATGATTTTGGAAGATTAAATTGCTCGAAAGTGGACATAATTTGTAAATTTTGTGCAAAGGTACGTTAATTAGCTGATTAAATTGATTTTTCAATAATTTGATACTTCGATTTTTTGAATAATTTACAAATCTAAACATCGAATAATCGACTTAAAATCCCTCAAAAACGCCCAATCCAAACAAAGCAAAATCATATTTTACAGGATCATTGGGATCTAATTTTCGCAATTGCAAATCTAATTCTGCCAAAGCTTTTGCATCATTTTGTTTTCGGGTTAAAATACCTAATTTTCGAGCTACATTTCCAGAATGAACATCTAACGGACACGATAATGTTGCGGGAGATATGGTCTTCCAAAGGCCAAAATCAACGCCTTTTTTATCTTCGCGGACCATCCATCTTAAAAACATATTGATTCTTTTTGCAGCCGAATTATTCAACGGATCAGAAATGTGTTTTTGGGTTCGTTGCAAATGCTCAATTTCAAAGAAAACTTTTTTGAATTCATGGATGCTTTTCTGCATGGAATGGGCTTCCTGATTTTTAAGAAATACAGCTTCCAAACCATTATGATTTTTATAGATATTTTGTAAAGCCTTGATAAAACTGATAAAATCACCACCATTAAAAGTTCTGTAGACAAAATTCTCTAAACGTTCTAACTGATAATCTTGATGCGACATCACAAAATCATATGGAGAATTTCCCATCAAATCCATCATCTTTTTAGAGTTGTTGATGATCATCTTTCTGTTTCCCCAAGCAATTATTGAACTCAAAAATCCGGCAATTTCAATGTCTTCTTTTAAAGAGAATAAATGCGGAATCTGTATTGGGTCACTTTCAATAAAATCAGGATTGTTATACAGTTCTACTTTTTCGTCTAAAAAATCTTTAAGCTCTTTTTGGGTCATAATTTATTTGAAATACAGCAAATTAAGGAATTAATCCGTCTGACATAATCAGTTTGCGGTCGGCCATATTGGCTAATTCTTCGTTGTGGGTTACGATGACAAAAGTTTGTCCTAATTCATCTCTTAATTTAAAAAACAATTGGTGTAAATTTTCTGCAGAAGCGGTGTCTAAATTCCCTGAAGGTTCATCAGCAAAAATTACGGCAGGCTTGTTAATTAATGATCTGGCAACGGCAACTCTTTGCTGTTCACCGCCTGACAATTCTCCGGGTTTGTGATTGATTCTGTGGGATAATCCCAGATAATCTAACAACCTTTTGGCTTCCGTTTCGGTTTCAGATTTAGGTTTTCCGGCGATAAAAGCGGGAATGCAAACATTCTCTAAAGCTGTAAATTCTGGCAAAAGCTGGTGAAACTGAAAGATAAAACCGAGCTGTTGATTTCTGAATTTTGAAAGTGACTTGTCGTTCATTTTCAAAATATCTTCGTTGTTGATTTTTAAAACCGTTTCGTTTTCAAGAGAAGGCTTGTCTAAAGTTCCTAAAATCTGCAGTAGAGTTGTTTTTCCTGCGCCAGAAGCTCCTACGATAGAAACAATTTCACCTTTTTCAATGTGCAGATCCACGCCTTTTAAAACGTGAAGTTTGTCGTAATATTTATGTAGATTTTTTGCGTGGATCATTATTTTCGGAGTTTATACAAAGAAACAAAGTTTTAGAAAACTTTCACATCTTTCGGTTCACATTCTTTCGTATGTGGATATATAAAGTTTCGTTAATACCGAGTTTTTGGTGTATTTATTGATTAATTTTAAAAAATTAAATGAAGAAGATGAAAAAGATGATTGCTGTGCTGACTTTGATCACAATTTCGTGTCAGTCAAAAGAAAAAAAAGAAGAATTAATTTCAGAAAACAAGGAACCCGTTAAGATGGAAGTAGAAAAAGGATTGGAAGTTGCCACATTTGGAGGCGGTTGTTTTTGGTGCACCGAAGCAATTTTTTTAGAATTAGAAGGTGTTAAAAAAGTGGAATCAGGGTATATTGGAGGGAAAACTGCAAATCCAACTTATGAGGAAGTTTCTTCGGGAACAACGGGGCACGCGGAAGCGACTCAAATCACGTTTGATCCCTCGAAAATAAGTTTTGGAGAGCTATTGGAAATCTTCTTCGCCACACACGACCCAACAACTTTAAACCGTCAGGGAGCTGATGTGGGAACGCAATATAGAAGTGAGGTTTTTTATCATAATGAAGCGCAAAAGAAAATTACCGAAGATTATATTAAGCTATTAAACCAAGAAAATACTTTTGGAAAACCAGTAGTTACAAAGGTTTCTGTAGCTTCAAAATTTTATGTGGCAGAAGATTACCACCAAAATTATTATGCCAGAAATAAAGAGAAATCGTATTGCAGTTATGTGATTACGCCAAAGGTGGAAAAGGTCAGAAAACAATTTTCTGAAAAGCTGAAAAAATAATTGGCATTGGTTTTGCGTGGTAGGTTTTAATCTAAACCATTGGAAATGACAGAACAGGTTCAAATTAAAACAGCTTCAAATAAAAAACAAAAGCAATTGTTTCTGAGTTTGCTTTTTGACGCTATCGGAATGTTTTCTTATGCGTTGCCTTTTTTTGGGGAATTTGCTGATTTTGCATGGGCTCCGATTTCAGGAATTATTTTAGCCAATATGTATAAAGGAACTGTTGGGAAAATAGGTGGCGTGATTTCTTTCCTTGAAGAATTATTGCCTTTTACAGACGTTTTGCCAACATTCACATTAACTTGGATCTACACCTACTATTTTAGTAAATCAGAAAAGTAAAGTTTTATATTAATTATAAAAAAGCCAGAAGGTAACGACTTTCTGGCTTTTTCTATTTTTAGATTTTTACTTTTCTTCAACTTTTCCTTTAGGTAATAAAAAACCTAATTTCATGCTGCGGATCATTCTCTTCGCAAAGGGAAAAAAGAAAACCGATTGGCCAAAAAGCCACCCAAAACCCATCAGCATAAACGGGTAAAGCGGTAAAACGAGTACTAAAAGAATAATGTAATAGAAAGTCCAATGTGTATTTTCTTTAGTGATGCCGATCAAACCCATTAGGTAATAAGAAATTCTTGCCGAAAGAGAACCATTGATGGCAAAAACGATAAATATAATAACCAGCTGGTAATTAGAGGTAATTCCCCAGCGTTGTTTAAGCTTATTCATACTGAATTAATATAGTTACAAAACTACGTTTTTAAATTCTTGGAACAAAGCTGCCGAGCTTAATTTTGTTGGTTAATTGAAAATAAGTGAGGTAATTATAAATAAGATAGTTTACTTCATAACCATAATTAGTATTGCTTTGATAGTCAATAGCCATATCAATTAATCTGCTTCCACGCATAAATAAATTGTTCCAGCCAATAACCCAATCTCTATTTCTTGTTTCAAGATAATTTTGAGAGTAATAATTGCGAGGTTTCGCATAAGATACGTACCAGCTATTGAATCCTGGATCAATAATTATTATTTCATAATTTATTTCTTCATTTATAATTTTAACTGTATCGTTTGTTGTTAAATTTCCTTTTTTTGAGATTTTTTTTTCTTGCATATTTGAAGTACTGCAGCCAAAAGCTGTGACCAAAATTAGCATTATATAGATAAAATTCTTCATTCATTAAATGTACTAAATCAGTTTTAAAATCCTTATGATTCTACTTTTTTTAACAAAAAAAAATCCAGACAATTGTCTGGATTTGATTTATTTATAATGAAAATTATTCTGAAAAGCTTTCATAATAATCCGTCCAAACCACTTTTTCTATTTGCAACAGTCTTTGCATCACTCCTGTTTTTTTTCAATCATTATTTTGGTCTAAGCCGATTGGCCACCTTATTTTTGAATAGCATCCGTTACAGCAGCGCTTCCTTGACCGTTTGAAATTAATTTTTCAATAAACTGATAATCTGTTCTGCCAGTTCTGTACCGATTCTATCTTGAGCTTCCAAAGTTGCTGCGCCAATATGCGGCGTCAGTGAAATTTTCGGGTGCATTAAAATTTGTACAGCAGGAGTTGGCTCCTCTTCAAAAACGTCTAAACCAGCAAACAAAACTTTACCAGTTTCAAGCGCTTCAAGCAATTCCACTTCATTGATAACGCCACCTCGCGAAGCATTTACAATGCCAACGCCGTCTCTCATCAGTTCAAATTCAGCTTTTCCAATCACATAGCCGTCTTGTGCTGGAACGTGAAGCGAAATAAAATCGGAGTGCCTGAAAATGTCTTCAATCGGCTCAGTAATAATGTCCACGTTGATAAATTGTCCGTTGTAAAAATCAACTTTAATTTCAGCATTTCCCACGAATTTATCTGCAGCGATTACCCGCATTCCAAGACCTAAACCAATTTTGGCGACTGCTTTTCCGATACGTCCAAAACCAATGATTCCTAACGTTTTTCCACGCAGTTCCACTCCGTTGGCGTAGGCTTTTTTCAAGCCTTCAAAGTTAGAATCACCTTCCAGCGGCATATTTCTGTTGGCATCGTGTAAAAACCTTACGCCTGAAAATAAGTGTGCAAAAACCAATTCTGCTACTGATTCTGACGAAGAAGCTGGCGTGTTGATCACGTGAATTCCTTTTTCGCGAGCATAATCCACATCAATGTTGTCCATGCCCACGCCGCCACGACCAATCACTTTTAAGCTCGGGCAATTGTCAATAATATCTTGTCTTACTTTTGTCGCGCTTCTTACCAACAGCACAGAAACTGCGTTCGCATTGATATAATTGGCAACTTGTTCCTGCGCAACTTTTGTAGTAATTACTTCAAATCCGCCTTTTTCTAAAGCTAAAATACCACTTTTTGAAATTCCGTCATTGGCTAATACTTTCATGTTTTTGTATTTAAAATTTTAAAGATTGGACATTTAAAAATTCCAATCGATACTTGTTTATTATTTTTTAAATTAATTTCAAGCTATTGATAAAATTCTGGTAGTCTAAAAATCTAAGAAATCGTAACTTCCAATTCTTTCATCACATCCACCAAAACCTGAACGCTTTCTAATGGCAATGCATTGTACATCGAAGCCCTGTAACCGCCAACAGAACGGTGTCCTGGCAAACCAGAAATTCCTGCTTCTTTCCACATTTTGTCAAACGTTTCTGCATGAGATGCATCGTTTAATAAAAAGGTAGCATTCATGTTCGAACGATCTTCTATAGAAGCACTTCCTTTAAACAATGGATTTCTATCGATTTCAGCATATAATAGTTCCGCTTTGGTGTTATTTATTTTTTCAATAGCCGAAATTCCACCTAAATTTTTCAACCATTGCATTGTCAAAAGCGAAGTATAAACTGCAAATACCGGAGGCGTATTGTACATGCTTTCTGCCTTGATGTGTTTTTCATAATCCAAAATACTTGGAATGGCTCTTCCTGTTTTGCCAAGAAGTTCTTCTTTTACAACCACCAATGTAACTCCAGCCGGACCCATGTTTTTTTGAGCTCCTGCATAAATCAAGTCAAATTTTGAAAAATCCAATTGGCGTGAAAAAATATCAGAACTCATATCGCAAACCACAGGAACATTCGTTTCTGGGAGGGATTTTATTTGCGTTCCGAAAATGGTATTGTTAGAAGTACAGTGAAAATAATCAGCATCAGTTGGAATCTCAAAGTTTTTCGGAATATGATTGTAATTTTCTTCTTTTGACGAAGCCACAACCACCGTTTCTCCAAAAGCTTTTGCTTCCTTGATTGCTCCCGAAGCCCAAGTTCCTGAATCTAAATAAGATGCTTTTCCATTTTCTTTTAGCAAATTAAAAGGAATTCTCAAAAACTCCATACTGGCGCCACCTTGCAGAAATAAAGCTTGGTAGCCTTTGTTTTCAAGGCCTAAAAGTTCCAATGCTAAAGTTCTTGCTTCCTCCATAACCGCCACGAAATCTTTGCTTCTGTGTGAAATTTCTAAAATCGATAACCCGGAGTTATTGAAATTTAAAACTGCTTGAGATGCTTTTTCGAAAACTTCTTGTGGTAAAATGCAAGGACCCGCACTGTAATTGTGTTTTTTCATTGTGTGTGTTTAGAATGTGTTGCCTAAAATTTGAAATGCAAATTTCAGAAATTACATAAAAACATTTGTTTACGATTAGGTAATAATTTGATAAGGTTATTAACGAAAACGTTGTAGTTGAACTGTTTTTAAATGCAGATTAGAAGATATGTATTATAAATCATACGGTTTTCTTAAGAATACATTTAGCATAAGCTAAAAAAACCGCAGATTAAGATATAAATAAGCTGTTAATCTGGTACAATTCCTTAAATTGATTGTAAGAATTTTATAGTATCCACATTATCTGCATAATCCCAAAGTTCAGGCTTTTGCGTTTTTCCAAACGGAATGCTGTTTTCAATAGTTCCGTTAGAAACGATGCACTGTATCTGGTCTTTTTCAGTTTCCAAGCGCTTTTTTAAATCGTTTAGATCTTTATAAAATTCATAGAAAACACTTGAAATAGGAGAGGAATAACTGGAATCTTCTTTAATGGTAAGAAATCCGTTGTCTAACAATTTAAAATTGCTCATCAAGAAAACCGCCTTGTTGTAATCATAATTATTAGCGTATTTTTCATAATGGATCACGTCTTGATGGCCGAAAATGCCTTCGAAGAACGGATCAAATATATAATCCTTTGGAACAAATAATTTGGAAACATTTCTACAGCCCAATCCAAAATACCTGAAAATATCTTCACCTAATTTATGAAAATCCTCAGGAGATTCTTTTCCTGTTAAAACTGCAACTGAATTTCTATTTTTGCGAATAATTGAAGGTTTGTCTTTAAAATAATATTCAAAATAACGTGCGGTATTATTGCTTCCGGTGGCAATTACAGCATCAAAGTTTTCTAATTTTCCTTCCACGAAAGTGATGTAATTAGCTAATTCTGGCTCGAACGCAATCATATATTTTGCTAAGAAAGGAAGCAAATGTTGGTCGTTTGAAGAGGTCTTGACCAAAACTTTATGCCCGGAAATTAAAACGGATAAAAAGTCGTGAAATCCCACTAACGGAATGTTTCCGGCTAAAATCAATCCAACGGTTTTTGGTTCAATTTCTTTTAAATCATACGCAGAAAGCCATTGATTTAAATTTTCTTCGGTTAACGCTTCAGCCCAAGAATTTACCGCAAAATATACTTGTTCAGGCGTGTACCAACCGTTATGCGATTGCGAAAGCAGTATTAAATCTAAAAAATCATTGAAAAACAAATCGTTATATAAAACGTTTTCGTTTCTAGTGCTTTCATTTTCAGAAAATTGGCTTAGGAATTTCCCAAGTTCAACGAAAATATTTTTTTTATGTTCTAAAGTCATATTGATTTGCTTATGAATTGTTTTGGATGTAATTTTGCAACAAAAATAAGCTATAATAGTTGTAAGTCAAAAAGGGTTAAGGCGAAACTTTAAATGTTTGCTAGCTCATATCTTATAATTCATAACTCATAATTAGATAAATGGCAATCATAATAACAGACGAATGCATCAATTGTGGTGCTTGCGAACCAGAATGTCCAAACACCGCAATTTATGAAGGTGCGGACGACTGGAGATATAAAGACGGAACAAAATTAAGCGGTAAAATAATTTTACCAAGTGGTGAAGAAGTAGATGCGAATGATGCGCAAACGCCAATTTCTGACGACATTTATTACATCGTTCCCGGAAAATGTACCGAATGTAAAGGTTTCCATGAAGAACCGCAATGCGCGGCAGTTTGTCCGGTGGATTGCTGTGTTCCTGATGATGATCATGTCGAAAGCGAAGAAACGTTGCTAAATCGACAGGCATTTTTGCACGGTGAATAATGTTTTTTTTAAAAATAAAACCAACCAAATAATTATAATTGTTTTGTTGGTTTTATTTTTTTTATTGAAGCGTAATGAATTAAGTGGATATAATATTTATAATGGAAAAGTCATAGCATAGAAAGTGTTATGGCAAGGTGTCAGTAAAAGCAGGGTTATGCATATGGAAAACGATTCATACCGTTATTTGAATATAATATCAAAAATGATACAATTAAAGCTTGGGATGGACGTCGAGTTTTATGCTCTAATTTTTCGGTTGGAGATCCTATCAAAATTATTGAAGATAAAATAGATAGTAACAAAGTTAGAATATATTCCTTATTTTTCTTTTGGGTTAAAAGGGAAGAACTTCTTGCTTTACTATTAATTTACATCATAATTTATGGATTTTTTAAAATTTTTGTCATAAAAAATCCTGAACGTAAATTCAGGATTTTTCTTGTATTGAAAAAGTAATTTCAAATTATTATTTTGCTCTGGTATAGGTTTCAACGCTAACTTTATCAGATTTGTCATCATACGTTTCTACAACCAAGTTTCCTTTAGTGTCAAAATAACCAATGGAAGTAGCGTTTTTTCCTCTATAAATGTAACTGTTTGTTGAAGTAGCTCTCAAAACACCTACTTTTTTATTATCTGGGGAAATAATAGCATATCCAGAAGGATCTAATTTTAACTGATAATTTTTTCCGTTGTAATCATAGTATGCAGAACGGTCCACATCTACAGTACGTGTCGAACCATCAGGATTTGTAACCGTAGTTTTTGATATCACCTGTACTGGCGACTGTTTCATATCTTTGTTCAACGCGTTTGAATCAGCATCTTGAAACTCAATATTTTGAACTTCTTGGACTTCTTGCGTTTTTAATATTTTTTTCTCTCCGTCAGAGTCTTTAACAGTTGTTACCGTTGTCTTTTGGATATCGGTGACATTTTTGTTTTGTGCCTGAATGCTCATTGCAGCGAATAAAGTCATGCAGCTTATTAAAATCGTTTTCATAGTACTTCTAATTTAGAGTGTTTTATTTTAACAAATTTACGACATAAATGTTAATTTAATTAGTATAAAAACATAAAGTATTTGTAAATAATCGATTTTAGTATACAATTCTTTATTCTTTTAGCAATTGCAATTACATTTTTATTTAAGTTAAAATTCAATTTCAAAAAGTGTATATTTGCACCCGTAAAAATATCAATATCATACTTATACCATAATGAAAGCAGGAATTGTAGGGTTGCCAAATGTTGGAAAATCAACATTGTTCAATTGTTTATCAAATGCAAAAGCACAAAGCGCGAACTTTCCGTTTTGTACAATTGAGCCAAATATTGGAGTTGTAAACGTTCCAGACCCGAGAATCAACAAATTGGAAGAATTGGTAAAACCAGAACGCGTTCAAATGGCAACCGTTGATATTGTTGACATCGCAGGATTGGTAAAAGGAGCGAGCAAAGGAGAAGGCCTGGGAAATCAATTCTTAGGAAACATCCGCGAGTGTAATGCGATTATTCACGTTTTGCGTTGTTTTGACAATGATAATATTGTTCACGTTGACGGAAACGTAAACCCAATTCGTGACAAAGAAACAATCGATATCGAATTGCAATTGAAAGATCTAGAAACTGTTGAAAAACGTTTGGAGAAAGTAAACCGCGCTGCAAAAACAGGAAACAAAGAAGCACAGACTGAAAAAGCACTTTTAGACCGTGTTAAAGAAGCATTGTTGCAAGCAAAATCAGCTCGTACAATCACGCCACAAAACAATGACGAAGAAGAATTAATGGAGTCTTTTCAATTAATTACGGCAAAACCGGTTCTTTATGTTTGTAATGTTGACGAAAATTCTGCTGTAAACGGGAACGCTTATGTAGATCAAGTTCGTGAATTAGTAAAAGACGAAGATGCAGAAGTAATCATTCTTTCTGTTGGCGCAGAAGCTGACATTACCGAATTAGAAAGCTATGAAGAGCGCCAAGTTTTTCTTGAAGATATGGGATTGACTGAGCCGGGAGCTTCTGTTTTGATCCGTGCGGCTTACAAACTATTGAAACAACAGACTTATTTCACTGCCGGAGTTAAAGAAGTTCGCGCTTGGACAATCAATATTGGTTCCACGGCGCCACAAGCGGCAGGTGTGATCCATACCGATTTTGAAAAAGGGTTTATCCGTGCCGAAGTGATTTCTTATGAAGACTACGTGCACTATGGTTCTGAAGCAAAAGCTAAAGAAGCGGGTAAATTTAAAGTGGAAGGAAAAGAATATATCGTGAAAGACGGTGACGTGATGCATTTTAGGTTCAACGTTTAATCTTTTTAGACTAATAATTAAAAGCGGCATTAATGCCGCTTTTTTTATGCTTAAGTTTTAATATATTGCTTGAAAAAAAATCAGATGAAAAATCTTATTTTCCTTTTGTTTGTTTCGCTTCTGTTTTCTTGCAAGGAAGAAGCCATTGGCAATGATTTATATTTTGACAATCCGCAACCAATAAATGATTCAGAATTAAAAGAAATTCCACAAAAGTTTTTGGGATTATATAAAGATGCTGATTCTGTCTTCTTGCAAATCGATAAAAACCTGATTACAAAATATTACTTTGGTAAGTTCAAGATTCATAAATCAGAATTGGATTCTATTAAAAATGAGTTTGAAATGTCCAATGGGAAATTAATTGACAAAAAGACAAAAGCAATTTTCGAAACAAAGAAAATAGGCGACTCTATTGAATTATCTAATAAGAATTGCGACACAATTTTTCAAATTTCTGCTACTCAAAAAGTAAAACAAATTAGTAGAGATTTGATTTTGAATTCAAAATTTGATAATCTTTGGCAAGTAAATATTATTTCTCTTAAGAAAAAATCTTTGAAATTTAAGTACCTTTCGGTTGAAGATTTGAATTCTTTAGATTCAATTATGTCAATTAAATCTATAATGATTGACTCTTCATATTATCTGTTGAAACCTTCCAGAAAAGAGTTTAAAAAATTTCTACATTCTAACTTAAGTCATGAGTTTTTATATCAAAAGCTTTAATTTCTGGGCGTGACGGCAAGAAAAAAGCCGGACGGCATTTTCCTTGCCGTCGGGCTTTCTGCTCTATCTTTTTTTGTTCTTAAAAAAAGAACAAAAAAAGGATGCCGCGCCAATCCCTCACGCGAACGTATATCCAGTACCCATAAACAATTGACCAAAACCCAACGTTAAAAATCCCCTAAACCAATTCAAAATTTTATCAGAATAAGTTATATTTGAGTAAACCAAAACCAAAATCATCGTGAAAACCAAAGGAATTATCTCAAAAACCTGGTACCTGCTCAAAACCACATTCAATGAATTCTTGGAAGACAACGCTATTAAATTAAGTGCGTCATTGTCTTACTATACCATTTTTGCGTTGCCGCCGCTGATGATTATTATCATCACGCTTTGTGGATTTTTCTTTGGAAAAGACGCTGTGACGGGACAATTATACGGACAGATAAACGGTTTGGTCGGAAACGATGCGGCGGTACAAATCCAAAATGCGATTAAAAATGTAGAGCTGTCAGACAGTAATGTTTTTGCCACTGTTTTCGGAGGAATAATGCTGCTGATTGGGGCGTCTGGAGTTTTTGCCGAAATTCAAAGTTCCATCAATTTTATCTGGGGACTTCGCGCAAAACCCGACAAGGGAATCAAAAAATTCATCCAAAACAGGCTGATGTCGTTTTCAATGATCGCTTCCGTGGGATTTTTGTTGATTGTCAGTTTGCTGGTCAATTCGCTGATGGATGTGCTGAGCGCCAGATTGAAATTATATTTTCCTGAAAGCACTGTTTACCTGTTTTATATTTTAAATATTTTAATCGTATTTTTTATAATCACATTGCTTTTTGCCATCATTTTCAGGACCTTGCCAGACGGAAATATCAAGTGGAAAGATGCTTTTATCGGTGCTTCAAGCACCGCAATTTTATTTATGATCGGTAAATTTGCCATCGGGTTTTATTTAGGAAGTTCTGATGTGGCCACGGTTTATGGCGCTGCGGGTTCGGTAATTATAATTTTGCTTTGGGTGTATTATTCGGCCATAATTCTGTATTTTGGTGCCGAATTTACAAAGGTATATGCCAAGGCTTTTGGCGGAAGCATCAGTCCGAATGAATATTCAGTTGAAATTCAAAAAGAAGTTTTTGAAATCGTGGAGCCAGAGAAAAAAGAAACGACTAAACCAGAATAAATATGAGAATAATCGCTTTTGCAGGAAGTTCGAGCAAAAATTCAATCAACAAGAAATTAGCAATTTACACGGCCAGTTTATTTAAAAAGGCTGATGTGGAAATTTTAGATTTAAACGATTATGAATTACCGCTTTTCAGCGTGGATAAAGAAGCCGAATTAGGCAAGCCAGAATTGGCTAAAAAATTTTTAGAGAAATTAGCTTCGGCTGATATTTTAGTGCTTTCATTAGCAGAACATAACGCCGGATTAACCGCAGCTTTTAAAAATATTTACGATTGGGCTTCGCGCCAAGATAAAGTTGTTTTTCAAGAAAAACCAATGCTTTTAACGGCAACTTCGCCAGGCAGGGGTGGCGGAAGAAATGCAATTGAAGCAGCAAAAATCAGCTTGCCAAAATATGGTGGAAACATTAAGGAAACTTTTTTCTTGCCTTCCTTTAATGAAAATTTCGACATTGAAAAAGGCCAGATCTCAAACGAAGAATTTGACAATCAATTGAGGGAAATCGTAGCTAATTTTTCAATTTGAAACCGTTGAGACGAATACTCAGAATAGTGCTGAAATTCCTTTTGGGAGTTTTGGCATTTTTTGTCTTGTACATTATTTGTGCCTTGGTTTTACCGCTAATTTCGGTTAATTCTCATGATAAAGATGTCAAAGAAGATGTGGCGATTTATATAAAAAGCAACGGTGTCCATACGGATATTGTCGTTCCGATAAAGACCGAATATAAAGATTGGAGCCAGAAATTGAAGTTTAATCACATTTCTTCAAAAGATTCCACCATGCAATTTGTGGGATTAGGTTGGGGCGATAAAGGATTTTATCTGAACACGCCAGAATGGTCTGATTTAAAATTCAGCACCGCTTTTAACGCTGCATTTTATTTAGGAACTTCAGCAATGCACGCGACTTTTTACAAGCAAATAAAAGAAAACGAAGATTGCATCAAAATCAATATCAGCAAAGAGGAATATCAAAAGCTGATTGCGTACATCGAGGATAGTTTTCAGGTCGATGCTGAGGGCAATACGATTTTGATAAATGCCACAACTTACGGGCAAAACGATAGCTTTTATGAAGCCCACAGAAAATACAGCTTGTTTTATACCTGCAATACTTGGGCAAATAACGCCTTAAAAAGTGCCGACCAAAAAGCAGCGTTTTGGAGTCCGACGGATACCGGAATCTTTCGTCATTATAAATAAATTAAACACGCATTTTGCAGATTTTCATGATGTTTTTTTAAATTTCTATTAGACATAAACTGCATCACTGCCCCAGATTGCAGGGGAAAGCATTTTAATGGAAAGCCTATTTTTTGCCGGACTGAAAATGCGACCAAAGGAAGCTCTTTTCAGGCCTTGCAAAAAAAGGTTTTTTAGTTGAAATCTTGTACCGAAAAGCGGGATTGGGCACTAAAAAGAGTTGGCAGTTTACAGTTTTTAGTGGACGGCAAATTGGGAAAACTCAAAATTCAGAACGCATAATTCATCCCTTATTTTGTCAATATTGTCTTGAAAACTTTACATTCCAAACCTTTCATTTCTCTAGTGAATGCTGTATATTAGCACCAAATCCATAATTTTCAAATGTCAGAACAAAATCAGTATACCGAAGACAATATCCGTTCCCTCGACTGGAAAGAGCATATCAGAATGCGGCCTGGGATGTATATCGGAAAATTGGGCGACGGTTCTTCACCAGACGATGGTATTTATATTTTATTGAAAGAGGTTTTGGACAACTGTATCGACGAGTTCGTTATGGGTGCCGGAAAAACTATTGAAGTGACCATCAAGGACAAAACCGTTGCCGTGAGAGATTATGGCCGCGGGATTCCGCTTGGAAAAGTCGTTGATGTGGTTTCAAAAATGAACACGGGAGGAAAATACGATTCGCTCGCGTTTAAGAAATCGGTAGGTTTGAATGGTGTCGGAACCAAGGCCGTGAACGCTTTGTCAAACTATTTTAGGGTAGAGTCTGTAAGGGAAGACAAGCAAAAAGCGGCGGAATTTTCTGCGGGAAATTTGGTTCTTGAGGAAGATATCATTGAGACTACAAAGCGAAAAGGAACGAAAGTAACGTTCATTCCGGACGAAGCGATTTTTAAAAACTACAAATTCAGAAATGAATATGTAATCAAGATGCTGAAAAATTATTGCTACCTGAATACAGGCTTGACGATAATTTATAACGGCGAAAAATATTTTTCTGAAAATGGATTGAAAGATTTATTGGAAGAAAACATTGCCGAAGAGGATATGGTGTATCCGATTATCCATCTAATTGGCGAAGATATTGAAGTGGCTTTGACACACAGTAAATCGCAATATTCTGAAGAATACCATTCGTTTGTAAACGGCCAAAATACGACGCAAGGAGGAACCCATTTATTGGCGTTTCGCGAAGCGGTTGTAAAAACCATTCGAGAGTTTTATAACAAAGGTTTTGAGCCTTCAGATATTCGAAAATCGATTGTTAGTGCGGTTTCGGTAAAAGTAATGGAGCCAGTTTTTGAGTCGCAGACCAAGACCAAATTAGGTTCGACCGATATGGGGCCCGATTTGCCTTCGGTTCGAACTTTTGTGAACGATTTCGTAAAAAATAAATTAGATAACTTCCTGCATAAAAATCCAGACGTTGCCGATTTGCTTTTGCGCAAGATCCTGCAAGCCGAAAGGGAACGCAAGGAGCTTTCAGGAATTCGAAAATTAGCGAAAGACAGGGCAAAGAAAGCCAATCTTCATAACAAGAAATTACGGGATTGCAGAGTTCACTTTACCGATGTTAAAAATCCAAGATACTTAGAAAGTACGCTTTTTATCACCGAAGGAGATTCGGCTTCGGGGTCGATAACAAAATCCCGCGACGTGAACACGCAAGGTGTTTTCAGTTTGCGTGGAAAGCCTTTAAATTCCTACGGGATGAGCAAAAAAATTGTTTATGAAAATGAAGAATTCAATTTGCTTCAATCGGCTTTAGATATTGAAGAAGGCATGGGCGATCTGCGTTACAATAACATTGTGATTGCTACGGATGCCGATGTCGATGGAATGCACATTCGATTACTGTTAATTACTTTTTTCTTGCAATTTTTTCCAGAATTGATCAAGGAAGGACATCTGTATATTCTTCAAACACCGCTGTTCAGGATCAGAAATAGAAAGGAAACGATTTATTGCTATTCAGAACAAGAGCGTGTGGATGCAATTGAAAAGTTAAAGCCAAAACCAGAAATCACGCGATTTAAAGGTTTGGGAGAAATTTCTCCGGATGAGTTCAAGAATTTTATTGGAGAGACCATTCGCTTAGACCCGGTGATGATGGACAAAGGAACTTCAATTGAACAGCTTTTGTCTTTTTATATGGGAAAAAATACACCTGACAGACAGAAATTCATCATCAATAATTTGAAGGTGGAATTGGATGTTGTAGAGAAATAGAATAAAATTAGAATTGAAATAGTTTAAGGAACTAACTTAATAAATGGACGAAGAAGAAAATTTAGAGCCAATAGACGAAGGTCAAGAATCTACCGGATCTGCGACGCATTTTTACGACAACGAAGACGAAGACAGCCAAGGTACCATCACTAAGGTAACCGGAATGTACAAAGATTGGTTTTTGGATTATGCTTCCTACGTAATTCTGGAGCGTGCCGTTCCCGCGATTGAAGATGGTTTCAAGCCGGTGCAGCGCAGAATCATGCACTCAATGAAAGAACTGGACGACGGCCGTTACAATAAAGTGGCGAACATTGTCGGGCACACGATGCAGTATCACCCTCACGGAGATGCGAGTATCGGCGATGCTATGGTGCAGATCGGACAGAAAGATTTGATTATCGACATGCAGGGAAACTGGGGAAATATCCTCACGGGCGATGGTGCGGCGGCTTCCCGTTACATTGAGGCGCGAATCAGTAAATTCGGCCACGATGTATTGTATTCGCCAAAAATTACGCCTTGGCAAGCTTCTTATGATGGAAGGCGAAATGAACCGATAAACCTGCCGGTAAAATTTCCGCTATTGTTGGCACAAGGTGCTGAAGGTATTGCAGTCGGTCTTTCCACAAAAGTATTGCCCCATAACTTTAACGAGCTGATTGATAGTTCTATAAAAATATTAAGAGGAAAACCTTTTACCATATATCCCGATTTCCCAACGGCTGGTATCGCTGATGTTTCCAACTATAATGACGGATTGCGTGGCGGTCGTGTGCGTGTTCGTGCAAAGATCGGACAGTTAGATAAGCAGACTTTGGTGATTACCCAAATTCCTTTCTCAACAAACACAGGATCGTTGATTGAAAGTATCTTGAAAGCGAATGAAAAAGGGAAGATCAAAGTTAAAAAAATTGAAGACAATACCGCTGCGGAAGTTGAGATTTTAATCCATCTTTTCCCTGGCGTTTCTCCAGATAAAACCATTGATGCACTTTTCGCTTTTACAGCTTGTGAAACGTCGGTAGCGCCTTTAGGCTGTGTAATTGAAAACCACAAACCGTTGTTTATTGGCGTTTCAGAAATGTTGAAAATTTCAACTTTTAGAACGGTTGATTTGCTGAGGAAAGAGCTTGAAATTCAGTTAGATGAATTAGAAGAACAATGGCATTTTCTTTCTTTGGAACGTATTTTTATCGAAAAGAGAATCTACCGCGATATTGAGGAAGAAGAAACCTGGGATGGCGTTATCAGGGCCATCGATGAAGGCCTGAAACCGTACACGCAACATTTGAAACGTGCGGTAACCGAAGAAGATATTGCCCGTTTGACTGAAATTCGAATCAAGAGAATTTCAAAATTTGATATTGATAAAGCCCAAGAAAAAATTGAAGCTTTAGAAGGAGATATCGAACAAGTGAAATATGATTTAGAGCATATTACCGATTTTGCCATTGCCTTTTTTACCAAATTAAAAGAGAAATATGGAAAAGGTAAAGAACGCCAAACCGAACTTCGAATTTTTGATGATATCGAGGCGACCAAAGTCATTTTACGAAACACAAAGTTATATGTGAACCGTGAGGAAGGTTTCATCGGAACGGGTCTGAAAAAAGACGAATATGTAACCGATTGTTCGGATATTGATGATGTTATCGTTTTTCTTCGTGACGGGACAATGATGGTTTCAAAAGTAGATGACAAAAAATTCGTCGGAAAAGACATTATTCACGTAGCTATTTTCGACAAGCAAGACAAGCGAACGATTTACAATATGATTTACCGAGACGGAAAATCCGGGCCTTCGTACATAAAACGTTTCAATGTTTCGGGAATTACAAGAGATAAGGCGTATGCCCTTTCACAAGAAAAAGCCGGATCGCAAGTGCTGTATTTCTCTCATAATCCGAATGGGGAAGCCGAAGTGATTACGATTTTGCTGCGCCAGGTAGGCTCTGTGAAAAAGCTGAAATTCGATATTGACTTTGCTAATTTGGCGATTAAAGGACGCGCTTCCAAAGGAAATTTGGTGACCAAATACCCGATCAAAAAAATCGAATTGAAGGAAAAAGGAATTTCTACTTTAAAGCCAAGAAGAATTTGGTTTGACGATACCGTCCAGAAATTAAATGTCGATGGAAGAGGCGAGTTGTTGGGTGAATTCCGTCCAAACGACCGACTTTTAATCATCAATAAATCTGGGAAATTAAAAACCATTATTCCAGAACTGACGACGCATTTTGAGGAAGATATGGTCGTTTTAGAAAAATGGGTTCCTAAAAAACCGGTTTCGGCGATTTATTTCGATGGAGAAAAAGAAAAATATTTCATCAAGCGTTTCTTGATTGAAAATGAAAATAAAGAAGAGGTTTTTATAACCGAACATCCTAAGTCGCAATTGGAAATTGTTTCTACAGATTACCGTCCGGTTGCCGAAGTTATTTTCGCAAAAGTAAAAGGAGTTCAAAAAGACAACCAAACCATTGATTTAGAAGATTTTATTGCCGTAAAAGGAATTAAAGCGATTGGAAATCAATTGACGGGAGATAAATTGAAGCAAATTAATCTCTTAGAACCGTTGCCATATGAACCTCCAGTGGAAGAAATTCCGGAGGAAATGGAAGTAATCGATGAAGAACAAGGCGATGTTCATTTAGAAGACGACGGACAAATAACATTAAGTTTAGATTAAAAAAATCTATGAGTGAAAGCACTTTTTTAAAAATTGGTCAATATCAATATTCGAGTGAAGCCTTTATTTATAAGGGAAAATTGGAAGCTGATGGTATTGAAGTTTTTGTTCGTGATAACTTTACTATCGACAGCGATCCAATGGTTAGTAATGCAATTGGTGGAGTTAAGCTATTTGTTCTTGAAGAAGATTATAGACGTGCGATAGAAATTTTATCAGAAATTAGTACTTTTTCATTGGATGATAATGGTAAGCTTTTAAAATGTACAAATTGCGGTGCTGACAAAGTACAACTGATTACTACTGTAAAAGATTTAAAATCACTCTTTTCTTTCTTATTTTCTATGATTATGGTCGTAATTCCGTTCTATAATCTTTATAAATACAAATGTGAAGAATGTGGATATGAGTTTTAGATTTCTAAATAAAAAAACCTCCATTCTGAGAACGGAGGTTTTTTTATATCATATCAAAAGTGATATTTAGTGTGATTTCTTCCTCATTTTCATATTGATAAATTCTACGCCTAGAGAGAAAGCAATCGCAAAATACAAATACCCTTTTGGAACTACGCCAACGTGCTGTCCCGCCAATTGTGCGTTAGACAAGTGCATGCTTTCCGTAATCAGCATAAAACCGATCAAGATTAAAAAGGCCAGGCCAAGAATCTGGATCGATGGATTTGCATTCACGAAATTTCCAACTGGAACAGCAAATAACATCATGACTGCAACCGAAATTATAACCGCCGTAACCATAATATACAAAGCTCCTTCAATTCCGTTTGTCATCCCCACAGCAGTAAGAATCGAATCTACAGAGAAAATCAAGTCAATCAGCAAAATCTGAACGATCACATTTGAAAATGATTTTTTTGCCACATCTCCCAACGTCTTTTCTTCCTCGCCTTTGTGGTCCACTTTTTCGTGAATTTCTTTGGTGCTTTTATAAATCAAGAACAAACCTCCAAGCAATAAAATCATGGCCTGTCCCGTAATATCAGCGCTAAACCAGCCAAAATCAAATGAAAACCACGGGGCTTTCATGGCAATTAAAAAAGAGATGCCAAAAAGAAGGGCGATTCTCATGAACATCGCTAAAAACAAACCAATTCGTGTGGCTTTTTTTCGTTCTTCCACCGGAAGTTTTCCAGTTACAATCGAAATAAAGATTATATTGTCAATTCCTAAAATTATTTCTAAAAAAGTCAGCGTTAGCAACGCTATCAGAGCATCTGCGGTGAATAATATTTCCATATTTTACTATTTAATCGTTAATTTTAGTTACAGTTCCTTTTTGTTTTTTTGCTTCTCCTAATCTTGAGAATTCAAAGGTATAAGAATTTCCCTCAGTACTCAAAATTTTCATATGCACCGCCTGTTTTTCTGCCATATTTTTTGGGTTGATTTTTTCCAGCACAAATTCGCAGTCATTAATCCATCGCACTTTAGAACTATCCGTTTTGCCTTCATAAGTGTCGATTTCCAAAGTATCGTTTCGTACAAAATTCGAAACTTTTTTTACACCGTCTACTTCATATTCAAACTCAAATTTTCCCGTTTTAAAATCGGCACAATTACGCTCAATGTTGTAACAAGACATTGCAGATAGTGCCAAGACTGCCATAAGTACTTTCTTTTTCATAATTTTTTTTTATTTAAAGCTGTTCCCGCTTTTCGCTTTCCTCTTTTTTAAAAATCACTTTTTTTGCTGACACAAAAAACGAGCTTCCGTTGGTCGCTGTTTTTCTGTTGCAAAAAATAGCGCTTTCAAAAAAAGGATTTCCGCTTCAATCGGGGCTAAAAATCAGTTATTAATTCTATTTTAGTTTATTTAGTTCTTCTTCTGTAAAATTCTGTATGCTTTTTTCTTTCGAAAACTTTTCAGAATTATAATCTCCCGACTTATTCCTTGGGATCGAAAGGCTTTCCCATTCTGTTTTCTTCAGCAATTTGGCATAAAAAACAATTTGCCCAACGTGGTAGGCGTAATGTGCCAATTGCCTGTTAATCGCTTCCACAACAGAATGCCCTTCGTTTCTAATGTAAATAATGTCACTCAACTGCTCGGGTTGCAATGGATTTATCGCATTAAAAAGACAATCCCAACCTATATTCCAGTTTTCAAGCAATTCTTCCTTTGATTGATAGGTATCCAAAAATTCCCCATCGCGATCTCGCCACTCTTTTTCACCATCCAAAGTTAGAAAATCAGTCCATCGAGAAAGCATATTTCCTGATAAATGTTTCACAATTTGTGCAATGCTGTTGGTTTCTTCGTTCAAAGAGATAAAAAGCTGTTCATCTTCCAGCTGATTTATGGCTTTTTCGCCCAGCATTTTGTAATACAAAAATTGCTTTTTCGCACTTTCTAAAAAAGAAGCATTTGTTTCCATCTTAAACCAATTTTAAATTGTATTTTTCTAATAATCCGCCCGCATCTTTTAATGAAAACTTCGCTTTTTTAATCACGTTATTTTCGGGATCGATCGAAAAATTAAAAGCCTTAGATAAATCCGCTTCCGTTAAATTGGTTCTTTCAAACGAAGCACCGTTTAAATTGACTTCCTCAAAAACGGCTTTTAAAAGATTTGTTCCGGCAAAATTCACATCTTGCATAGAGCATTTTGTAAACTTGGTTTTCGCCATTTTCTTATTGGCAAAAGAACTGAAATCGAGCACGCAGTCGTTGAATTTTACTTCAAATAAAAAGTCTTCGCAATATTCAAACGCAATTCCCATCAATTTGCACGCTTCAAAAGTTACATTTTTTAAGCTTGTGGCATTAAGTTTTACCATCGAAAGATTACAGCCTTTAAAAGTACAATCTAAAAATTGCGACTGGGAAAAGTCGCTCCCGTATAAATCGCAATCGATAAAAGTGCAGTGGTCAAACTCTCTGTTTTTGACTGATTCTTCGGTATAAATTACTCGTGAAAAGGTTTTAACTACATGGACGGTCTCTGTCATTTTTTCTTAAATAAACTGTTCGTGATTTTTCGAAGTCCTAAAAAGACCATCATCATGGCGCTTAAGCACGTTATAATGCCGAAGCCTAAAACCGCGAAATAATAAGGATGGTTTGGGTTTTTAAATGCGCTGTGAATCACAACCGGCCCCAGAAATAGCAGGGGCATTGCGATTGACATATATAAAATTCCTTTCTGGAGTATTTTTCTATCCGTTTTCATTGCTTATTTTTTATAATTTTCGATAGAATTCCGAACGTTTTTGTGTTTTTCAAGCAATGATTTTGCTTCGGCTTCAGTTATTGAAAGTTCGTCCATGATCATTCTTACGGCTCTGTCCACAAGCTTGTGATTGCTCAATTGCATATCGACCATTTTGTTTCCCTTCACTTTTCCCAGCTGAATCATCGTGGCGGTTGAAATCATATTCAAGACCAATTTTTGAGCTGTTCCGGCTTTCATTCTGGAGCTTCCGGTTACAAATTCGGGTCCGACAACCACGTCAATCGGCAAATTTGAAGTTTTTGACAGCGGACTTTCGGCATTGCAAGAAATGCTTCCGGTAATGATATTATTTTCGTTGCATTTTTGCAAGCCTCCAATGACATAAGGCGTTGTTCCCGAAGCCGCAATTCCGACAACGACATCGTTTTGGTTGATATTCCATTCTTGTAAATCTTTCCAAGCTTGGTCATTATCGTCTTCAGCAAATTCTACCGCTTTTCGAATGGCAGTGTCGCCACCAGCAATAATTCCGATAACCAAGTCAAACGGAACGCCAAAAGTGGGCGGACACTCTGAAGCATCTACGATTCCCAACCTTCCTGAAGTTCCGGCACCGATATAAAATAAGCGTCCGCCTTTTTTCATTTTTTCTACCACTTTTGAAACTAAATTTTCAATTTGTGGCAAGGCTTTTTCTACGGCAAGTGGTACGGATTTATCTTCATTATTGATATTTGATAGTAAATCTGAAACTGACATTTTTTCTAAATGTTCGTATTTTGAAGCTAGTTCTGTAGTTTTTGTGAAGCTCATTTCTGGTCGAAATTTTATTTCCTCAAAGTTACAAAGTTTCTTGTGTCTGCGTGAGGGATTACTTCACATTTTTAATATTGTTTTGGAGTTCAGTGAATTTCATTTGTAGCGGAAATCCTTTTATTTTTTTTCTTTAAAAAAATAAAAGATTGGGAGCAAAAAGCCCGACCCCAGGAAAATGCCAATTTGGCTTTTTCCTGGGGTCACGCCCAAAAACTATATGAAATAAGCAGTGGCAATTCCGATGGCGATCATCGACAATTTGGCCAGATTGAACTTGTGTCCTTCACTGCTTTCAAAAATGATTGTGGAGGAAATGTGGAACAAAATTCCGATTACGACTGCGGTAATTTGGGTATAATATTCGATTAAAAAAGGCAAATATTGAGCTGTTACTGTGCCTAATGGCGTCATGAATGCGAAGACGACCATAAAAAAGAAAATGGCGGTTTTATTCAATTTTGCATTCACAAAAAAGGATGTCAAAATGATGGCGATAGGCAAGTGGTGAATGGCGATTCCGAGGGCCAAATCGTTGTGGTGGCTTACCGGAAAACCTTCTAAAAGTGCGTGGATACAAAGACTGATGAATAAAAGCCAAGGCATTTTTTGCATTTCTTCATGGCCGTGAACGTGACCGTGTTCTGCGCCTTTTGAGAAAAATTCCAAGATGATTTGGAATAAAATTCCGAGCATTATAAAAATCCCAACCGCGTTGGAATGTGCATGTTCGTGATTGTGCTCGTGGCCGTGGTTCATTTCGGCTTCATACACTTCGGGCAAAAGATGCATTACCGTTATCGAAAGCAAAAAAGAACCGCTGAAAGCCATCAAAAGTTTCAGGTTGGTTTTCTTCGTAGGCTTTAAAAATAAGGCAACGGCATAGCCGATCAAAACCGAAAATAAGGGAAGAATGTAAGTTAAAATGTTGTCCATTTAAATAGAACTATTGAATTATTTAAAAACCATAATTAGTCTTTCGCTCTCGTTTTTGAAGAATTTTTTCAGCTTGTAATCTCCAAAGGTGTCTAAAAGATAAATTCCGGCTTCTTCCATCATTTCTTCAAAATCTTGCAATTTCAAGGCTTGTACTTTTTCAGTGAAATGAAACTTTTCGCCTTTATCTTCAAAATCAATTTCCTTGTAAATATGATTGTCTTTTACATATCTTTTGATGTGAAAGTCAATGCCGTCAACGGTTTTTACTTCTTGAGGAACTAAATTTTCAATTACCCTTTGAACATTCATAAAATCAATTACGGCAAAACCATATTCGGTCAAGCTTTCTTGAATGGCTTTTAAAGTAGTCAAATTATCAGCGTCATTTTCAAAATAGCCAAAACTGGTGAAGAGGTTAAAAATGGCGTCAAATTTCTGCTCAAACGGCATTCTCATATCGTGAACTTCAAAATGCAGTTTCTCATTTGCATTTTTTGAAGCTTCGGCAATGCTGTTTTCAGATAAATCGGCACCGGTAACGTCATAACCCAATTCGTTTAAATAGATAGAATGACGTCCTTTTCCGCACGCTAAATCCAGAATTTTCGCTTCTTCTGGAAGATTCAAATAGTGCGTGATATTGTCCATAAACACTTGTGCTTCGGCATAATCTCGGTCTTTGTAAAGAATGTGATAATAAGGAGTGTCGAACCAAGAGGCGAACCAAGTATTGTTTTCTTTTTGCATCGTATTTATTTAAGCCACAAATTTAGTGTATTTTTGCAGAAAATTGGCATAAGCCAAAATGTAAAACGCAATTAAGTTGCAATTTTACGAATTAGAAGAATTTTATGGAAAATTTTAAAATGATAGCCAAGACTTTTTTTGGCTTTGAAGAAATATTAGCAAAAGAATTGCAAATTTTAGGCGCCCAAGATGTAGAACAAGGCGTGAGAATGGTAAGCTTTGTGGGAGACAAAGGTTTTATGTACAAAGCCAATCTTTCGTTGCGAACAGCATTAAAAATTTTAAAACCGATTTATTATTTCAGGGCCAATAATGAATTGGGCTTGTACAAAGGAATTTCAGGAATCGATTGGTCAAAATACCTGAACGCCAACCAGACTTTTGTGATCGATACAACGGTTCATTCTGATTATTTCAAGCATTCGCAATTTGTTTCCCAAAAATCAAAAGACGCGATTGTGGATCAATTTAGAAACAGAATAGGAGCAAGGCCAAGCGTTGACAAAGATTATCCCGATTTGAGAATCAACATCCATATTGACAAAGACCAAGTTTCTGTGGCATTGGATACTTCTGGAAATTCTTTGCACCAAAGGGGGTACAGAACTGCGACCAATATTGCGCCAATCAATGAAGTTTTGGCGGCGGGAATGGTGTTGCTTTCAGGTTGGGAAGGCCAAGGCCATTTTATTGACCCAATGTGTGGTTCAGGAACAATTTTAGCAGAAGCGGCGATGATTGCCTGCAATATTCCGGCAAATTTGAACCGAAAAGAATTCGCTTTTGAAAAATGGAATGATTGGGACAATGATCTTTTTGACCAAATCACCGATTCGCTTTTGAAGAAAGTAAAAGAATTTCATTACACCATTCAAGGCCATGATAAAGCGCCATCGGCAGTTGCTAAAGCAAAAGATAACATTAAAAATGCGAATCTTGACGAATATGTAACCATTTCAGAAAAGAACTTTTTTGATACTGAAAAAATAACGCAAGGTCCGCTGCACATGGTTTTTAATCCGCCGTATGGAGAGCGTTTGAATATTGAAATGGAACGTTTTTACAAAGATATCGGCGATACATTGAAACAAAGCTATCCGGGGACAAATGCGTGGTTTATTACTGCCAATTTAGAAGCTTTGAAATTTGTAGGCCTAAAACCTTCGAGAAAAATCAAGCTTTTCAACGGAAGTTTAGAAGCAAGATTGGTGAAATATGAAATGTATGAAGGAAGTAAAAGGACTAAATTTCAAGATAGAAAAGAAGAATAATTATTAAAAATATAAAAATGAGTTTAAAGGCACAAGCATTTATTTACCAACTATTGAGTTTTGCGGTATTGTTTATCGGATTCCGTTTTTTGATTGGCACTTACACAAATTTGACAGGACTTTGGGTTCCTGTTACTGCATTTATTATAGGAACTATAATTTCTCCAAAATTTCAAGCCGTTAAAACCAATGATGGCGAAAAGCTTTTTATGAGCTGGATTTTCTTAAAAGGAATCAAGCAGATTAAGTAATTAGATAATATGTTGAAAAAGAAAATGAGATAATTAGTTTACAACTAATTATCTCATTTTTCTTTTTGTGCAATTTTCTTATTTTTTATCTTCTACTTTTGGAATGTTCTTTTTCTTATAAAGTGGAATAAAGTAGCTCACGGTATAATTGAATCCCACACCAAAATCAGCTTCATAGGTTCGGTTAAATCCAGGAATATATAAGTTGTCGAAATTTTCAGGCTTTTTATTTGAAACCAAATGATTCAGCCTTACGCTGAAACCCAGAAAAACATTGTTAATCACTTCCGCTTTCACACCAGCAACAATTTCAATCCAATGCGCAGAAAGACCATCAAATTCTCTAGGAAGAATTGCTGATTGCCCCTCAAACGGACTTGGGTAAGGCGCGTAAATGCTGTAACTGTTCAATTCCTGAGAAAAGGAACTAACGCCATAGCGCAAACCTAATGTGATGAGATTTTCCATATCCAACCAATTCTCATACATATTGTAATCAACTCCCACTTTAAAATATGTTCCCTTTGTGGTAAAGTTCATCTGAGCTTCATCGGTCGTTTTATTTTCATTACCCATTTCTCCAGCTATAAAAATCTTTTTAGAGTAACGATAATCGGCAGTAATTTCAAAACCTTTATAATCTTCATCATAAAGTGATCGGGTAATTTTATATAAATCAGCTCCAACACGCAATCCATAACGATCCGTTTTTGGAACAATGCTGTCTTTTTTTATAGTTTGCTGTGAAAAAGACATTTTTGAAACCAGCACTAATGTTAGGCTAAAAATAAATTTTAACGTGTATTTCATTTTCCGTTTGTACATTAGGTAGTTCAATAATTAAGTTTTTGATCCATCGATCTTCTACTGCATCCGTTTGATTTATGTTAATAATATCAAAGTTAGTTTTGAATCCGCACGCTCTCGATACATAAATCTGTTCAGAATTATAACTAATTGTCATATCATCATCAAAAAAAACTAAAGGATCACTACTTGCAGGATCATCTAATCTTAATTTAAAAGTAGTCTCATTGCTATTAAAATCTAAAGGAAGCGCAATTTTTGTTCCTGTCGCAATAAATTTAGTGGAATCAGTTGCCGTAGAAGATTCATTCAAAACAACGCTTTCTGTATCATTTACAAAAACCTTCAAATTCGAAACACTTCTCAAAACATTAGGATTATTGAATTCATAAAACTCAAAAATCAATCTTGGAGTTGTGGGCGTTGTATCCGGACAAATATCATCTTTTTCACATCCAAAGATGGAAATGGCACAAAATAAGGCTACAATTATTTTTAGAAATTTCTTCATCTGCTATCTTTTTTCCAAAAGTACAACATTTTCAACGTGGTGCGTCTGCGGAAACATATCCACTGGACGAACTTTGGCAACTTTATACATTTCATCCATTAAAGCCAAGTCACGCGCTTGCGTGGCAGAACTACAACTCACATACACGATTCTTTCTGGCGCAATATTTAAAATCTGTTGCACCACATCTTTGTGCATTCCATCTCTCGGCGGATCAGTGATAATAACGTCTGGCTTGCCGTGTTGCGTAATAAAAGCATCGTTGAAAACTACTTTCATATCGCCCACAAAAAACTCGCAGTTGGTAATATTATTGCGTTTCGCATTTTCTTTGGCATCAGCAATTGCTTCAGGAACCGCTTCCACGCCAATTACTTTTTTAGCTTGTTTCGAAACGAATTGTGCTATGGTACCCGTTCCGGTATACAAATCATACACTAATTCATTTCCGGTCAGACCCGCAAAATCTCTCGTAATTTTATATAATTCGTAGGCTTGGTCTGAATTTGTCTGGTAAAAAGATTTCGCATTAATGCTAAATTTCAAACCTTCCATTTCTT
The DNA here is from genome assembly GCF_003865365.1 of Flavobacterium macacae. Taxonomy (GTDB): domain Bacteria; phylum Bacteroidota; class Bacteroidia; order Flavobacteriales; family Flavobacteriaceae; genus Flavobacterium; species Flavobacterium macacae. Next base: position 89,033 of record NZ_RQVR01000008.1, on the reverse strand, counting down.
CCAAAATATAATCTCTGCCTTTATACAGAACCACATCTTGGTCATAAATAGTATCGTTTGGCTTGCCATTGATGACATATTGAAGCGACATAATGTTTGGGAATTTCTGTAATAAAAATTCCAGCAAACCTTCTCTTTGTTCTTTGTTTTCTTCAAAAAATTGAATCAAAACCATAATTTCTCCGGTCGAAGCCGTACGAATCATCAGCGTTCGCAACAATCCTTCGTGATTTCTCGGATTAAAAAATGGCAAATTGTGTTCGTTTGCATAATCACGAACTGAGTTTCTGATATCGTTTGAAGGATCTTCCTGCAAATAACATTTGTCGATATTCAAAATCTTGTCCCACATTTTCGGAATATGGAAACCCAAGGCATTTTTATTCTCAAATTGCTCATCGCTCGCCAATTCTTGTTCGGTCAGCCAACGCGCGTTTGAAAACGAAAATTCCATTTTATTTCTGTAGAAAAATTTCTTCTCTGAACCTAAAATCGGTTCAAATTCAGGCAAATCAATTTTTCCAATGCGTTTTAAATGATTGAAAACCTCGTTGTTTTTGTAAAACAGCTGTTTTTCATAGGTCATATTTTGCCATTTGCAACCGCCACAAGAACCAAAATGCTCGCAAACCGGGGCAATTCTATCTTCAGAAAATTCATGAAAATTGATTGCTTTTCCTTCATAATAGGCTTTTCTCTTCTTAAAAGTCTGCACATCAACCACATCTCCCGGCACCACATTCGGAATAAAAATCACTTTTCCGTCTGGCGCTTTTGCCACTGAAACCCCTTTAGCGCCGGCATCCAGCACTTTTACATTCTCAAAAATAACCTTGTCTGTCGTCTTTCTTCCCATACCGCAAAAATAAGCGATTGTTCGGTTTAATGAATTGAAAATGGAAAATTTTTTAACGTAAGCTTTTTCTGTTAACAAATTAGAGTACTTTAGTAATTGCTATCAACCTTAAATTTTGATTATGAAAACCATATTAACCTCTTTTTTTTGTTTTTTAAACTTTGTAATTTTTGCTCAAGAAAATATTCTGGAATTTGATAAAATGTTTTATGAAAGTGAAGATCATTGGGTTGCATTTCCACCGAAAGAGGGAGAAAATAAATATATGTACGGATTTATTTATTTAGATAATACAGCAGGTTATACTTTTCATTTTGGAGGTAATTTTTCTGTTGATGCTAAAGGAAAGTTTACTTCTGAAGAGAAAAGAGCTGCTACTAGGATGATCCGTAGACTTGAGCCTAACACCATGAAAATGGCAATCATTCCTGATGCGAAATTAAAAGAACTTGAACTTCCAAAAGTACCAGATTGGTTAGAAATTTATAAATCTGATGAAACAGCAGAAACTCTTACTCGAAAAGGATATCATTTAAATCACATTGGAGCAAGTAAAAATGCGGTTCCGGTTTTACTGAAGGCTTATAAAATGAGCCCTCACGAAAAAGGTTTAGAATTTGAACTTTCATACGCTTATAATGCAATTGGTGAATTTCAAAAAGCAGTTGAAGTTCTTGAAAAAGCATTGAAAAATAATGCAAATGATCCTATGTTTTATCGCGAATTAGGTTATTCGTTCATCAATTTGGAAAAACCTTTAGAGGCAGAAAAAATTTATAAAATAGGAATCTCAATTTTAAAAGACGATTCACAAAAAGCAGAGATGGCTTATAACATGGCTGTAGTTTATTACCAATCTAAGGAAAAAAGTAAATTTGAAGTATGGGCGAAGCAAGTTAAAAAATTCGCTAAACCGGAATCACAATATGCTAAAAACATAATTTTGAGGGAAGACGAATTAAAGTAATGTTGTTAAAGTTTCTCCAAAAACACTCAAACAAACAGTTCATTTTTGTAAATTTATGAAACTAACAACCAATAAAAATAAATTATGAAAAGAGGAGCAAAAGCAGTCTGGGAAGGTTCATTAAAAGAAGGGAACGGAAAAATTTCAACAGACAGCCATGTAATGAACAATACTCAATATTCGTTCAAGACCAGATTTGAGCATGGCAACGGAACCAATCCAGAGGAATTAATTGCAGCCGCACACGCAGGATGTTTCACCATGCAATTGACCGCTTATTTAAACGAAAACGGATTTACAGTGGCTTCCATAGAAACAAAATGTGATGTTGATTTTCAAGACGGAAGCGTTGTTGGTTCACATCTTTCAGTTGTGGCGAGAGTAGACGATATCACTACAGATAAATTTCAAGAATTGGTGACAAAAGCAGAAACAACTTGTCCAATTTCAAGACTTTTAAACACAAAAATTACATCGAATGCAACATTGGTTTTAGCATAAAAACCCAAAGCATTTTGAAATACAAGAATCCCATTTTTGCATCTGAAAAGTCAGTTGGAGAAATGGGATTTACTTTATATGACAGTCATATTCAACAAGCTTCTAAATTTTTAACTGGATTTACTTTATAAATAATCGGTAATAATTGGGAAGAATGGGGGCCATATCATCTTCGATATCGATTGAAAATCAAATAAGTTTCACTAATTTTGCAAAGAATTATGGATGATTTCTCTCCAAAAGAAGGAATCAAATTTTGAAGAATAAAAAACACTGTCACTATGTCAATTTTAGAAAAAAATAATGATGCAATCGCATTAGAAGAAAAATACGGAGCGCACAATTATCATCCGCTTCCTGTGGTTTTAAGCAAGGGCGAGGGCGTATATGTTTGGGATACTGACGGAAAAAAATACTATGATTTTCTTTCAGCTTATTCCGCTGTAAATCAAGGGCACTGCCATCCAAAAATTATTGGAGCTATGGTTGAGCAAGCACAAACTTTAACGTTGACTTCACGTGCTTTTTACAATGATAAATTAGGAAAATACGAAGAATTTGTAACCAAATATTTTGGATTTGATAAAGTGCTTCCGATGAATACGGGAGCAGAAGCTGTGGAAACGGCGATCAAGCTTTGCAGAAAATGGGCTTACGAAAAAAACGGAATCGCAGAAAATGAAGCACAAATTATTGTTTGTGACGGAAATTTCCACGGAAGAACAACTACCATTATTTCGTTCTCCAATGATGAAAATGCGCGCAAAAACTTTGGTCCATACACGGCTGGTTTCATCAGCATTGCCTATGACGATTTAGAGGCGTTGGAAAACGTTTTGAAAACTCAAAAAAATATAGCTGGATTCTTAGTTGAGCCCATTCAAGGTGAAGCTGGAGTTTATGTTCCGGCAGAAGGATATTTAACCAAAGCAAAAGAATTGTGTGCAAAGTACAACGTTCTTTTTATTGCTGACGAAGTTCAAACTGGAATTGCCAGAACAGGAAAATTATTAGCGGTCCACCACGAAAATGTGCAGCCCGATATTTTGATTCTTGGCAAGGCATTGTCAGGAGGCGCTTATCCAGTTTCTGCGGTTTTGGCAAATGACTCGATTATGAATGTTATCAAGCCAGGACAACACGGTTCTACTTTTGGAGGAAATCCGATTGCTGCTGCTGTTGCTATTGCTGCTTTAGAAGTAGTTACAGATGAAAATTTGGCAGAAAATGCAACATATTTGGGAAATATATTCAGAGAAAAATTAGACAATTATATCCAAACAAGTACTATTGCAACGCTTGTTAGAGGTAAAGGACTTTTAAATGCCGTTGTGATTAACGATACAGAAGAAAGCGACACGGCTTGGAATATCTGTATGGCTTTGCGCGATAACGGACTTTTGGCGAAACCAACTCACGGAAATATTATTCGTTTTGCGCCGCCTTTGGTTATGAATGAGGAAGAACTTTTAGATTGTGTTTCGATTATCATAAAGACTTTAAAGCAGTTTGAAAAATAAAAAAGAAAGCCACTGAAAAGTGGTTTTTTTTATGAGCAAAATTTCTTTATTACAAATAAAATGTTAAATTTGATTACAAAAATAATTAAATAAATATTTTATGGAAGAAAGATCTACTTTTGAAAATTTTGAAATGCAATTGAATGAGACTGCAAAATCCTTTTTAAAGGAAATTGCCAAATGGGCTTATTTTTTATCAATTGTTGGTTATGTTGGTATTGGTTTTATGGTTTTAGCAGCACTTTTTTTTGGATCTGTAATTGCTGGCGCCGGTGCAATGAGTGGCGGTGGAATGGGAGCACTTGGTGCAATGGGAGGCACATTTATTACCGTTCTTTATTTGATTATTGCGCTAATTTATTTTTTCCCAGTTTACTATTTAAACAAGTTTGCTTCAAATGCAAAACAAGCTTTTAGGACAGATGATACTGAATCTTTGACAAAATCCTTTGAATTTTTAAAATCGCATTATAAATTTATGGGGATTTTTACCATTGTACTCATTTCATTTTATATATTGATTATTGTTATTACAATGATTGGAGCAGCGTCTTCAGCATTTTAATTACTAAATTATAGAATAAAAAAGAGCGACTTTAATTAGTGGCTCTTTTTTAATTTATGTCAAAAAATTATCTGCTTTGATTTCTCTGCGCTTCTTCTAAAGCTTTATTATATTCCGTCATAAACATTTCCCATTCTTCAGGCGTGGTAGTTGCAAATGCGTAAATAAAATATAATAAAGTTATTGCGCTTAAAACAGTCCCGATAATTGCTAATATTCTTCCGGTGTTTAAATTGCCATAATTTGAGTATAATTCAGGATTTTCTCGGTAAAGTTTCATGTCTTTGTTTGCTAAAAATAAGGCAATAAGACCAAAGATTAAACCGATAATTCCAAAGCAACAACATGTGATGATCGAAATAATTGACAGTACAATTACAGCAGTTGCATTAGGTAATTTTTGATTTTCCATTGTTTGATTTGTTTTTGGTTGTATTTAGTGATTTGATATTTTGAAAAGAAAAGCTCCGACCATAATTATTGCATTGATGATTGCCGAAGAAATGATTAATTTGTGATAGTTTCTTGCTCTGTCGATAAAATTTAGACCCACAACAATAACAAAGAGAAGTGTGGTGTAAATGGCTGGAAACATATAAAAGGCATCTGCAAAGTCACCTTTGAAAACCATAAACAAGGCTCTTTGGCTTCCGCATCCCATACATTCCAATCCAAAATATCTTTTGCTCAGGCAAGGGAGCATATACTCTTCCATTTGTCATAGATTTCTTTATTACGCAATTTTACGAAAAAAACAAGAAACTTTAAAGTGATTGAACAGTTATTATTTTATAGTTTCTTACTTTTGGAATTCAAGAAAATGAAACGATAATGAAAAAATTATTTATACCTATAATGATAATTGCGATCGGAGTTGCTTTATATGAACAAAGCAAAAGCAGTCCGAATATTTATATTATGATTGTTGCAATTGTTTTATTTATGTATGGAATGATGCGATTGACAGCAAAAGTACCAAGTAAAAACGAAGAAAATTCTGAAGAAGATGATAACGAAAGGGGATAAAGTAACGGTTTTAGACGAAGCTGTAAATGGTGTAGTTTTGTCAGTAAAAAATGATCAAGTTACTGTTGAAACTGAAGACGGTTTTGAGTTGACTTATGCGATGAAAGAACTTATTAAAATTGATTCTTCTATAAATTTAGGCATTGGAGGTCACAATTTCAATGAAGTTTTAAAAGATAAAGAAATTCCGAAGCCGAGAAGTTTTGTAAAAGAAAAGAAGGATAAAAATGAAAGGGCGGCTCCAGAATTTGATTTGCACATTGAAAAATTAGTTCCAAATAAAAGAGGTATGTCCAATTATGACATTTTGACTTTGCAAACTGAAACAGCCAAAAGACATATTGAATTTTCTATCAGAAATAGAATTCCAAAAATTGTTTTTATCCACGGAGTCGGTGAGGGCGTTTTAAAATCTGAGCTTGATTTTCTCTTGGGACGTTATGATGAAATTGTCTTCCAAGATGCCGATTATCAAAAATATGGTTTGGGAGCTACAGAAGTGTACATCAAACAGAATCCAAATAGATAAAAAAAGCTCCGATAATTTATCGGAGCTTTTTTATTAGAACGTTATGTTTCCAAAATTGTGTAATTCAGAAGTAAATTTATTTGTTAACAAGGGATCGGTTGGTTGAGGCGTAACTCTTATAAATGTAAAATCTTTGTAAGTGATCGTATAGGTTAGTTGTCCATTAACTAAGGTGGGTCCCGAAGTAATAGTGATAAAACCAGTATCATCTTCGTCAAGTGTTTCGTTTAAACCGTCTTCAGCGGCCCATTCTTCAAATAATGTTGGTAAACCTGTTACAGCGCAATAATTTTGAGCAAGAACATCTCCGTCATAAATTCTATAAGTGGCTGTAACCCCTTGTAATTGATTTAAGAATACCTTTTCTGAACCATTAATTACGGTAGGAAATAAAGTAGTTGGAATTTTTAATTCTAAAACTTCATTGATATTTTCTCTTGTAAGCTCATTTCCGATATTTGTATCAAATACTTTCAAAAATGTATTTGTTCCTGCACACCTTTGCGGCACTGTATTTCCAAAAGCAAACTTCACATTCGAATTTGTTTGGTAAACGCCAAAATTCAACGTTTCATACGTCATCGTTGCGCCATCAGAATTGACAAGCGTAATATTTTTAAAAACAATAGAATGTTGGTATTTTGCAGTACTCGCACTGGTTGTGCTTGGAATCATTGAGGTCGTAATTTCAATTGTTCCGCCGCTTGAATCAGATGTTATCCATTCTGTTGAAACCGTTGGTGTAACCGGAGGAATTGTAGCACAGAAATAAGTGTTAGTAACATTCCCATTATAAGTTCTATAAATCACTTTATTATTAGTGTTGATGTTATAAACTCTTGGTGTTGCTCCAATTTCATTTCTAAAAGGAAATCGATCAGTTGCATCATTGATTTGAAGTAGCAATGCTTCATTTGCATTTACCTTGAAAATCAAATTGTTATTGGTACAGCTAGATGAGGTAACTTCTGAAAAATCAAAAGAATCAAAAGCCATTTCACCATCATCACAGGCATTTAAAACGAACAAGCAAACCAAAAGGCTAAGGATTTTTTTCATTGCAATAGAATTTAAAGCAAAAATAGTTTTTTTTCTTATTTCTGAGGCTACATTAAATTTTATTTATGTTTTGGTATGTTTCTTTAAAATGAATATGTTTTCTATATTTGAAAAGCTAATAAATATATTTTGAAATTTAAATTTTTCGTACTCTTAATCTCCTCATTTTTAAGTTATAGTTCTTATTCTCAAGAGCTTTTACCCTTTGTTGAAAACTTTACAAAATCAGATTATAGCGGTGATAATCAAGTTTGGAATGTGGCTCAAGGCAATGATAATGCAATGTATTTTGCTAATAACCAGTATTTTTTAAGATACAATGGGGTTAAATGGGAAAAATATACGCTACCAAACAAAACTATTATTCGCTCTATTTTTATTGATGGCGATAAAATTTATTCGGGTTCTTATAAAGAATTTGGGTATTGGAAAAGAGTAGAAGGAAAGATGAAATATTATTCGCTTTCAAAAGGAAAAAATATATTTTATGGCAGTTCTGACAATGAAGAAATCTGGAAAATTTTCAAATTGGATGGAAAAATCTATTTCCAAACCTTTAATGAAATTTTTATTCACGACGATTCAAATACAACAAAATTAAAATTCCCTTCACAAGTTTCTTACTGTTATGTAGTTGATAAACAGATCTATGTGGCAACTGTAAAAAATGGAATTTACATTTTACAAGGAAATAAATTTATTAAAAAAGAAAATTGGACAGCGTTAGAAAATAATGTTGTTCATAATATGCAGAAACACAAAGGAAAGATTTATTTTTTTACAAAAAACAATGGCGTTTTCATTGAAGAAAATAATGGACTGGTTCGTTGGAATCATCCTTTAAATGATATCGTTAAAAAAGAAGTTTTAGTTACTGCCAATTTTGTTGACGACCGTACTTTGGTTATTGGAACAGGGCTACACGGAATTTACATTTTAAACTTAGACGACAATTCTTATATCAATTTAAACCGAAAAAATGCCTTAAAAAACAACTCTATTCTTTCGATTGCGGTTGACAAAGAAAAAGATTTGTGGCTCGGTTTAGATAACGGAATTTGCCACATTGAAATCAATTCCCCAGTAAAGGTTTTTACAGATAATTCAGGGATTCTCGGTTCAGTTTATTCGATTTCTACCATTAATAACGGATACCTTTTTGTAACGAATCACGGAATTTTCACAAGCAAAAATCAGCAATTAAATGTGATTCCAAATTCGCAAGGGCAAGTTTGGGATATCTTTAAAAAAGACGATGAATTTATTATTGGACACAATGACGGTACCTATATTTATGACGGAGTTTCAAATTTAAAAAAGGTAAATGAAGTAAATGGTGGCTGGAAATTTTTAAGAAGTCCTTATGAAAGCGTTTATTTTCAAGGAAATTACTCCGGAATCGTTGTGTATGAAGATACCAATGACTTAAGCAAGTGGAAATTTTTAGACAAATTGCAAAAACCAATCCGAAATATCGCTCAGAAACAAGCAGGCGAACTTTGGGCTGCAGATACCTATCGAAGTCTATATCGCATTACGTATGACGCTAAATTTAATGTAGATAAAGTTGAAAACGTTTCGCAAGACAATGGAATTAGCAATGATTATGGCGTGAAATTATTCAGCTATAAGAATGAAGTACTCTTTTATATAAATAACACTTGGTACGTTTACAATTCTATTTCGGGAAAACTCGTAAAAGACACCATTTTTAATGAAAACTTCAAAGATATCTCAGATATTATTCCCATTGATGATAATAACTTCTTGGTCTTGAAAAACGGAAATATCTATTCGATTTCGCAGGTAAACCGAGATTTTATTTGGACATCAATTCCGGAAAAATACTACGAAGGAAGAAATATCATAGAAAACATAAAAGTGAATAAAAATGGCGATGCGCTTTTTATGAATCTTGATGACGGATTCATTTCTTTTAAGTTAAATAACTCTAAGAGAAAAATTGAGAATGTTTTTGTTGAAGGTTTTTATAAAGGAAATTTAATTTTAGATGACACCAAAATAGATTACAATCAATCGGTGGAAATCAGTGTAATTACAGATTACTTTGGATACAATAGGCCTGATTTATTTTATAAATTAAATGATTCTAAAGATTTTATTCCAATAAAAAAAGGACACCTAGTTTTAAATAACTTATCAAGCGGCAATCAAGAACTTGAAATTTTTTATAATGATGGAACCAGTTTTGTGAAAACAGCGGTGTATGATTTTCAAGTTGCAAAACCTTGGTATTTTTCGTTTTGGATGATTTGTATTTATATTATTCTAATTGCGGGAAGTTTCTTTCTATATTACAAGTGGAATAAAATCAGGTATTTAGAGAAAATTAAATTGAACGAAGAAGAATTAAAACACCAAAAAGAAATTCTGCAACTCGAATTAAATGCGGAGAATAAGCTGAAATTGCAAGAATATGAAAAACATATCTTAGAAATTGAAGTACAAAACAAAGCTTATGAAGTTGCTGGAAAATCTCTTTCAATTGCAAAGCAAAGTGAAATGATTGAAAGTATTAAACAAATTTTAGAAAAAGAAACCGATTTATCGCAACTAAAATCTAAGATAAAAAAATCGATTAAAATTAACGCGCTTAATAAAAATGAGTGGGAGAGTTTTCAGCATAATTTGATGCAAAGCAATGAAGATTTTGTACATAAATTATCAAACAAATATCCGATTTTGACTTCTAAAGACATTAAACTTTGTATCTATTTAAAAATGAATTTATCTTCAAAAGAAATAGCACCACTAATGAATATTTCTTTCCGTGGAGTTGAACTACATCGTTATAGGTTACGAAAGAAATTAGAGCTGACGTCAGAAGAAAGCCTTTCTAAGTTTATGATTAATGTGTAAAAAGAACTACTTTTTTACGCATATTTTAATTATTAAACCCTTTTTTTAAGATATTATAACCCATCAATACTACATCATGCCTACTTTTTTAACATAACTTTTAATGTAGTGTTTGTAATTTTAATTATCTATTAATCAATTATTTGAATTTGTTTTTTTTTAAAATGATGTAGTCATGTAGTGAGGGAGTCATGGTTACTACAACGTTGTAATTTGTTAATTTAGTAGCACTAACTTTAACAAATTTCAAACAAATGAAAAACTTTATTTTCGGGGTATTTGTATTCCTTTTATATCAAGGTCAGATAATGGCTCAAGATATCAATGGAAAAGTGCTTGACGAAACTGGTTTGCCACTTCCAGGTGTGACCATTTCGAATGCTACAGCAAGTTCAAGCACGATTACAGATTTTGATGGAAATTTCTCTATCAATGCCAAAGCGGGTGAATCGCTTACTTTCACATTTTTAGGTTACCAAACACAAACGGTTACTGCATCAGCAGGTATGAGTGTTTCAATGTCATCTGCGGCAACTGATATTGATGAAGTTGTAGTTGTTGGTTATGGTTCACAGAAGAGGTCAGACTTAACCAGTGCAATTTCAACAATTAAATCAGATCAAATTACAAAGCAACCTGCTTATAATGCATTACAATCTTTACAAGGTAAAGCTGCTGGTGTAAATATTATTGCAAATGATGCTCCGGGAGCAACACCAACAATTATTATACGTGGACTTGGAACTGCCGAATCGGGAAGATCTCCAATGTATGTTGTTGATGGTATTATTACAGGATCTATTGCAAATTTGAACCCAAATGATATCGAATCATTTGATGTTATGAAAGATGCAGCTTCGTCTGCAATTTATGGTTCAAATGCTGCAAATGGTGTAGTTTTCATTACAACTAAAAAAGGAAAACAAGGAAATACTCAAATTAAAGTCAATTCTTTTTATGGTACAAAGTCAATTCTTAATCAAGTTAAGATGGCTAACTCAAGCCAATATGTTACTTTTTTCAATGAAAAACAAGCTGCATTAGGACTTTCTGAAAGACTCTCAACGAATCAACAATACAATACGGATTGGTTTGATGCTTTGGCAGGAGTAAGCTTTTCACAAGGAAATGATGTTTCTTTTTCTGGTGGAAATGAAAACAGTACCTATTATTTCAGTTTTAATAATTACACAGAAGACGGTTTAATCGATGATCATGATGTGTCAAGAAATACGTTGAGATCAAGCAATACCTTGAAAGCAATTGATGGTAAATTAAAAATCACACAAAATTTTAGTGCATCTTTTGCAAAATCAACTCCAAAGCCTTATAGTTCATTTACTGATGCTTACAAACAAGCACCAGTTGTTCCTGTATTATATCCTGACGGAAGATATGGGCAAAGTTTTTGGAATAAAACGACAGGTCAAGTTGGTTATGAGATTGGTCCTGGAGAATCTGGAGGTAGATTGAATGCAATTGGAAATCCAGTAGCAAATGCTTTCTATGCCAATGAGAAAAATAAAATGATGGAATTGCAAGGTTTAATTCAAGCCGATTATGAAATTACAGATTGGTTGACTGCAACTTCTCGTTTTGGTGCAACAAAATCATACTCTAAAACACGTGTTTTCAGTGATATTCGAGCAAGATGGTTAACTGCTGATCCAACAAGAACGGGTGCTTCATTTGATGCGAGTCAAGCAGCGGCGCCAAATTCAACTGAATTTGCTGATAACTCTTTGTCTTATAGAGATGTTGAAAGTTTTAGATATAACTGGGATACTTATTTAACTTTTGATAAATCTTTTGGGAAGCACAATTTTGATGCAACATTAGGGGTAACTCAAGAAAGAAGAAACGACATTTATGAGTCTTACATGCAAGGATACAATGTTCCGGCTCAAGAAAATTATTGGAATATCAACCTTGGATCTTCCAATCCATTAAAAGTAGCGCAGCAATTTTATGCTGATCCAATTCAAGTATTGTCTTATTTTGGAAGGATTCAATATAATTTTGACGAAAGGTATTATATTTCTGGTACAGTACGTCGCGATGGAAACAGTGCTTTTAAAAATAATGCCGAATATTGGGGAACTTTCCCTTCTGTAAGTGCAGGTTGGGTAATCACAAACGAAAGCTTTTTGAAAGACATCAAAAACATTGATTTTATTAAGTTAAGAGCAGGTTATGGTGAAGTTGGAAATGCAAACGTTCCCGTAAATATTAGTGTTATCAATGTGGATGCAGGAAGTGGAAACAATAATTATGTTTTTGGACCAAATCAAGATTTAATTCTTGGATCAAGCGCAGGATCTCCGGCAACTGAACTTTCTTGGGAAGTTACTAAAGAAGTAAATGTTGGACTTGATTTTGAATTGCTTGAAAGAAGATTATCAGGTACTGTTGATTACTATAACAGGTTAAATACAAACACGGTTATTGATGTTAAACCAATTTTAAATGGACCCTATAGCTCAAACTATTTTGATCACGGTGGTGAAGTTAGAAACAAAGGTATTGAGGCTTCTTTGAACTGGAGAGATAATATCACCGATGATTTTACTTATAGTATTGGTGTCAACTATGGTAGAAATACAAATACCCTTGAAAATGTTAAACCAGCTTACGACGGAACAATCGGAGGAAGCTTAGGTGATGGTCAAATTACAAAAAGACTTCAAGAAGGACAACCAATTTATTCTTGGTGGATGCTTGAATCAAACGGAGTTTGGCAAACTCAAGCAGAAATTGATGCCAATCCGCACATCGGTAATCCAGCACCAGGACACTTGAGATATGTAGATCAAAACGGTGATGGTTTGATTGATGATAGAGATAAAAAATATTTTGGTTCTTACATTCCTAAATTCTCTTACGGCGTAAACATTAATCTTGCTTATAAAAACTTTGATCTTTCTGTTGATGGTTTTGGAGTTGGTGGAAACAAAGTTTACAATGGTCTTAAAGGAACTAGAATTGATGGTGGTGAAAATATTGCTGCAGATACATTCAATGGTCGTTGGACTGGACCTGGAACATCAAACACAAACCCAGGAGCAAATAGAGATGCTTTAGCATCAAGCTATTTCTTAGAAGACGGAGATTACTTTAGAATCAACAACATCACATTAGGATATACTTTTGTTGATATGTTCAAAATTTCTAAATTAAGAATCTACGGTACAGCTCAAAATCCATTTATGTTCACTAAATATTCTGGATTTACTCCTGAATTAAATAATAGTGGTACACCACGTGAAACGGCAGGTATTGAGCTGTCTGCTTACCCAAATATCAAAACATTTATCTTCGGAGTAAATATTGAATTTTAATAAAAACACTTATGAAAATTAATTATAAAAAAATAGTTTGTTTCACTTTCGCTGCTGGTTTGCTAGTAGGATGTGATGATTTTCTTGACGTTGACAAAAGGAAAGACGTTACTCAAGAAGACAGCGGAGTGGTATATGAACCAGTTCAATTCGTGAATGGTATTTACGGAATGATGACAGAATGGGATTATGCTTTTTCTTACTTAGGAATAACAGAAATCATTTCTGATAACGCTGACAAAGGAAGTTCACCCACCGATCCAGGAGGCGACAAAGGACTTCTTGATGGTTTAACGCACACAGCAACTGTTGGTTCTGTAGAAGCAATGTGGACAAATTGGTACAAAGCGATTGGTCGTGCAACTTATTCAATTCAATATACTGAAGATTATGGTTTGACTGACGAAGCTTATAAAAATAGATTGATTGGTGAAGCTAAATTTTTAAGAGCGTATCATTATTTCTTTTTGGTAAGAGGTTGGGGAGATGTGCCTTTGCAACACCTTGATTTAACAACAAGAGTACCAAAAGAACAAGTGTATGATTACATCGAACAAGATCTTTTAGATGCTATTGCAACTTTACCAGAAAAAAGCCAATATGCACCAGCTGATTTAGGTAGAGCTACAAAAGGGGCTGCAAAAGCTTTGTTAGCAAAAGTGTATTTATATCAAAAAGATTGGGCAAATGCTTATGAATACGCAAACCAAGTAATCACTTCTGGTGAATATGGTTTAGAAGGTGATTATGCAACTTTATGGAGAGAAGAAACTGAAAACGGTACAGAATCAATCTTTGAAGTTCAAGCTCGTGGAGAATCAATTGCTCACGGTGTACAACAATATTCTGAAACGCAAGGTGCACGTGGTACCAGCGGATGGGGTTGGGGATTTAATACGCCATCTCAAAATCTGTTAGATGCTTTCAATGCTGAAGGAGATGCAATTAGAAGAGATGCAACAATTATCTTCAGAGGTGAAACTTTATTTGACGGACGTGAAGTTAGTACTGCAGTAGAGAATCCAATGTATAATGAAAAAGCGTATTCAAGCGCAAATGCTGGAGCAGGAGATGGAGACAAAAACATTAGAGTTTTACGTTTAGCAGAAATTTATTTAATTCATGCTGAAGCTGCAAATGAATTGAATAATTCAGGTGTTGCTGTAGCTTCTTTAAACGAAGTTCGTGGTAGAGTGAATTTAGGTGCTGTTGCTTTTTCAAACCAATCTCAAATGAGAACAGCTATCTGGAAAGAAAGAAGGTTAGAATTGGCTTTCGAACACGACAGATGGTTTGATTTAATCAGAACGGGTCAAGCAGAAGCAGCTATGGCTGCCGATGGAAAAACGTTCATTGTGGGTACACATGAGCTTTTCCCGATTCCTAACAATCAATTGATTGCAACACCAGGAATGACACCTAATCCAGGTTACTAATTTTTAAGTTTTTTTAATGAAATACCTACTTTTCTTATTTTTTATATTTACAAGTTGTGGGTCAAGTGAATCGTCTCCATCCGGGGGCGATTCTGCCACACCTGAAACGCAAGCACCATTGACTGACGATCAGCTGATGGATTTGGTGCAAAAGCAGACGTTCAAATATTTTTGGGATTTTGCAGAACCAAATTCAAAATTGGCGAGAGAAAGATACCATCCTGACGGAATTTACCCAGAAAATGATGCAAATATCATCACAACTGGCGGTTCAGGTTTCGGATTGATGGCAATTGTTTCAGCTGTTTCAAGAAACTATGTTTCAAGAACCGAAGCCGTGGCCCGATTAAACACAATTGCAGATTTTCTTGAAAATGCAGACAGGTTTCACGGAGCTTGGTCACATTGGATTGATGGAAACACCGGAAAAGTAAAACCTTTTGGCCAAAAAGACAACGGTGGCGATTTAGTAGAAACCGCTTTCTTATGCGAAGGAATTATTTGTGTTCGCGAATTTTTCAAAAACGGTTCTCCTGAAGAACAAGCTTTGGCACAAAAATTTGACAACCTATGGAAAGGTGTCGATTGGGATTGGTACCGAAACGGACAAGACGTTTTATATTGGCATTGGTCGCCTAATTATGGATGGGAAATGAACTTTCCGCTTAAAGGTTATGATGAAACGCTAATCACTTACGTTTTGGCAGCTTCATCTCCAACGCATCCCATCACGCCAGCGCCTTATCATCAAGGTTGGGCCAGAAATGGAGCCTTTGTTTCGTCAAATACCAAATACGGAATTCCACTTGTTGTAAAGCACAATGGTGCTGAAGAAGCGGGAGGACCTTTATTTTGGGCGCATTATTCATATGTCGGTTTAGATCCGACGCAACTTACAGACCAATATGTAAATTATTGGGACGTGAACGTAAATCATACCAAAATAAATTACCAGCATTGCGTTGAAAATCCCGGAAATTTCTCAGGATACGGCCCAAATTATTGGGGATTGACCGCTTCATATACCAGAAATAACGACGGCACTATCGGTTACAATGCGCACATGCCATCAAACGATAAAGGCGTAATTTCTCCAACAGCTGCAATATCTTCCATCGTTTACACGCCGGCAGAATCATTGGCAGCAATGCGAAATTTTTATGAAAATAACAGCGGTACAATGTGGGGACCGGCAGGTTTTTATGATGCTCATTCCACACATTTTGGATGGTCGGCAAAAAGATACCTTGCCATCGATCAGGGTCCAATGGTCGTGATGATAGAAAATTATAGAACGGGCTTACTTTGGAATCTTTTTATGAATGCTCCCGAAGTGCGCCAAGGATTGCTAAATTTAGGTTTCCATTCCGGAAAACACGGATTTTAAATTTGTTTTAGTTTGTTCCGGTTTTACTTTTAGTAGAAAAACCGGAACTATTAAAACAGAACTTTTTTTGAGAAGCGAAAGGCTTGGGCATTTTTTGCCATCCCTTTTCCCGCCTTCTTTCCAGAACTTTTTATTTTTTAAAGAAAAAAATAAAAAGGTTCTTCCCTTAAGTCGGGGCTATTTGAGAAGCCAATTGCACAAATTAAACGCCAGTCCGCCAAAATTGCGAATGCCAAAAACATCAATCAATCAACGCATAAAAATCAGGTTGCCAGAATATAAATACCCCTAAAATAAACAGTACAATGAATTTAAAAGCAGTAGCATTAGTAGTATTAGCGACTTCTTTTTCGGTTCACGCCCAAAAAGACAGGAAAAAAAACGCCATTAAGCCAAAACAGGAGTTTGTTTCTGAATTAATTTCAAAAATGACTTTAGATGAAAAAATCGGGCAGTTAAACCTCCCAAGCTCTGGAGACATTACCACAGGCCAAGCAAAAAGTTCAAACATTGCCAAAAAAATAGAAGACGGCCACGTTGGAGGTTTATTCAACATCAAGTCCGTAGCAAAAATTAAGGACGTTCAAAAAATTGCAGTAGAAAAAAGCCGATTGGGAATTCCATTAATCTTCGGAATGGACGTGATCCACGGTTATGAAACTACATTTCCAATTCCGTTAGGCCTGTCCACTTCTTGGGATATGGAAGCGGTAGAAAGAAGTGCACGAATCGCAGCAACAGAAGCAAGTGCTGACGGCATCAACTGGACCTTTTCGCCAATGCTTGATATTTCTCGCGAACCAAGATGGGGCAGAGTTTCTGAAGGAAACGGGGAAGATCCCTACTTGGCAGGAAAAATTGGAGCAGCAATGGTAAGAGGTTACCAAGGCAATGATTTATCAAAAAACAATACCATTTTATCTTGTGTAAAGCACTTCGCACTTTATGGAGCTCCAGAAGCGGGAAGAGATTACAACACCGTAGATATGAGCCATATCAGAATGTACAATGAATTTTTTCCTCCTTACAAAGAAGCTATAGAGGCAGGTGCAGGAAGTGTGATGGCAGCGTTCAATGAAATTGACGGAATTCCTGCAACAGGAAACAAATGGCTATTGACAGAAGTGCTTAGAAACCAATGGAAATTTGATGGTTTTGTGGTAACGGATTACACCGGAATTCCTGAAATGATTGATCACGGAATGGGCGATTTGCAAACGGTTTCGGCGTTGGCATTAAAAGCAGGAGTGGAGATGGATATGGTTGGAGACGGTTTTTTAACTACGCTTAAAAAATCTTTAGACGAAGGAAAAGTTACCATTGCAGAAATTGATAATGCAGTTCGTTTGATCTTGAATGCCAAATATGACTTGGGATTATTTCATGATCCTTATAAATATTGCGATGAAAAAAGAGCAAAAAAAGAAATTTACACCGATGGTTTCAGAGCTGAAGCAAGAAAAATTGCTTCTGAATCGATGGTTTTGATGAAAAATGACAACCAACTTTTGCCATTGAAAAAATCAGGAACGGTTGCCTTAATTGGACCTTTGGCGGATGCAGGAAACAACATGGCAGGAACTTGGAGCGTTGCTACAAACCAAGAAAGAACAAAATCTTTTAAAGATGCGATGAAAGAAGTTTTGGGCAATAAAGTGAATGTACTGTATGCCCAAGGTTCCAATTTAGATTATGACGCGGAATTTCAAAAACATGCTACCATGTTTGGCAAAGACATGAACAGAGATAACAGAACGCCAAAAGAAATCATTGCTGAAGCTGTTGCCATTGCTCAAAAATCAGATGTAATTATTGCTGCAATCGGTGAATCTGCCGAAATGAGTGGCGAAAGCAGCAGCAGGACAAATCTTGAAATTCCACAATCTCAAAGAGATTTATTAGAAGCTTTGAAAAAAACAGGAAAACCAGTCGTGGTAGTTTTATTCACAGGGCGTCCGTTAGTTCTGACCAATGATATTGATAAAACAGATGCATTGCTGAATGTTTGGTTTCCGGGCAGTGAAGCGGGTTATGCGATCACAGACGTGTTGTTTGGAGATGTAAATCCATCGGCTAAATTGTCTGCCACTTTCCCAAGAAGTTTAGGTCAAGTGCCTATTTTTTACAATCATAAAAATACAGGTAGACCGTTGGCAAACAAAGAAGGTCAATTTGAAAAATTTCGTTCTAATTATATTGACGAAAGAAACGAGCCATTATTCCCATTCGGATTTGGTCTGAGCTACACTAAATTTGAATACAGCAATTTAAAACTTTCTACAGAAAAAATAAATGCAAATCAAAAAATGACAGTTTCTGTTGATGTAAAAAACAGCGGTAATTTTGACGGAAAAGAAGTAGTCCAGTTATACATCAGAGATATGGTTGGTTCTGTAACAAGACCGGTGAAAGAGTTGAAAGGTTTTCAAAAAATACTATTGAAAAAAGGAGAAACTAAAAATATTGCATTCGAAATTTCGGTTGAGGATTTGAAATTTTACAATTCAGATTTAAACTTTGTGGCAGAACCAGGGAAATTCCAGGTATTTGTAGGAACCAATTCGGATGAAGTTTTAAACAAGGAGTTTGAATTAGTTAAATAATTTTTTTTGTGAGTTTGAAGGAACCCTTTAGTTGATTCTAAAGGGTTTTTTTACAAAAAAGAATACATTTCAATTACAAAATTCATAAGATATGATTTCGATACAAAACAAAAGCAACCCATTTTTAAATTTTTTCATAGCGATATTATTACTTTCGGGAACCCATGAAACTTTTGCCCAGCAAAAAACATACTGCAATCCCATCAATATCGATTACGGCTATTGCCCGATTCCAAATTTTGTCACGCAAGGAAAACACCGAGCCACTGCTGATCCGGTAATCACCAATTTCAAAGGAGAATATTACCTGTTTTCTACGAATCAATGGGGATACTGGCACAGCGCAGATATGCTGGACTGGAAATTTATTCCAAGAAAATTTCTTCGCCCAGAACATAAGGTTTATGATGAACTTTGTGCGCCTTCAGTTTCTTTTGTAAACGATACTTTGCTGGTAATCGGTTCCACGCACACTAAAGATTTTCCGCTTTGGATGAGCAAAAATCCAAAAACGGATGACTGGAAGGAATTAGTCCACAAGTCAGAAGCCGCTGCTTGGGATCCACAAATTTTTTGGGACAAAGAAAAAGACGAAGTCTATATGTATTATGGTTCCAGCAATTTATATCCGCTGTACGGAATGAAATTGAACCGAAAAACGTTTCAGCCAGAAGGCGAAAGAATTCCGGTTTTGGCACTGAACGATGACGAACACGGTTGGGAACGATTCGGGGAAAATAATGACAATACGTTTTTACAGCCTTTTACCGAAGGTGCTTTTATGACCAAACACAACAATAAATATTACTTGCAATATGGCGCTCCGGGTACCGAATTTAGCGGTTATGCCGACGGAGTTTACGTAGGAAATAATCCGCTTGGGCCGTTTGAATACCAGTCACACAATCCGTTTTCATATAAGCCGGGCGGTTTTGCAAGAGGCGCGGGTCACGGCGCAACGTATCAAGATAACAACAATGATTATTGGCACGTTTCGACCATCGTACTTTCGACAAAAAACAATTTCGAGCGAAGAATCGGAATCTGGCCGGCTGGTTTTGATGCCGATGGCGTGATGTATTCCAACACGGCTTATGGCGATTATCCAACATTTTTGCCTTCGGAAAAGAAAAACCATTTGAACGAAAATTTTTCGGGATGGATGCTTTTGAATTATAATAAAACGGTTCAGGTTTCATCAACTTTGGGTGGGTTGCAGCCTAATTTCATTACCGATGAAGACATGAAAACCTATTGGTCTGCAAAAACGGCTAATAAAGGAGAATATATCATTTCTGATTTGGGAGAAAAATCTACAATTAATGCCATCCAGATAAATTATGCCGACCAAGATGTGGAATTAATTGGAAAACCAGAAACCACAACGGGTCACAAATATATTATTTATGCTTCGGATGACAACAAAAACTGGAAAATTTTGGTAGATAAAAGCAAAAATACAAAAGACGTACCGCACGATTATATCGAATTAGACAAACCAGGAAAAGCACGTTATTTAAAATTAGAAAATATCCAAATGCCCACCGGAAAATTTGCCATCAGCGGTTTTAGAGTTTTTGGAAAAGGTGCGGGACAAAAACCAAATGCGGTAAAAAACTTTGCGCCTTTAAGAGCAGAAGCCAAGAAAAAAGGGGAGAGAAGAAGCGTTTGGTTTAAATGGCAGCAAGAAGAAAATGCAGACGGCTATGTAATTTATTTCGGAAAATCAGCGGACAAATTGTACGGCTCGATTATGGTTTACGGAAAAAATGAATATTACTTCAACGGATTGGACCGTTCAGATGCGTATTATTTTCAAATCGAAGCTTTTAACAACAACGGAATCGGACCTAAATCAGAAGTAAAAAAATCAGAATAGCACTTTTGGGCACTATCAGGACCGCAAACGTTGTAATATTAGATAAAATGAAATTATTTGCAGTTAAGAAAACGTTTTCGTTAATAACTATATTGCAACGGCTTGTTTAGTAATTTCTTATAAATGTATATTTAGCCAATATTTTTTTAAGTTATCATAAATTTTGAAATGCATTTTTGAAAAATCCTTAATTAAATTGAAAATACAAATAAAACCTAACCCTTAACTTATGAATTCAGAACAAACAAAATCCAATAATTCGGCGCTTTATACGCTGATTACGGTTTTCTTTTTTTGGGGATTTATCGGAGCATCAAATGGTGTTTTCATTCCCTTTTGCAAAATTAAATTCGGTCTTGACCAGTTTCAAAGCCAGCTGATCGATTTTGCATTTTATGGTGCTTATTATTTTGGCGCTTTATTACTGTTTATTCTCAGCGGTATGGCAAAAAAAGACATCTTGAATTCTTGGGGATTTAAAAAAGGAATTATAAACGGATTAATTATCAGTGCCGTCGGTGCTGCTTTTATGATTTACGCGGTTACGCAAGGAAGTTACGCCTTGATTTTGGCCGCTTTGTTTGTAGTGGCGCTGGGATTTTCATTGCAGCAAACTTCGGCACAGCCTTTTGCTGCCTCTTTAGGTTCGCCGCAAACAGCTTCAAACCGTTTGAATTTGGCAGGTGGCGTTAACTCATTTGGAACTACAATTGGTCCCATCGTGGTTTCAATAGCGCTTTTCGGAGTGATTGCAGGTGTTAATTTGGAAGAATTTGCTAAAAAAGCAGACTCTCTTGACAAAATGGAAATTCTTTATATGGCCGTTGGAGCACTATTTTTAGTGGCTGCGGCGCTGTTTTTCTTTTCTAAAAAATTGCCGGCAGGAAAAAGCGATGCTACTTTTGAACCTGCAGATAAGGCAAGAAATATATTGATCATGATTACTGTTGTGCTAATCGCAATTTTCGGGTACATCTTTTCACGTTATGAAGATCCAGAATTTATCACAAGATTTGTTGAAAATAAAGAAGTCGATTATTTAGGGCTTTGGCTCACTGTTGGAACCTTGCTGATCATTGTTTTCGGATTGCTTTACGCAAATTCTGCAGCACAAAAATCGCCACAAGGTTGGGGCGCAATGCGTTATCCACAGTTGGTTTTAGGGATGTTGGCACTTTTTACGTATGTTGGCGTGGAAGTTACGATCCAAAGTAATTTAGCCGAACTTTTAGGAACTCCTGAATTTGGCGATATCACTGGTGCAGCAATTGCACCTTACATTTCGATGTATTGGGGAAGCATGATGATTGGCCGTTGGGCTGGAGCCATTTCGGTCTTTAATCCGTCAAATAGCTTGAGAAAAATCTTGTTGATTGTTGTTCCTTATATCGCTTTTGGAGTGGTTCTTTTCGTAAATTATATTTCAGGTCAAGACATTACGCCGCTTTATGCTTATGCTGCAGTTGTTGCGGTTCAAATCGTGGGATTCTTTTTAGGGCAAGACAAACCTGCAAAAACGTTAATGATTTTCGGAGTTTTCGGAATGATTGCAATGCTTATAGGATTGTTTTCTACAGGAACCGTTGCGATTTATGCCTTTATGAGCGGTGGATTATTCTGCAGCATTATGTGGCCGGCAATTTTTTCTTTAGGAATTACTGGTTTAGGAAAATACACTTCTCAAGGATCTGCATTCTTGGTAATGATGATTTTGGGTGGTGGAATTATTCCGCCATTGCAAGGGAAAATTTCTGATATTATCGGAATCCACGAATCCTATTTCATTCCGGTTCTTTGTTTTGCCTACATCGCTTTTTATGGTTTTGCCGTAAAAGGAATCTTGAAAAAACAAAATATTGATGTGGATGCTATTGAAGCAGAAGGCGGCCATTAATTTCTCTTAATTATTTCAAAATAAAAAATCCGGAGCCGAATGTAATACCTACATTTGCTTCGGATTTTTTTATATAAAAATGAGTACTTCAAAACACTTTTCAGCGGCAATTGCAGCATTTATTATCTGGGGTTTTTTCAGTTTGGCTTTAAAGCCGTTGCACCATTATCCGTCGCTGGATATTTTGTTTTACAGGGTTTTTCTGTGCGTTATCCTGATGCTTGGCATTAACCTTATCTTCAGAAGAAATGTTTTGAAAGAAACCAAAGACAATTTCTTAGCGATGTCTAAAAAGCAAAAAAAAGAGGCTTTTCTTTTAACGCTGGGAGGCGCTATTTTATTGACGGCCAATTGGTTTTTCTTTATTTATGTGATGAACCACGTCAGCGTGAAATCGGCGGCATTTGCTTATTTGGTGTGCCCCATTTTGACCACGGTCTTCGCTTATTTTATATTGGAAGAAAAACTAAACAAGTGGCAGTGGACAGCTGTAGCTTTAAGTGTTTTTAGCTGCATTTTACTTGGGTTTAATCATTTGATGGATGTTTTTTACAGCGTAATTATTGCGGCAACCTATGCTTTGTATTTAGTAAGCCAACGAAAAAATAAAGCGATCGACAAGTTTTTACTGCTCACTTTGCAATTGACAACTTCGGCTGTAATATTGCTTCCGTTTTTTCCTTTTTATCGTGGCGAAGTGCCAACAGAAATCTCTTTTTATGTTTACATTGCCATTATTTCGGTGTTCTTTACCATCATTCCGTTGTTTTTAAATCTCTTTGCCTTGAAAGAAATGAGCTCCGCAAGCGTTGGAATTCTGCTGTACATCAACCCGTTGATAAATTTCTTTTTGGCTATTTTTTATTACAAAGAAGAAATTACGCCATTTCAAATTGTAGCGTATTCGTTGATCTTTTTATCAATTATCGTTTTTAATGTGAAGACTATTTTTAAATCAAAAGTGGAAACTCTTCCGTTGAATTAGATTTTATAATTCACAATAATTCCCGACTTTTGCAGTATGAAAAAAGTATATCTTGATAATGCTTCCACAACCGCTTTTCGTCCCGAAGTAATTCAGGAAATGACGAAAATAATGGCCGAAGATTATGGAAATCCTTCGTCAACGCACAGTTTTGGAAGAACTTCAAAAACCATTTTAGAAACTTCCCGAAAATCAATTGCCAAGCAAATCAATGCCACGGCCCGGGAAATTATCTTTACTTCTGGCGGTACCGAAGCCAACAATTGGATTCTGCGTTCGACTGTTGAAGATTTAAAAATCAAGAGAATTATCACGAGCAAAATCGAGCATCACGCGGTTTTATACCCCGTTTTGGCCTTGCAATCTGACTATCAAATTAAGGTGGATTTTGTAAAATTGAAATCAAATGGCGAAGTAGATATCAATCATTTGGTAGAATTGCTGTCTGAAGATATTCCAACGTTAGTTTCGTTGATGCACGTCAATAATGAAATCGGGACTGTTTTAGATCTCGAAAAAGTGGGACGCTTGTGCAAACAGCACAAAGCACTTTTTCATTCGGATACCGTGCAATCTGTTGGGAAGACCGAAATTGACTTGCAGAAAATTGATGCAGATTTCATTGTGGCAAGCGCTCATAAATTCCACGGGCCAAAAGGAACTGGTTTTGCTTTCATCCGGAAAAATTCAGGACTGCAGCCTTTGTTGTTTGGAGGCGAACAAGAAAAAGGGCTTCGTGCCGGAACCGAATCGATTCATAATATCGCTGGAATGGCAAAAGCTTTAGAGCTTTCGTATGAAAATTTAGAAAGTGAAAGAAAGCATGTTTTAGAGTTGAAAAAGTATTTCGTAGTTGAATTGAAATCCAATTTCCTAGAGTATAAAATCAATGGAAATCCAGAAGGTTTTTATAATATAATCAATGTTTTATTGCCGTTTTCAGAAGACAAAACTTCAATGATTCTTTTCAATTTAGATATGAAAGGAATTGCAGTTTCACGAGGAAGCGCATGCCAATCAGGAAGTATCAAACCTTCGCACGTTTTGGTGGAAATTTTATCAGAGGAGGAAATAAGAAAGCCGAGCTTGAGAATTTCATTTAGTCATTTTAATGAGAAAGAAGATATTGATGTTCTTGTAGAAGCTTTGAAAACAATTTAAAAATAGATTTTAAATATTTTTTTTGTATCTTTTTTATTACGTTTATTTTATAAGTTTGTGGCTTAATTAAATAAAATGAAAAAAGTAGCAATTGTAGCAGTTTGTGTTCTCGGATTTATCTTTTCTGGGAAAGCTCAAGAAAAAGGAAAGATAGAATTTGGAGGCGGTACAGGTTTGAATTATTCGAATATCAGAGATAGCTATGGATCTTCAGATGGTAAAGTAAGTTTTAATGTATCGGCTTCTGCTGATTATTATTTTTCAGATCGATGGAGTGTTAGAGCAAAACTAATTTATGATAGAAAAGGATATGATAATGCTTTTTATGGAATTTATGACCAAGATACTGGTATAACCAACATTAAAACTACAAGTGTTGATTTAAATTATTTTACAATTCCAATAGAAACAGAATGGCATTTTGGGAGAAAAAGAAATTGGTATATGCATTTAGGGCCGTATGCTGGATTTTTAATAAATTCAAAAGCTAAAGATTTGGATATTGATACTACTGAGGATTTTAAAAATACTGATTTTGGAGTAGCTTTTGGAATTGGTGTAAAATTTCCTATCTCTGATAAGTTGAAGTTATATGTCGAATATGATGAGCAAATGGGTTTTAGTGAAATTTTTGAGAATAGCAATAATTCCAGTTTTTTTAATACGAGACTTTCCTTAAATGTTGGGGTAAATTTTCTTCTGAACTAAATAAAAAATTATAAATAAAAAAAATCCGTTTTGAATTTCAAAACGGATTTTTTTTATTTATAATCGATTGCAAATCTTAAATCTGCAATCTAAAAATCTTTAATTATAGGTGAATTACTTCATCATAAGCCGCTGCAGCCGCTTCCATAATTGCCTCACTCATTGTTGGGTGCGGGTGAATTGACTTGATGATTTCATGACCTGTAGTTTCTAGTTTACGAGCCACAACTGCTTCTGCAATCATATCTGTAACACCAGCACCGATCATGTGGCAACCTAGCCATTCGCCATATTTGGCATCGAAAATCACTTTTACAAATCCGTCTGGAGTTCCAGAAGCTTGCGCTTTACCAGAAGCAGAGAACGGGAATTTTCCGATTTTCAATTCATATCCTTTTTCTTTAGCTTGTTTTTCAGTCAAACCAACAGAAGCGATTTCTGGAGTCGCGTAAGTACAACCCGGAACGTTGCCATAATCAAGCGGTTCTACGTGATGTCCAGCCAATTTTTCAACGCAAAGAATTCCTTCAGCAGAAGCAACGTGCGCCAAAGCTTGACCTGGAACGATATCACCAATGGCAAAATAACCTGGGATATTGGTTTCGTAATATTTGTTTACCAAAACTTTATCTCTGTCAGTTGCGATTCCCACTTCTTCCAAACCAATATTTTCGATGTTAGATTTGATTCCAACAGCAGAAAGAATGATATCAGCTTCTAAAATTTCTTCTCCTTTTGCGGTTTTAACCGTAGCTTTTACTCCATTTCCAGAAGTGTCCACTTTTTCAACAGAAGCATTTGTCATGATAGTGATTCCTGCTTTTTTCATCGAACGTTCCATTTGTTTAGAGATATCTTCGTCTTCTACCGGAACGATGTTTGGCATAAACTCAACGATGGTAACTTTGGTTCCCATTGAATTATAAAAGTGCGCAAACTCAACACCAATGGCTCCAGAACCTACAACAATTATCGATTTTGGTTGTTCTGGAAGTGTCATTGCTTGACGGTAACCGATTACTTTTTTACCATCTTGAGGCAAGTTTGGCAATTCGCGAGAACGTGCTCCTGTTGCGATGATAATGTTATCAGCAGTATATTCAGTAACTTTTCCATCTTTATCTGTAACGTCCACTTTTTTTCCTGGTTTTACTTTTCCAAAACCATTGATAACGTCGATTTTATTTTTTTTCATTAAGAATTGAACACCTTTGCTCATTCCTTCTGCAACGCCTCTTGAACGAGAAACCACTGCATTGAAGTCTTTGTCAAATTTTTCGATGGTCAAGCCATAGTCAGAAGCGTGTTTTAAATAATCGAAAACCTGTGCCGATTTTAAAAGTGCTTTTGTTGGGATACAACCCCAGTTTAAGCAGATGCCGCCTAGGTTTTCTTTTTCAATTACGGCTACTTTAAAGCCTAATTGAGAAGCTCTAATTGCAGTTACATAACCTCCAGGACCGCTTCCTAAAACAATAATATCGTATTTCATTTGATTGTATTTTCTAGTTTATTTTGAAGGTACGAATTTAAGAATTTATTTAGGAGTTGCAAAGTTTCAGTGTACCAAAGTTTGTAGGTGAAATGAGCAGTTTTGAAAACCGATGAAAATCATTGTTTTTAGGGTTAAAATTAATCTTTAAAAAGCATTGAAATATTAAAATAAAGTGTTAATTTTATTTTCCCTAATATCTTTTTTTTAGATGCAAAACCATAAAAATATGCAGATTGCCCTTGTAGACGATGATTCAGACGAGGCAACAATTTTTCAAATTGCTTTAGAACTTATTGGAATTGATAGTAAATTCAATTATTATGAGAGAGCATTTGATTTTCTTTCGCATATTGAAAATCCCAAGAATAGTTTACCGGATATTGTCTTTGTAGATATGAAAATGCCTAAAATCAGCGGTCAAGAAATGATTGCAAAGATTAAGGAAAATACCCGATTTGATTCTATAAAAGCAATTATTTATACGGCACACATTAGCGAAGCTCAAAAACTTGCGATGGAAGCAATGGGACCTTATGAGTTTTTCATAAAACCAACGGAACTTGAAGATCTGATTGCAATGCTAAAAGGAATCATTTCAAACCACAAGTAAATAAACTCCTCTTCTTTATTTTCAAAATAAAGCAGCAAAACTAAAAGCTTTTGTCTATAAATTAAATGATCTTATTTTGAAAGTTATGCTGTTTGTAAGACCTACAAATGGTAGATTGCAATCCAATTTTCGGATAATTTTCCCGAATTTCGACGTACAAAAAATACCATGAAAAAGTTATTTACGTTCGTTTTCCTTTTGGTTGTTGCTGTAGAGTTTTCTCATTTTGTCAGCAAATTAATTCTAGTTTTAAAAAAAAAATAAAAAGAAATTTTCATTGAGAAACTTTCTTTTTTTATGCCCAATTTTAAAAATGTATTTCTGTTTGACTTTGTTATATTTGCTAAATAATAAGTCGCCAACGTGAAAAACTATCCCCTAATTTTTTTTATTTTTTTTATTTTCAATTTCGTTGCTGCTACTGAAAATAACAACCCAATCTTTAAGGAGTTGTTGAGTGCTATTAAAAATAAAAAAGAATATGAATTAGTCAAAGAGAAGAAAATTGGAGATTTAAAAAAATTACTTTCCGGAGAGCTATCGCTTACGCAAGAATATGAAATCAACTCAAAAATCTACAAAGAATACCGAAAATTTAAACTTGATTCGGCAGTTTATTTTATAAAAAAGAATCATAGAACGGCTCTTATTTTAAAAGACAATTATTTAGAAGATTTGGCAAAACTGCAACTTGCCAATTTATATTCATCATCAGGAAGATATCGTGAATCAGAAGAAACTTTGAAAGCGATTAATAGAAATAAACTTGCAAAAAACTTGTATTCTGATTATTATGAAGTGTATAGTCAGTTTTTTGAGCATTATGCCACAAATAATTTCAATCCAGAATATGCAAAATTCATAGGCATTTATCGTGATTCATTACTTTCAGTCTTGGATCAAAATTCTATAAAATTTAAAATTAGTCGTGCCCAAAAAGATATTGCCGAAAATAATAGTGATAAAGCGCAAAATAATCTTAGTACACTTTTAAAAAATTTGAAGAGCAAAGATCAAGATTATGCTATGGTTGCGTATTTGCTTGGCGATACTTACCAATTTCAAAAAGATACTGAAACCGCTAAAAAGTATTATTTAATTTCGGCAACCACAGATATAAAAAATGCCATAAAAGATAATGCTTCAGTACAAAATTTAGCGCTGATTTATTATGAGATGGGCGATGTGGATACTGCTTTTACCTTTACAAAATCTGCGATTGAAGATGCTATTTTTTGTAATGTAAAATTTAGAACGGTACAAATGTCTGAATTTTATTCTATCATAAACACGGCTTATCTAGAAAAAGAAGCCAAGCGAAAAAGCGAGTTGCAATTGTATTTGATTTTAATCAGCATACTTTCCCTTTTCTTGATTATTGCAGTTATTTATGTTTATAAACAAATGAAAAGAGTTTCTAAAATTAAAGAAGAACTTCACGAAACTGGACAAAAATTGGCCGCCTTAAACCAAGAAATTATTAAGGCAAATCAAGATTTGGAAGATCGAAATTTACAGCTTTCAGAATCCAATCACATCAAGGAAGAATACATCGCGCATTTTTTTGATCTTTGTTCTACTTACATCAATAAGTTAGAAAATTACAGAAAGACATTAAACAAAAAAGCATCTGAAAAAAAGCTTGAAGATTTGTTTAAAATGCTAAAATCAAATACAATTGTTGAAACAGAATTAGAAGAATTGTATTTGAATTTTGATACAATTTTCTTGAATTTATATCCCACATTTGTCAAAGATTTTAATTCATTATTGATAAATGACGAGCAGATTATTTTAAAACCGAATGAACTTTTAAATACGGAATTGCGAATTTTTGCATTAGTCAGACTTGGAATTAATGACAGCGTTAAGATTGCGGCATTCCTAAGATATTCTTTGAGTACGATATACAATTACCGAACAAAGGCTCGAAATAAAGCCGCCGTTTCAAGAGATGAATTTGAAATTCTAGTCTCTAAAATTGGTAATTTGCCTTTAAAAAATCAATAGTGTTGCTTTAAATTAACTACTTTTTTTGGTTAATTATTTTTTTTAAATGGTTGAATTTTAGGTTTTTATTGTTTTTTATAGCTACTTTTTTGTTTCCAACTATAAAACCTATACTATAACGTTATAGCTTTGGGAATTAATGTTTTAAAATAGTTTCCAAAAACAAAATAGTACACAAATATTTTTAATTCCATAATACAAATAAGTTAATACCAATTAAAATGTTGAAAAATAGAATTGCAACATTGCTCTTGATTTCGATTGTTTCTGTCACTTCCAATGCACAGACAAAGGCGATTTATCAAGACAATACAAAACCAGTTAAAGATCGAGTGGAAGATGCGCTTTCAAGAATGACTTTGGAAGAAAAAATCGCGATGATTCACGCACAATCAAAATTCAGTTCGCCGGGCGTTCCAAGATTAGGAATTCCAGAAAACTGGATGACTGACGGACCGCATGGAATTCGTCCGGAAACATTGTGGGACGAGTGGGATCAAGCCAATTGGACAAACGATTCGTGTATTGCTTTTCCGGCATTAACGGCTTTGGCAGCAACCTGGAACAAAGATATGAGTTTGCTTTACGGAAAATCTATCGGTGAAGAAGCGCGTTACCGAAATAAAAATGTGCTTTTAGGACCAGGTGTAAACATTTATAGATCGCCATTAAACGGAAGAAACTTTGAATACATGGGCGAAGATCCGTTTTTGACTTCAAAAATGGTTGTTCCTTATATTCAAGGGGTTCAATCCAATGGAGTTGCGGCTTGTGTGAAACATTTCGCCTTGAATAATCAAGAAACAAATCGCCACACCGTAAACGTGGTGGTTGATGATCGTGCGTTGTATGAAATATACCTTCCAGCGTTTAAAGCGGCGGTTCAGGAAGGCGATACTTGGACCATTATGGGTGCTTACAACAGATATAAAGACCAACAGGCTTGTCATAACCAATATCTTTTGAATGATATTTTAAAAGGAGAATGGGCTTTTGAAGGAACTGTAATTGCAGATTGGGGTGGCGTAAACAACACAAAAGAAGCGATTTTCAACGGAATGGATTTGGAATTCGGAACTTGGACCGATGGACTTTCTCAAGGAACAAAAAATGCGTATGACAGTTATTTTTTGGCGCAGCCTTACTTAAAAATGATTCAATCGGGAGAAGTTGGAACTAAAGAATTAGACGACAAAGTGCGTCGCGTTTTGCGTCTTTCTTTCTTGACAACAATGGCAAAAGACAGACCTTTAGGTTCATTTGGAACCGAAGAACACGCTTTGGCGGGAAGAAAAATTGCAGAAGAAGGAATCGTTTTATTGCAAAATAAAAATAACATTCTTCCTATAAATTTAAGCAAAACTAAAAAAGTGGCAGTTATCGGCGAAAACGCAATTAAGATGATGACTGTGGGGGGCGGAAGTTCTTCGTTAAAAGCAAAATATGAAATTTCTCCGCTTGACGGATTGAAAAACAGAATCGGTTCCGAGGCTGAAGTTATGTATGCTCGCGGTTACGTGGGTGACGCGAGTACCGATTACAACGGAGTAAATTCGGGTCAAAATTTAGCAGAAAAACGTTCGGCTCAAGAATTAAAAGACGAAGCTTTAAAAATAGCGAAAGAAGCTGATATCGTAATTTTTGTTGGAGGTTTAAACAAAAGTGATTTCCAAGATAGCGAAGGTCACGACAGAAAAAGTTTAGGTTTGCCTTATAACCAAGACCAATTGATCACTGATTTATTGAAAGTAAATAAAAATTTGGTTTTTGTAAATATTTCAGGAAATGCAGTGGCAATGCCGTGGGTAAATCAAGTTCCGGGAATTGTTCAAGGTTGGTTTTTAGGAACTGAAGGCGGAAATGCTTTGGCTTCTGTTTTGGTTGGCGACGTAAATCCTTCTGGAAAATTGACATTCACTTTCCCAGCAAGATTAGAGGATAACGGAGCACACGCTATTGGAGAATTTCCAGGAAGCAAAGATGTGAATTATACTGAAAGTATTTTTGTAGGTTACCGTTGGACTGAAATAAAAAAAATAAAGCCTTTATTTGCTTTCGGACATGGTTTGAGCTACACAACTTTCCAATATGGAAAAGTTACTGCTGACAAAACTAACATGGGACAATCTGATAAAATTTCCTTTTCGGTTAAAGTAAAAAATACTGGAAAACGTGATGGATTTGAAGTTGTTCAATTGTATATTAGTGATTTAAAATCATATTTGCCAAGACCGGTTAAAGAACTAAAAGAATTTGAAAAAGTATTTTTAAAAGCGGGTGAAGAGAAAACAGTGACTTTCACAGTTAACAAAACGGCCTTGAGTTTCTTTGATGATAAAAAACACGAATGGGTTGCCGAACCAGGTGATTTTGAGGCAATTGTTGGCGCTTCGTCTGCAGATATCAAGTCGAAAGTAAAATTTACTTTGAAATAATTTTTCAAAATATATCAAATAATAGAGTGACAAAGCCTAACAGATTATAGTTAGGCTTTGCTTTTATTAAGCACTTTGTTCCTGAATTATTTTCACAATATCATTTTTTGATAGCACGCCAGATTGTCTCCAGACTTGGTTTCCGTTTTTGAATAAAATCATCGTAGGAACGCCTCGAACATTATATTGTGAAGCCAAAATTTGGTTTTTATCAACATCGATTTTTATAATAGAAATTTGATCACCAAGTGTTTCTTTCACATCTTTTAAGATGGGGCCTAATGTTTGGCAAGGTCCGCACCAAGTCGCAAAAAAGTCAATTAAAACAGGAGTTTCTGAATTGATAATATTTTTAAAAGAGTCATTCATAATTTTATTTTTTGCTAAGTTATTTATAAATCGACAAGCATCGAAAGGATTTCTGAAATAGAAAAAACAGCACCACAAACAAATTCATCAGAAGCACCATAATAAATTGTCAATTTATCACCTTCAACGATATGGCCATTTGTGAAAACCACTTCTCCAAAAAATCCATTAAGTTCATATTCTTCCGTAGGAACCATAATTGGTAATTCAGTTCTGGACAAAACCTTCGCCGGATTTTCAAGATCCATCAAAAAAGCACCAAGACAATAGCGGTGCGATTCATTGGCGCCATGATAAATTTCAAGCCAACCTTTTTCCGTTTTTATAGGAGATGCTCCTGCACCAACGCGTTTGCTGTCCCAATAATTTTCTCTTGTCTTGACAATGCACTGATGATTTCCCCAATGTAAACCATCTGGCGATTCGGCAATCCAGATAAAATTCCCTCCAATTTCCACACTGCTTGGTCGATGTAACGCATAGAACTTATTGTTTATTTTTTCTTCAAAAATAGCACAGTCTTTATTGTGGGGCGGAATAATTATGCCTTTTTCTTCGAAAATTTTCCAATCTTTTGTGGTTCGAAGTCCAACGGCCACCCCATTACTAGAAACAGCCGTATAAGTCAGATAAAACGTGTCTTCAATTTTACTGATGCGACAATCTTCAATGCCAAATTGCTCTAAATAGGTATTACCAAATAACAAAATTGGATTTTTAGGTTCTTTAAAATGAATTCCGTCAGTACTGCAAACCGCTCTAAGATGCGAAAGCGTTGTCAGATAATCGGATCCTTTATAATTCACAACTCTTGGATCGGAAGCTTTAAGTTCGGGATCATCTAAATGGACTTCCATTATTTCAATTTTCCCATTTTTCAAAATCGGAATCGACACAAAGCCTTCTTTTTCTGGAATATTTTCAGCCACACGAAGCAAGAGCCAAATCTTTTCATCAAATTTAAAAGCACCCGGATTTAATAGACAAATCACTTCTAATCCAGCACCACTTGCCGCAATATCTCTAGGTACTAATATTGGATTTTCAGGAAATCGTCTGGCAATGTCTTTCATAATTTTGCTTTAATCAAATCGGATATTCAATTTACAAAAAAGATTTTTTAAACAAATTAAGATTTTCTTAAATGTAATTTCTTAAATCTGGAAAAAAAAAACAAAGAATATATTTAATGACTATAAAATAGCGTATCTTGGTTATAAATCTAATTTTCAACTCCAATCTTTAGAATGCACTTCAAATCCTTATTATTTTTTTTTATTTTAATGACAATTCAGTCAAACGCACAACTTTTTGATACCGGTACAAAATTTACAGCTTCAGATTCACTTTTGAAAGAAGCAAGTTTTTCAATGCACAAAGACAACTATTTTTTAACCGGAATTCCACTTAATGAGTCAACAACGCGTGAAAATGCAGATGTAAAATATCAGGTAAGTTTTAAGCAAAGATTAAGTCGTAAGCCAATTATTGGTGGTTTTTTTCCTTATTTAACCTACACCCAAAAAGCTTTTTGGGATATTTATGCCAGTTCAAAACCATTTGCCGAAATTAATTTTAATCCCGGTGTTGCTTTAGTCAGACCTTTTTATTTGAAAGGAAAAAGATTGACGTATGGTTCCGTTTCTTTAGAACACGAATCAAACGGAAGAGATTCGATTTATTCAAGAACTTGGAATATGTTGGCTTTTTCATTAAGATCACAAGTGTCTCCCAGATGGATCGTGGGACTGAGAGGCTGGCTGCCAATTGTGGATAAAGAAGATAATCCAAATTTGACAAAATATGTTGGATATGGCGAGGCAAGTGCATCTTATCAAATTTTACCTGGTCGTTTGAGCGCCGATGCTGTCTTTAGAAAAGGTACGGGTTTAATAAATCAAGGTTCGTTACAAACTCAAGTGAATTACAGACCTTATAAAAAAGAAAATTATTACATTACTTTGCAATG
This sequence comes from Flavobacterium macacae, assembly GCF_003865365.1. Taxonomy (GTDB): domain Bacteria; phylum Bacteroidota; class Bacteroidia; order Flavobacteriales; family Flavobacteriaceae; genus Flavobacterium; species Flavobacterium macacae. Next base: position 54,851 of record NZ_RQVR01000008.1, on the reverse strand, counting down.
GTTTGTGGGATATACAGAAAGTTTAATCGACTATCAAGAACATAAAAGTATGTTGCGATTGGGTTTTGTTCTCAAACCCGAAAATATGAGCATTTTTTAGATTTAAAGTTATAACATAACATTTTCTTGGTTTCTAAGATAAAATTCATAACTATTAATAAACAGGTGATTATGATAAATAAGAAATGTTTTTTGTAGAAATAAAGTTAATTTAAAAATTGCCCTTGACTTATTATCAGCAGGACATTAATTACATTTTCCTTATTTTAAAGTAATGCAACCTTAGAATAAAATAATTTCATAAAATAATTTTAGCCTTTGATTTGGAAGAAACTCGTGCAAAAGGAGCGATCCCAATTTTATTCTCTTCAATTGCGCGAAGAAAGTCTAACGAGCAAGGTGTTTTTATTAGATTCTCATGGAAATTACACTTTGTAGCCCGTTTGGTGGGGCAATCCGTTTTTTGATATGAGCTTTTAGAAGTATAAAAGAAGGTTCGAGTAAATTGAACTTGCATTTTACTCCAAATGAAAATGCGTAGATCTCAAAAGGAATTGACGATAATACGCATTTATCAGTTTTAGGAGCAACAGAAATTTCTAATATTTTTGTAGCAGAATTAAAAAAACAAAAGCATCCTCTGGCAAAATATTTGAAAAACTAAATTCTTTAAAACTATCTTTTCATTGCAAAATGTGCCTTAAATTCTTTTTGGCTTCCGTCTCTGCTTTGATATAATAATTTAAACCAATAATCCGTTGATGGCAAGGCGTGACCGTTGTAAGTTCCGTCCCATCCGTTTGACGGAGAAGGTTTAAGTTGTTTAAGCAGTTTTCCGTATCTATCAAAAATATAGATTACCGCATTTGGCTGGTCTGAAAGGCCTTTGATATTCCAAGTATCGTGATAACCATCCCCATTTGGCGTGAAATAATAAGGATAATTTAAGGCATAAACAGTCAATGTCATTTCGCCACAACCACCAGCATCTCTCACCGTGATTTCATATTCACCTTCCCTAATATTTGTAAAAACATTACTTGTTTGCGGAATTCCGTTATCTAATTGATAAGTGTAATTTCCGGAACCACCAGTTACTGTTACCGTAATTGTTTGGTTTCTGTCAAAATCTCTCCCCACAGTTGCTTCTGCGATACCCATTGACGAAGTTCCAACCGTTGCAGTCGCACTTGCCTCACATCCTGTCAAAACATTTGTTGCAGTAACATTATAAACGCCAGGTTCTGTTGCCTGATGCGCGTTTGTAGTCGTTGAAAGAACGGTATTATTAAGTGTCCAAACAAAGCTGAAATTTGTATTTGAAAGGCCAGAATGTAAATTTACAGCTGAAATTACTAAACCAGTTTGATTATCTACACATAAGAAGGCATCATTCAAAACGGGGTTTGGTAACGCATTAACTCTAATTGTTTTTGTCACAGAACCACAAGCACTGTTATTTAGTGAATACTTAATAATGGCGTTCCCAGGACTAATTCCGGTAACATTTCCGTTGGTATCAATTGTTGCAACTGCGGTATTACTGCTGGTCCAAGCTCCGTTTGGAGTGGTGTTCGTAAGTTCAATTGAAGAATTTACACAAACAGAATTTGGTCCTTCAATAGTTGCAATGCTGACCGTATTGATAGTAACTGCTAAAGTAACTGAAGAAGCGCATTGCCCAACATTTGGAGTAAAAATATAATTTCCAGAAGTAGTATTGCTTATTGATGCTGGACTCCAAGTTCCACTCACTCCGTTTGGAGAATTCGTATTTAAAGTAGGTACGGTTTCTCCATTGCAAAAAGAAAGCGTTGTTGCAAAATCAGGAGTAACCGCATTTGTTATGGTAACACTTAATGTTACTGAAGAAGCGCATTGTCCCGCAGTTGGAGTAAATATATAAGTTCCCGAAGTTGTGTTGCTGACAACTGCAGAAGACCAAGTTCCAAAAATTCCGTTAGGCGAAGTTGTGTTTAAAGTTGGTACCGAACCTCCTGTACAAATTGTCAAAGGAGTTACATTAAAATCCGGAGTAACCGCATTTGTAATCGTAACACTTAATGTAACTGAAGTGGCACATTGTCCCGCAGTTGGAGTAAAAGTATAAGTTCCCGAAGTGGTATTGCTGACAACTGCCGGAGCCCAAGTTCCCGTAATTCCATTTGGTGAAGTTGTGTTTAAAGTCGGCACAACACCTCCCGTGCAAACCGTCAAAGGAGTTACATTAAAATCAGGAGTAACCGCATTTGTTATCGTAACACTTAACGTTACTGGAGTTGCACATTGTCCCGCATTTGGAGTAAAAGTATAATTTCCCGAAGCTGTATTGCTGACAACCGCTGGAGCCCAAGTTCCTGAGATTCCGTTCGGCGAAGTTGCGTTTAAAGTCGGCACAACACCTCCCGTACAAACCGTTACCGGAGTTACGTTAAAATCAGGAGTAAACGCATTTGTTATCGTAACACTTAACGTTACTGGAGTTGCACATTGTCCTGCATTGGGAGTAAAAGTATAAGTTCCAGAAGTCGTGTTGCTGACAACCGCCGGTGTCCAAGTTCCCGTAATTCCATTTGGTGAAGTTGTGTTTAAAGTCGGCACAACACCTCCCGTGCAAACCGTCAAAGGAGTTACATTAAAATTCGGAGTAGCAGCATTTGTAATTGTTACACTTAATGTTACCGAAGTGGCACATTGCCCTGCAGTCGGAGTAAAAGTATAATTTCCAGAAGCGGTATTGCTGACAACCGCTGGAGCCCAAGTTCCTGCAATTCCGTTTGGCGAAGTCGTGTTTAAAGTCGGTACTGAACCACCGTTACAAACTGTTAATGGAGTTACATTAAAATTCGGAGTAGTAGCATTTGTAATTGTTACACTTAATGTTACCGGAGTGGCACATTGTCCTGCATTCGGAGTAAAAGTATAAGTTCCAGAAGCAGAATTGCTGACAACCGCCGGTGCCCAAGTTCCTGAGATTCCGTTCGGTGAAGTTGTGTTTAAAGTCGGCACAACACCTCCCGCACAAACCGTTAATGGAGTCACATTAAAATTTGGAGTGATGTTATTCGTGATTGTTACGCTCAACGTTACCGGAGTAGCACATTGTCCTGCATTTGGAGTAAATGTATAATTTCCAGAAGCGGTGTTGCTGACAACTGCTGGAGCCCAAGTTCCTGAAATTCCATTTGGTGAAGTTGTGTTTAAAGTCGGTACTGAACCACCGTTACAAACCGTTACCGGAGTTATATTAAAATTCGGAGTAACCACATTTGTTATCGTAACACTTAACGTTACTGGAGTTGCACATTGTCCTGCATTGGGAGTAAAAGTATAATTACCAGAAGCAGAATTGCTGACAACTGCTGGAGCCCAAGTTCCTGAGATTCCGTTCGGCGAAGTTGTGTTTAAAGTTGGTACCGAACCTCCCATACAAACCGTCAAAGGAATTACATTGAAATCAGGAGTGATGCTATTCGTAATTGTTACGCTCAACGTTACCGAAGTGGCACATTGTCCCGCATTCGGAGTAAAAGTATAAGTTCCAGAAGCGGTGTTACTGATAACTGCCGGAGCCCAAGTTCCTGTAATTCCATTCGACGAAGTTGTGTTTAAAGTAGGCACAACACCTCCCGTGCAAACCGTTAATGGAGTTACATTGAAATCAGGAGTAACCGCATTTATTATGGTAACACTTAACGTTACCGAAGTAGCGCATTGTCCTGTATTTGGAGTAAAGGTATAAGTTCCCGAAGCGGTGTTGCTGACAACCGCTGGAGCCCAAGTTCCTGAGATTCCGTTCGGCGAAGTTGCGTTTAATGTCGGTACAGCGCTTCCTGTACAAAATGTTACTGGAGTTACATCGAAATCAGGAGTGATGCTATTCGTGATTGTTACGCTCAACGTTACCGGAGTAGCGCATTGCCCAACATTCGGAGTAAAAGTATAATTTCCAGAAGCGGTGTTGCTGATAACTGCCGGAGCCCAAGTTCCTGAGATTCCATTTGGTGAAGTTGTGTTTAAAGTTGGTACTGAACCTCCCGTGCAAATTGTCACAGGTGTTACATTAAAACTTGGTGTTGTTGCATTGTTAACAGTCACATTAATAATATCAGTAATTGTTGCGCCACAACTGTTTGTTGCAGTTAACGTGACTGGCACAACTGTTCCTGCGCTTGCAAGTGTAGGAGTAAAGGTTGTTGTAAGCGAAGTAGGATTTGAAAAAGTTCCACTTGGTGCAGACCAAACAACTGATTGTTGGCCTTGCGCAGTTCCTGTTAAATTCACAGGATTTCCAGCACAAGTGCTGATTGTAGAAGGACTTGCATCCACGGTAAAAAGTTGTACAGGAGCTACACATCCGTTATTGATATAAGAAGCAGTTCCGTTTGGGGTAAAGACTACCGTTGCTCCGTCTGCAGCAACATTTTGACCGTTTTGATCCGTTAATAAAGACCTATTATAAGTCACAGTATCGCTACAAGAACCAAAAGAAATGGAAAGGGTTCTTGAATTATTGCCACTGTTTCCATAATTTCCAAAATGACCACCTATTGAATTCGAATTTTGGAAAATAATATAAATAGTTTCTGTTAAGGCTCCAAAAGAGTTAAAAGTAGTATTGAAATTATAACTCGTTACTAAAATGACAGTAGCGTTTGCCGGAAGAATTCCACCTGTTGGTTGAAGAACCTGACCGCAACCGCCAGCAGCAATAATCGAAGCATTTAATGAAGCCACTTTTGAAGCGGTTGTAGCATTTTGAATAACGCCACCCCAATTTAAATTTTGAGTTGCCCAACTTACAGACATACTATTGGTATTGATTGGAGCATTTCCCACTTTAAAACGAACCATTTCGTTTTGTCCTTCAGTATCGGTGTTGGCATCACAAGCATCTACAAGAATACTTTCAATTTGGAAACACTGGGAAAAAGAATTTTGTGAGAAAAAAACAGAAAAAATAATTAATAAGATAGCCTTTCTTAAAGTACTTGTAAATGTCATTATGGTATTTTTAAAATCGGCGCAAGGTAGCCTTTTTTAGATGTAAAAAAAACATACGTGCTTTACCAAATTATTAACAAAGATACTTTTGTGGTAATTAATGTGCAATAAATTCACTCTTGAAGGTCAAAAAAAATAAGGGATCTCCAATATTAGTTTGATTTGCTAATTTGTTGAAAAGTGATTTTTTGGATAAAACTTCAAAACAAAATTGTCAATATCTATTTTGAAAATTAACCCAATTGTTTTTTGATAAAATCTATCTTTGGCATCCTAAAAATAAAATATATGAGCGCAATTTGGTACGAATGCAAAGTTAAATATAGAAAGTTACAAGAAACAGGTGAGCAAAAACTGGTTACAGAACCTTATTTGGTTGATGCCATATCTTATACAGAAGCTGAAAAAAGAATTAATGAAGAAATGGGCGCTTATGTAAGTGAAGAATTTAAGATCACAAATATTAAGGTGTGTAATTATGCCGAAATTCATCCTTTTGAAAATGCAGATCGTTGGTTCAGGTCAAAAGTTTCCTTGGTTTCCTTTGATGAAGAAAGCGGTAAAGAAAGAAAAGCAAACATGTATTTGTTGATTCAAGCAAACGATGTGAAAGAAGCGTATGACAATACGGTTAACGTCATGAAAGACACGATGGGAGATTATACAATTCCTGCCATTTCTGAGTCTTTAATTATGGATGTTTTTCCTTATTTTAGTGGAGAAGAAAGTGATCTGGAAGCTTTAGAAAAATTCAATACGTTAAAAGCATCTAAGCCAGTGTATGAAGAAGTTGAAGATTCGGGAGAGTTTTTAGAAATTTCTGAAGAAGCAACAGCGTAAGTTTTTTAGAGTGTCAATAATTTAAAGAGAGTTTTTTGAGCTCTCTTTTTTGTTACTGACAATGTTGCGCATAAACTGTATTTTTATTGTTTTTGGCATACTTTTTTCAGTTAGGGAATTAGTTTTGAGGATAACTATTTTTTGAAACTTTTAATTAGGCAGTTGAAGTATTCCTGTCTTAATTAAATCCAATAATTTAAAGAGATTTATATGAACATTAAAAAAAACATAGCTTATTCGGTACTTGAATTGGCATTTGTTTCTGAAGGAAGTAAAATTGCTGATACCTTTAAAAACAGTCTTGATCTGGCTCAAAAAGCTGAAGATTTAGGATATACAAGATTTTGGTTGGCTGAACATCACAACACAATAAGTATTGCGAGTTCAGCAACATCACTTTTGATAGGTAATATTGCGGAAGGAACTAAAAAAATTAAAGTGGGTTCTGGTGGAATCATGTTACCCAATCACTCGCCCTTGATCGTTGCCGAACAATTTGGTACCTTAGGAACACTTTATCCCGATAGAATTGATTTGGGTTTAGGAAGAGCGCCCGGAACCGATCAAATTACGGCACACGCCATTCGATCTGACAGAATGAATGCCGTTCAAAATTTTCAAGGAGAGATTGAAGCCATTCAAAATTATTTTTCAGAAGAAAATTCTAGCGCACAAGTTCGTGCCACGGTGGCGGAAGGAGTGAAGGTACCGATTTATATCTTAGGTTCAAGTACAGACAGCGCACATTTGGCAGCAAAATTAGGATTGCCTTATGCTTTTGCAAGCCATTTTGCAACATCACAATTGTTTGATGCGCTTGAAATTTACCGAAGAGAATTTAAACCGTCACAATATTTAGACAAACCTTATACAATTGCGGGAGTAAATATTATTGCAGCGCCAACAGATGCGGAAGCGGAAGAAAACTTTACATCGTTAATTCGCATGTTTTTGGGGGTACTTACGGGCAAAAAAGAATTATTACAGCCGCCTTCTGAAATGACAGATGATTTGATGATGTTACAGCACAATCCTTCCGTTCGCGATATGTTGCGTTATTCTTTCGTAGGAAGAAAAGATGCGGTAAAAAAACAAATCGAACGCTTTGTAGAGCAAACGGATATTGATGAAATCATTGTGGTGTCTAATTTTCACGGACACAATGATCGTTTAAAATCCTATGAAATTGTTGCTGAAGTGATGAATGAAATTAATTCTAAATAACCGTTGTTTCTGTACTTAATTGATTCAGTGAAATAGCTATTCTTTAAAATTATTTTCTACTTTTACTTCCTACATAATTAAATAAAATATGGCTTCAGGATTTTTCGCTATTTTAGATGATATCGCTGCACTAATGGATGATGTGGCAGCATTAAGTAAAGTAGCAACCCGAAAAACAGCAGGAATTTTAGGTGATGATTTAGCTGTAAATGCTGAAAAAGCCACAGGGTTTTTGTCTTCAAGAGAATTGCCGGTACTTTGGGCAATTACCAAAGGTTCTTTTATTAACAAACTGATTATATTGCCAGCTGTATTTTTGCTGAATTGGCTTTACACGCCCGCAATAACCTTTGTTCTAATTTTAGGGGGTTTTTATCTGGCTTTTGAAGGTGTTGAAAAAATCATTGAATTTATCTTTCATCATCAAAAAAAAGGTCACGAAGTGATAGCAGAAGCAGAAAAAGCTGAAAATGCAGCCGATGCCGAAAAGTCTAAAATAAAATCAGCCGTTACAACAGATTTTATTTTATCTGTGGAAATTGTTATCATCGCATTAGGTACTGTTCTTGAAGGAAATTACCCACTACTTACTCAAATCATTAGTGTGAGTGTTGTTGCAATGATAGCCACAGTAGGTGTATATGGAATCGTTGCTCTTATTGTCAGAATGGATGATGCCGGATATAACTTGATCAAAAAATCTGACGGAAAAGGTTTTTTGTCCGCTTTAGGAAATGGTTTAGTTAATGCATTGCCAGTAATCATTAAGCTATTATCGGTTGTGGGAACTTTAGCTTTACTTCTTGTTTCAGGAGGTATCTTTAGTCATAATATTGATTTTCTTCATCATTTGTTACCAAATATTCCTGCTACTTTAAAAGAATTTGGAATCGGATTAATCGCTGGTTTACTTGCTGTAGCAGTATTTACTATTGTTAAAAAAAGTACAGGCGCCTTAAAAACGAATTAAGTTTTAATTTTAAATAAATATAAAAACATAAAAAGAAAGCCCAAGAATACATCTATTCTTGGGCTTTCCTGATTATAAGAATTGTAGTTTTTTCGTTAATAAAAAATCAATTCAAATTCTGAAATTAACCAGCAATTAATTGAATAACTTCTTCAATTGAATGTTTGACTGTGAATGTTTCTGATACCGTAAAAATAGCCGTTACATCTTCTGTTGCTTGTGATAATCCAACAATATGATTCTTGTTTAGAAAGATTTTTTGGTCTCGATTTCCACTTAATTGTACGTAATTTTCCATTTAATTTTGATCTTTAAAATTTTGAATTGAGCTTAAAATTAAATTTTTTGGGACATTTATACAATAAAATTGGGAACACTTTAGAATTTACGACACTAAAAAAGATGCTGTAATAAAGGAACTTTTATAGCAATTAATCAGATTTTTGATCGATGTAGTCTTGAAGTAAATCTAACTTTGAACTTATTTTTTCTTCAAGCGTTGTTTCGATTTTTAATGACTAGTGCTGTAATTATAAGTAATTCAGCGACTTCAGATGTATTGGAATTCAGTTTTTGAAGTAATACTATTCTCAAGTTAGAATCTGTAATTCCTGGAAAATTTTTTCTGAAGCAAATTTAAAAAATCGGAATATTTTTTTTGAAATTCTTTTTGAAAGCAATCCAATTACTTCCTGTTATAAGATGTGATTCAAGCAGACTGTTTAACTTTCCGCTTTTCTTTTCGAGATAATGCGATGAGGTTTTTTTTATATCCTTAATCTCAATTTTTAAGCACTTGATTTTCTGGTTTTTATCTTTTAAATAATCAGCTTGAGTACTAAGATTATTTTGAGTTTCGGTTAATTTTTGCTCCGTTTTTATAAAAAAAGACAAGACTTCAATTTTAATAATTGGGTCTTGTCTTTTTTAGTAAATAAGAAAATCTAAAACTTATAACTTTTTTAATCCTTTTAATTCGGAATCAGTTGCTTCCTTAATGCTGATTGCATAACCTCCGCCTGGCGCAATGTATTGTTTCAATTTGCTTTTTGAAGTAACTACTACATTATAAATTTCATAATTTTGAGGTTTTTCATTCCAGTTCGCATCTTTTGCATCGGCATAAATGGTTGCGATGTATTTTTTACCTTTTGGTAAATAATCAAAATTGATGCTTGATGTTCTTGAATTTTCATCCGTAATTCCGCCAACAAACCATTCGTTTTTTCCTTTTGCTTTACGAGCAATCGTAATGTAATCTCCTGGTTCTGCTTCCAAATTATAAGAGTGATCCCAATCTAAGGCAACGTCTTTGATGAATTGAAAAGCATCTGGAAAACGCTCATAATTTTCGGGTAAATCAGCTGCCATTTGCAACGGACTGTACATTGTTACATAATACGCTAATTGTTTAGCCAAAGTCGTATTCACGCGTTGGTTTCCACCAGTTTTGTAATAGCTCAAATCCGTTTGAAAAATACCTGGCGTGTAATCCATCGGGCCACCCATTAATCGTGTAAAAGGCAAAATTGTCGTATGCTCTGGAGCCAAACCGCCCATTGCTTCAAATTCTGTTCCACGAGCCGATTCTTGTGCAAACCAGTTGGGGAAGGTTCTGTGCAAACCAGTCGGGCGAACCGCTTCGTGGCTGTTTACCATAATTTGGTAATCTGCCGCTCTTTCTGCCACGTGAATGTAATGGTTCACCATCGATTGACCGTCATGGTGTTCGCCACGAGGAATAATTGTCCCCACATAACCTGTTTTTACAGAGCTGTAATTGTTATCTTTCATATACTGAAACGCTCTGTCTAATCTTCTTTCGTAGTTAGTTACAGAAGCAGAAGTTTCATGATGCATAATGATTTTTACGCCTTTTGATTTGGCGTATTCTCTTAATTTTACGACATCAAAATCGGGATAAGGCGTTACAAAATCAAAAACTTCTTCTTTCCAATTTCCAATCCAATCTTCCCAACCCACGTTCCAACCTTCAACCAAAACGCCATCAAAACCATTTGCCGCAGCAAAATCGATGTAACGCATCACTCTTTCATTGGTCGCTCCGTGTTTTCCGTTTGGCGTCAATTTGCTGAAATCATCACTTAATTTTACGTTATTTTCAGTTCCGTAAGCCCAAGTACTTTTTCCGGCTACGAAATATTCCCACCAAACTCCGATGTATTTTACGGGTTTAATCCACGAAACATCTTTGTATTTTGTGGGTTCGTTTAAGTTCAAAATCAATTTCGAAGCTAAAATTTCTGTGGCTTTATCACTAACTACAATGGTTCTCCACGGCGTTTGTGCCTCCGTTTGCATATACCCTTTATTGCCAACAGCGTCTGGTGTTAAATGTGAACTGAAGGTCATTGTTGCCGTATCTACGTTCAAAAACATGGCGGGATAATTTATCAAAGCCGCTTCGTGGATATTTATATACAATCCGTCAGCAGATTTCATCATCGACGGCGTTTGGACCGAAGGATTTTTGATGGGCTGTTGCGCATTAATTTCTATCGTAGCTTTTTTCTGCAATCCGGGAATTTCAGAGATTTTCGAAGTCATGTACGCATATTCATTGGTATCGTAATCTCCTGGAATCCAGAAAATTTTGTGGTCACCCGCCAATTTGAATTCCGTATGTTCTTCTTTGATTATAAAATAACTCAAATCTTTTTGCTTCGGAAATTCATATCTAAAACCCAATCCGTCGTTAAACAATCTGAATTTTAAATTGATATATCTTCCGTTATTTTTTTCTTGAGATAAAGTAACCACCAATTCGGTATATTTATTTCTGATGGTTCTTTCTTCTCCCATAATAGGATTCCAGCTATCATCGACAGTAGATTGTGCCGTGTTTTTTACTGTAAATCCATCCATAAAAGAAGGCGCATCTTTGATTTCAATACCTAATTTACTGGGTTTGATTACGGGTTTTCCTTTATATGACAATTCATACGAAGGAACGCCATTCTTTAATTCAAATTTTAAAGAAAGGTTTTTATCAGGCGAAGAAATAGTTTGTCCTTTGACCAAAAATGGCGCCACAAGCAGAACAAGCAAAAGGGCTAATTTTTTTGAGGTAAAATTCATTATATAATTTAATAATTAAATCCTAAAAATAGTTTCAGATGTATATTTTTAAGGATGAAAAATGGTGTTTAGCAAAAGTATATAAAAAACTTGATTTTTCTCAATCAGAAATTTTTGTAATAACTGAAACCATGACTTGAGAATGTAATTACTTAAAATTTATTCCAGAATAGTCTCAATTGATTTGCTTAAAATTGAAACAACGTTTTCCATTTCCGTTTTGTTTAAATGTCCAAAGCCAAGGCGTGTAGCTGTCATATTTTTTGTTTGATAAAGTGTTGTTTTTGGTAAAAAAAGTCCGTTTTTGGCACATTCTCGCTGCAGTTTAATCAAATTGAAGCTGTCAAGCCATTCAATCCAGAAAGCCAATCCTCTGGGTGGAATCTTAAATTTTACTCGAGAATTTAATTTTTCTTTTAGTAAATATGCAAAATAATCTCTTCGTTCTTTATAGATTTTTTTATTCTTTTTTGAAAGTCGATGCACTTCACCCTCTTGAATCCATTCTGCCAAAACTTGCTCTTTTATGGCATCAACTCCAGGTTCGAGAATATTTTGATGTTTTTCAAGTTCTTTAATAAAATTTGAGGGTGCCGCAATAAAACCATATCCAAATCCTGAAGGAAGCGACTTTCCAAACGATCCGATGTAAACCACTTTTCCGTGAGAATCTAATGCTGCCAATGGCAAAATGGGGTTGTTATCGTAATGAAAATCAAAGTCGTAATCATCTTCTAAAATAACAAAATTATATTGATTGGCTAATTCCAGAACCTCCATTCGTCTTTTTGCACTTAAAGAAATTGTGGTGGGATAATGAAATGTGGAAGTGAGATATAGCATTCTGATAGTGTTCTCTTGGCAAATCTTTTTAAGTTGTTTGGTGTCAATTCCGTCCTTATCTACTGGAATAGAAATTATTTGAGCGCCACTATTGGATAATGTCATATTTGACATATAATATCCCGGAGTGGCAACTACCACTTTATCGCCTCGTGAAATGAGCAGTTTTGTAGCCCAATAAAGGCTTGTTTTGTGACTGTTGGTTGTAAGTAGGTTAGAGGTGGCTATTCGAATTCCTCGGGTCAGATTTAAAAAATTAGCAAAGTGTGTTTTGAAATTAAAATGCGACTGTGACTGTATTTGCTCCCAAGTTTTGGAACTATTTTGGCGTTTTAATTTTGAAACATAAAGTCGTGCTAAAACATCAGTTTGAATGAGTCGTACATCAGGTTGGCCGTCATTAAATTGAAAGGGCAAAGTGCTGATTTCATTGGGGTTTTCTAAGATAGTAGATGTTTTAAAAGAAAAATCATTTTTAGTTTTTATGATGTTCGTATTTTCAGTTGGCACATTTTGAGTTTTGCTTTTTCTTTGTTCCGATAAAATAAAAGTTCCTTTATTCGGTAAAATTTCGATCCAACCTTGCAATTCTAAATCGTGAAAAGCTTTTATCAATGTATTTCTATTTACAGAAAGTAATTTGCACAAAATTCGGGTACCCGGAAGCTTTGTGCCCTCTGGAAGTTGACCGATTTGAATGGCTTTAATAAATTCAAAAACAATTTGAAGATACAACGCTGTGGCTTCTTCAGGTTTAATCGTGATGAAACTTTTGAAAGGAATTTGAACCGGACTACCCATTATTATAAAACTGGTATATTTTAGTAGTACGGCAAGATACTAAATTTGGCAAAAAATTAAACCAATGAAAATTATTTATTATACTATTTTAACATTTCTATTAAATTGGGGAGTTACTTTTTCTCAGACAAAAAAGGATAGCGTTGTGGGAATGAATGAAGTGATTATTAATGAAAACCAATTTAGTACGGCCATTTCAAAACAGAACAGAAATGTATATGTGATCGATTACGAAATGATTAAAAAGTTACCTGCAAGAACTGTTCAAGAAGTTTTGCAATATGCTAATGGAGTCGATTTGAGACAGCGTGGACCGTTTGGAAGTCAGGCAGATATCAGTATCGACGGAGGAAGTTTTGAGCAAACGGTCGTTTTGTTAAACGGAATAAAAGTCATTGATTCGCAGACCGCTCATAATATGCTAAATTTACCAATTCCGGTAGAAATGATTGAACGAATTGAGATTATTCGTGGTGCAGCAGCTAGAGTTTATGGCATAAATAGTTTGACTGGCGCCATCAATATTGTCACCAAAAAGCTTACTGATTCTGGGTTTTTGATAAATACGTATGCAGGTTCTAATTTCGAAAAAGATGCAGAAAATACGGGAGATACATTTTATGGAAGAGGAATTCAATTGGGAGGTGTTTTAAGTAAAGAAAAACACCAACACGCTTTGTTTGTTTCGCACGACAAAAGTAATGGATATCGTTACAACACTGGTTTTGAAAACAACAAGATATTTTATCAAGCAAATGCGCAAATTAATAGTTCAAATGAATTTTCAGGTTCTTTTGGATATATAAAGAATGGATTTGGCGCCAACGGATTTTATGCAGCGCCCGGTGATCGAAATTCTAGTGAAATCGTGCAAACCACGTTTGCGTCTTTGCAATCAAAACATCAATTGTCTGAAAAATGGACGCTGATGCCAAGGGTTAGCTACAGATATAATTATGACGATTACCGTTATTTTGGGATTTCTAATTTGAATGGAGCAAGAAGCCAACATTACACAAATTCATTTGCAGCAGAATTAAATTCCACTTACAAAATGAACAGTGGAGAGTTAGGTTTTGGAGCTGAATTCAGAAATGAAGATATTAATTCAAGCAATATTGGAGAACACGATCGTAAGAATTTAGGAATTTATGTGCAATACAGAACCAATTTTATAGAGAAGTTAAGTGTAAATATCGGAAGTTATCTTAACTATAATTCCGATTATAAATGGCAAATTTATCCTGGTTTTGATGCCAGTTATGAAATAACAGAAGCTTTAAAAGTGGTTGGAAATATCGGTACAAGTCAGCGAATTCCGTCGTTTACCGATTTGTATTTAGATCAGCGTCCAGGTAATATTGGAAATTCTGAGCTGGATTCAGAAAATGCTTTTCAAGCTGAAATCGGGATAAAATTTTCAAAAAAAGCGTTTACTTTCAATGCCAATTATTTTCATAGAAGAATCAACAATTTTATTGACTGGATCAGAGAAGTAAACACAGAACCTTGGCAAAGTAATAATTATGGAACTTTGGTTACAAACGGTATTAATTTGCGTTCAAATTTTGCAGCTGATTTAAACCAAAACTCCAAATTAAATGTCAATCTGTCGTATTCTTTTTTAAATTCTGATTTTAAAGATATTCAGTCGGAAATTAATTCTAAATACCTGATTTCTTCTTTAAAACATCAGATAACTAATACGATAGATTATCAATACAAGGACTTTTCAGTTTTGATTGCAACGCGATTTAATGAAAGAGCATCGGGGTCTTCATATTTCATTAATGATGTAAGAATTAGCCAATCCATCAGTAATATCACAGTATATTTTGATGCTCAGAATATTTTTAATACCACTTATTTTGAAGCAGGAGCAATACCGCTTCCGTCAAGATGGTGTAGTTTAGGAGTAAAATTTGTTAGTTTTTAAGTTAAGAATAAAAAGAAATATTTCTAACTTTAGTTGGATGCTTTTTCAAAAGTAATTTAGTTGTTAAAAAAAAATAGCCTCGCAAAACCGAGGCTATTTTTGGATACTATAATTAGTATAGATTCAATTTTTTTCCATTGTTTGATTGGTCGTTACAACTGAATCCTAATCTAATAAAATTATTCTTTTATCTTAACGTGAATATACTTCTTTACCGCCTACAAATGTTTTCATTACTTGTACTTGATTGATTTTTTTAGGATCGATTTTAATTAAATCGTCGCTTAAAATAACAAAATCAGCAAGCATTCCTTTTTTCAAAGTTCCTTTGATAGATTCGTCAAAAGATGCATAAGCAGCATTTCTTGTATAACCGATTAAAGCTTGTTCAACTGTTATTTTTTGTTCTGGAACCCATCCGTTCGGATTTTTCCCATCTAAAGTTTCGCGATTTACAGCTGCATGAATTCCTAACATAACAGAAGGTGGCGCTACAAACCAATCACTTCCAAAAGCAACTTTAGCATGTGCATCAAATAAAGATTTAATTGCGTAAGTCATTTTAGTACGTTCTGGTCCTATTAAAGCTTCTGCCCAACGGCCATCATCTGCTGCATGATACGGCTGCATACTTGCAACGACACCCAATTCAGCGAAACGTTTTACATCTTTAGGATCGATGTGTTGTACGTGCTCCATTCGGAATCTGCGGTCTTTTTTACCATTTTCTTTTTCTACACGTTCAAAAATATTTAGTAATTTTTCAATAGCAGCATCACCAATTGCGTGTACTGTAACTTGCAAATCTTTTTTATCGGCACCCGAGATCCAATTATACAAATCTTCATCGGTATTGATAAACATTCACTTATTACCTGGTGCATCAGAATAATCATATTTAAAAGCTGCAGTACGAGAACCTAAAGAACCATCTACAAAGCCTTTAACCAAACCAAATTTTACCCATTTGTCATTTTTGTAATCGGCTTTGTTAACTTTTGCGAAATCACCTAAAGCGGCTCCTTCATAAATACGAATGTTCAATTCGTTGGCTGTTCTTAATTGATCTGCGGTTTCATAACTTTGAAAACTAGGATTTAATCCTTCCATATCTGTTACAGACGTTACGCCATTTTCTAATAAATGCTGTGAAGCTGCCTTCAAAATTTCATGCTTACGTTTTTCTGACCAAGCCCGAATAATATCCAAAAGTAAATTCATGGCATTGTCTTTTAATAAACCCGTAGGTTCACCGTTTGCGTCACGAATAATTTCACCTCCTGCAATATCTGCGGTGTTTTTATCAACTCCTGCAATTTTTAAAGCTGCAGAATTGGCTAACAACATGTGTCCATCCATTCGCATAACTACAACAGGTTTGTTTGGTGTTACCCCATCGATCCAATCTTTACGAGGCATTTCACCGCCCCATTGCGTTTGGTCCCAGCTTCCACCTGTAATCCAAGTTTCAGCATCGATTGTTTTAGAAAAATCTGCGATACGTTGGGTAAATTCTTCAGGAGATTTTGCATCACGTAATTGCACATTCAATAGCATTTCTCCACTTCGCATTAAATGCATATGCGCATCAATAAAACCAGGAGTAATAAATTTTCCTTCGGCATCAATCATTTTGGTATTCGAGCCTTTGTATTGTTGCATTGCTTCATCTGTACCAATATCTAAGATCTCGTCGCCTTTAATAGCAAATGCTTGCGCGGTTTTCTGATTTTCATCTCCTGTCCAAACATTGGCATTAAAAACAATCGTATCTGCCGAATTTGTGTTTTTTGAACAAGAACTAAATAAAGTTAGTAGCATTCGAAAATTATTTAAATAAAATAACAAAATTGGTTGTAATCGCCTTTTAATAGGCTACTCAAAAAAGGCTTAAAAACAATGTAGAAGCAAAGTTCACGGCAGCTCGGTGGATATGCTGTTTTTTATGATACAAAAAAACTCAACAACGACTCGAACTTCGAAATGAAATCAAGGCGCAACAACCGAAATTGTCTCACTATGTCTTAAAAATAAGTATAACATTTTAACTACGCAGCTGTTCAGAATACTTGCAAATCCCGATTGATTTTGATATTAAAACATAGAGAAACCCTAATTTTTTCGAATCAAGATTATGTACTTAAAAATTATCTCGAGCAAGGATGACATTTTTAAGATGATTAATTAAGTTAAGATTTGAGTTTTTAAAGATATGTGGTCTGGAAGAAAATTTTAATTTCTTCACTATTGAAAAAGTTATAAAATCTAAATTACGAGAAACAAAAGCTATTTCATCTTATAGATTTAGGTAAAAAAAAAAGCCGTCGTGTTTTAATTCGACAGCTTTTATTTGTTCTTATAATACTATTTTAGTTTAGCAATCCATTCAATTCCGCTGATATCGATTAGTTTTAGAGAATAATTTTCGTTGATTATTATTCCTTCTAAGTCAATTGTCAAATCGGCTTTTGAGCCAAGTGGTAAAATCAGACTGTGTTTTCCGGGTTTGATTTTCGCGACATAATGATTGTTGATTTTTTCTTTTGAAAAGCGAGCCAATTCATTTTGATTTATAGATTTTATAATTTGATTATTTTCGTCTAAAATCTCAATTCCAATTAAAAAGGAACCGTAAACATCAGCACCTTCCACACGGTATAATTGAAAAGTAAGCTGCGAATTATTGTGTTTAATATTCGAAATTTCAACTTTTGGTTTCACTGATTTGTTGTGAAGTGTTCCGAATACGCCACCGTGAAAATATTGATTGGTATATAAAGTAAGTCCGAAAATGACTAACGACATGACCAGAATTTTTGGTGCTAAATTTTTTATTGGAAGTAAACCCGAACCTAAAAAAGCAAACCATTTTTTTTCTGTAAACGCGTAAGGTTTCTTCATCAGATAATTATCCAAAGAATACATTCCGCTTCCGGTAAGAAAAAGGGTAAATCCGCTCGCGACACCCAAAACTCCGATTTGCCATTCGTCCAAACAAGTAGTTCCTAACCAGCCCGAGCCCAAAAGAATCCCCATGGCGAGAAAAAACACCCCTATACTCATCAGCCTTGTAAAAAGGCCTAGAATAATGAATAATCCAACGATGGCTTCAATAATTGTAAACGCAATCATTGATGTTTGCAAAGCATCAGGGTTGGTAACTAAATATTCAATAATGGGTTTGATGCCTAAAGCGTTGGGCAGAAAATGATTGAATTTTTCTCCAATATAACCTGCTTCGTCAGGAATAAGTTTGTTTTCTAAAATAAGTCTTCGCCAAAAAGCCGAAAAATACGTCCAGCCAATTACCCAACGTAATGATAATGTAAAAAGTCCAGCCCCATTATTGGCTGTAGTGTCAATATGATATTTCATTTGAAATGCTATTTTATTAAACGTGAAAATGATTTATAACCTGTAATAAAAGTTAAGCCAAATCAATTTTTAGACGTTTAAATAAAATATACTTCGGCGGACTGTTGCCCGAAAATGTTTTGGAGTAATTATTCTTAATAGGAATTGATTGCGCTACAAATAATTTCTGTTTAGAAAAATCGATAGGATCAATTTTTTTGTTGATTTTAGTTTGTTTTGCAAAACAAACGTGCTGATTTTTATTTTGCGAATATTGACAAGAGTTAGAAGATGTTGTCGTTTTTGACTTATTGAGCGATTCTGGAAGCTCAAGATTTAGGGTACTAAACAAAACTTCTTTTACGGTACACGGAGTTAATGCAAATAAAACAAACCACATCATTATGATGCGATGGAGAATATTGATACGTGTTTTAGTTTTAAGCATTGTTACAAATATACACTTATATGTTTAAGAAAATACAATCATGGATTATTGATTTAAATTGTTGTTTTTGTCTTGGATTAAATAATAAAAAAAAACGATATTTATTTTCGTTAAAATAAAAAGTACCAAATGCACAAGTGAATTTTCTGTTTCTATTTGAAAAATAGAAAATATTAAAATACTCACTATGCTAAACTCAGCAAAACCATTAAACCGTACTCAGAAATCTTTGTTAAAGATAAACACTCAAAAGTTCAGATAATTATAGATTTTGTAATTTTGTAAAACATCCTTACTTCCTAAGAATCTCAAAGAGAACTACCGAAAAGCACAACTATTAGTGAGACTTATCAATATTTTTTTTTAAATAATAATTTTAAATTTTAACAACATGAAAAAAGCATTTTTATATTTAGCAGTAGTATTTATTTCAGTGAGTGCAATTGCTCAGACGCAATGGAAAGTTGATCCTCATCATTCTTCTTTAAATTTCAATATTTCACATTCTGGAATTAGTATCGTGAATGGTAAATTTTTAGAGTACACCGGAAATTTGACTACTAATGACAAAGCCCTTAAAGATTCAAAATTTGAGTTTACAGTGGATGTAAAAAGCATTGATACCAATGTAGATGCGAGAGACAATCACTTAAAAAGTGCTGACTTTTTTGAAGTTGAAAAACATCCTACTATGACTTTCAAGAGCACTAAAATGGTCGCTTCAAAAAAAGCCAATCATTATACATTACATGGCGACCTTACTATAAAAGGCATAACTAAACCCGTAGTTTTTGAGGTAACTTATGGAGGAATTGCTAAAGGTGACAAAGGAGAGAAATTAGGAATGAAAGCCCAAACGACGATTAATAGATTTGATTATAACATCAATTATGACCCAACTGCAGCAGGTATTGGAAAAGAGGTGACTATCATTGTTCACTTACAATTCGCTAAGCAGTAATCTTTTTTTAATCAAAAAATTAGGTTAAAAAAAAATAGATACAGAAATGTTTGCAGAAATTTGCAATCCAATCTCACAAAAATAAGATTACTAAAATGAAAGATTTGATTAACTTTTTTGCAGGCAGCCAATTAAAATTTATAAACCTTGCTCGAATTTCCGTATGTATTGTTATGGTTTGGATAGGAGGATTAAAGGCGTTTCAGTATGAAGCAGATGGTATTGTTGCATTTGTAGCCAATAGTCCGTTAATGAGTTTTTTTTACAGTAAAGATGCTCCAGAATATGCACAGTATAAAAATCCAGAAGGGAAAACGGTTCAAAAGAACATTGACTGGCACACGGAAAATAATACTTATATTTTTTCCTACGGATTAGGGGCTGTAATTATAATAATAGGGATAGTGACCCTACTTGGAATTTGGTCTGCCAAAATTGGATTTATCGGAGGACTGCTGACTTTTGGAATGTCGTTGGTCACACTAACCTTTTTAATTACAACACCAGAAGTGTATGTACCCAATTTAGGAGGTGATTTCCCTACACCTGAATTCGGGTTTCCTTACTTATCTGGTGCGGGTAGGTTGGTAATCAAAGATGTTATTATGATGGCTGCCGGATTGATCATTGCATCAGACAGTGCAAAAAAGATTAAGATGTCTTTACAATAATTATTAAAACATTTTACGGCTCACTTATATGGAAAAACCAAGCGAATGATAAAATCATTTTTCAAATTCAATGTTACAAATAGGCAATGGCACATGCCCATTGTTGCAGGTGTTTCTGTGGGTATTCCTTTGTTATTGGGCTGGTTTTTAAATAATATAGAAGCAGGAAAATTGGGAACTTTGGCAGGTCTTTCCATTTTATACATCCAATCGAATCGATTAGTAGAAAGAATGATTTTCTTGATGTTGTGTTCGTTTGGAATTATGACGTCTTATACCATAGGATTGCTGTTTTCGTTCAATCCCTATTTGGCTCCATTTGCATTGGCTCTATTTTCGTTTGGGGTTCATTTTTCCTTACACAAACTGGGATTAAATCGGCCTCCAGGAAACTTCTTTTTTATTATGTTGGCTTCAATGGCGATTTGTACGCCATTTCATTTGGAAAGCATCCCTGAAAAGGTAGGTTATTTGGCTATGGGAACTATTTTGACCTGCGGCATTGGTTTGATTTATAGTTTGCTGACGTTAAAAGAAACAAACGAAGCAGAAGTTAAAAGGCCTCCGCAAAAAAAATACACGAATATCGTGGAGTCGCTTACATTCGGTTTGTTTATGGGAATTTCATTGGCTGTAGCTTTTTCGTTAAAATTAGAAAAACCTTATTGGATTCCAATTTCCTGTTTAGCCGTGATGCAAGGTATTAGCACAAAACATATCGGAATGAGGGCCGCACAGCGTATCATCGGAACTTTTTTAGGATTAGGAATTACTTGGATCATCGCCTTGGGAAATCCTTCTACTTTGGCAATCGTGATCGGCATTATCCTGCTACAAGTAATTGTAGAGTTTTTAATCGTAAGAAACTATGCTGTTTCGGTTATTTTTATTACCGTACTCACCATTTTTTTAGCAGAAACAGGTGGCGACCTTTTACAAAATACCAATCAGGTTTTCTTCGCCAGATTTATTGATATCGTCATTGGGAGCGTTATTGGTATTATAGGGGGCTGGATTTTATACCACGAGAAAATACATTTTCAGGCCACGATGCATATCAAAAAATCGAAAGTAGTTATGAAAAAAATGAATTTTCGTAAAAAAATATAAAATTAGGAAAAAAGAGAAATAAATTTAGGATTAAATAAGAAGGAGTCGTTGAAATCAGATCCGCTTTCTGTATTGGAGTTGTGACCGCCAAAAATAGTAAACAAAGAAGCCGAAGTAGACCTCAATAGTCATCCTGAAAAAAGCATTCAGAAGCATTAAATCTCCAAAAAAAGGAAGATTTACAGTGATAAACATTTCAGAAAATAACAAACTACCCTCAATATCGCTTGAGATTACCCTGCCCAAAGTTCCGAAGCAGGAATCCGTTTTAATGATTTAGTAGAGATTAAAAAGTAATTTAAAATAATTTCACAAGAACATTGATATACTGTACAACTTATTGCTTAATAGTGATATACGTATTAAAATATTAAGTAAATTTATATAGCTATTCAATAAATTCCATTTTGTACATCCTTAAATAGATATACAATGAAAAAACTTTCAATATTATTAATCGTTCTGACATTAAATACAACGGTTAAAGCTCAAAACAAACAGAATGTTAGTGCGACTGACGCTTCTTGGTTAAAAAATGTTCCAGAAAGTGATGTAATCAAATGGCGTCATCACATTCATCAAAATCCAGAATTATCTTTTAAAGAAATCAATACCAGCAATTATGTAGCTGATCTTTTAAAAAGTTTTGGAAATATTGAGATCGTCAGGCCTACCAAAACAAGCGTTATTGGAATTCTAAAAGGTTCAAAACCGGGTAAAACTGTCGCTTTCAGAGCAGATATGGATGCACTTCCGGTTCAGGAAGAAACAGGATTGCCTTTTTCTTCAAAAATTAAAAATGTCAGCCACGCTTGCGGTCACGATGCACATACCGCAATGCTGTTGGGTACGGCTAAAACCTTATCAAAAATGAAAAGCCAAATAAACGGAACGGTTTATTTCCTCTTCCAGCACGCTGAAGAAGGAGCTCCCGGAGGAGCTTTGGAAATCATCGAGTCAGGCGCTTTAAAAGACGTTCAGGCTTTTTTCGGAATGCACGTTCTGCCTAATTATCCTGTTGGACATATAGGTATTTTACCTGTTGGAGCCGCTTCAACAACTTCAGATGGTTTCAATTTAACCATTAATGGCAAAGGTTCTCACGGTTCTATGCCACAGTTGGGTGTAGATCCGATTGTTGTAGGTTCAGAAATTGTGAATTCATTACAGACAATTATTTCCAGAAATGTAACTCCTGGAGAAATGGCTGTAGTTACGGTTGGGAAATTCCAGTCTGGGAATGCACCTAATGTAATTCCTGACAAGGCAGAATTAGCAGCGAGCATCCGAACCATATCTGATCCGACGAGACAATTGGTGGAAGACCGCATCAGGGCAATCGTTGAAAACGTGACCAAAGCGCACGGCGCCACTTATGATTTGGAATACATCAAAAGTTATCCCGCAATACAAAATGACGAAGAACTTAACGCAAAGGCGAAAACGAGCGCTATTAAAGCGTTGGGAAAAGATTTTGTATTTGACGCCCCTCGAATGACGGCCAGCGAAGATTTCTCTTATTATAAAAAAATAGCGCCAACTTCTTTTTTGGTGCTGGGTGTGGGGAACGGCGTTGCCAATCACAATCCTAAATTTAATTTAGATGAAAAAGCATTAAGCAATGGTGTGAAAGCACAAGTGCAAACGATATTAGATTATTTGGGTAACTAATGTTCTTCGGTTTTCAGATACCATCAATTATTTATATATCTATAAAAAAATAATAATTTAAACTACTAATAATGAAATATTTAAATGCGTCATTAGCAGCGACTGTCCTTTTGTTTTTAGGAAGCTGTAATCAAAAATCAGGCGCTGAAACAAGTAGCATTGGGAAAACAATCCGCATCAATTCTTAAAATAGACAATTTAGAATTCAAAGATTTAAACAAAAACGGAAAATTAGATCCTTACGAAGATTGGCGCTTGTCCAGCGAAGTAAGAAGCAAAGATTTGGTGAGCCAAATGACCTTGGAAGAAAAAGCGGGTATGTTATTGATTGCCGACATGCGAATGTTCAATGAGATCTTTATGTTGGATAAAGTAGAAACGCCAAAAGCGATTACTGCTGATTTTAACGAAGAAGATATTGTGCTTGATAAAAACCAATTTACGGGCGAACCATTGGCATATCCGGTCATGAATACCGTGGGAACGACCAAAGGAATTACGCAAAACCACATGCGCCATTTTATTTGGAGAACCACGACTGCTCCTGCAGATGTCATGGCAGCATGGTCAAATAAAGTACAGGCTTTGGCAGAGAAATCTCGTTTGGGAATTCCGGTTATTTTTGCTTCAAATCCAAGAAATCACATTTCTGCAGGTTCCATGGGAGCGACCGCTTCGGCTTCGGTTGGTTTTTCAAAATGGCCTTCAGAAATCGGATTAGCTTCGATGAATGATAAAGAAACCGTTCGTCAGTTTGCCGAAATGGCACGTCAAGAATGGGCTTCTGTCGGACTTCGAAAAGGATATATGTACATGGCCGATTTGGCGACTGAACCAAGATGGCAACGTATTGAAGGTACTTTTGGAGAAGATCCGAAATTAGCTGCTGAAACAATGGAACAAATTGTTTTAGGCTTCCAAGGCGATACTTTAGGAAATACCTCCATCGCTTTAACAACCAAACATTTTCCTGGCGGTGGGGCAACTTACAAAGGTTTTGATCCCCATTATACTTATGGAAGAAATGCAGTTTTCCCAGGAAATCGTTTAGAAGAAAATATGTTGCCATTTAAAGTAGCTATTAAAGCAGGAACGTCTTCTATAATGCCGTATTATTCGCTTCCGAAAGATACCAAGTATGAAGAAGTGGCATACGCTTATAACAAAGGGATTTTGCGTGATTTATTGCGTAAAGAATTAGGTTTTAAAGGAATTATCAATTCAGATACCGGACCAATCGAATCAGTGCCTTGGGGTGTAGACAGTCTTACCATCGAGAAAAGATATGTAAAAGCCTTAGAGGCTGGAATTAATTTATTCGCGGGAAATGCGGATTCTGGTTTATTGATCAAAACCTTAAAAGCACATCCAGAAGTGATGCCTTTGGTTGATGAATCAGTGGAATTATTGCTTAAAGAATTATTCGATTTACAATTATTCGAGAACCCTTATGTTGATGTAGAAAATGCTACGGAAACAGTTGGTAAAGCAGATTTTGTAGAGGCTGGAAAAGAAGCACAGCGTAAATCGGTGGTGTTGTTGCGTAACGATCAAAAACAATTGCCATTAGCTAAAACAACCAAAGTGTATTTTGAAGACTATCAAAAA
Source organism: Flavobacterium macacae (assembly GCF_003865365.1). GTDB lineage: Bacteria > Bacteroidota > Bacteroidia > Flavobacteriales > Flavobacteriaceae > Flavobacterium > Flavobacterium macacae. The sequence goes on along the minus strand of NZ_RQVR01000008.1, from coordinate 30,311 downwards.
ACGTACGGAAAAGTAGATGCTTTAGGCGGAAAAGTATTTGATAAAACCTATGATGGAATCACATTTGTGAAAACACCAGAAGAAGCGGATGTTATTTTATTGTGGATCAAGCCTGCGATTCGTCCGTTGTTTCCTTCAGATAGTTCGCCTTTAAAAGTGAATTTATCAAACTGTGCGATCAATGTAGATTACATCAACAAATTAACAGCGAAAAAACCAACAATTTTAGCTGTGAATTTCGCGAATCCATTTGTGATTGATGAAATCTACAACTACAAAACCAAAGAGCGTTTTGTGGGCGTAATTGGTACTTTCGGAATTAGCGAAGAGGCGTTGTTAGATATTGTTTCGGGTAAATTTAAACCAACCGGTAAAATGCCTTTTACCACTCCAATCAGCCAACAAGCGGTGGAAACCAATAAAGAAGACGTTCCGGGTTATGATGAAGGTCCTAATTATCCTTTATTTAAATTTGGGGAAGGATTGAGTTATTGATAATTCAATAGTATAGAATTTGAAAGCCTGTAAATTATGACGTAAATTGCTTCATATTTACAGGCTTTCTTTTTATTAAAACAAGAAAATAAGATGCATAAAACAGATTTAACTACAATCATCAACCTAAGGAAAGAACTCCATACAAATCCGGAACTTTCTGGTTTTGAATTTGAAACAACTAAAAGAATACGACAGTTTTTGATTCAAAATCAACCTACCGAAATCATCGAAAACTTGGGCGGAACTGGATTAGCAGCGGTATACCAATTCTCAAATACGGGTAAAACGATTGTGATCCGTTGTGAGTTGGATGCCTTACCGATTCAAGAAGTCAATGATTTTGAACATCAATCGAAGACACAAGGCGTATCGCACAAATGTGGGCACGATGGCCATATGGCCATCGTTTCAGGATTAGGATTTTGGTTAAAAGAGCAAAAGTTTAATTCTGGAAAAGTGGTTTTGTTATTTCAACCTGCCGAAGAAAATGGGGAAGGGGCACATAAAATTGTCACTGACGAAAAATTCAAAAACTTAAAGCCTGATTATGTTTTTGCACTTCACAACATTCCTAAAGAACCCATGCATTCGATTATTACTATTCAAAAAGGATTTTCTGCCGAAGTGCAAAGTTTTATAATCAAAGTTAAAGGAAAAGAATCACACGCTGCAGAACCCGAAAACGGAATCAATCCAGCGTTGGCGATTTCAGAAATTATCGCTGAAATAGCCAATTTGGAAGTGGTGAATACGGAAGATGAGAATTTTACCATAATGACACCCGTTCACGTGAGTATGGGCCAGAAGTCATACGGGATTTCTCCTGCTGATGGCGAATTGCATTACACTTTAAGGGCTTGGGACAATCCTAAAATGGAGGCTGTAAAATCTAAAATTGTAAATGCAGTAGCAACAATTAGTTCGAAGTTTCAATTGGAACATACTATTGAATGGATTGAATATTTTCCGGCAAGCATCAACGATAAAGAATGCAATGATTATGTGATAAAAGCGGCTGCAGAAAACAGTTATAAATTAATACAAAAACCGCATCCGTTTAAATTTGGAGAAGATTTTGGATGGTACGCAAAAGAATACAAAACTGCGATGTTTGGTCTTGGAGCCGGAATTGAAACTCCTGCTTTGCACAATGCCGATTATGATTTTCCAGACGAATTGATCGAAACAGGAATTACCATGTTTCAAAATATTACAGGAGCTATTTTGAATAAAAATTCTTGATCTAATTGCAATAAATAGAAAATCTTAAAGGTAAAATCTTCTTAGAATTACAGCTGCATTTTTTTGGGACTTTATTTTCTATTATAAAGTTAGGATATTTTACACAATTCATTTTAGTAGCTGGCTTTGTTATTAATTACAACATTTTTAAAACCTTCTAAAATCATTGAAATAGTATCTCCGAGTTGAACAGCTTTCTACAAGTCAACACAAATTATCATTCGTATTGTTTTTTAACCTTAGTGCTAAAGTTTCACACATCAATGCAAGCGCGTCAACGGATACTGAATTTTCTCTTTCTAGATAAAACTTTATTCGGGAAATCAAAACACTCAACTTACCGAAAATCAGTAATCTTGTTTAGTGGCGTTTAGACAATGTATACTTTATAATATTATTTAAACGAGTTTTTGAGCGCTCTTATATTTTTCATTCTCTCAAATTTTATAGCTTGCTGCTTATAATCATGTCGAATAATAAATATTTTGATTTTAGGATTTTCAGATAATACAGTTATCAACTTTTCCAAATATTCTTTTGGCATTTTATTTCCAACGTAAATTGAATCAACATTGCTTTTCCTAATTGGAATTCGTCGTTCAAATTCATTCGCGAAGAAACTTATTATTCTGTATTCTTTTTCGAAAGCATATTTAAGTCGTTTTCTGCAAAGTTCGTGAAAAAACAACACATCGTTCTGCCAGTTTTTGACCATTTCGGGAGAATGTTTTCCTTCGATAGATTTTAGTGTCTCGATTAGGTTTGGATTATTTGGTCCATTGTTTTCAAGATAAATGATGTGTGATTTGATGGATGCCTTCTTACCATAGGGTAAAAAGGCAGCATCATTTTTATATTTGAGAGCAAATCCTTTAAATCCTGAAGCATAGTAATCCCACATTTGATCTTCATCTGGAACTGTGCAAAAGCAACACACTCCTAAATTTTCGTTTAGATTGATAGAGTTATCTATGATGCTTTTTACGTATCCATCATCGGAAATCAAACAATCATATTCATCTCCAAAACCTTTTGGGTCTGAAAAATATAAGTATGAGTTTTTTAAACCTTTTAAACTATTTTCATTTGGGGCGAAATACCTATATAAAAAAGGTGGATTTGCTAGCTTGATTCCTTTATGATAAAGATTAGTGATTAAATAACCTCCAATTGTAATATGAAAAGTAATACTATGGATATAATCTTCTCTTTCCCATTTTAAATTTAAGCCGGGATAAATAGCATTTGGGTTTAATTTAGTCATGAATCAATTTTTGAAATTTCAAGTATATGTTGCCCAACTAGTATATATGTCTGACAATATCAAATGCTATTACTTTCAAATGTATATAAAAAATAGACTACCAGAAATTTAGCTAATTTTTATCTATCTGTTTGTGATATCTTTTTTGTCATTGGTAGAGTGAAAGTAATATATGTTTTTCATTAGATTAAATGTCTGTCAAAAAAACTTTTTAATTTGAAACAAAATAATACCTTTGGAATGTACGAAAACCATTCCCAAAAATCTACAAAAAAAAACATTAAACTTATTAAATTATGGACAAAACTTTAGACCTAAAAGAAATTTTGGCAAGCATTGCCTCTTGGAACACGTTGAGAAACGAGAAAAATGAATTGGTAATTAACAATCTTTTTGATGCAGGAAACAGCTTTAGCTATAACCGACCAAAATTGGAGAGTGCGCAAGACTCGTTTATTCATGTGTATCCTGGCGTTAAGGACGGCAAGTTGCTTCTTTTTGTAATTGATGCCGACAAAGATAATGCGCAAGAAGCCAAAAATCCCGAAGAAATCTTAGCTGCAATCACAGTTTGCGAACTGGACCACTCGCCAGAATTGGGTTCTGAAATCCCTACAGAAGAAGCGTTAGAACGAATCAAAAGCTGGAAAGACAACCGCATTGGTTGGGTAAAAAAACAAGTGGAAACGGAAGAAGGTATTTTTCAGGCGTTCGTCATTCCTTCTTCTGATTTGCAACCCGGACAAGAATCCAAAGTATATTTTGCACTGAAGCCAAATCCAGACGGAGAAAATGCATTTGCAGATCTTATTATTGACGATATGCAGGACAATTCTAACGATTCTGGTTTGTCAAAATATTTTGACTTGGTGCGCCCCGTGCCGCCATTCCACATAGACGGACCTTTGGAGAAAGAAAATTTCTACCTGTTGGAAATTTCTTAGAAAATGGATTTTTACGACATCACTAATTTTTTAACCTACCTTTCCCCAATCCTATTGTTTGGGGGGGTGGTTCTTGGCAGCTGCTACTTTTGGAAAATAGGTGTTTTATATAAAATAATCGTGTACTATCTTTTTGGGATGCTCGCGATTGACATTTCCGCCAGGGCATACGGAGAAATCTATGGAAGCAATCTCTTGTTTATTCCTATACTTGGCTTTGTGGAGCTTCTGGCTTTTTTCTGCTTCTACTTTTATTCCGGCATCCTTGAAAGTCGTAAAAAGAGCGTGTTTCTGGGAATGATCTTCCTGGTGTCATCTGCATTTATGGCTTGGGAATTTACAAGCATCAGCAGCAGCGCGGCACTTGAAGGATTTCAGTCCTATTCTAAAGTGCTATCTACTTTTTTAATTGTAATGCTGGCTATCGATTTTTTCATCTCCAAGATTTTATCCTCGAAAAATATCACGAAAGACCTGTTTTTCCTCAATTCGGTTATAATCATGTACTTCTCATTGGTCCTTATTATTTTTATACCAATTGATTTTTTAATCAATGATGCAACAGGTGTTAAGTACTATATCTGGTTTGCCAATCTTCTGTTTACGCTTGTTTTTTATGTTCTCTTAATTCTATCGATATGGAAAATTGGGAAGGCTCGGGGATGATCGCGAAAGGCATTGGCATCATCTTGCTGTTTGTATTTATATTGGTGCTTGCATTGGTGCTTTTAATCCGGGAAAATTTCCAAAGGATAGCACGTGTAAAACTCGAGGAAGACAAAGTAAGATTGGAACACAAGCAGAAACTTTTGGAGGCCAATGTCCAAGTCCAAGAGCAGGAACGTACAAGAATTGCAGCTGATATCCACGATATTCTGATCGGAAAGCTGACCGTACTCAAAATCAAGAATGAAATCGGCTATGAAGAGCTTGAATCTAATAAACTCATAAAAGAATGCATCACAGTCGCCAGGCAGCTTTCACATGATCTGAGTCTTCCAATGCTCAAGTATGCCAGCTTGGAAGAACTGATTTCAGAAATACTCGTGCCCTGGAAATCAGTTTTCAGCATTCAGTTCAGGACGGATATTCGTTCTGATGCCGCCCTTTCGGATACGGTGAAAATCCAGCTTACCCGAATAATACAAGAATTGATCACCAATATCGTGAAGCACGCGGAAGCCACTGAGATAGTCATCCACCTTAGGCATACTGAAAAAATACTCCTGTTACACCTCTACGATAACGGAATAGGCTTTGATACCAATGGAAAAGCAAAAGGACTAGGAATAAAAAACATAGAATTCCGTACGGATTATATCAACGCGCACTATAAAATGCGTTCGGCTCCCGGAAAAGGGACATCGTACCTAATCGTGCTAAAAGAATCAGAATTTGAAAAATAACGAAATCATAAAATTAGGGATCGTTGATGACGATGCACTGATCGTGAGTTTGCTTCATCCTTTCTTGGATAGCCAGAAAAATTTATCTGTGATTTTGGCAGCCAACAGCGGAAAAGAATTATTAGGCTATCTTGAAAATGGCGGTTTGATTCCGGATGTGCTGCTGCTCGATATGAAAATGCAGGAAATGGACGGTGTTGAAATTGCGGGCCACCTGCGGCTGCATTTTCCGGAAATAAAAATAATTGTAATCTCGTCGCATTATCAGGTTTCTTTCCTGAGCTTTATGATTAAGACGGGCATTGCCGCTTTTCTGCCTAAAGGAGTTTCCCCGAAAGAACTGGTGCATGTCCTATCACAAGTCTTTACCCATGGATTCTATTTTATGGAAGAGCAGATGGAAATTGCAGAGAAACATTTATCCGTAAAGTCACCCAAACCTTTATTAGAGCAGGGCACTGCATTGTCAAGCAGAGAACTAGATGTTTTAAAACTTCTCTGCAAGCAAAAAACAGCAAAAGAAATAGGGGAGTCGCTTTTCATAAACCAACGCACTGTAGAAGGACATAAAAATAATCTTTTCGTGAAGACGGGAGCCAAGAATATGGCGGGTTTAGTTATTTATGCCATCCAGCATGCCATTATAAAAATTGAAGATCTGCCTGCAATATAAAAATAAAGCACCGTAACAAGCCAATTGCTGGCTGCACGGTGCTTTTCTTATTATTTTATTTTATACTTCTGAGACTTCTTACAGAAGCAGCGCCTATTATTGCTTTATGATCTTTTTTGAATTGCTTCCATACTCCGATGTGATAGTGAAAATATATACTCCATTCGGCAAATTATCCACATCCACTTTCTCAACTTCATCCTTTAGCGTTTTCTGCAATAAAATTCTTCCACTGCTATCAAATACCTCAAGTTTGCAATATTTAAGCGATGAGGCAAATGGAATTTTGATAAATACATGGGTAACCGCTGGATTCGGATAAAGAACCATCTGTCCCACATTATATTCTGGAGTTCCTAAAGGTGGAGACACTGATAGGGTAGCTTCCTCTGAAATAGTTGTGCAAGATGTTCCGTTGCCAACAAGGGCTCTGTATAAGTAACCATCATATCCGATCGGTACGTTGGTTACAGTCAGCATGTTTGTTGTACTGCCGCTATAAGTAGGATTTAAACCTCCGTTGGCAACATCTGACCAAGTGGAACCGTTCGTACTGACCTGCCATTGGAGGTTTGCAGCACCATTTGACTGAACAGAAAATGTAGCTGTGTTTCCTTCCTCAATCGCTGCGTCTAATGGCTGCTGCGTTATTACAAGCGCAGCAGGCTCCGTAATAGTAACGCTTTGTGTTGCTGTACACATATTAGCATCCGTAATCGTCACCGTGTACGTTCCTGCTGAAAGTCCCGTAGCTGTCGCTGCCGTTCCTCCTGAAGGGGACCAAGAGTAAGTGTACGTTCCGGCACCCCCTGAAGCTGTCACTGCAGCTACTCCGTTTGATCCGCCGTTGCAAGATACGTTGGTCTGCGCTGTTGTTGCCGTTAGTGCCGCAGGCTGTGTTATCGTAAAGTTTCTTGTTGCTGTACAAGAGTTTGCATCCGTGATTGTTACCGTATAATTACCAGGCGTAAGTCCTGAGGCTGTCGCCGCCGTTCCTCCTGAAGGTGCCCAAGAGTAAGTGTATGTTCCTGTTCCTCCTGAAACTGCCACTGAAGCCGTTCCGTTCGATCCGCCGTTGCAAGATACATTGGTCTGCGATGCCGTTGCCGTTAGTGCCGCAGGCTGTGTTATCGTAACGCTTTGTGTTGCTGTACACATATTAGCATCCGTAATCGTCACCGTGTACGTTCCTGCTGAAAGTCCCGTAGCTGTCGCTGCCGTTCCTCCTGAAGACCACAAGTAAGTGTACGTTCCGGCACCTCCCGAAGCTGTCACTGAAGCTACCCCGTTCGATCCGCCGTTGCAAGATACGTTGGTCTGCGCTGTTGTTGCCGTTAGTGCAACAGGCTGTGTTATCGTAAAGTTTCTTGTTGTTGTACAGGAATTAGCATCCGTGATTGTTACCGTGTAAGTTCCTGCAACAAGCCCCGTAGCTGTAGCTGCCGTTCCTCCTGAAGGTGACCATGAATAAGTATACGTTCCGGCACCTCCTGAAGCTGTCACTGAAGCCGTTCCGTTTGATCCGCCGTTGCAAGCTACGTTGGTCTGCGCTGTTGTTGCCGTTATTGCCGCAGGCTGTGTTATCGTAAAGTTTCTTGTTGTTGTACAGGAATTAGCATCCGTAATCGTCACCGTGTACGTTCCTGCTGAAAGTCCTGTAGCCGTAGCTGCCGTTCCTCCTGAAGGTGACCATAAGTAAGTATACGTTCCGGCACCTCCCGAAGCTGTCACTGAAGCTACCCCGTTCGATCCGCCGTTGCAAGCTACGTTGGTCTGCGCTGTTGTTGCCGTTAGTGCCGCAGGCTGTGTTATCGTAACGCTTCTTGTTGTTGTACAGGAATTAGCATCCGTGATTGTTACCGTGTAAGTTCCTGCTGAAAGTCCTGTAGCCGTAGCTGCCGTTCCTCCAGAAGGTGCCCAAGAATAAGTATACGTTCCTGTTCCTCCTGAAGCTATAACTGAAGCCGTTCCGTTCGATCCACCGTTGCAAGATACGTTGGTTTGCGCTGCCGTTGCAGTCAATGCACTAGGCTCCGTAATAGTAACGCTTTGCGTTGTAGTACATAAATTCGCATCCGTGATTGTCACGGTGTAGGCTCCTGCTGAAAGTCCTGTAGCCGTAGCTGCCGTTCCTCCTGAAGGTGACCAAGAATAAGTGTAG
>NZ_RQVR01000008.1:21348-22113 GCF_003865365.1 Flavobacterium macacae | reverse complement strand
GTGATTGTTACCGTGTAAGTTCCTGCTGAAAGTCCTGAGGCTGTCGCCGCCGTTCCTCCTGAAGATGCCCAAGAGTAAGTATACGTTCCGGCACCTCCTGAAACTGCCACTGAAGCCGTTCCGTTCGATCCGCCGTTGCAAGATACGTTGGTCTGCGCTGTTGTTGCCGTTAGTGCCGCAGGCTGTGTTATCGTAACGCTTCTTGTTGTTGTACAGGAATTAGCATCCGTGATTGTTACCGTGTAAGTTCCTGCTGAAAGTCCTGTAGCCGTAGCTGCCGTTCCTCCAGAAGGTGCCCAAGAATAAGTATACGTTCCTGTTCCTCCTGAAGCTATAACTGAAGCCGTTCCGTTCGATCCACCGTTGCAAGATACGTTGGTTTGCGCTGCCGTTGCAGTCAATGCACTAGGCTCCGTAATAGTAACGCTTTGCGTTGTAGTACATAAATTCGCATCCGTGATTGTCACGGTGTAGGCTCCTGCTGAAAGTCCTGTAGCCGTAGCTGCCGTTCCTCCTGAAGGTGACCAAGAATAAGTGTAGGTTCCGGCACCTCCTGAAACTGCCACTGAAGCCGTTCCGTTCGATCCGCCGTTGCAAGATACGTTGGTTTGCGATGCCGCTGCTGTGATTGCATTTACAGGCTGTGTAATAGTTACGCTTTGCGTAGTAGTACATAAGTTAGCATCGGTAATTGTCACCGTGTAAGTTCCAGTTGAAAGACCTGAGGCTGTCGCTGCCGTTCCTCCTGAAGGAGACCAAGAATAA
>NZ_RQVR01000008.1:19548-21338 GCF_003865365.1 Flavobacterium macacae | reverse complement strand
ACGTTGGTCTGCGCTGTTGTTGCCGTTAGTGCCGCAGGCTGTGTTATCGTAAAGTTTCTTGTTGTTGTACAAGAGTTTGCATCCGTGATTGTTACCGTATAATTACCAGGCGTAAGTCCAGAGGCTGTCGCCGCAGTTCCTCCTGAAGGAGACCACAAGTAAGTATACGTTCCGGCACCTCCCGAAACTGCCACTGAAGCCGTTCCGTTCGATCCGCCGTTGCAAGATACGTTGGTTTGCGATGCCGCTGCTGTGATTGCATTTACAGGCTGTGTAATAGTTACGCTTTGCGTAGTAGTACATAAGTTAGCATCGGTAATTGTCACCGTGTAAGTTCCAGTTGAAAGACCTGAGGCTGTCGCTGCCGTTCCTCCTGAAGGAGACCAAGAATAAGTGTACGTTCCTGTTCCGCCTGAAACTGCCACTGAAGCCGTTCCGTTCGATCCGCCGTTGCAAAATACGTTGGTCTGCGATGCCGTAGCTGTCAGTGCCACAGGCTGCGTTATCGTTACGTTTCTTGTGGTTGTGCAAGAATTCGCATCAGTGATGGTCACGGTGTAAGTTCCTGCTGAAAGTCCTGTAGCCGTAGCTGCCGTTCCTCCAGAAGGTGCCCAAGAATAAGTATACGTTCCTGTTCCTCCTGAAGCTATAACTGAAGCCGTTCCGTTCGATCCGCCGTTGCAAGATACGTTGGTCTGCGATGCCGTAGCTGTCAGTGCAATAGGCTGCGTTATCGTTACGTTTCTTGTGGTTGTGCAAGAATTCGCATCAGTGATGGTCACGGTGTAAGTTCCTGCTGAAAGTCCTGAGGCTGTCGCTCCCGTTCCTCCTGTAGGTGACCAAGCATACGTGTACGTTCCTGTTCCGCCTGAAACTGCCACTGAAGCCGTTCCGTTCGATCCGCCGTTGCAAGATACATTGGTCTGCGATGCCGTTGCCGTTAGGGTAGCAGGCTGCGTTATCGTAACGCTTCTTGTTGTTGTACACATATTAGCATCCGTAATCGTCACCGTGTAAGTTCCTGCAGCAAGCCCCGTAGCTGTAGCTGCCGTTCCTCCTGAAGGTGCCCAAGAGTAAGTATACGTTCCGGCACCTCCCGAAGCTGTCACTGAAGCTACCCCGTTCGATCCGCCGTTGCAAGCTACGTTGGTCTGCGCTGTTGTTGCCGTTAGTGCCGCAGGCTGTGTTATCGTAACGCTTCTTGTTGTTGTACAGGAATTAGCATCCGTGATTGTTACCGTGTAAGTTCCTGCTGAAAGTCCTGAGGCTGTCGCCGCCGTTCCTCCTGAAGATGCCCAAGAGTAAGTATACGTTCCGGCACCTCCTGAAACTGCCACTGAAGCCGTTCCGTTCGATCCGCCGTTGCAAGATACGTTGGTCTGCGCTGTTGTTGCCGTTAGTGCCGCAGGCTGTGTTATCGTAAAGTTTCTTGTTGTTGTACAAGAGTTTGCATCCGTGATTGTTACCGTATAATTACCAGGCGTAAGTCCAGAGGCTGTCGCCGCAGTTCCTCCTGAAGGAGACCACAAGTAAGTATACGTTCCGGCACCTCCCGAAACTGCCACTGAAGCCGTTCCGTTCGATCCGCCGTTGCAAGATACGTTGGTCTGCGCTGTTGTTGCCGTTAGTGCCGCAGGCTGTGTTATCGTAAAGTTTCTTATTGTTGTACAGGAATTAGCATCCGTGATTGTTACCGTGTAAGTTCCTGCTGAAAGTCCTGAGGCTGTCGCCGCCGTTCCTCCTGAAGGTGCCCAAGAGTAAGTGTAAGGTCCCGTACCTCCCGAAGCGGT
>NZ_RQVR01000008.1:0-19538 GCF_003865365.1 Flavobacterium macacae | reverse complement strand
AGATACGTTGGTCTGCGCTGTTGTTGCCGTTAGTGCCGCAGGCTGTGTTATCGTAAAGTTTCTTATTGTTGTACAGGAATTAGCATCCGTGATTGTTACCATGTAAGTTCCTGCTGAAAGTCCTGAGGCTGTCGCCGCCGTTCCTCCTGAAGGTGACCACAAGTAAGTGTAAGGTCCCGTACCTCCTGAAGCTGCCACTGAAGCCGTTCCGTTCGAACCGCCGTTGCAAGATACATTGATCTGCGATGCTGTAGCTGTGATTGCATTTACAGGCTGTGTGACTGTAATTCCAGCTACAGTTGCCGTGCATCCGTTTGCGTCCGTTATGGTTACCGAGTAGGTTCCTGCAGCAAGCGCTGTTCTGTCTTCGCTAGTTATTCCGCCTCCCCAGTTGAAAGTGTAGGGTCCGGTTCCGCCTGACGGCGTAAGGTTTATTGCACCGTTTGTTCCAGAGCTGCAGGCTACATTTGTTACTGCGGTAGTTCCCGATACAGCGGAAGCGGGCTGTGTGACTGTAAAGTTTCTTGTTGTTGTGCAACCGATATTATCTGTGATAGTAACTGTGTAGGTTCCGGCGGTAAGTCCAGTTGCTGATGCACCTGTTCCTCCTGAAGGCGACCAAGAGTAAGTGTAAGGGGCAATTCCGCCGCTTGCTGTTACTGTTGCAGATCCATTAGATCCTCCGAAGCAAGATACATTTGTTTGTGATCCAGCTGTTACAGTTGGGTTTGAAACCGTTAATGTTGCTGCATTAGAATTTGCAGAACCGCCAGTGCCAGTAGCTACCAGCCGATAAGTATAACCATTCATTCCGGCTGTTGCTCCTGTGATCGTTAAAGTTGCAGTAGCTGCTCCAGAATAAACTCCACCATTGGAGAGGTTTGCAAATCCTGATCCGCTGTTTTCTTGCCATTGATGGCTTGTTGCGTTTGAGGCAGCTGCAGCGAAAGTGGTATTGTTACCAAGACAAATTGTTCTGTTAGGAGGATTTGCTGTAAAAACCGGTAAAGCTCCTGCAGTAAATATTGGTACTGGGAATGGAGGTATAACTCCAGATGAATTCGTTACCAGCGTCCAGTTGGCAGGGTTTGCAATTGCGGCCTTGTACGCTCCATAAGCAGCAAGTCCTGAAGTAGGTCCGTTGTATTGTGCACCTGCAACATTTGGTCCTAGAAATACGCTGCTGTTTCCTGTGACTGTGCTTGGAAGGTAAGATGTTGCTCCGCTAATGGCTCCAGATGTCACCCAGTTAGTGGCAGCTACATTCCACCCCGAGAAGCCAATGGCAAAAATTATAGTACCATTGAAATTAGAGTTAACGTTGTTAACGGGTGCAGTCGCTCCGATTCCTTGATACGCAAAAATCTGATCGCCACTATTGTTGGTTAGCAACATTGCAGCAGCATTACCATTTGCTCCCAATGAAGATACTATTTCGCCAAGATTTGTGGTTGCGGGGTTTGAGAGGGTAATGGTAATTACCTTTCCTGCATCAATAGCTGCTCCAGTATTGTTTCTCCAAGTTACAGTCTGCTCTTGATCTCTGAAATTTGACGGAGCTGTTGGGAGCCCGCCATTGTGAAAGCCGTTATCCGTAAACTTAATTTCGGTATTTGGCAGTAAATTTACCCATGTTACAAACGTAAAGGCGTCTGTCGTGTTTGAGTTTATACTTACGATAGAAAGGTCGCCTACAGCCAAAGTGGTCTGGGCGACAGCTTTACCCGTAAATAGAGAAAGCAGGGTCAGGAAGGTCAAGAAAATAAATTCTTTATACCTAAAGTAATTTTTTCGCATTTTGTATAATTTAAGTGTAAATTTTTAAGGAGCTTTTCAAGAAGATTTTTCAGGGAAAAATAGGCTTAAAAAAAAATATCTTATGGGCGAGGTGGGTACATCCCTTGCAAACAAATTATATAATTCATGGCCAATACCAGCTGGATGATTGGGAATGGCTGACTTCCACCCGCTGCTGCTGTGCCTAAACCACCTGTTACTGCAGCAGCTGCAAAACCATTTGTGGAGTTGCTGTAAATTGACTTTTCCGGAGTACCTAAGTAAGCACCATCAGGGCTTTCAGCGTCAGCATTACTGTCATTGGTTGGAATCTTAACGCTTCCTGTAATTGCATGATTGTGCGATGGCATATTATTTAATGTCATTGTAACCTGCTCGGCTCCGCTGATTTGACCTTGGATATAATTTGAAAGTCCAGGGCCTTGTCCAGCACCTATTGGTATTCTAGATCTAAAGTCTGGGAGTGCAAAATTTGCAGTTCCATTACCACCATAAGTGGTACCAAGTATTGTGAACAGTGCTGTATTTTGCGAAATTGATAGAAGTTGGCCATTGCAGAAAGCCCACCCTTGGGGTGCAAAGTTGCCAGCGAACAATTTTAGGATTCCGATATATTCTTCCATGATAGGTAAGTTTTTTTAGGCAAGGCTACCGAAAATATTTAGCATATAAAAGCGTAGTGTTACCTATTTTGACTGTAAGTTGTTGTTTTTTAATTGTTTGTGCTTATTTGTGAATATAGGGTGCTGCTTTTTAATTGAGGCACTACCTTGCTTTTAAGATTTAAAATTTTTTATTCTTTTCTACTAAGGACGAGAAGGGTAAACACCATTAACGCAGATTATGTAATTAAGCGCCAGATACGGCTGCATCACTGATACTGGCACATTATTGCCGACAACACCAGTTGCCAGCTGTGTCACCGCATCAGCAGCAAATCCATTTGTTGTGCTGCTGTAAATTGACTGTTCAGGCGTCCCTAAATAAGCGCCGTCAGGGCTTTCAGCGTCCGCGTTGCTGTCATTGGTTGGGATCTTTACGCTTCCTGTAACAGGGTGATTGTGTGCAGGCAGGTTATTTGCCAGCAAAGTTATTTGTTCTGTACCTGACTTTTGACCTTGTACAAAATTTGAAAGACCTGGGCCTTGTCCTGTTCCTACCGGAATTCTTGAGCGAAGGTCTGGCAGTGCGAATGTGCTGACACCATCACCTCCATAAGTTGTTCCCAGTAAAGAAAAGACTGCAGCATATTGTTGTATTGGCAGCAACTGCCCATTGCATGCCAAGTAGTTTTGAGGCACAAAAGTGCCGGCAAATAATTTGATAATTCCTAGATATTCGTCCATAAATTTAAATTTTAGGTTCAATTGATCAAAATTAATTCTTAAAAATTTCTTAAAAGCAGGTGAAATTACCTGTTTTTGTCCGAATGCCGCTAACAACCCAGAAATAAAGAAAGAAGTGAAAAACAGCTCACTGCAAGCTTCTTGCGAGTCGTTTTAAAACGAGCTGTGTTTTGCTGTTCGAAAAAAAAGCGTGGCATTATTGCCTCAAAAGTTAATATAAATAAAAAATCAGTTATTTAATTTAATTTTAAACTACATTTGCATCAAATAAAAAACCATGTTTACAAATCAATTGCATCATCATATCCATTTCTCCGCTCAAGCGAAGTGTTAATGGTATGTAAGTAATTCATCATATTCTAAAAACCCGTTTGAGTACATCAAACGGGTTTTTTATTTGTAAAAAATTTGGTGTGCTCATTCACAATCTAAAAAAAATGAGCACCTTAAAATTAGCAATCCAAAAATCAGGACGACTCAACGAAGACAGCCTGAAAATCCTGAAAGACTGCGGTATTTCAATCGAAAACGGAAACGACCAGCTGAAAGCCCAAGCGTCTAATTTTCCCCTTGAAGTGTTATTTCTTCGCAATGCTGACATTCCGCAATATCTTGTTGACGGCGTTGTGGACATTGCCATTGTCGGCGACAACCTTTTGGTTGAAAAAGGGAACGACATCAAAATCATTGAAAAACTGGGCTTTTCAAAGTGCAAGGTTTCGGTTGCGGTTCCAAAAACATTTGCTTTTTCTTCTTTGGAAGATTTAAACGGACTGCGCATCGCCACTTCGTATCCAAAAACAGTTCTTGATTTTTTTGCTTCTAAAAATATCAACGTCGAACTGCACCAAATATCAGGTTCTGTAGAAATTGCTCCAAATATCGGTCTCTCAGACGCCATCGTTGACATCGTTTCCAGTGGAAGCACTTTGTTCAAAAACAACCTGAAAGAAGTAGCTGTGATCTTGAAAAGCGAGGCGGTATTAGCGGTCTCCGACCAAATTTCTTCAGAAAACCAACTGCTTTTAAACAAGCTCCAATTCAGGATCCAATCGGTCCTAAAAGCCAGAAATTCAAAATACATCTTGATGAATGTTCCCAATGAAAAGATTGAAAGCATCAGCCAGATTCTTCCAGTCTTAAAAAGCCCAACGGTCATGCCATTGGCTGAAAAAGGATGGAGCAGTCTGCATTCGGTAATCAACGAAGATCAATTTTGGGACGTAATTGACCAGCTGAAAGAAGCGGGCGCCGAAGGAATTTTGGTCTGTCCCATTGAAAAAATGGTTTTATAATTTTAAATAAACACAATGAAAAATATCAAAAATCTAGGCAGAAATAGTTGGGCTGAAGTATTAAAAAGGCCTACGAATACGTATGAAGATATCGAGCAGACGGTCGCTTCTATTTTTAAGGAAATACAAATAAAAGGCGACGTTGCCGTTTCAAAATACGGTTCCTTATTTGACGGCGTGAACTTAAATTCTTTTGAAGTTACACCCGAAGAAATAGCCGAAGCAATTGCCCAAGTTCCCAATGAATTGAAGGAAGCGATCAGTTTGGCCAAATCAAACATTGAGCGTTTTCACGAAGCGCAAAAAACAGGAAAAATAGAAGTCGAAACCACAAAAGGTGTTTTCTGCTGGAAAGAAAAACGTGCCATTCAAAAAATCGGATTGTACATTCCGGGCGGTTCGGCGCCACTTTTTTCTACGGTTTTGATGCTTGCCGTTCCGGCTAAAATTGCAGGCAGCAGCCAAATCACTTTGTGTTCGCCACCAAATAAATCGGGAAAAATCAATCCAGCCATAGTGTATGCGGCATCTTTGTGCGGCGTCACAAAAATCTTGAAAATAGGAGGGATTCAGGCGATTGCTGCCATGACTTTTGGAACGGAGACTGTTGACAAAGTGTATAAAATATTTGGTCCTGGAAACCAATTTGTGACTGTGGCCAAACAGTTTGCTACAAAATTTGGAGTCGCTATAGACATGCCCGCCGGACCTTCTGAGCTTTTGGTTTTTGCTGACGATACGGCCAATGCAAGTTTTGTGGCGTCTGATTTACTGAGCCAAGCCGAACACGGAAGCGACAGCCAGGTGATTTTGGTTTCGACTTCAGAAAAGATGATCGACGCTGTTTCAAAAGAAATTGACACTCAAATCAAGCTTTTGCCACGTTATGAAACAGCACAAAAAGCAATTGCCAATTCCAGATTGATCTTGGTCGAAACCGATGAAATAGCATTGGACTTGATCAACGATTATGCACCAGAACATTTTATTATTTGTGCCGAAAACGAAAACTTTTTTATTGACGGGATCGAAAATGCGGGTTCTGTTTTCATCGGAAATTATACGCCAGAAAGTGCCGGCGATTACGCTTCGGGAACCAATCATACCTTGCCAACAAATGGTTTTGCAAAAAATTATGAAGGCGTAAATCTCGATAGTTTTTTGAAATCGATGACTTTTCAAAAAATTACTCCCAAAGGAATACAAAATATCGGGAAGGCGATTGAAATTATGGCCGAAGCCGAAGGTTTGCAGGCGCACAAAAACGCAGTCACATTGCGATTAAAGGAACTCCAAAAAAGAACCAAATGAGAACTTTTGACATTAATAAATTAGTACGGAAAAAGGTGTTGGCGATGCAGTCTTATTCTTCCGCACGCGATGAATTTAAGGATTTCTACAAAGACCTAATTTTCTTGGATGCGAATGAAAATCCGTTTGAAAATGGGCTGAACCGTTATCCAGATCCGAAACAGAAAAGCCTAAAAAAGAAACTATCAGAGTTAAAAAATATTCGCGAGAACCAAATAATTCTTGGCAACGGAAGCGATGAATTGTTGGATTTGCTTTTCAGGGCTTTCTGTGAACCCAACCGAGATTCCGTGATCACGTTGCCTCCCACGTATGGAATGTACAGCGTTTTGGCCAATTTAAATGCTGTTGAAAATAAGGAAATTGTATTGCAAAATGATTTTGAGCCTAATGTAGACTTGATTTTAAAAGCTACTGATGAAACGACAAAAATCTTGTTTCTGTGTTCGCCAAACAATCCCACGGGAAATTCTTTTTCCGAGGATAACATGGAAAGACTTTTGGCTGATTTCTCAGGATTAATAGTCATTGACGAAGCTTATATTGATTTTTCAAGCAAAGAAAGCTGGCTTCAGAAAACAGAACAGTTCCCTAATTTAATCATTCTCCAAACGTTATCAAAAGCGTATGGTTTGGCAGGAATTCGACTGGGAATTTTATATGCAAATGCACAAATAATAGCTGTCTTAGACAAAATTAAACCGCCTTACAATGTCAATAAACTCACACAGGAAAAAGCCTTGGAGCGAATTGAAAATTACGATGTTGTTTTAGAAGAAATTAAAATGATTTTAACCGAAAGAGAAAAATTGATTGCTGATTTGAATACCATAGCATTCATTGAAAAAATTTACAATTCAGATGCAAATTTTATTTTGGTCAAGGTAGATGATGCTAAAAAACGGTATGACCAATTACTCGAAAAAGGCATTGTAATTCGAAATCGATCCAACCAAGAGCTTTGCGGAAACTGCCTGAGAATCACAATCGGAACTGAAAAAGAGAACAGAAAATTATTGGAAATACTGAAATCATTATGAAAAATCAAAAAATATTGTTCATCGATCGCGACGGAACTTTAGTCAAAGAACCTTCTGATTATCAATTGGATGACTTATCAAAATTGGAGTTTTATCCTGAAGTTTTTTATTATTTGTCAAAAATAAGCAATGAGCTTGATTTTGAATTGGTTATGGTTACCAATCAAGACGGGTTGGGAACTGATAGTTTTCCGGAAGCTACTTTTTGGCCTTGCCAGAACTTCATCCTAAAGGCTTTTGAAAACGAAAAAGTTGTATTTCAAGATATTCTGGTAGACCGAAGTTTTCCGCATGAAAATCTAGATACGAGAAAACCAGGATTAGGAATGCTTAGAAAATATATTGACAATCCTATTTATGACTTAGAAAATTCTTTTGTGATTGGCGATCGATTTACGGATGTTGCTTTGGCTAAAAACCTGAAATCAAAAGCAATTTTCTTGAATCTTGATGAAAACCTCGGAAGAACGGAAACACTTTTTGCATCATCAGAATTGGAAGAAATTATAGCCTTGAAAACTTTAAAATGGAAAGAAATCTATGAATTTTTAAAGCTTCAGGAACGTGTTGCTTCTATTGAGAGAAAGACAAATGAAACCGACATTTCGATAAAAATAAACTTAGACGGAACTGGAAAAAGCAATATTTCTACCGGAATTTCTTTCTTTGACCACATGCTCGACCAACTTGCAAGACACGGCCAAATGGACTTGGATATCAACGTCAAAGGTGATTTGGAAGTCGATGAACACCACACGATTGAAGACACGGCAATTGCTTTGGGCGAAGTTTTTGCCAAAGCGTTGAGTGACAAATTAGGCATTGAACGTTATGGTTTTTGCCTTCCGATGGATGATTGCCTGGCACAAGTTGCGCTGGATTTTGGAGGAAGAAATTGGCTGGTTTGGGAAGCTGATTTCAAACGGGAAATGATTGGAAAAATGCCGACAGAAATGTTTTACCACTTTTTCAAATCGTTTAGCGACGGAGCCAAAGCCAACCTGAATATCAAAGCGGAAGGAGCCAACGAGCACCACAAAATTGAATCCATTTTTAAGGCCTTCGCCAAAGCAATCAAAATGGCGGTAAAACGCGATACCGAAAAAATGATTTTGCCATCCACAAAAGGAATGTTATGAAAATTGCAATTATAGATTATGGCGCCGGAAATGTAAAAAGTGTGCAATTTGCGTTGAATCGGCTTGGTTTTGAAGGAATTCTGAGCGCTGATCCAGCATTTATTTTAAATGCTGACAAAGTCATTTTCCCTGGTGTTGGTGCGGCAAATGCGGCGATGAAAAAATTACGCGAAAGCGGCTTAGACCAAATTATTCCGATTTTGAAACAGCCCGTTTTGGGAATCTGCCTTGGCATGCAACTGCTTTGCAATTATTCTGAAGAAGGAAACACGGATGGTTTGGGAATTTTTGATGTCGCTGTCAAGAAATTTCCAGCGGATAATAAAATTCCGCAGATGGGCTGGAATACGATTCACAACCTAAAATCACCTTTGTTTGACGGAATTTCTGAAAACGAGTATGTGTATCTGGTGCATAGTTTTTATGCGGAAAAAATAGAGAATACGATTGCCACCACCAAGTATGGATTGGACTATGCTTCGGCTTTGCAGAAAGACAACTTTTTTGGAGTTCAATTTCATCCGGAGAAAAGCGGTAAAACAGGAGAAAAAATCCTTGGTAACTTTTTAAAAATAGAATTATGAGAATTATTCCAGCGATCGATATCATTGACGGAAAATGCGTGCGACTGACCAAAGGCGATTATGCCACTAAAAAAATTTACAATAAAAATCCTTTGGAAATCGCTAAAGAATTTGAGGCAAACGGCATCCAATATTTGCACTTGGTGGATTTGGACGGAGCAAAATCGGGTAAAATCGTGAACTATAAAATCTTGGAACAGATTTCAGAAAACACGAATCTTAAAATTGATTTTGGCGGTGGCTTAAAAACCAATACAGATTTGGAAATTGCTTTCAATTCAGGTGCCAATCAAATTACGGGTGGCAGCGTTGCAGTTAAAAATCCGGAATTATTTCAAGAATGGATTTCAAGATATGGTTCAAAAATTATTTTGGGCGCGGATGTTCATGACGAAAAAATTGCGGTTTCGGGTTGGCAGGAAACTTCTGATTTGGAAGTGCTTCCTTTTATTGAAAAGTATCAAAAATTTGGAATCAAGAATATAATCTGTACCGATATTTCAAAAGACGGCATGCTCGAAGGTCCTTCTTTTTCACTTTATAAAAAGATTTTGGAAGCTTTTCCTGCTGTAAATCTGATTGCTTCCGGTGGCGTTTCTTGCTTTGAAGAATTGCCAAAATTACAGCTTTTGGGTTGCGAAGGCGTAATCATCGGGAAAGCGATTTATGAAGAAAAAATAAGCCTGGAGCAATTGCAAAACTTTATAACCAACGCAATATGATTACGAAAAGAATTATTCCATGTCTTGATATCAAGGACGGAAGAACCGTGAAAGGCGTCAATTTTTTAGATTTAAGAGATGCAGGCAATCCAGTGGAATTAGCGTATGCGTATTCTGAAAATGGCGCTGACGAGTTGGTTTTTCTTGATATTTCAGCTACGGAAGAAAAACGAAAAACATTGGCGGACTTGGTAAAAGAAGTGGCAAGGGAAATCAATATTCCGTTTACTGTCGGCGGGGGCATTTCTTCGATTCAAGACGTTGAACTGCTTTTGAAAAATGGCGCAGATAAAGTTTCCATAAATTCATCGGCGGTTAAAAATCCGCAGTTGATTTCTGATTTGGCTAAAACTTTTGGAAGCCAATGCGTGGTTGTGGCAATTGATGCGAAAGAAATCAACGGACTGTGGAAAGTGCATTTGGTGGGCGGAAAATTGCCAACGGAATTGGATTTATTTGATTGGGCAAACGAAGCCTGCAATCTTGGCGCCGGTGAAATTTTGTTTACCTCGATGGATAACGACGGCACGAAAAATGGTTTTGCCAATGACGCGCTTCGCCAGCTTTCTGAAACGGTAAATGTGCCGATAATAGCTTCGGGCGGTGCGGGAAAAATCAGCGATTTTAGAGACGCTTTTACAATTGGAAAGGCAGATGCGGCGTTGGCGGCGAGTGTTTTCCACTTTGGAGAAATAAAAATTAGGGATTTAAAAAAAGAATTGGCTCAAAATAATATAGCAATACGATTATGAAAATAGATTTTACAAAAAATAAAGACGGTCTGGTTCCGGCGGTTATTCAAGATTTTGAAACCAAAAATGTGCTGATGCTTGGCTATTTGAATGAAGAGGCTTATACCAAAACAGTAGAACTAAATAAGGTCACTTTTTTCAGCAGAAGCAAAAACAGGCTTTGGACAAAAGGGGAAGAAAGCGGCAATTTCCTAGAAGTTGTGGACATCAAAATTGATTGTGACCATGATTCACTGTTGATAAAAGTAAAGCCTTATGGAAACGTGTGCCATACGGGAAGCGATACCTGCTGGAACGAAAAAAATGAAGCCTCATATGGCTTTTTATCTGAATTGGAGCAAACAATCGAAAACCGAAAAAATAATCCTACAGAGAAAAGTTATGTGGCTTCGCTCTTTGAAAAAGGCATCAATAAAATAGCGCAAAAAGTAGGAGAGGAAGCTGTGGAAGTCGTGATTGAAGCAAAAGATAATGATACCCATTTATTTTTGAGCGAAAGTGCCGACCTGCTTTTTCACTATTTGATATTGTTGCAGGCAAAGGGATTCAAGTTGAGCGATGTCATACAAATTCTCAAATCCCGCAGTAAATCGCAATAAAGAAGATGAAGATCTCTTATCTATTTTACTATATTGAATAGGTTTGAAGAACTAAGAAATTCTCCGCTTTTTTCTTTTTAGTCTACAGTTTTTAGGCAATTAGGAAAAGTGGATATTTTTTGATTCTGTATAATTTGATTTATTCATTCTTGTTTAGAAAACAAAAATTGTCCGTCAAATAGCAGAATATAGTAATAAGGTTCATTTATTTCTTTTCCTATCAAAGAGGTTTCGCTAAGTCTAATTTTCATAATTAAACTCGTTTTTAGACCATTTTACTTTTAATAATTCTCCAAAACCAACTTTTATGGAAAACATTTCTGTTAAAGGAGTTTTGTTGATGTGGCTGATAATAATCCGGATAACCCCAGCATGCGTCACAAGCAGTACTTTTCCATTAGGATGTTTCTCGAAAATTTCTTCTAAAAAAGAGACTACTCTCTGTTCCATGGCTTGTAAACTTTCTCCTTCTGGAGGTGCTCCATTAATATAATCCTCACTCCAGGATTGAAGCGTATTTCTGTCGATCGCATCCCATTCTTGCAATTCCCATTTACCAAAATTGAGCTCTTTCAGGCGCGGTTCTACTTGGTAATCAAAGGTTAAAAAATCGGATAACTTTGTGCATCTTGAAAGTGGGCTTGAAATCACCTCATCATAGTGATCGTCTGTTTTAATGGTTTCAAATGACAGTAAAAAATCATCGTTTAAAGCCACATCTGATTGTCCATAACAAATACCGTCCATATTTTTAACAGCCGTATGTCGTATTAAATGAATTTCCATAAAATCAACATGGCTAAATAAATGATTACTTCTGTAATTTGCTGGGTTGCGCCAAGACAGTCGCCCGTATATCCATCAATCC
The DNA here is from genome assembly GCF_003865365.1 of Flavobacterium macacae. Classification (GTDB taxonomy): domain Bacteria; phylum Bacteroidota; class Bacteroidia; order Flavobacteriales; family Flavobacteriaceae; genus Flavobacterium; species Flavobacterium macacae. The sequence goes on along the minus strand of NZ_RQVR01000008.1, from coordinate 8,085 downwards.
ATTTTGTAAAATACCTGGCGAGGTACATTTTCATTAAATAAACTGGAATAAATACAACAAATATCCAAACGTTTTGAAATAATAAAAAAGCAGGCAACGTAAACAATAAACTGATAAATAGGTTTTTAACGCTAAGTTTTTTGGCCAATGGTTTTACTTTGCTTGTGGCGTCTTCTCGGGAATATTCGTGCGTAAAAATTAAAGTCTCTGTGGTAAATCTACTCAAGACGTGTGCTAAAAATATCGTTTTCAAACCAAAAATAAAATCGTGCTGCAACAACTCTACTGTGGCACTGATTTTTAATAAAAACAACAGTATCAGTCCAACGACGGCATACGTTCCTACACGGCTGTCTTTCATGATGTCTAAGATTCTTGTTTTTGTCCAGCCGCCCCCAAAACCATCACACGAATCGGCAAAACCGTCTTCGTGAAAAGAGCCCGTCATTAAGACACTAACCGCCAACGATAAGATAACACAGACAGAAAGGGGTAAAATAAAATGCAGCAGATAAACTGTCAATACGGCTCCTGAAGCTACAATCCATCCAATTAAAGGGAAATAACGGGTTGCCTTGTTGAGCAGTTCTTCGTCAAAATCATCAAATTTGGGACACGGAATCCGGGTGTAAAACATCAATGCCGTAAAAAATATTTTAATTTCTTGCTTCATGATTCTTTGTTGGAAACATTGGCTTGTTCAAAGCTTGCCATTTCATTTAAAAAATTAACCGCACTTTTTATTATTGGGTAGGCAACAGCACAACCCGTTCCTTCGCCAACTCTCATGTTCATATTTAGCAATGCTCTTTGGCCTAACTGCTGCAATAGAAGTTGGTGCGCCTGTTCATCAGAAATATGGCAAAAAATACAATTCTCTAAAATAGAAGCTTCCTTTTTTGCCAAGACTGCAATGGCCGCACTGGCGATGAAGCCGTCAATCAAAATAATCATATTATTTTTAAAGGCGGCTTCCATGGCGCCAATCATTTGCGCGATTTCTAAACCGCCAAAAATTCTGGCCATTTCTAAAGCATCATCATTCGCCGAATATTTTTCCGAAACCTGCTTTAAGACTTTTATTTTCTGCTGTAATTGTTCTTCGTTGACGCCAGTTCCTCTGCCGGCGCATTGTTCAATCGGAATACTATACAATTTTGATAAGAGCAAAGAAGCCGCAGACGTATTCCCAATTCCCATTTCGCCAAAACCAATAATATTGCAATTTTCTGCAAAAAGTTCGTTGACAATCTGTTTGCCGCTCTGTAACGAAAATTCAAATTCTTTAGAAGTCATGGCCGGTTCCTGAAGCATGTTCCTAGATCCGTTTCTTGGTTTCCGAATATATAATTTTGGATGGGTTTCAAAATCAAAATTTACGCCAGCATCCACAATTTTTAATTCTATGCCGTGCTGTCTGCAAAAGACATTGATGGCTGCGCCGTTATTCAGAAAATTGAGTACCATTTGGTGCGTCACCTCCTGCGGATAGGCGCTTATACCTTCTTTTGTTAATCCGTGGTCGGCCGCAAAGACCACCATGGCTGGATTTACAAGTTGCGGCGAAAGTGTATTTTGGATTTTTCCTATTTTAAATGCGATATCTTCCAAAAAGCCTAATGATCCTAATGGTTTCGTTTTCATATCGATTTTTTTCTGTAACTCTGATTTTAAATTCATTTTGATTTTATTGGAAGCTATTATTCGCATGCGCGCTATAGCAAAGAACTACATAAATTAGATTATGAACCAAATAAAATCGAAGTAACGTGTAATAAAATAAGGAAAATATGGATTAGCAAAATAAAAATGAGGTGCCTAAAATAGGAGCTAGTTCATATTAAAAACAATATTACCCTGATAAATTAATGATTTTACATCCGAAATACGTGAAACGGCTTCGGCAGAACAGCTCGCATCTAAAAATACAAAATCGGCCGTATCCCCAGCTTTTGGCCATTGTTGTACGCCTTTGTCATTTAACGGAAGGACATCGCCTGTTGCTAATTTCAAACTTCTAGACAATTCAAACTCTGTTGAAAAACCATACACTTGAGCCATTGCATTGGCCTTTTGTAGCACACTTCCGCTGCCCATTGTATTCCAATGGTCGATGATGCTGTCGTTTCCTGTCATCACCTTTACGTTGTGTTTGTAAAGTGTAGGAATTGGCATAATCAATTTTCCTACAGGAATGGTAGAAACAATACCGATACCTGCGGCTCCAAGTTGCTCCGCGATTTGTTCTTGTTTAATTTTATCCAATCTTCCTAAAACAAAACAGTGGCTTAGGTAGGTTTTATTTTTTAATACCGGATTTTCATTCACTTTCTGGATCAGATATTCTACTGTTTTCAGCCCTGATTCTCCGGATTCATGCAAGTGAAAATCGATTCCCTTGTTATGATCCAACGCCAATTGAACCGTAAAATCCATAGTTTTTTCAATAGCTCCATCAACCGTATAAGGATCCACACCACCAATAAAATCAATGTCCATTTGGGCTGCTTCTTTTAAGTAAGGAGCTGTATTTGTATAGAAAACACCGTGTTGAGGAAACGCAACTAATTCTGCACCAAAACCACTTTTTTTGTGTTCTAATGCTAGCTCTAAGTTTTTAAGCGATTGTAGTTTCGAGGTAGGTTCAATATTTACATGACTTCTGGCATAGGTAGTACCTTTTGACTGAAGCAATTCAATCAACTTTTCGGCACGCGCAGTAGATGTTTTAAGCATTTCTGGTAAAATTTCTTGCTCTAAAGCAATCATTCCTTTTACGCCGCCAGTTCTTGGTCGAACGGCTTGCCAAGGGCCACCATAAAAAGTTTTGTCTAAATGAATGTGCATGTCTTTAAACGAAGGAAGCATCAAGAATCCTTTGGCATCAATAGCAGTTGCATCATTCGGTTTATTTGGCGAAATACTTGCTATTTTTCCGCCTATAATGTTTATGCAGAATAATTCGGTTTTTGTACGAACCACTTCAGCTCCGTCGTATTCAAAGCCTGTTTCTAATAAAACGTTTTTCAGCGTGTAATTCATTTTATTCAAATTTGATATCGAATCACTTTTTGAGGATGAAAAGATGCTTTGTGCACCCATTAATCCGGGAATTATTGTCATTCCAACAAGTCCTAATCCTGATTTTGTTAAAAAATCTTTACGTGAAATTTCCGTTTTCTTCATAGCATAAAATATTTAAAACAAATTTAGTTATTACCAAATTGTATTAGCGTGAAGAATTCATTCCGTTACTTGAATAATTTATAACTAGTCGTGCTCTTTTTTCCTCGAATTAAATTAAAATAGGCAATAGGAGCGGAGGTGATCCAAACAATATTAGATAAATCTTTCAAGGATTAAGATAAAAAACACAAAGGAAAGGTTCAAAATAGGCGGAACTTTGTGGTTCTATACATCAGTAATTTTTAATTCAAAAAAAGATGAAAATACTATTGCTTTTAATCTCAATGGAAATCTTCAGTTCTTGTGGAACATCAGATCATTTTATCTCAAAAGAAACGGTTATGCAAAAAGAAAATATAATTGAACTTGTTTCAAAAAATGATATGGAAGGAGTTAAAAAAGCATTAGCGAATGGCGTTAATGTAAATACGCAAGATAAAAGCAAACGCAATCTTTTATTAGTAGCAACGGTTAACAAGCAGGTATCTATGGCAAAACTATTGGTAGAAAATGGTGCTGATGTGAATAGGCAAGCCGATAACCTAGATAGCGCATTTTTATATGCGGGCGCAAGCGGACAAACCGAATTGGTAAAGTTATATTTAGCCAATGGTGCTCGATTTGACCTATTTAATCGTTATAATGGAACTGCTTTGATTCCGGCTTGCGAACGCGGACACTTTGAAACCGTAAGAGTTCTTGCTAATACAAAAAATTATCCAATAGATCATGTCAATCGTTTAGGTTGGACGGCTTTAATGGAAGCTGTAGTGTTAGGAGATGGATCTAAAAAATATCAAGAAATCATTCAAATATTAAAAGAAGCTGGGGCAAATCTTCAGATTCCAGATAATGATGGAGTAACCGCACTTCAACATGCTAAAAAAAGAGGTTTTACCGAAATTGTAAAAATACTATCAAACTAAAAATGGAAAACAAATCCTACCGCATAAAAAATGTGTTGCTCGAAACTGGTTTTGAGTACAACGATCAAGAAATTATCAAAACCAAAACAGCACTTTTTTGCATCGAAATTGAAAATGGTCAAATAAAAAACATCTTGCCCAATGATGCGAACAGCACTGGTATAGACGCCAAAGGTTGTTTGATGTTACCCGCTTTTAAAGACATGCATGCGCATTTAGACAAAATGACGTTTGGACTGCCTTGGCAAGCAGTTTCATCTAAAAGAAAAACCGTGAAAGACATGATTGCTTATGAGCAAAAGATGATTCCGGAATGGTTAGAAACTTCGGTAGAAAGAACCGAGAAGATGATTGATTTTGTACAAGGATATGGCACTGATTATATTCGTTCGCATTTTAATGTAGATCCAACTTCAGATCTTGACTCCTTGAAAAATTTTGAGAAAGCTTTGGAAAATAAAAAAGCAACCGTTGAAGCCGAATTGGTAGCTTTTCCACAACATGGTTTGTATTATACCAACACACTGCCGATTTTAAAAGAGGTGGCTAAAATGGATTCGGTGGCTTTTATCGGTGGCGTCGATCCTTATTCTTTAGACGGAAGTATTGAGAAAGTAATGGATCAAATTACCCAACGTGCCATTGACAACAACAAAGGAATTGACCTTCACCTGCACGAAATGGGTGAAAGCGGTATGAAAACCATTCAATATTTAATTGATAAAACCGAAGAAAACCCACAGCTTCGAGGAAAATCTTTCGTCAGCCATGCCTTTGCCTTAAGCGCTTTAAACAATTCTGAAGCTGAAAAAATAGCAGAAAAACTGGTGCACGCGGGTGTAGGAATTGTTTCATCAGTTCCTTTTGGACGTATGATTATGCCCATTCCAACGCTTCGAAAATATGGCGTTGAAGTATTGATAGGAAATGATAACATTCAAGATCATTGGAGTACGTTTGGAAGTGGAAATATGCTTCAGAAAGCAAATCTTATTGCAGAATTATATGGTTATGTAACCGAATGGCAATTGTCTAGAACCTTGGCTTTCGCTACGCGTTACAAACTTCCTTTAGATGATAACGGAAACCAGCAATGGCCAAAAATTGGTGATGAGGCAAGTTTGGTACTTGTAAACGCTAGTTGTTCGGCAGAAGCAGTATCGCGTATTTCACCTGTAAAATCATTGATTCACAAGGGAACTATCGTTTATTAGCAAAGCCTTTAAAGGAAGAAACCTTTTATAAATTGATATGGATTAATGTGGAAATACTCACCTTAATCCATATTTTTTTTATACATTTCAAAATAAAGAAAGTGCCACAAGAGATTTAAAAAGATGATCTTACCTACCGATAACAAATACGTACCTATTATTGGTATTCAGGAATTCAGAAAAGGGCAAACAGCTGGCAGGAAAGAGTTGCTTTATAATGAACTTCACGGAGAAAGGCACATAAGCAAACCTCACAAGCATGATTTTTTTATCTTAGTCTTATTCGATCGCGCAAAAGGCACACATAATATTGACTTTCAAGATTACGCCATTGGCGATAAGCAAGTGCATATTTTATTTCCGGGTCAGGTTCACAAATGGAACATAGAACCCGATACAACGGGCTATCAATTGATGATTGACGAAGCTTTTTTTGATCGATTTTCATCTTATTTTAGGTTTTCGTTTACCGATTACAGCAATCATCCGGTGATTTCTCTTTCGGAAAACAACTTCAAGCTACTCAAATATGAATTTGATGCCATTAAAGACGAATTAGAAGCAGAGGATTCACTACAAGATGTGATCAGTACACGTGCGGCAGTTATTGCAGCCATTGTCAGCAAAGCAGCCGAACAAATTTTTACAGGACCTAAAATTTATCAGTCAAACCCAAGGCTTGCAAAATTCAACATGTTGATTGACCAGTTTTATAAAGAGCATAAATTAGTCGCTTTTTATGCAGGCAAACTGAACATATCGTCTAATTACCTCAACATACTTTGCAAGAAAAACTTAAATATATCAGCAACCCAGCTCATTCAACAGCGCGTACTGCTAGAGGCCAAGCGACTTCTTCAATCCACCGATTTGTCTATCAAAGAAATTGCTTTTGAACTTGGTTTTGTGGACCATGCCTATTTTTCAAATTTTTTTAAAGGCCAAACCAATCTTACGCCTACACAGTTAAGAGTAGAATAGTTTTTTATGCAATACCGTTAAATGAATTTACATTTTCCAGTTTCGTTATCTTTTTTCATTTTGAAAAAGCATAAACTCCTTCCCGATTTGAGTGATGATACCGCTGCCGATTAAGATTGGACCTTCAAAAAATTCAAAATCTAAACCCACATATAGTTTTCCTTTAAAATTGTCAGTATTGATCAGGGTTATTTCAGCACTGACCGTATCTCCTGCGAATACCAAATCCGTATCGATAAAATGCTGTACTCCCGAAAATTCTCCATCAATGTAGGTAAATTTTAGGGTCGGCCGATAGCCCGAAGAAGCAGGTGTTTTTCGTCCGCCGTTTTTTTCGGAAACATACGTCAGGAGGGCAACAAAATGAGATTGTAACATAAAGAAATCCGCTGTTTTTTAAACTTCCACAAAATAGTATTGCAATTGGTAGAGTTAAAAATAAAGAGGCAGGTTTTTAGGAATAGATACAAATTTTATAAGTGCAAAAACTGCTACAAATTCAAACTAAAACGCAATCTTTTCGAACGCGTTTCGGTGGCAGTCCATTGCCCAAAAAAGATCATATAAATTTCCTATCTCTTTGAAATTTTTTAAGTCGATTGTGTCTCTTGTTACCATTTAATTATTCGCGTGAAACAAGATATCAAAAAATTCATAAATTAAAGATTTTCAGAATTAAATTCAGGTACTATTAACCCGCTCTGCGAGTTAGCGATACCAGTGGACTGAGTTTTCTCTACCGAAGATAAATTTCTTAGTAAAAAAGAAGTTTCAAGTTGCCGAAAATCCACAATTTCTTGTAACTGATATTTGGCTAAAAACGCTATGTTAAATTACTGTCTTGCGCCTGTAATCCTAAAAAAATCATAAATCAATCGTGGTCTTTAAGTTATAATCCTTTAAGTTTTATATTTGCGATTAAACCAAAATATTATGAATTGTCCAAATTGTAAAAGTAATTTAGTGATGACCGAGCGAAACGGTGTAGAGATCGATTATTGTCCAGAGTGTCGAGGTATTTGGCTGGATCGTGGTGAATTAGATAAAATTATTGATCGTTCAAATCAGTTTTCTCAAACTGTGCCACAGAAAAGTTATACTGACAATAGATATGAAGGTCATTCTGATAATCGTTATAAGAAAAAGAAAGATTCTTTTTTAGGAGATTTATTTGATTTCTAGATTTTGTCTTAGTTTTCAGATAAAAGATTTTTATTAATTAACTAGCATTTTCGTCTCGTTTTTTAACCTAATAATTTCTTAAGATTTAATCTAATTTCTCGCAATTAGCCAAAGTTACTGAAGCAAGTGGACTGATTTACTTTTGTAAGTTAACAACGCCAATCGTGCTGAAAATTAGTAATTTTGGCTTTTGGCGGATAAATAGTGTTTTTTTATTTCGAATCAATCAAATCTTGAAGGTTTGAAGAAAAAGATAATTAGATTTTCAATTGTTCTAAAAGTTCTTTTTCTGTTTTTTAAATTTTATTCTTTTTTATGTAATCCTATTCTCCATTTATAATTTTTGTTACCTTCAACGTATTTGGGTCAAAATATATTCTAGGATTATCTGAACCACCAAAAACCATATCGTATTCTAAAGTATAAGTTGGTTTTCCGTTTATGATTTGAACAATAATTTCAGCAGATTTATCATCTTGCGTTAAGTGTTGATATTGTAAATCTCCAATAATCTCTCTAGCTTCATTCAAAGTCTGGATATGCAAATAAAACCTGCAGTATAAGTTAAGCTACATTTTTGTAATTAATTTGATTGT
>NZ_RQVR01000007.1 GCF_003865365.1 Flavobacterium macacae | reverse complement strand
AGTACCAAAACCGTCATTGTTCGGGTCGCAGTAAGTAAGCGGCTGCGGATCATTGGCAACTGGTCCCACGATTACCTGAAGCGTAAGCTCAGTAGTGTTAGAACAGCCCGTGTCCTCATTTTCCATTCTCACATGGATGACCTGTCCGTCTTGTCCTAAATAGGCATTTGCAGGGTTGATAGGATTAGTCCCCAAACCGGCATCGGCTGCGCTTTCGTAATAGGTAATCGAGAATCCTGACTGACCGCCAAGAATCTCATTGGTTTTTGTTGTCAGGTTGAAGACAGCCTGAGTATTATTCACCCCGTCGCTACAAGCCGCAAGCGGTGTAGGAGCAACTGGCGAAGGAAGTGGGTTTACGATAAGGTTGAAGGAAGTCGCTGCCGAGCATCCTGTAGCATCGTTTTGTATTCTCACGAAGATTTGCTGTGTTCCTGCAGGCGTGTTAGCGTACGGAACGTTTGGATCAATGGAAGAAACGCCGGTCTGAGCATCGGCAAGCGTAGCGTGGTAGCTAATTGAAATACCAGCCTGACCGCCTGTAGCTTCTGCCGTTTTTGTAGAAAGAAGGAATTCCTCGATCAGGTCGCCCGGAGTTACCGTGTCGCAAAGTTCATAGTTAGAAATTGCATTCGGGACCGGTCTCGGGTTTACCACAAGGACAAGTTCTACAATGGTAGCACAGTCCGTAGCACCTGCATTGGTTACCCTGGCATAAACTGTTTGGGTCCAAGCATTGATGTTCGTGTAGCTTGCGCCTAATGGCAGCACGTTGTTCTGCGCATTGGTAAGCGTCTCGTGGTAAGTAACCACAAGGCCAGCATTACCCGCAGCGATCTCTCCTGTTTTCGATGAAAGTAAGAAAGCAGCGATTCCGTCATTGTTGTCGTCACAAACCTCTAAAGGTAATGGTGTAACGGCTTCTGGGCTTTCAAATATTGAAATTGTAAAACTACTTTGATCGCTGCAATTTGGAACTGTACCGGTTTCAGCGTAAATATAAACTAATTGTGTTGTTGTTATTACATCTCCTGCAAAAAGTGGCGTTCCAGATCCATCGGGAGCTGTAAAATAATTTCCTACTGTTAATTCTGGAAGAACATACTCATTACATCTTACAACATCTAATGGTTCATCCACAACTGGAGTTATATTAATTTCAACTGTAAAACTATCTTCATCAGTACAATTAGGTACTGTTCCTGATTGCGCATATACGTAAATAGTTTGAGAACTTGTAATTGAAGCTCCCGGCTGCAACTGAGTTCCTGAACCATTAGCTCCAGTAAAATAATTCCCAACAGTTACTGCTGGAAGAATATACTCATCGCAGATAACTACATCTGCCATTTCAACCACTTCAGGAGTAGGAATTACAATTAAATTAAAATTTGTAAATCCAACAGCTAAAGGATCATCATTATTTTGAACCCTTACATAAATAGTTTGATTATTCGACCCTAAATAAGCATTTGCCGGACTAATAAAAGGAGTTCCGTTATTTGCATCATCTTGAGTTAGGTGATATGTTACTGTATTTTCTGAAGCAGGCTCTCCGTCTAAAACCAAAGCATCATTTATTGTCAAATCAAAAACAGCTTGTCCATCGTTAGGCAGTTCATCACAAATTGACATATCTGCAGGTTGTGGTGGTGTACAGCTTTCGACAATAAGATCAAAAGAAAAGATTGCGTCACATTGTGTTGACGTAACCAAATCTTCTACTTTAATAATAATTGTCTGGTTACCTGCGCTTAAATAAGCATCAGGATTTCCGATAAGGATAGAGTTATCGAAATCAGCTTGGGAAGCATAATAATAAAACTCATAATTTGCTTGTTCAGCAACCGGAACGTTCGCTAAAATTATCGCTTGATTTTCTCTTAAATTAAAAAGAGGTTGACATTGAATCAAATCAATTGGGTCTTCAACTGGTAGCGGTGGATTGAACTCAATAATGATTGAATCTCGCATTTCACAATCTGTTCCAATATTAGAAGCAATAAGACTGTATTCACCTGCTTCTGAAACAACCAATATTGGACCTGTTTCTCCAGGTATAATAACATCATTATTTCTCCATTCAAATTCATATATTGTTGGATCTAATGCCGAATCTAAAACAGTTGTATCGCCAAAACAAATTGCTTGACCGGTAACAATTGTTAAGTCATCACCGATATTAGCTTGGCCGATATTAAAACTTCCTGCTTCAAGGAAAACTGCAGAATTAAAAGAAGTATCATTTCTATTACCAATCACTAATTTAATATGATAAACAGTGTAAGGTACTACTTCAGAAGAAGCATTCATCACAACAGTTTGCCCTTCAAAGTTAATGGCAGAGATATTTGATCCGCCATTAAATTGTCCAAAATATTCTGGATTAACTGAATTACAAGTAGTATTATTAACATTATCACGAATGGTAATTACCGAAACTGGTGTGGCTGTATTTGGAACTAATGCCAAATTGGTTGTTGTATTCGTTACAGTATTTGTCAAAAAAAACGCAAAAGCATCAGACCAATTACATTGGAAAGTCCCATACTCGTCTGAAGCAAACAAGAAATTGAAACTCATATTATCAGTCAGCGGAGTAAAGTCAAACTCGATTTTAGTAACATTATTATAACTACTTAAAGTAGGATCAAGTCCTAGACTTTGCATATAGCTCAAAAGCTCAGCATCTGACCCTGCTGCACCTGTTGTGCTTGTATTAGTAGCCGGACCAGGAGCAGTTATAGCACTAGCTGTACTAAGCAAAACCCCACTTTTTAAAGGAAAATCACTGTTTTGTCTGTGAAAATATCCAATTCCTGACGTATTTCCTGTTCCAGAAGACCAAGTAATATTTGAAATCAATGCACATTCAGAATCAACCAAAACATCTGTTACTAATTCCGGAACAGTATATTGAGTGGTACTTGTGGAAATAAACTTAGGCCTTGGAGTATCTGTATCGGAACATTGCGGACACCCAGGAACCGGATCTGGAGTGGCACTTACAACAGAAACAACATTTGTTAAATTTCCAAGAAATCCAACAGGAACAGAAACTACAACCGTATACGTTATCACTTGGCCATTTGTTATTGCACTAATAGCATCACTAATAGCACCTGTACCAGAAGTACCCATACTGCTAGACCAAGTCATTGTAGTAATCCCTAGAGGAAGTGGATCATTAACCACTGCATTAACTACATCACTAGGCCCATTATTTGTTATCGTTATAGTATAAGTTGTATTTTCTCCAAGTAAATATTGAGTTTGCCCATTTGTTTTTGTAATAACTAAATCAGCAAGTGGCGCCGGTGTATCAGTATCAATACAAAACTCACATTCGGGTACCGGATCAACACTTGTACTTGTCAAAACAATTTCATAAACCAAATTTTCTTCTTGATCATAATCACTTGGAACAGGTATATTTACCGTATAAGTAACCACACCTTGATTTGCCAAAGTAGCAATTGTGTCATTTAGCCCTCCAGTTCCTGTAGTTCCGTTTGAGCCTGACCACGAAACCGTAGTCATATCAATCCCAACAGGAAGAACATCTGAAACAACAACATTTGTAGCAATTTCTGGCCCATTATTTGTTACCGTCACAGTATAAGTACGGATTTGTCCCGCAGTATAAGTAGCAGAATTGTCTGTATTGACCACCACCAAATTGGCTTGAGAAAATACAGAAGCAGAAATTAATAAAAATAAACAAAGTAATGCTCTTTTCATATGACGTTATTTTATAAAAATCCTTAATTTTACAGATGTTTTTCAGACCTTGCTCACATTTCAATTTGTTAAGCAAAAATGAATGAACTGTTAATTTATCCTTTAAATTTCCAAATATAATATATCACGCAAAACATCTTTGTTAAATTTGCAAAAAAATACAAAATATATGATTAATGTTACAATAAGACCGACTCAGGATCCTACTATATTAAAATTTGAATTGCCTGATTTCATAACTCAAAATGAGAATTTTGAATTTAAAAACATTGATGACGCAAAAGATTCACCTTTAGCGCAAAAGCTATTTTATCTTCCGTTTGTGAAATCAATTTACATTTCGGGAAATTTTATCGCTATTCAACGCTACAACATTGTGGAGTGGGATGACGTAAAAGAAGCAGTTGCCGAGCAGATTGAAACTTTTGTAAACGACGGCGGTACTATTTTGAATATCACCGAAACAAAAGCTCAAAAACAGCCTTTGACCGTTTATGCTGAAAGCACTCCAAATCCTGCTGTTCAAAAATTTGTGGGAAGCAAGATGATGACCAAAACGGCCATCGAATTTAAAAATATTGATGAAGCCGCAGCTTCTCCTTTGGCGCAAGAACTTTTCAAATTTCCTTACGTCAAAGAAATTTTTATTGATGAAAATTATATTTCTATTACAAAGTACGCCGTGAGCGAATGGCAAGACATTACTTATGAATTAAGAAGTTTCATTAAACAATATGTTGAAAATGGTGGAACGGTAATTGACGAAAGTATTGCCGCTTCAAACCCAAAAACGGAAAAACAAAAAATCGAGAATTTTGACAATCTTGACGTTACTTCTCAGCAAATCATCAACATCTTAGAAGAATATGTAAAACCTGCAGTTCAAGCAGACGGAGGAAACATTCTTTTTGATTCTTATGACGAAAGTGAAAAACGCGTAAAAGTTGTTTTGCAAGGTGCTTGCAGCGGTTGTCCTTCTTCCACGTTTACACTAAAAAGTGGTATTGAAAATATGCTAAAAGACATGCTGAACGACGATGACATTAAAGTAGAAGCCATAAACGGATAATACTTCTCATCAAAATCATTAATTTTAAGCGTTCCGTTTTGGAGCGCTTTTTATTTTTAAAACAAGTCGAAATTATGAACGAATTACATAAAGAAACCAGTCCTTATTTATTGCAACACGCCAACAATCCGGTACATTGGAAAGCTTGGAACAGCACTACTTTAGCGATAGCAAAAAATCAAAATCAGTTGATGATTGTTAGCGTAGGTTATTCGGCTTGTCATTGGTGCCACGTCATGGAACACGAGACTTTTGAAGACAATGAAGCGGCTCTTGTGATGAACAAAAATTTCATCAATATAAAAGTGGATCGTGAAGAGCGACCAGATATTGATGCGGTATATATGAAGGCGATTCAAATCATGACGGGTCGTGGTGGCTGGCCAATGAATGTGGTTTGTCTTCCGGATGGACGACCAGTTTGGGGAGGCACTTATTTCAGAAAAAATGAATGGATGGAAACCTTGGAGCAACTTCAAAATCTATTTGAAAACAATCCTGAGAAAATGATTGATTATGCCGAAAAACTAAAAGCAGGCATGGATTCAATCAGTCTTATTCCAGAAAGTCATAATTCATTTGACTTTTCAAACTTGGAAACACTTTTGTCAAAATGGAAAAAAAGTTTTGATCACGAATTTGGAGGATACGAAAGAGCGCCAAAATTTATGATGCCGAACAATTACAAATTTATAATGCGTTATGCCCATCAAGAAAAAGACGATCAACTTCTGGATTTTGTAAATCTTACCTTGACAAAAATGGCTTACGGAGGTCTTTTTGATACTGTTGACGGAGGATTTTCTAGATATTCCGTTGACATGAAATGGCACGTTCCTCATTTTGAAAAAATGCTTTATGACAACGGCCAATTGGTTTCGTTATATGCCGATGCTTATAAATTGACTAAAAATCCGTTGTATAAAGAAGTTATTGAAAAAACCTTACAATTTGTTTCAAATGAATTGACAAATGATTTTGGAGGATTTTATTCTGCTTTAGATGCTGATAGTTTAAATGCCGAAAATCATCTAGAAGAAGGTGCATTTTACACTTGGACAAAACCGGAACTGGAAAATTTAATAACCGAAGATTTTAAATTATTCAGCCAAGTTTTTAATATTAATCAATTTGGTTTTTGGGAAGAAGAACAGAATTATGTTTTGATCCAAAATAAATCTTTAGAAGAAATAGCAAAGGAAAATCAAATAGAAGTTTCTGAATTATCTCAGAAGAAAAAAGATTGGGAACAAATACTTTACATCGAGAGAGAAAAAAGAAGCAAACCAAGACTTGATGACAAATGTTTGACCTCTTGGAATGCCTTAATGATGAAAGGTTACATTGACGCATTTAAAGCTTTAGGAAATCAAAATTACCTGGAAACAGCTTTAAAAAATGCGGACTTTATTATTTCGAATCTATGGACTTCTGATGGAAATCTGCTACACAATTACAAAGACGAAAAAAGCACCATTAATGGTTATTTAGAAGATTATTGCTTTGTAATCGAATCTTTCATTTCTTTATACGAAGTCACTTTTGATAAAAAATGGCTACTTCATTCCAAGCAATTAACGGACTACTGTTTATATCATTTTTATGATTCAAACAATAATTTGTTTTCATTTACCTCTAATTTAGACGAACAATTAATTACAAGACATTTTGAAATTGAGGACAATGTAATTTCAGCTTCAAATTCAGTAATGGCAAATAATCTTTTTAAGTTGCACATTTATTTCGAAAACTCCTATTATGAAGAAATTTCAAAAAGAATGATTGAAAAAATTCTTCCAAATATTGATTATCCTTCAGCTTTTGCAAATTGGCTTGATTTATTTTTGAATTTTTCAGATTTAAATCGAGAACTTGCAATTTGCGGAACCGAGGCTTTAAAAAACGCTTGGGAAATTCAAAAAGAATACTTACCGAACATCATTATTGCAGGTTCTGAATCTCAATCATCGCTTCCTTTTTTAAAAAACAGATATGTTTCTAAAGAAAATTTATTTTATATCTGCCAAAATAGAACTTGTGCTTTGCCCAAAAAATCGCTTTTAAACACAATTTTAAAATTGAAAAATTAGTAAATAATCATTTTTATAATAAAAAAAACACATTAACCGAAGTATTAATAATAAATCTTTAATTCTTGTAAATTTATTTACAGACTAATATTTAAATTGTTTAAAATTTATTATTTTTGAAAACAATAAAAATATACTAAATTTATTACAACATTTGAGTTGCCTTTAAATCACTAGCATCTTTATGTGAAATTTCACATGAATTAGTTATGATTTAATTACTTACACAGAAGAAAACAGATTTTAATTACAAGGTAAAATTGTATCCCAAATTTAACCTTTAAATTAAAATTAAGTTTTTTAAAAAGTTACGAAGCAAAAAATTAACATATTGCGGCATAAATATTGTTATTATATTATATTTATATAGAAAAAGTTCAGAATTTCAAAACTAAAAAATAACGTCATAGTGAAGACAAAATTTATTATAAATTTAAATTAAAATTACAATGAAAAAATTAGTATTTACAATATCATTTGGATTAATTACCATTTTTGCTTCTGCACAAGCCACATTGAGAGTTTCTGACTTGGTGAGCCCAACAAATTCTGATTTATTTAGAAAACATCTAACTGAATCTAAATATTCAAAAGCATCAGGAACTCCTTATATTGATCAAGCTTTTAAACATGCTACAATTTCTGGAGTTCAAAATCAAGTTCTTGTCAGATACAATGCAGAATCTGATGAATTCGAGATTGACAATGGAGATGACACAAAATACATTCTTCCTAAAAAACTAGAGTACAACACTATAACTTTAAAAAACAATGCATCAAGTTATAATCTAGTTAACTATAAAGACTCTAAAGGAAACAACACAGAAGGATATCTTCAAAACAAATTCAGTAATAATGAAGTAACATTTTTTCTTAAAGAAAAAATCAACTACATAGCTGGAAAAGAAGCTAGTAATAGTTACACAAGCGACTCTAACCCTAAGTTAGTAAGAGGAAAAGATGAGTTTTATCTAAAATTAAAAGATAAAGAAATTACAGAATTTCCAAATAGCAAAAAGAAATTAATTGCGATATTTCCGGAAAAGAAAGATCAAATTACCGATTTTCTAAAACAAAATAACCCATCATTTAGCAATGCAAACGGGTTAACAAAAATTGCACAATTCATTTCAACACTATAATTTTTTCTCAACAAGAAAATCTTTCAAATAAAAAGGTTCAAAATAAGCGACATCAACAGTGTCGCTTTTTTTGTGCTTTTCAAATGACAATGCGCTCATTTGTTTTGCAGAAGGATAAATAATTTCCGGATGATATACAAATTGGCCCGAAGGCAAAACCTCTTGGCATTTTAAAGCGCCATCACCAATAAAATGTATGGTTTCAGTAATCTCTGCAAAAGATTCTTGGGTAATAATTTCTGCTTTTGTGTCTCTGATTTTTAACATATCAGAAGAAAAAACAGCACTGTAAACCTCCATTCTTCTGGCATCAATCATTGGAATTACCACACCATTCTCAACAGAAATAGCCGAAGCTAAAACTTCCAAAGTATCCACAGCAATTAATGGAATATTTAAAGCATAACAAAGTCCTTTTGCTGCCGAAACACCAATTCGAAGTCCGGTGTAAGATCCCGGGCCCTGACTTACTGCAATCGCATCCAAATCAGAAAAATCTAAATTTAGTGCTGCCAAAGCTTCTGAAATAAAAACGTGGAGCTTTTCGGCGTGGGAATATCCTTGTTCAGCAATTTCCTTGCAAAGAAGCGTTTCGCCGTCTTTTGCAATACTTACCGAACAGTTTTTTGTAGCCGTCTCAATATTTAAAATGTATGCCATTATTTTTTCGCCTTCGTCTCTTTTTTAGCTTCGTCTGGTTTTACAAAAACCACGTCGCCTGAATTCAAATCTTTAGTGACCGTTGCATAAGGGCCAACAATAACGATGTCGCCTTTTTTCAATCCTGATGAAATTTCAATATTCGTATCATCTTGAATTCCGGTTTTGATTACCCTGATTTTTGCTTTATCACCGTCTTTTACAAAAACGCACTCGAATTTTTTATCCGATTTTGAAACGGGCGCCTGTCCGTCTTCCGCCAAAACAACTGGTTTTACAGTTGCAGAAGTGTCAGATTTTACTACAACTGCACTAATTGGCACAGCCACAACATCTTCTTTTCGTTTTGTAATAATATCCACAGTAGCTGTCATTCCTGGTCGAAACGGAGAATAACTTTCTGGTTTTCCTTCAGTCAAATCAGCATACGATTCTTTGACAATTCTTACTTTAACTTTAAAATTTGTTACTTGATCGGCAGTCAAATCAGCACTTGCAGAATTTGAAATACTGGTTACCGTTCCTCTAAATTCTTTCTTGAGGTAAGCATCCACTTCTACTCTGGCTGAATCCCCAACTGAAATTTTAACGATGTCATTTTCATTGACATCCACTTCCACTTCCATATTATTTAAATTGGCCACGCGAAGCAATTCGGTTCCGGTCATTTGCTGGGTTCCCAAAACACGTTCTCCAAGCTCTACTCCCAAAGAAGAAATAGTTCCGTCAGCTGGCGCGTAGATTGTAGTCCTGCCCAAGTTGTCTTTTGCTTCATTGACTGTTGCTGCAGCGCTTTGTACATTATAATACGCCGACTGTTTTGCAGCTTGGGCTACGGCATAAGTCGAAACGGCTTTGTCCCAGTCTGATCTTGATATAATTCCCTTGTCAAACAATGTTTTGTTTCTATTATAATTGGCTTTTGCTTCTGCAAATTGGGCATCTGCTTGACTTAAACCGGCTTTTGATCCTGACAAACTTGCCACAGACCTATTCAATCCTGAAGTATATAAATCTGGATTTATTCGCACCAAAAGATCGCCCTTTTTCACCACCTGACCTTCTTTAACTGGCAATTCAATAATTTCTCCTGAAACTTCTGATGATATTTTTACTTCAATTTCAGGTTGGATTTTTCCGGTTGCCGAAACGGTTTCCACCACTGTAATTTGATTTACGGTTGCGATTTCCACTTCTTTCCCCACATTTTTATTCCCAAAAACGCCAGACTTTGAAAGGACTAGCAAAAGAACAATGATAACTACTGCAATGATTAATAAAATTACGGTCTTCTTTTTCATAAACTATTGTTTTTGGATAATTGGCATTCCGAAATAAAATTCTAATATTTTTGTTTTAAAGATATAATCATATTTGGCACGAACCTCTTCTGATTGTGCATTTTCATAAGCTATTGAAGATTGGCTGAAATCAAATGAATTTTGCAAGCCGACATCAAATCTTTCTTTAGAAAACTCATAAGAAAACTTTCTGGCTTCTGAAGTTTTTTGAGCTGCTTCGTACAATTTCTTAGAATTCACCACGTCATTATACGCTTTATACACATTGGTCTCTAAATCCAATTCGGCTTGTTTTAAAAGATATTGTGATCTTTCTTGAGAAATTTGGCTTCTTTGCACGCGAGTTCGAGTTGAAAAACCATTTAAAATTGGAACTGATAATTGCAAACCAATTGAAGTACCATCAAAAAGATAAATTTGGTCACTGAACGGAAGGGGCGTACTTTCTGACCATCTTGCATTGTATCCTACAAACCCTGACAATGTTGGTAAATAAGCCGATTTTGCAATCTGAACATCTTTTTTAGCGACTTCCACATCCTGCGCTGCCACTTTAATATCATTCACCGTTTGTTTTGCTTTTACAAAAATACTCTGTGGATTTTCTTCAAGTACCGAAGAAAGTTCGGCGTTAAATTCTTGATCCGCAATATCAAAATTTACATAATCTTCCAAAAGAAGCATCTGACAAAGTGCCACTTTTGAAATCAACAAATTGTTTTGCGCATTGATAATTTGCTGTTCTTGACCGGCATCTGTAGCTCTTAATTCATAGATATCTCCAGCTGGTAAACTTCCGGCATCGATTAATGCCTTGGTTCTGTCCAGATTTTCTTTGGTAATTCTATTTTGGTTTTGTAAAACTCTCAGTTGTTCCTTTAATGATAAAATCTCCAGAAAATTATTCGCTACTGAAAGCATAATATCGTCCTTCATTTTATCTAAACGATAGGTATTTGCAACCTTATTCAGTTTTGTTCTTTGGTAGGTTCTCCAATTCAGCAAACCATTAAATAACGTGACACCCCCATTTGCTTGAGCTGAAAAAGATTTAAAGGTTTCATTATTAAATTGGTTTGTTGCCGGGTTAATATTCGCTCCCGTATTCATGCTGTAATTTGCATTCGCAGAAATTGCTGGTAAAAAATTCCCGACAGCTTCAAGCCTTTCAACATCCGAAGTTTTTAAATCGAGTTGCGATTGCTTGATGGAAATATTGTTTTCTAATGCATATAAAACGCATTCTTCCAAAGTCCATTTTTTAACCTGAGCATTTGAAGAAACGCCTATAAAGAAGACGGCAAGGAAAAATATTTTACTGATGATTTCTTTTTTCATAAATAATTACTCGCAAAAAAGGGTTGGTGATCAATGCAAATTTAGCTTTTTTAAATGGCTTACTAAAAACTATTAGACAGTAAAATCAATAATCTGTTACAGATTATTTTTTTCAAAAGATATTAAAAAATAAAATTACATTTACTTCAAAATTAAATCATTAAAGTTATGAATAAATTTATTGCGAAATACATCCCGTTATTTTCGCTATTTGCAATTTTCGGATGTTCTACCACTACCCAAATTGCCGCATTGAAACCCGAACCAGATGACGCCTCACCCCTAGTTTACGAAAACTCCACCTCTTTCATAAGCCTTCCGATAAAAATCAAGTTAAAAGATATTGAAAACCAAACCAATAAACTTTTGAACGGCCTGATTTATGAAGACAACAATATCGAAGATGATGATATCCAGATGAAAGTTTGGAAATTAGGAGCTATAAAAATTTCAAACGAAAAAGGAAAAATCAAAACGGTTTTGCCACTGAAGATTACTGTAAACTACAGATACGGAATCAACAAAATGGGAATTCAACTATACGACACTCGTGAAATAAACATGAACGGAGTTGTAACTTTAAGCAGCAGCGTTGGCTTGACGAACTGGAAAATGAACACGGACACCATGCTCCAATCTCTAGAATGGAACGAAAGCCCGACGATAAATATTGCAGGAAAAAGTGTAGCGATAACGTATCTAATCAATCCTGCGGTTCGAATTTTTAAATCAAAAATCGAGAACAATCTTGACGAAGCCATTAAAAAATCAATGGATTTTAAACCGAATGTTTTAGACGCTTTAGAAAAGATCTGCACGCCTTTTCAGATGAGCGAAACCTATGATTCTTGGTTGCGAATTGTTCCGATAGAATTATATACTACAGAAGCAAAATTACAAAAGGAAGCGATATCTCTTGACATGGGATTGAAATGCAATATGGAAACCGTGGTGGGCCAACAGCCAAAAAACAAATTAGACCGAGATAAAATTGTTCTGAAACCGGTTTCAAAAATGCCCGATAAAATATCAGCAAATATCGCCGCCGTTTCCACGTATCAAGACGCTTCGAGAATCATGACAAAAAACTTCCAGGGACAAGAATTTGGATCGGGAAGCAAAAAAGTCAAAGTCCAAAAAGTAGCGATCTGGCAGAAAAACAACAAGATGATTATAGCTTTGGATTTATTAGGAAGCTTAAACGGAACCATTTACCTTTCAGGCTTTCCGCAATATAATGATACCACCAAAGAAATTTATTTTGACCAATTGGATTATGTTTTAGACACGAAAAGCCGATTGATTAAAACAGCCAATTGGTTGGCTTCAGGCGTTGTTTTAAAGAAAATGCAAGATGCTTGCCGTTATTCCATCCAGCCCAATCTTGACGAAGGCAAAAAGAATATGCTGACGTATTTGAAAAATTATTCACCGATGCCGGGCGTTTTTGTCAACGGAAACATTGATGATATTCAATTCAAGAAGATTCAATTGACCAACAAAGCAATCATTGCTTTTATCACGGTTAACGGAAAAGTAGATGTTAGCATCGACGGATTAAAATAAAAAAAGCCTGAATTAATTTTCAGGCTTTTTTTTTATTTTTGATCTCATTCTATAAATGGCAAAGCACAAAACCCCTACTAAGATGTATGGAAATACCATTAAATATATAATTCCGTCGTTGACCGCTTCACCGCTGACACCGCCTTCTTGCGTTTCTAAAGCCGCACGGCACATGGCACATTGCGCCTTTGTGTTTACCGAATAAAACAAAGACAACAGAAGAAAGAAAAAAGACAGTTTCTTTAATCCAAATTTCTTCAAACTCTTACATTCTAAATTTTTATCAATTGCACTTTGCATATTTTCTTTATTAATGTACATAATAGGGAGAAATCATCAGATAGACAATAACGCCGGTAACGGCAACATACACCCACATTGGATAAGTTATCCTGGCTAATTTTTTATGTTTGTCAAAACGTTCTGCCAAGGCACGAACATACGTTATTAAAACGAAAGGAATGATAATAATTGACAATAAAATATGCGTCAATAATATGAAAAAGTAAACATAACGAATAAAACCTTCACCGCCAAAAGAAGTACTGTCAGCGGTCATGTGATACGCCACATACATTCCTAAAAAGGCAACCGAACAGCCAATTGCTGTTTTCATTAAATTTTCATGAAGCTTTCTCTTTCCGTTTTTTATGGCCCATACTGCCGTTATTAAAAGCACGGCCGTAATTCCGTTGATTGTGGCATAAATTGGAGGCAAAAAAGAAAGCGGATCAACATCAAAACCAAAATCTTTTAGTTTAACTCCGAATAAAATCGCTACTACAACCGGTATTGCAACAGATAAAATAATGATCCATTTTCTATACTTTAATTCCGTAGCATTCAAATTACTTTCCATATTATTCTTCTAATAAAATTGCGATATCTTCTTTAATCATGAAAATTCCAGGTTTGTATTTTCCTTGCAGGTCATCTTCAAAACCTTCTTTGTCATTATAATTTAATCCGGTATAAAAAATCAGCGGGTTGCCATTTTTGTCTTTTCGGCTTCTGATTTTTCCGGTTTTATCCACCAAGGCAAAATATCCAGAATGCTCAAAACCGGCATCGCCTTCTTTGGCACTTTCACCCGCATAAATATTAAAACCTTTGTTTGCCAAATCATAAATATACTTTTGGTCACCCGTTAAAAAGTGCCAATTTGGAGCAGTAACACCCAATTGTTTGGCATGCTCTTTTAAAACCTCGGGCGTATCTGTTTTTGGATTTATAGTAAAAGAAGCTATTCCAAAATTATCCCTTTTCCCAAATTCCTCTTCAATCAAAAGCATGTTTTGGTTCATGACAGGACAGATCGTAGGACACGTCGAGAAGAAAAATTCCACAACATACACCTTTCCTAAATAATCTTTATTGGTAATTGTTTTTCCGTTGTGGTCTGTTAAAGAAAATTCAGGTGCATTTCCGATGACCAATAATTTTTCAAATTTTTCTTTCTGTGGAACACTCATTCGGTCATTCACTGTCACGGTTCCGTCTTTTAGCCTATCAATAATCTTAGGTACGAAAATGATCCCGAAAACTAAAATTATAAATGAAATTCCAATGTATGATTTATTTTTCATCGCTTAAATTTTTCTTTTCATTCTTGAATCGTTATTGTTCTTTTTCAGCGCCGCACGGTATTCATATAAAATAACTTTCACGTCATCACTCATGTCATTGTGCAGATCTGCAGCTGAAATGGTATTATAACCTTCTTTATATTCTTCTTTGCCTTCTAAATTCTTCCCTTTTCTACCGCGAAGATTTCTGGCTTTGTCCACAATATAGACATTTGACGTTCCAAAATCTTTATCCAATCCGCCAACAAGATTTAGTTTAGAATAATAATTAGTTATTTCTTCAGGAGAAGCAAAAACAAATATCCATTTTGACATGTCTTTTCCGTGAGCAAGCGGCTTTAGTGTCTCAAGCAGTTCTGCAACTTCAGATTCAGAACCCTTCGGAGAAACCATTACAAATTGAAAATCTTTAAAATCTTTATTCTTATTGTAAATTTTTTGATTTAAGTTGAAAAAATTTCCTTCGTTGTAAATAATTTTGCTCCCTGTAAAACCCAAAATAGTGATTTTATTATCAAGAGAAACAGTCTTTCCATCCGCAGTTTTGAATTCAGTTATATCAGGTATTTTCTCAGTAATTGTTGGAAGTTTGGCAAAGCTGTTGATTCCCGAAGCAAAGAAAAGATACGCAACGATCGGGAGAATGAACAGCGCAAAAAGAATAAAATATTTTTTCATTTTGATATAAAAATTATTGCAGTGCAAAAATAAAAAAAGACGGTGTAATACCGTCTTCTTTTGTGATTTAATATGCTGTTAAAAATTCCATTTTATCTGAGAACTTTTAAACACATCAAAAATATAATTACCTTCAACTAGTAAGATGAACACTAAATAGATAATTAAAAAAACCAACGGGGCAACAATGCTCCATCTTAAATTGCTTTTTTCTCCTTCAAGGTGCATGAATGCCCAAACAATCAAATAAGCTTTATAAACTGTCAATATAATGAAAAGCCAGTTCAGCAAGTTCATTTGAAGAAATAATGTATCGTGCAAGATTGCTGGCTTGAAGATACCAAATGCTACTTCAACAATTGTTACCGCAGAAAGTAATGCGAAAACATACCAAATTCTTTTTGTATTAGAAACGTGTTCGTGTGCCATAATAATAAGTCTTTTCGATTAAACTAAATAGAAGAATGTAAATACAAATACCCAAACTAAATCGACAAAGTGCCAGTACAGACCTACTTTTTCGACCATTTCGTAGTTTCTTCTTTTTTCATAAGTTCCAAGAACAACGTTTAAGAAAATTATAATATTGATTAAAACTCCTGTAAATACGTGGAACCCGTGAAAACCTGTGATGAAGAAGAAGAAGTTTGCGAATAATTTTGGACCATATTCGTTTCTAATTAAATTAGCTCCTTCAACCACATAATGCACATCAGCCAATCTTTTCAAAGATTCTTCTCTTGTAAGAACCGTTTTATGCTTAAGTGGTGATTTGTTTAATTCTGGGTGTAATTTCGGGTCTTTTAAAGTTGCTTCATTGGCATGATAGATCGTCTCCGTTCTTACCACCAAATTTGGATTCGCTTTAAAACCTTCAAGAACTTGATTCACAGAATACGTTGGCAACGTGCTTTCGCTAGAAAACCAAAAACCCTTGTCTCTTGTTAATTGCTGTCTTTCTTCAGTAGTTGTTGCCGCAAAATCCGCAAGTTTAACCCTCTTTCCTGTTGTTGCATCCACAAATTGAAGAATACTTCCTCCTTTTGTTTCTACAGCACCATATTCACCTTTGATGAAATTCTTCCATTCCCAAGCTTGAGAACCTAAGAAGATTCCTCCTCCGATGATGGTCAAAAACATATAAATTGCAACTTTCTGCTTTTTCATGTGGTGCCCAGCGTCTACAGCCAAAACCATTGTAACAGAAGAAAAAATCAAAATAAATGTCATCAATGCCACATAGTACATTGGTGCATCAACTCCGTGCATAAACGGAAAGTGGTTAAAAACCTCATCAGCCAAAGGCCAAGTCTCAATAAATTTATATCTTGAAAAGCCATAAGCCGCAAGAAAACCCGAGAATGTCAAGGCATCAGAGACGATGAAAAACCACATCATCATTTTACCATAATTAATTCCCATTGGCTCATTGCCTCCGGCCCAAGTTTTGCCTTCACTATTCGCAGTAGTAACAGTCGCTCCCATAAAAGTTGTTAGTTAAAAAGTTCCCAAATTTACCGTTTTTTTCTTAGTTAAAGAAATATAAAAACAAAAACAAATACAGCCACAAGAAATCAAGAAAGTGCCAAAACATCGCACCCAGCTCTATCCCAAGGGTTTGACCCGAATTGTATTTTTGTTTAAAATGATTATAAATTATAATTAAAAGCGATACCAAGCCTCCAAACAAGTGAGCAAAGTGCAAAAGCACTACTGCAAAAATGAATGAACTGGTCACCGTACTCGTCGGACCCGTTGGATAAAGACCTGCTTCAATCAACTGATAAAACCCTTTATATTGTAAAAATACAAATAATAAACCAAGTCCCAAAGTAACCAACAAAAGAGTTGTTACCAAACTTCTTTGGTCTTTTTGAATTGCTTTTTTTGCCAAATGAAAGGTAAGACTGCTCAACAGCATCACACCAGTACTAGCCCAAAAAGCCGCCGGCAGATCAAAATCATTAAGCCAATCTGGTCGAGAAGCGCTGATCACGTACGCACTTGTCAAACCTGCAAACATCATAATCATGCTGATCATTGCAAACCAAAGAATCAGCTTATAAGAACGCGCTGTTCTTTCCTTATGCTCTTGAACCGTCATTGTTGCCATTATCGTAAAAATTTATCTGCGATGTAAATAATTTGTAGTAAAGTAATATAAGAAACACTAACTAGCATCAACGTTCGCGCTGCTTTTGCATCTCTTGATTTGTATAATTTCATTCCGTAATAAAGCATCCAGATTCCCAATAAGAAAACCGCAACTGCAGCATACGGAGTGATAAATAATTTTCCGGTAAAACCTAATGAAGGCAATAAAGACGCAACAATCAACCAAATGGTGTACAACAAAATTTGCGTAGCAGTTGATTTATCTTTTTTCCCCGTAGGCAACATAAAGAAACCTGCTTTTTCATAATCTTCGTATAAAAACCAGCCGATTGCCCAAAAATGCGGAAACTGCCAAAAGAACTGAATCATGAACAATGTCCCTGCTTCGATCCCAAAATTATCTGTTGCAGCAACCCAACCCAACATAAAAGGAATGGCTCCTGGAAACGCCCCAACAAAAACAGACAAAGGCGTTTTTGTTTTAAGCGGTGTGTAAATACTGGTATATAAAAAGATAGAAATTGCGCCAAACATTGCCGTTTTTGGATTGATGCTATACAAAATAGCAAGACCAATAATTGTCAACGCACCTGCAACTATAAAAGCGGTGTTCACAGACATTCTTCCCGAAGGAACTGGACGATTTTTAGTTCGGTCCATTAAAACATCCAAGTCTTTTTCAATAATTTGATTGAACGCGTTTGACGCGCCAACCATACAATATCCACCAATGCAAAGCATGATTAAAACGCTCCATTGAAATGGGTGCTCTGCATCAAAACCAAGAAGATAACCGGCGATAGAAGAAAAAACAACGCTAACCGCCAATCTCGCTTTGGTGATTTCTGTAAAATCAATATACAAGGATTTTAAGGAAAAGTTATTTGTTGTAGTATTCAATGCTGTTCTCATTTGGATTTTGAAATCTGGCGCAAAGATACTCCATCATAAAGTAATTCACAAAAAAGTATTCACAAAAAAAGCTCAATTTAAAAACCATAGGGCTTTTTTTCTAATAATCCATATACCAATTGAAAATATCAGCTCTAAAACCAAGCGATAACCAAGTGGTATTTTGCTTAAAATCTTTTGCTGTTGCAACCGTCGGATCAAAGTTTCTGTAAATCAAACTTCCGAACAATTTTAAATTTGTTGCCGGATTCACCAAATAACCTGCTTGCAAATCTGCAATTAAAATTGTCGTTTTATTTCCTTGTCCCGGTGTCACGCCCGTATCAAAAGGTCGATCAATATCATAATCTTTGTAAATATTTCCACCATAATTAAATGAATTTTCAGCAGTATCAAAATCCAAACCTCTTTGTCCGTAAGTTAGTTTCGCATCTGCAAACCATCTTCCTTTGAAATATCGGGCAATTGCAATAAATTCTTTGAAATTTCCTCCCCACTGATGCCCCATGCTTTGGTTGGAATGGGCATAATTCGTCAACGGATTGCTGTGTGAATACACATAGGGGCGAACGTGATTGT
Organism: Flavobacterium macacae; assembly: GCF_003865365.1. Taxonomy (GTDB): domain Bacteria; phylum Bacteroidota; class Bacteroidia; order Flavobacteriales; family Flavobacteriaceae; genus Flavobacterium; species Flavobacterium macacae. Next base: position 153,417 of record NZ_RQVR01000007.1, on the reverse strand, counting down.
ACTCTACTTGAAGCAAAAGGTTGTCAATATTAAAAGCATCAAAATATTTAGCTCCGAGTTGGTACCCAAATTTATTCTTCCAGCTATTTTCTCCGCCACTCATATCTCCTACAGAAAACTCATCCACAATCAATTGCCCGTAACCCTGAACCTGATTGGTGAATTTATATTTTGAAGTCAATCCCAAAATTGCATTTCCTGATTTTGAAGAAGACGAAAACTCCACAGCGCGATAAAAAATAATCGGATTTATGAAACTGGCATCAAAACCCCTGTCATTTTGATTGGACCAAACCACCGATTCAAACAAGCCGATATTCCACCTTTTGGTTACGTTGTAACTCAAGTAATGATTTGCCATAAATTTTGTGGCATACGTTCCGTCAACAGTAACATCTGGACGAACGTCTTTCAGCCACATGTAGGTATTTGTATATTTTATTTTCCAAAAATTGGTATTGATTTTAAAGAAAGGATACGGACTTACCCCATCGCCTTCTAACAAAGAACGATATCCGTCGCCAATAAAATTTCTTCCGTAACCCAATTGCAAATTGATAAATTTACTTGGCGTGTACGTTATATTTGCTTCCGCTAAAGGAAAATCATAAGCATCTTCCTTAAATCTTTTTGAAATACCGATACCCGGAATTATCGCAGGATTTCCACCCGAAGGCGCCAAAGTTTCAATATAATCATTGTAATAACCTGCAAATCTTCCTTGGCTTTCAAAAATGGTAGTGGTAAAACTCAACTCTTTTCCGATTTCACCCTGGACTTGGATTCCACGTGTATTTACAAAAGTACTCGCATCTAAATCACTGCTTTTCCCTGCTCTTAAATCAAAAATCGGGTTGACCGTAAACCAATAGCCGTCACCTTGGATTTGAACAAAATTTTCATTCCACAGCTTTCTTCCGGCATATGACTTCTTCTCTTTCATCAAAAGTTGGTTGGCTTCTTCTAAATCATAATATTTTGAAACTTCTGCATAAGAATACGGTTTTGAAGCCGTGTGATTATTTGCCCCAACTTGATTCAAAGCACGATCAAATTGTGCATACATGCTATGCGAAAACGGGATATTCAAGTTGCTTTTTAACTGCGGATTATTGAATTTTTGATAAATGATACTGTCAAATTCTGTCAATTCTTTTTTTCTGTCCCTAAAAACAGAATTTGTCTTTTCTGCTATCGGATTTGCATTTATCGAATCTTGCTTCACCAGAGGAATCGCAATTTTAATCGTATATTTTGCATAAGTAGGATTTCCGTTGTAAGTCGCCGGTTTCACTTTTGGAATTGAAGCAAAAACACGCTTGCTTTCATCTACCAAAGAAGTTTCAATAGCATCCACATATTGCACTTTAAAAGCGCCGACGGTATCCACTTCAAAAAGGACTATGACATTTCCCTGATAGTTTTTTGCCGTAATTTCTTGGGGCACTTTAAAATTATCAAAAACAAAATCTTGCAGTTGGTTATAAAAACAAGCTTCCAGATTTTTAGACAGCAAACCTTCACAAGCTGAAAAAACAGGAAACTGTTCCCTGTCACCAATTGTGGTTTGGGCCTGAAAAGTAAAAATGCTTATGAGCAAAAATGCAACCGTCAGTAAATTTTTCATTGGCAAAATATACAGGAAATTTTAATAATCACTTTTTGAAATCTCTCCGTTTGCAATGGCTTTTGCAGACGAAGTCCCGATTCTTTTTACGCCAAGACGAATCATTTCTTGTGCTTCTTCAAAAGTCCGCACGCCACCAGCCGCTTTTACCGGAAGTGGCGATGCGTTTTCAAGCATCATTATAATCGTGGGAACGGTGGCTCCGTTTGGCAAATCATTTTCGGTCTTATAAAATCCGGTAGAAGATTTTACAAAAACGGCAGGAATATGGTCTTCAGAAAAATTTGAAATGACCACATTTTTCACCAAACATGAAAGATGCATGATTTGCTGGCTGTTTAAAGCCGCCACTTCAATAATCCATTTTACTGTTTTGTGGCTAGATATCCCCAATTTTGACCCTTGCAGAATTTCTTCTTTCACAAAATCAATTTGCCCTTTTTTAAAAGCTTCATAATTGCAGACAAAATCCAGTTCATCGGCACCGTCTTCGATGGCTTTTTTAGCTTCTTCTAATTTTTGTTCCAGCGAATAGTTTCCTTCGGGAAAACCGATAACGGTTCCGACCAAAACTTTTGACTTGGCATCAGAAATCATTTTTGAAGCTAAAGAAACCCTATCAGGGCGAATCATGATCAGCTTAAATTTTTCGTCAATGGCTTCTTGAATAAAACCCCTGGCTACTTTTTCATTTTCTGAATCACTCAATCCGGCCTGTTCAGGTGTTTTGAGATAGGTTGAATCTAAGTATTGTTTGATATCCATGTGATAAAAATAAAAAAATCCCACCGAAGCGGGATGTTTTTCAGATTATTTTTTAACTCTTCTATTGAAAAATGACATTATGATTAATCCAATTGTGGCTCCTATTGTGTTTGCAATGGCATCATTTATATCTGCCTGCCTATTTTCTGTGAAAGTTGACTGGCAAAATTCAATAAATATCCCGAAGGAAACCGAAAGCAAAAACACAACCAAAAAGAGCTTTTTTGTATTTTCAATTTTATTTCTAAGATATAAAAACCAAAGAATTGAAAATATGCCATAAAAGGCTAAATGCGCAAATTTATCTATATTCTCAACGTTTGCCGCTGGAACTGTTGACATATCAACCAGGCAAGCTATTGTGATGGAAATCGTCCAGAAAAGCGCTAACGCAAGAAATAGAATTATTTTTTTATTACGCTCCAATTAGACTTTTGTAAGCTTCGCTATCTAATAACGCATCAAAGTCAGCAACGTTTGCTACTTTCACTTTCACCATCCATCCGTCTCCATAAGGATCAGAGTTTACTTTTTCTGGAGTTGTCTCAAGAGATTCATTGAATTCAACGATTTCTCCAGCCAAAGGCAAGAACAAATCAGAAACCGTTTTCACCGCTTCCACCGTTCCGAAAACCTCATCTTGCTCAAGAGTCTGGTCAAGAGTCTCTACTTCTACGTAAACGATATCTCCTAATTCTTTTTGGGCAAAATCTGTAATTCCTACAGTTGCGATATCTCCTTCTAAACTAATCCACTCGTGGTCTTTAGTATACTTTAAATTTGCTGGTATATTCATTGTTTGTTGTTTTGGGCAAATGTATTATTAACTTCTATGATTTTAAAATGTTTTCGGAATTAATTTCCAAAGTTATATCGCAATGTGAAACCCGAGCGGATATTTGTCAATGGGAACGAAGTCGAAATCACTGCTTTTGAGAACGTATGATCGTAATAGAAAATCGCCGTCAAGTTTTTACTGAATGCATAATCAGCGGTCAATTTCAACGACCAGATGTTTTGACCTCCAGCCAATTGATTGTTATCATAATCTAAATACCTAACAATCGTGCTTGTATTTCTCATCGTGAAATCGGCTTTCAAATTGACATCGCTTCGGATAGTATTTGTTGGATTGTCTGCCAATCGGGATGTAATCACCACATCTTTAAATCGGTATCCCAAACCAAGCGTATAATCTAAACCTTTAACTTCTGTCAACAAATTATTATCAAAACTCATCGATAACGATCTGTCTTTTTTCATCTCAGCCAAAACTTTGAATGAGCTTTTAGTTTCAAAATCAATACGAATCAACGGATTGAATTGTTCCACAAGATTGATATTTGAAATAATTGTTTTGCTTAATAAATTACCACTTGCATCAACCGCATCTCTGTTTGCATCATATTCAAAGTTCGATCTGAACGAGTTGATTGTGTAATCTGCCCTGTAAGAGTGCTGCAATGAGAAACGTTTAAATTTATCTTTAAAGAATTTATATCGCATCAAACCATTGTACTTTACCGTCCAGTTTGGAATTGGAATATCTCTAAATGCTCCCAAAGAAACACCTCCAGCATCTGCACCCGTGTAAGCAGCCATAAACGACGGCAACAATACAGCCTGGCTGTTTTTACCAAATCCTACTGGATAACCGTCAGTTGTTGTTGGAAAGTTTGGCGTTCCATAATAACTTGCAGCCAAACGATTTGCAACTGTCAACCTATTTTGTCTAAAATTATCAAACGCTGCTGATGAGTTTTCATCACTTGTTCCAAAAGAAGTTTTGATCATAACCGTTGATATCGAGAAGTTTCCATAATTATATGGCGACCTTGAATTATATCTTCCGTCATCAGAAACGTCATATTGTTCTGAGAAATTCTCTGTATGAGAACGGTCTGCAATCACGTCAATAGTTAAATCTGGAAACAAATCTACTTTTGCAGTCATTTTCAATATTTTAGCCGAAACCTGAGTGTAATTCTGGTTGAAATCTTGATAATTCGTCAGCCATCCTCTTTTAGCGGCTTCATATCTGATATCCGATTGGCTTCCTAAAACGAATCCTAATGATGGTTTTGTTGTTCCTAAAAACCCAACGCCTTGCGTAAATCCAGGAAGAATTGTTCCTTCATTTTGCGTGTAATTAATCTGAACATTTTTAATACTTGTCGCTATTCCGATCAGCCCATCCATGAAAACATTTCCTTCTCCGGCTTGAGGCTTATTTCGTGCTGCTACTTTTTCTCCTGGTTTTGGAGGCGCAACCGTTCCTGGTCTTGCAGCTACTTTTGGTTTTTTAGTTAATCCGATGTATTTATAAAATGCATCCATATTTAATGCCGTATTCAAACGGTGCGAACCTGCATTTTGAATTGTGTTTCCTAAATCAAACACTCCTTCGTTGGTTTGAACTGTCGATAAGGCATCATTTGAACGTTGCCAGTTGTAATCACCAGTGTAAGAATACGTAGATTTAATAAATGCGAAAACTGGTATTTTATTTAATGGCAAATCATAATTCACCACCAATTGCTGCACGTGTTGATTCGCTTCTCCAATATTCCAATAATCATCCCAAATAGAGAAATCATCCATTGGGATATTATTTTCATCAAGATAGTTTCTAACAATATTATTTGTTGAAGCCGTATAGTTAATCTTTAATGCTTTTGTCAAATTATAATTAAAACCATATTGATAATTGAACATGTAATTTCTTCTGTACAAAGGAGAAATATCCACACCCAAAACATCTACATCACGATAGGTTTGTTTGTTATATTGACGTAAAATATTAGAACTAAACGAAATTGTGGACGGCAAATAATTAATATTAAAATCACTCAACAACTTCCAATAAGAACTTTTCTTCATGAACTGCGTCTTCTTGAATGGCTCTAAAGCTTTTGGTTGGAAAGCAAAATTATAATCCACAGAAGTTCGAACCTGCTGATCGCGCAAGTCTTTAATTTCATAATCGTGGTGTTCTAATTCATTATAAGAATAGGAAAGCGTCAAGTTTTCTGGATCATAAAAGTGCTGTTTCTGCTCAGGTTCACGTTCCTTTTTAACTCCAATAAAATTGATACTTGTTCTTTTTGTATAATCAATTGCCCTGCTTTCAATGTTTTCTCTTTCTGCCGCATCAGTTGTGTTTTCTAGTAACTGATCTAAACGAATATCTTGATTAAAAGGATCATATTCTGGAGTAATCGTTTCTTCTCCGATACCATAATTAAATGGTAGGTTTATTCCCCATTTCTTCGGAAGCAATTTCCCAAGATTCACATTTGTTACAATATCATATTGCTGAATATCTTCACGACTTCTTTCATTTGGGCCTTGCTCAAGAGAACCAAAACCTTGCGTGCTGATTCTTCCGGTAGCTGAAATTGTTGCAAAATCTGCTAAATTTCCATCAAAACTTGCAATAGCAGCCATTCCTCCTTTGTTATCCATATCGGCAACACGAAGTTCATTGAACCATACTTCTCCTCTGATTGCATCTGGCGATCCGTTTTTCAACCCTACCATTAATGTTCGAACCAATCCAAAGTTGGGATTACCTTTAATACCGACTCTCACTGCATTTGATCTTCCTGCAAGACTTGGATCTAATTCAAAATCTTGGGCATATTTAATACCAAGAGCATCTTCAACCAATCCATTTGCTGGATTCATTGCTAAGATTTTTAATTTAGTCAAAATCGCCAATTGAACATCAATCTCATTCGCTTCTGGCCAGATTTCTTCCGGAGTTAACGAAGAGCTTTGAGCCGTAACTTTTAAAGGAATCTCTATTTGATAAAAGTTTTGAGTAAAGTCATTACCAAAACGAATAAATGCAATCATTTGATCACTTACCAAGGGCTGTGGATCACTTCCTGTTGGCAAAGCTTCAGCGTGTAAAAACATTTTCAGTTTTTTAAACTGACGCATATCAACGTTCACGTTTTTGAAAACACCTCTAGAATCTCCAGGTTCTAAACCGCCTAGTGGCGCAGCAGGATCTCTTTCAGTAACTCTTAACGAAAGTGATTGTTCATTTTGGTTAATAATCGTATTATTATTGTACAATTGTTCTCTAGTAACTCCCGGAGGCGCTACATATTTTATTGGCGAACGTTGTCCGTTTTCTTGGATATTTACAGCCAAAACATCTAACGCCGTGTCATCATCATTGTTAATATCTTCGTCAATCTCATTTGGATCTAACGATTTCACATATCTTCTCCATTCTCCTCTTACCAAATCTAAAGCTCCAAAACGCAAAGTAACTTGTTCATTAAAGCCGGTCACGAACATTCTCATAAAACGGATTGATCTGAAATCATCGATCGTTCCAATTTTATTGGTTGGCTGTGAAACTGGGATTTTGAATTGAATCCATCGCGCTCCGGTAGTTCCACTTCCTGGCAAACTTGCCGTAGTTTCTCTAACGTCGGTAATAAAAGGATTACTTCCTACGGTCATATTTGAACTAATATCGATAGCATATTCATAATATGCATTGATTTCATTCATCGTATTGTCTCTATTGATATCTTCCGTATCTGGTAAAGTTGTCGATCCTCTGTTGTCATTACCTAATTCTACAGGAGAATTTCCTTGTACACCATTATAATTTTTGTAACGCTGAATTACATCTCCCGTTGCGTTTAAGAAATATTGATAATTATCTGCAGCAGGGTCAGGTTGTGATGCAAATTGTGGAAACTTAACCGCTTCATCAGCATCATTTAATCCATCAAGACCAACATCTTGAAAAGATCTGTTTCCGGTGTCACTATCAAATGCATAAATCAAAGATTGCGAAATTGGAATTTTACCCCAAACTGAAGTATATGTTGGCTGGGTTGAACCAGAGCCAGGCAATCCATTTTCATATTGCTTTCTTCCGTCTTTTAAAACGTCTTCGGATATTTCACCTAAATTGAAAACTAATTTTCCTGAATTTGCCGCACTCGTACTTCCTAATTGCTCTTGACTTCCTCCACTGTAAGGATCTAACATCCAAAATTGAATGTATTCCACATTGGACTGTTCAAAGTTGGTAGAATTAATAGCACGCATGATTCCACCAAAATTCTCCACTGCTTCTGTTGGTGTAAATCCATTTGATGGAGCCGCAACAGGATTAAAGTTATATGGACCTCTTTCTTGTGGGAAATAAGTCAAATCTAACGTATTGATAACCGTTTGTTGTCCCACAGCAATATCTGTTTCTGGATACAATTCACGGCTGTAAATTCTTCTTGTACTGTATAATTTTAAGTCATCTTCAGAAACGCCACTTGGTCGCTGTACATAAAAAGTTGGGTCAATAGAATACCAAGATAATTTTGACCTTTTGAATCCATAAGCCAATCCTTCTGCAAAAACGCCACCTTCCATTTGTCCAAAATCAAAACCACTTTGGGCATTTGAAACGGGCACACTAGAAAGGCTCCACGCAAAAGGAGATCGCATATCGATTGTGGTTTGTGATCCTTCAAAATCATCAATATAAACTGTAGATTCTCCATCAAATTGATCCGCTTTAGGAGAATCTGGCTTCAAGTAAGCGATTTCTCCTCTGAACGAAATGTTTGAAGGAACATCGGTATCCACATTCGGAAGCTTGTTTACCAATCTGGTTAAAAACGGAACCTCTGTAGAATAATTCGTATTTACTCCAAAAATAGTATTGTTTACTGATTCTTGACCATAATTCGATTTTTGCGTAAAAGGACGTTCAGACATTTTTAACAACGTCGCGCCCACCACAAATTTCTCATTAAATTTATGTTCCACATTTACCCCAAAAAATCTTCGTGTTTGTTGTCCGAAAACCGCATTATTTTCCAGAGAAATTTCAACTGGTGTTCCAGATGCTTGAAGTGACGGATCTAAAAGTGTCACCAAACCTCTTTGGTAATTCACAGTATAATCAACACCTTCGATCAAAATACGACCACCTGAAGATACCGTTACAGAACCTTGCGGCACGTTAAATGCGCCAATTGCAATTCCTTCTCCACTTGTTGATTTAAACTTTCCTTTTAATTGGAATTTATTTTTTTCACTGTCTTGTAACGCAGCCGCTTGTGTGCTTCGATACATACTTGTGTAAACATATTTTGTTTGATTGGCATTATACGTAAGCGGCTGATCATAATCGGCTCCAGATCCTACCGTATTTAATTTATTGAACAAATGATTACCAAAAGGCTCCACCGTTGTAAAGATAATTCGACCATTTTGCTGATCCACCGTTAGTCCTGGCACAAAATCGAAGAAACCATCTCCGTTAACTTGCGGGTCATTAGTATAATTCAATCGATCCACATTGAAAACACGCAATAAAGGAGTTGGCATACCGTCAATATCATAAGGAATTGGAGATGCCGCATTTGCCGGAGTAATGTAATTCAGCGGCGAAGGATCGGTGTACATAATATTCAACTTGAAATCCTCTTGCTCTAATTGATAAGCTCCCGGAAGCGAATAGATGTTTTTCATCATCAAGTTCCAAACGGGTTTGTTCACGTTAGTCAAGTTACTTTTTAGCATTTTCAAGATCAAACTTTGTGTAGTCGGAATTCCGTTGCTTACTTGCGTCGCATCGACTCCATCCGTACCAAATTCTCCTACTTGATAAATTTCACCACCAATGGTATATTGATACGCAACTGCCAAAACTTCATCATTTGTCAATTTCTGAGACAATGAAATGTAACCCAATTGCGGGTGATAGGTGTATTCGTTCGCAGATAATTTTCTAGCATTTTCTAGTTTAGAATAATCTGTTCCTTCACTAACAACTCCTCCTCCTAAATTTGAAAATCCGGTGCTTGCTGTAGAAATTTCTCTAATATTATTATTCAAGAAATAACCCGGTGTTCCAATTTTCTCAGGGTCAAATCTATTGTTTGAGTTTTTTGAAGGCGTGTTCGCTGGTGCTATAAAAATATTTCCCGGAGGCGTCAACGAAACCACTTGATTTACATCTAAACCTGTTATTGGCGCTTCACCTAAATCTTGAAGTGCAATAATATTTCTTAAGTTGTTATCCGTAGTACTAACACGATTTTGACGATTTGTTACCCAAACCTCAATTCTTGTAATCTGAACACGACTGTTGATCAACGGATAGTTTATCAAAGATTCATCATACTTATCCCTGAAATATTGAGACAAGAAAAAGTGTCGGTCAGCATCATAATCCAATGCAAACAATTCATAATTTTGAACGGTTCCACCACCTTCAGCTGTAACGGTTCTTGTTTGTGATTTTTGTTCAGAGAAAATTCCAGTAACGGTTGTTTTACCAAATTGAAATTGGGCTTTTACCCCAAAAAGACTTTGAGCTCCCCGTATTAGAGAACTGTTTAAGGGCAAACTTACGTTTCCGACTTCAATCTTTTGAATGATATCATCTTCCGTAGGGGTATATTCTAACTTAATTAAATTTTGAAAAGCAAAAGTAGATTCGGTATCATAATTGGCATTCACCGCCAATCTTGTACCTACTTTACCCATCAAACTCATACTGATTCTTTGGTCAAAATCAAATGTTGTTGTCGTTCGATTTCTTGGCGAAAGCGATGGATTGTCTTGTTTCGTGTAGCGAACACCCAAATCCATTTCAACCGAACCTGTTGGTTTTACATCGATTGTATTTCCTCCAAAAATAGTTTCGAAAAAACTCGAATTCACATAATATCTTGGAAGCAAATCTTTTTTATTGGCATCACTTCCGTCTTTTTTACCTTCAATAGCGTCTGATTTTTGCTTGAAATAAGCGCGCATTGACTCCCTCAAAACAAGTTCTTCATACTCATCTGGAGTCATAATTACGGGATAGTTCACATTGAAACCACCAATTGTGCTCGTGTAAACATAACGATCCAAAACGGCATCATACGTGTAAGCATCTAAAATAGAAGGAGGCGTATTTAATTCTATTTTTCCAGAAGAATATCCCTTTGGTATAGAATCCTGATCTTCTTCCTCTTGTGCCTGCAGTGTTACACTAAAAAATAACGAAATCAGCCATAAGCTAATTTTAAAGCTATTTGCAACGCCATTAGTATAGTTTGTTTTCAAGTGTTTATAAGTTTTTTAAGGCTTGTTTGATAATGGTTTCAATAGTGGCATCTGGATTTTCTTTAACAATTTTTTCAACGGATTTTTCCGCCAATTTTCTGTTAAATCCAAGAACTTCCAAAGCAGATAACGCTTCGTCCTTATTTGTATTGTCTTGTAAAATAGAAACTTCGTCTAAATCATATAGTTTTAACACTTTGTCCTTCAAATCAAGGATGGCGCGCTGTGCCGTTTTGCTTCCAATTCCTTTAATAGATTGAATTGTGGCCACATCGCCCGCAGCAAGCGCTTGAATGATCTGTTTAGGTTCTAGCGAAGAAAGCATCGTTCTGGCAATGCTGGCTCCGATACCCGAAACCGAAAGCAACATCTTAAAAATTTCTCTTTCTGATTTTTCAGCAAAACCAAAAAGTGTATGCGCATCTTCTTTAATTTGAAGATACGTATACACTTTGATGTATTCTGTATTTGGAAGTAACGAATAAGTATGTAACGAAATGTGGATCTGGTAACCGACACCGTTGCAGTCAATGACTACATCAGTAGGATTTTTCTCCACTAATTTCCCTTGTATGTGTGCTATCATCAATGTTAAATAATTCCCAAATGTAGGGAAAAAGTTTTACTGATAATAGCTTAAATGTTTAGGAAACAGAAAACATACTAAAAATTAACTTTTATTGCCTTATTTTTTTTCTCTTTTTCTTGAGCATCAACAACAGCAACCGCAGCCATATTGACCATTTCCTCAACACTGGCGCCTAATTGAAAGATATGAACCGGCTTATCCATCCCCATCATAATTGGCCCGATAGAAACTGATTTGTCTAATTCTTTCAACATTTTATAGTTGATATTTGCCGCTTCAAGATTTGGAAAAATCAACGTATTTACTTTTTTTCCAGCTAATTTTGAGAACGGAAATTTATTTTGAAGCATTTCTGAATTCAAAGCAAAATCGGCTTGGATTTCTCCGTCAACCACTAAATCTGGATAATATTTGTGCAGATAAGCCACCGCTTCGGCTACTTTTTGAGCGCTTTTATCTTGGGACGAACCAAAGTTTGAAAACGAAACCATTGCAATAACCGGTTCCATACCAAATAAGCGAACCGTTTTTGCCGTCATCAAGGCAATTTTTGCCAAATCATCTGCTGTTGGATTTGGGTTGATCGCTGTATCTGACAAGAAAATCGGACCTCTTTTGGTCATCATCATATTGGTAGTGGCAATTCTTGAAACGCCCGGAGCCATATCAATCAATGACATCATTGGCTTTACAACCGATGGATAGCTGCGGGAATATCCGGTAACCAAAGCATCTGCTTCGCCTTCGTTCACCATCATTGCCGCGAAATAATTTCTTTCGCGCATCCACTTTTGGGCATCCAATAAGCTGGTTCCTTTTCGTCTTCTTGATTCCCAAAATGAGTTTGCGTAACGCAGCCTTCTATCGTCTTCTTCTGACGTTTTTGGATCAATGATCATGACATCCGCATCAAAACCTAATTCTTCTTTCAGTTCTTTGATGATTTCTTTATCTCCTAATAAAATAGGAGTTCCGATTTTTTCTTCCCAAACAATTTGAGCCGCTTTCAGCACATCTAAATGGTCTGCTTCTGCAAAAACCACTCGTTTTGGTTCTGATTTTGCCCTATTGGCCAAAAGTCGAACCATTTTGTTATCTGAACCTAATCTTTCTAAAAGTTCTTCTTCATACTTTACCCAATCCGTAATTGGATTAAGCGCCACGCCAGAATCCATTGCCGCTTTTGCAACTGCCGGAGCTACAATGGCGATCAACCTTGGGTCAAATGGCTTTGGAATGATATAATCTCTTCCGAAAACTAATTTGGTTTCGCCGTAGGCAATATTTACTTGCTCTGGAACTGATTGTTTTGCCAATAAGGCCAACGCTTTCACAGCAGCCATTTTCATTTCTTCGTTGATCTTTGTCGCACGGACATCTAATGCGCCGCGAAAAATATAAGGAAAACCTAAAACGTTGTTTACTTGATTAGGATGGTCTGAACGGCCCGTTGCCATGATAATATCTGGGCGCGTTGCAATGGCAAGATTGTAATCAATTTCTGGTGTTGGATTGGCCATCGCAAAAACGATTGGATCCTCAGCCATGGTCAAAAGCATTTCAGCAGAAAGAACGTCTCCTGACGAAAGCCCCAAGAAAATATCAGCACCAACCATTGCTTGTTCCAAGGTAACATCACTAGTTGCATTTGCGTATCTTCTTTGCACTTCTGATAAATTTTCCCGATCTGGAGAAAGTGCTCCTTTTCGGTCAAACATAATCACTTTTTTAGGATCAATTCCTAACAGAACATATAAATTAGCACACGCTAAAGCAGCAGAACCTGCTCCAGAAACGACCATCGTGACATCTTCAATCTTCTTATTGGCCAGTTCCAAGGCATTCAACAAAGCTGCAGAAGAAATAATCGCGGTTCCATGCTGATCATCGTGCATCACCGGAATATTCAATTCTTCTACCAAACGTCTTTCAATTTCAAAAGATTCTGGCGCTTTGATATCTTCTAAATTAATCCCGCCAAAAGTGGGCGCAATGTTTTTTACTGTCTCAATAAACTTCTCGATATCTTTTGTATCTACTTCAATATCAAAAACATCGATGTCAGCAAAAATTTTAAACAATAGCGCTTTTCCTTCCATTACGGGCTTTGAAGCTTCAGGACCAATATCTCCTAATCCTAAAACCGCAGTACCATTTGAAATAACGGCCACCAAATTCCCTTTTGCAGTATATTTATACACATTGTTTACATCTTTCGCAATCTCAAGGCAAGGCTCGGCAACGCCAGGAGAATAAGCCAAAGACAAATCTCTTTGTGTTGCATAAGCTTTAGTTGGAACCACCTCAATTTTACCTGGCGATGGTTTTGCGTGATATAAAAGAGCTTCTCTTCTTTTGCTGTATTTATTCATTTTTTTAGATTTTAATCCGATTTACAAAGATAAAGGTATCGATGAAACTTAGAAAGTTTTACTGCCATTCTTTTTGGCAAGTTTCATATTGTGTGTTTTCTTGGAATTTTATGCCTAAAACTATTGACTTTTTATAAATTCATTAAAAATATGAGAAAACTGGTTTTTTTTTTGTTTTATGGCCATTGCATTGCAATCGTGCAAAGAAGAAAACAGGAATGACATTACAAATCGCCACAAAAAAATGGAAAGATTTCCTCGAAAATCATCATCCGGAGACAATAATGCGCTTTCGGCCGGAACCGGCAATGCCCAGAAATATCCAGCATACTAATTTGCTTCCGAATAGTTTAAGCCAAAAACACAATACGAAGTGAAAGTATTTTTTAAATCAGAGAATTGCGAACAAAATCAAAAAAAAAAAAATTTTAGCATAAAAACTTTATATTAAACAATTTCACAACCAAATTTTGGATTTTGGATGTCCGCCTATTGAAAATTTTAAAAAAATAAAATCAATGTTTGTACAGCAAGCAAAAGAAGAAGAAATTCATTTATCGGAAAATAAAAAAAAGCTTGGCGACAGAACTATCACCAAGCTTTTATATTTTAAAAAAAATCTTCTTAGAATCCTAAACCAACAGCCATAGCAGTCGCTTCGATATTGAAGTCAGCCACTTTTGTAGCCGTTCCGGCAGTAAGATTAACGGTATAAACAGCTGAAGTTGTACCTACTTTGAATAATCCAAAAGCACTGCCTGTGCTTCCTCCAATATCAAATCCATTGTTTGCTGCCACATCAATCCCTAAAGCACCGACCGGAACCAAAACTCCATCATTTGGCGGTGATTGCGTGTAAAGCATATTTGTTTCTGAATCTAAAACAAATAATGTTGTTGTCGTTGAACCTGCAAAACTATTCGAATAGGCAGCACCGCTTACTGAAGGAGTTCCTGGATTTAAGGTTCCATCTACAAAAGCAACCGTTCCCAGATCTGGGTGCAATCTTAAATTTTGGCCCGTATTGCTCACCAATCTGATTCTATCCACCGTTGGATTAAAATCAAATCCGAAAGATGTTCCGTTTAACGGCGTGCTTAAAACAGACCCCACTTGGGTAACTTGTCCATTTGCCGTATTTACCGTCAGCAACCTGCTTTGGTTTGAAATAGCATAAAGTGATCCGTTTGCCGGTCTGAAATCCAAACCTACAATGGTTTCTCCTGAAAGAAGCCCCATTAATGCCACAGGATTAGATTGTGGACTTGTTGGGTTAAAGCGGTAAAGCTGGTTGTCTGCAGTTGTTGCAAAAGCCACAGGATTTGTTTTAAAAGCGATACCAATAACTGAACTTCCAAATGTTCCGACTTTTATGGCTTTACCGTTACTTAAGTCAATAGTAAAAAGACTTGAAACCGCGCCATCAAGAGTAACCGCTAACGCAAGGCTATTATCTGGATTGATGTCAAAATTTCCTGAACCCTCAAAATCAACGGTCAGGTCTCCAACAAGTTCTAATCCTCCATCATTCGGCGGCGTTTGTTTGTATAATTTATTTTCTGAAAAATCAATATCATACAACGTTGTACTTGAAGCTCCTGCAACGCTATTGGTATAAGCTACAGCTCCAATTTCAGGATTGGTTCCTCCATTAATTTCACCGTCAGTTGCAACAACGGTACCTAACTCAGGATGCAGTCTTAAATTTTGTCCTGATGCCGTAACCAGCCTGATTCTATCAACTGTGGGATTAAAATCAATGGAAGCATTTTCACCAGAAATGGCAGGAGAAAATGCGGCTGCACCTAAAGCGGTTGCTACTCCTGATTCTTCATTGATAAAATAAAGCCTGCTTGAAGATCCCAGAGCATAAAGTTGACCCGTTGCCGGCCTGTAATCAATACTGACAATTTGCTCAGCAGCTGGCAGCGCAGTAATTGACAAAGTTGACGTTGGCGTAACAAGATTGGTTGCATTAAAATAGGCAATGGTGTTGTTGTTTGTTAGTGCCGTGAACGCCGCATCTGGAGCCACTGTAACTGGCGGATTAACTACTGGCCCATTTCCATTTCCATTATCGTCATCATTGCACGAAACGATTGTTAAGCCTGCCAACACCAACATTGACAGCTTTCTAAATTCAAAATACCTTTTTTTCATAATAAATTATTTTTGTGGTTGTAAGATAAATCTACGAGAGCGCCCATGCTTTGGATTTGTGCGCTAGCCACATTTTAAGATTTTATGAAAATTTTAACTAATTGTTGGAAAAAATACAGGGTGTAAATTGCTATTTCAAGAAGTCTATATTACGTTGCAAACCGCCGAACTTGGTACGTTTTACAGCGGAATTTTTGAACACCGCTTTAAAAGTATCTTCGGTAATTTCTTCCCAATCTTTTTTGGTCATCGACAGCAAATCAGGATGCGGATTAAAAAGCGGTTCGCTGTGCGATTTTGAAAAGCGGTTCCATGGGCAAACATCTTGGCAGACATCACAGCCAAAAGCCCAATCATCAAATTTGCCTTTCATTTCTGAAGGAATATTATCTTTTAATTCTATCGTAAAATAAGAAATACACTTGCTTCCGTCCACAACATAAGGCGCCACAATGGCTTCCGTCGGGCAAGCGTCGATACATTTGGTGCACGAACCGCAATGGTCTGTCACGGCATTGTCATATTCTAGATCTAAATCAACAATCAATTCGGCTATGAAAAAGAAAGAACCTACTTGCTTGCTTAATAAATTGCTGTTTTTTCCGATCCATCCCAAACCGCCTTTCGAAGCCCAAGCCTTGTCTAAAACGGGAGCCGAATCGACAAAAGCACGACCCGAAACTTCTCCAATATTTTCTTGAATTGAGAATAAAAACTCTTTCAATTTCTCTTTGATGACAAAATGATAATCTTGTCCGTAAGCATATTTGGAGATTTTAAAAGTATCGTCTCCCAATAATCCCGCCTGTGTTTCTTCGGGATAATAATTTAACAGCAACGAAATGACGCTTTTTGAATCCTCAACCAAAAGCGTCGGGTCTAATCTTTTGTCAAAATGATTTTCCATATACGCCATTTGACCGTGTGCATTATTTTTCAGCCAAGCTTCCAAACGAGGCGCTTCTTGTTCTAAAAACCCAGCTTGGGATATGCCACAAGACAAAAATCCGAGGCGTACGGCTTCGGATTTAATGAATTTGGTATATTTTTCTTTATTGGAAATCATTTTAGATTTTTATATAAAGTAGGAACACAGATGACACAGATTTTAAAAACTTACACAATACATTTCGGCATAAATCTTAAATTCTAAAAAAGCCCTCCTTGCACGTTCATTTTAACTTTTCCCAAGTGTTTGTAGGCTTTTTCAGTAACTTCTCTTCCTCTTGGCGTTCTCATAAGGAAACCTTCTTGAATTAAAAAGGGTTCATACACTTCTTCGATCGTTTCGCTGCTTTCAGAAACGGCAGTTGCCAAAGTGGATAATCCAACCGGACCTCCTTTAAATTTATCGATGATTGTGGTCAAAATTTTATTGTCCATTTCATCTAATCCGTGCGCATCGACGTGAAGTGCTTTTAATGAAAATTGCGCAATCTCAATATCGATGCTTCCGTTTCCTTTTATTTGGGCAAAATCACGAACGCGTCTTAACAAAGCATTTGCAATCCTTGGCGTTCCGCGGCTTCTTCCCGCAATTTCGATCGCAGCTTCCATCGTTATTGGCATTTTTAAAATAGCCGAACTTCTTTCTACAATGGAAGTCAAAAGTTCTGTCGTGTAATATTGCAGTCGGCTTTGGATTCCGAAACGGGCTCGCATCGGCGCGGTCAACAATCCAGAACGCGTGGTGGCTCCCACCAATGTAAACGGATTCAAATTTAATTGCACCGTCCTGGCATTTGGCCCCGATTCAATCATAATATCAATCTTGAAATCCTCCATCGCAGAATATAAATATTCTTCCACAATCGGACTCAAACGATGAATTTCGTCAATAAACAAAACATCACGTTCTTCAAGATTAGTCAGCAGACCCGCCAAATCTCCAGGTTTATCTAAAACCGGACCTGACGTAATTTTAATTCCAACACCCAATTCATTAGCTAAAATATTGGCAAGCGTCGTTTTCCCCAAACCCGGAGGTCCGTGAAAAAGCGTGTGGTCCAAAGCTTCATTTCTTTGGTTTGCCGCCTGTACAAATACTTGCAAATTTTCCAAAACCTGATCTTGTCCCGTGAAATCATCAAAAGACAGCGGCCTTAATTTTTTTTCTAAATCAAGTTCCTCGTGATTGTAGTTTTGGTTTGTGGGATCTAAATTTTCATTCATGTGGCAAAGATACTATTAAGATTGCAAGATTTAAAAATTGAAATTTTAAACTTTATAAATTAATCCACATTATACCCTTTTGCCAAAAGTGTCTTATATTCAGGATGCTTTCTTACATAAGAAGCAACAAAAGGGCAAAGCGGTGCCAAAGTGTGATTATTTTCTTTAATATATTCTAATGCTTTTTTGACAATGCTTCCGCCCACTCCTTTTCCTTCCAATGATTTTGGGACTTCGGTATGCGTCAGAAACATCACATTATCGTTCGTCAAGATATATTCTACAAAGGCCGTATGGTTTTCAACCACCATTTCAAATCGCTTTTTTTCTTCGTTTTTAACCAAGTTTAGGTCTAAATATTTATCGCCCATAGTTTAATTTTTAAATTGTCAAGCCTAAAGATACTTAAAAATCAAGTTGCATCAAAATTCAGATTTTTTAATACCTTTAACAGAAATTAACAACTCATCCAAACCAATTTTTATGGAAAACCACCACGAAGACGACAATTTAAAAAGAGAACTCGGATTATTAGACGGAACAATGCTTGTCGTTGGATCCATGATTGGTTCGGGAATTTTCATTGTCAGTGCTGATATTGCGCGCCAAGTAGGATCTGCTGGTTGGCTGACTTTGATTTGGATAATTTCTGGTTTGATCACAATGATTGCCGCTGTGAGTTACGGAGAATTGAGTTCGATGTTTCCAAAAGCGGGTGGCCAGTATGTGTATCTAAAAGAAGCGTATAATAAATTAGTTGCTTTTTTATATGGCTGGAGTTTTTTCGCGGTCATCCAAACCGGAACTATTGCGGCCGTTGGCGTTGCTTTTTCAAAATTCGCCGCGTATTTATATGAACCTTTGAGCGATGAGAACATTCTTTTTGAACTCGGTTTTTTCAAATTAAATGCGTCGCAAATTGTTTCGATATTTACAATTATCCTTCTTACATATATCAACAGCAGGGGCGTAAAAAACAGCAAGATGCTCCAAACGGTGATGACGCTGATTAAAATTTTGTCTTTATTAGGATTAATAATTTTCGGATTTACATTAGGCGCCAAAGCCGAAATTTGGGATGCCAATTGGGCTGATGCCTGGAATACGAGATCTTTTAATACAGAAGAAGGTTCTTGGCTGCCAATCAGCGGTTCGGCGTTAATCACCGCAATTTCTGCAGCTATGGTGGGTTCTTTATTTTCAAGCGATGCTTGGAATGGCGTGACTTTTATTGCTGGTGAAATTAAAAACCCAAAGCGAAATGTGGGCTTGAGTTTGTTTTTAGGAACTTTGATCGTGACCGTCATTTACATTTTAGCAAATTTAATGTATTTGGCAGTGGTTCCATTTGAGGAAATTGCTACTGCCAAATCAGACCGTGTTGCGGTTGTTGCAGCCAACTATATCTTCGGAAACATCGGAACTTTGATTATCGCCATCATGATTATGATTTCCACATTTGCTTGTAATAACGGATTGATTATGGCTGGCGCAAGAGTTTATTATACGATGGCAAAAGACGGATTGTTTTTCAAGAAAGCCGCTGTTTTAAATTCGGCAAGTGTTCCGGCTTGGGCTTTATGGGCACAATGCATTTGGGCTTCGGCATTGTGCTTGACCGGAAAATACGGTGCTTTGCTAGATTTTGTCATGATAATCGTAATCATTTTTTACATCTTAACCATTTACGGAATTTTCATCTTGCGTAGAAAAATGCCAAACATTGAAAGACCTTACAAAGCATTTGGTTATCCGTTTTTACCGATGATTTATATTGTAGCAGCTTCGGCATTGTGCGTTTCCTTATTAATCACAAGATTTGAAACTTGCGGTTGGGGCGTTTTGATCATGCTGGCCGGAATTCCGGTTTATTATTTTACAAAACCAAAAGAAATTTAACTTGCGATGATTCGGAAAATTTTAGAACAAAATGGACATCGACCTTGGGAAATTCCGAAAGATCGCTGGCGTTTTTATCAAGAATGGAACGATGCGATTTTTTTGCATTGGGAAGTCGAACTCGAAGAATTAAAAAAATTTGTTCCAAAGGAATTGGAAATTGATTTATTCGAAGGAAAACCTTGGGTTTCCGTTGTCGCTTTTGCAATGGAAGAAATTCGTCCGAGGTTTTTACCTGCCATTGCTCCTATTTCTAATTTCTTTGAGATAAATGTTCGTACTTATGTGAAAACAAAAAGTAAAACTGGCGTTTACTTTTTAAGTATGGAAGGCGGAAAAGATTTGTCATGTAAGGTTGCCAAACTAATTTCTGAATTACCGTATCGTTATTCAAGTATCAAACGTGAAATGGAATATTATCGTTCGTCAAACTCAGAATTTGGAGATGCTTTAGACATCAAATTTAAAATCGGTCAAGCGATACAAAAAACGGAAATTGACCTTTGGTTAACCGAAAGATATGCTTTATTTCAAGACACCAAAAACTTCATCAACGAATATGAAATCCATCATCAAGAATGGCCAATTAGGGAAGCTATTATTGAAAATATCGAATTGCATTATCCAAGATTTGAAAAATTAATTGCAAGAAAACCTGATTTGGTTAATTATTCTGAAGGCGTAAAAGTTATAGCTTGGGGAAAGAAAAAAATTAAAAAGAGCGATTGGGATAATCGATAACAAATGAATAGTAAAAAAATAGAAACGGAACGATTGCTCCTTATTCCGTTTACAAAACAGCTGACCCATTTAATCAATGACAAAAATTTCATAGCCTTACAAAACAAAGGCCCGAATACTGCTGCAGGATATCCTGATCAGGAAACTTTAGAAACACTGCCAAAAATTGTAGCCAATATTGAAGCTTCAAATGGTCCAACCGGATTTGAATCTTGGGTTATTATCAAAAAAGCCGAAATGAAAATTATTGGCGATGCCGGTTTTAAGGGAATTCCGAATCTGGCTGGAGAAATTGATTTGGGATACGGAATCATTGCCAGCGAGAGAAGAAATGGTTATGCCTTGGAAGCTTCGGAAGCCTTAGTAAAGTGGGGTTTTTCTCAATCAGAAGTAAAAAAAATCACTGCGAAATGTTTGATCGCAAATGAAGGTTCCGTCAAAATATTGGAAAAATTAAATTTTAAAAGATCAACTACTGATGCGCAATTTCATTTTTTCATTTTAGAAAAACCACAAACTTTGAAATAGGACTAAACTTGTAACTCTGCATTTTAATCCTATAAAATATTCCGTTAAATAATTTAGAACTTTATACTACTAAATTATAAAACCAATTAAGCATGGAAAATTCAAAAAACATCAGCGCATTAAACAAGTTAATTGAAATCAATAACGACAGAGTCGAAGGTTATGAAACGGCTTCAAAAGAAGCAAACGAATCAGACTTAAAAAGCCTTTTTGGAGAATTGGCCGCAACTAGCCATAAGAATTTATCTGAGCTTCGCTCAGAAGTAAAACGCCTTGGCGGCACACCTGAAGAAGGAACAAGAGTTACCGGAAAATTCTTTAGAGCCTGGATGGACGTTAAAGCAGCATTTACCGGAAACGACCGCCACACAATCTTAGATTCTTGTGAATTTGGTGAAGACAAAGCATTAGAAACCTATGAAGCTGTACTTAACGATAGTTCTGATTTGACAGCAGAACAAACGCAATTGGTTTCGCAACAAAAAACGGCTTTAAGAGCTGACCATGATAGAGTGAAAGCATTGAGAGATGCGACTGCCTAATTCCTATATTGGCATTGTAAAAAAGAGCTTCATAACTGAGGCTCTTTTCTTTCTTAAACTACTAATATTACAATAAAAAATAAATTTTACATATATTTACTCATAATTAATCTTAAAAATTTAAAATTATGAGAAAAACTTTATTTTTATTTGCTTTTATGACTACTGCTGTTACCTTCGGGCAGGTAACTATAGGCACAGGCACAACAGTGGACAGCAATGCAGGTTTGTCAACACCAATTTCCATCTTTTATTCTACGTCACTCTCGCAATTTATTTATTTGTCTTCAGAAATAGGTGTTGCTGGAACAATAACTTCCATTGACTTTAAAGTAAACAACACCAATGCATTGACAAATACGAATGGAATGATTGATGTCTGGATAGGCCATACCACCAGAGCTTCATATAATCCAGTTGTAAGCTCAACAGGTGCAGATTGGATAAGCGTTGCTGCACACCAACAAGTGATGGCAAACGGTACATTTACTCAAACAGGAACTACATTAAAATTTACATTCACAACTCCTTTTGAGTATAACGGCACAGACAATTTGGTAATAACTGTTGATGCTAATAAACCTGATGATGATGGAAGTTCCACTTTATTTTACCAAATTCCCGGGACAGCCAATATAATGTGCTTAATGATTAGAACAGATAATGCTGCTGATAATGCCAATCCATTAAATCCACCATTGAACTATACTGGATCAACACCCGCAACATCTGTCCAAGCTAAAACTACAAGACCTCAAATTGTATTAAATGGATTGTCATTGGGTATAAAAGAACAATCCATGGCAAGTACAATTTCAGTATATCCAAATCCGGTAAAAGATAATTTACACCTTACTTCAACGGGCAATGCTATTTCAGCTAGCATTTATACCTTAACAGGGCAATTCGTTAAAAGTCCTAAAATAGTAGCAAATAAAATTCAAACTGATGATATCGCTACAGGAGTTTATTTGATTAAATTAAATATGGAAGATGGTTCAAAAGCCACTTTAAAATTTATAAAAGAATAGCTTTAAATAAATTTAAAACTGCATAAAAAAAGACCGCTTTCTTATGGAAAGCGGTCTTTTTTATATTTAAATCTTAGTGATGAAGTTCCTCTTCTCCTTCTTTAAAAGGAACGTTTTGAGGAATAAAATCTTCTTCGAAACCTGGCTTACTGTAATCATAAGGCCATCTGTGGACTTCTGGAATTTCTCCTGGCCAGTTTCCGTGGATGTGCTCTACTGGAGCAGTCCATTCTAGAGTTGTTGCATTCCAAGGATTCATTACTGATTTCTTTCCGAAGAAAATACTGTGGAAGAAGTTCCAGATGAAAACGATTTGGAATACACCACCCACTAAAGCGAAAACCGTGATCAAAACGTTTACGTTTTGCAAGTCATCAAATAATGGGAATGCTGTGTTTGTATAATAACGTCTTGGAAGACCTGCCATACCGATGAAGTGCATTGGGAAGAAAACTCCATAAGCACAAATTGCAGTTACCCAAAAGTGAATATAACCTAAATTTTTGTTCAACATTCTTCCAAACATTCTTGGGAACCAGTGGTAAACCCCAGCAAACATTCCGTAAAGAGCAGAAATACCCATTACTAAGTGGAAGTGAGCTACAACGAAGTAAGTATCGTGAACGTTGATATCAAGTGTACTGTCTCCAAGAATGATTCCTGTTAAACCTCCAGTGATGAAAGTTGAAACGAAACCGATTGAAAACAACATTGCAGGATTCATCTGTATGTTACCTTTCCAAAGAGTGGTAATCCAGTTGAATGCTTTTACTGCAGAAGGAATCGCGATCAACAAAGTGGTGAATGTAAACACAGAACCTAAGAATGGATTCATTCCTGAGATAAACATGTGGTGACCCCAAACGATTGTTGATAAGAAAGCGATTGCAAGAATTGAAGTAATCATCGCTCTGTAACCAAAAATAGGTTTACGAGAACTTGTTGCCATAATTTCAGAAACAAGCCCCATTGCAGGCAAAATTACAATATAAACCTCAGGGTGACCTAAGAACCAGAATAAGTGCTCAAACAAAACTGGCGAACCACCTTGATAATGCAATACTTCTCCAGCGATATATATATCAGAAAGGAAGAATGAAGTTCCCAAACTTCTGTCCATAATCAACAACAACGCTGCCGATAAAAGAACTGGGAAAGATACGATACCAATTACTGCCGTGATAAAAAAGGTCCAAATTGTAAGTGGCAACCTTGTCATTGACATTCCTTTAGTTCTTAAGTTGATCACTGTTACCACGTAATTTAAAGATCCCATCAAAGAGGAAGCGATGAAAATTGCCATAGATATCAACCAAAGTGTCATACCCGTTCCAGAACCTGGAATTGACTGTGGCAATGCTGATAATGGCGGATAAATTGTCCAACCTGCAGAAGCGGGTCCAGATTCAACAAATAGTGACGAGATCATCACAACACTTGAAAGGAAAAACAACCAGTAAGAAACCATATTCATGAAACCAGATGCCATATCTCGGGCACCAATTTGCAATGGAATAAGCAAGTTACTGAACGTTCCGCTCAAACCTGCCGTTAATACAAAGAATACCATGATTGTACCGTGAATGGTAACTAATGCAAGATAAGCATCATTTTTCATAACTCCTCCTGGAGCAAATTTCTCACCTAAGAAAAATTTGAAAACTCCAAATGATTCTTCAGGCCAAGCCAATTGCATTCTGAAAAGCAAAGACATCCCCACTCCAATGATTCCCATAATAATACCTGTAATCAAGTATTGCTTTGCAATCATCTTATGATCAATACTAAAGATATATTTCGTAATGAAAGTATCTTTGTGGTGATGTTCGTGTTCGTGATCGTGTCCGTGATCGATATCGTGAGCTATTGCTGACATATATTATAATTTAAATTTTATTATAAAAGATATACTTATTATTACTTAGCCGCTACCACTTTAGCAGTATCAACAGCTACTTTAGCAGAATCTGCTGGAGCAGGTGCACCTTCTTCTGCTTTTGGTTCTTTTTCAGCTTTTACTACAGAAACCAAAGTTGGCTTTTCGCTTAACCATTTTTTGTAGTCTTCTTCACTTTCAACCACAATTTTCATTTGCATGTTATAGTGAGATGCTCCACAAATTTTGTTACAAAGCAATAAGAAGTCAAAAGTATAAGGATCTAATCCAGGCTCCCCTTTTTTAGCAAGTTCAATGCTCTTTTTAGCTCTAATTTCATTAATTGCAGCTACTTTTTCAACCATTTCTGGAGTTTGACGCATTTCTGCTGTCGTTTTATTTGGAGTAAATGCAAATTGAGTTACCATACCTGGAACACAGTTCATCTGTGCTCTAAAGTGAGGCATGTAAGCCGAGTGCAAAACGTCTTGAGAACGCATTTTGAAAACTACTTTTTTACCTATTGGCAAATGCAATTCATTTACAACTTTATCATCTTGTGCATTTGGATCAGTAACATCAACACCTAATGTATTTACACCTTCAATGTAACGAACGTTCGCTTTTCCAAGAACATTATCTTCTCCAGAATATCTAGCTTCCCAAGAGAATTGTTTTGCATATAGTTCAACAACAATAACATCTTCATCTTCGTCAACAAACATAATGTTTGTCCAAGCATATAATCCGTAAAGGATCAAACCTGCTAAAACGATTACCGGAATAATTGTCCAGATAAACTCTAATCTGTCGTTATCTGCAAAATACAATGCTTTTTGTCCTTCTCTACCTCTGTATTTGAATGAGAAATAGTGCAATAATGCTTGAGTAATCGTTTGAACTACAAAAATCAAGATCATCGAAATCCACATTAAGTTATCTACATCAGCTCCGTGAACGGAAGCAGAATTGCTCATCAATGGAAAGTGTCCAAATTCAACTACACAGTAAATCGTGGTTAAGTAGATGAATACCAAAAAAGCATACATCAAATATCCATTTACATTATTATCCTTATCATTGGCAATTTGTGAATCATCACGTTTTGCGCCAACTTGAGTCAAATCGAAGATTTTAGTTAATTGCCAAATTGCAACAGCTAATAAAACTAAAACTATTATTACCAACAAACTTGTCATCTGTTCTTTCTTTAAATATTAATAATGAAAATGTTTACTTTCTTCAATAAATGGATTTCTTTTTGCCAATAAAGGAGATTTAGTAAGAGCAGTAAATACCACCAAAATAAATAATCCAAGGAAGAAAAGTACAGAACCGATTTCTGCAAATCCGATGAACCAACGGTCACCAACAGTTGCTGGCATAATCATAACATAGAAATCAACATAATGACCGGCTAAAATTACAACTCCAGCCATAACGATAATCCACGTAAGACGTTTGAAATCTGTATTGATCAAAATCAAGATTGGGAAAACAAAATTCAAAACAAGCATTCCGAAGAAAGGCAAGTTGTATTGCTCTATTCTTGTAATGAAATAAGTAACCTCTTCAGGGATATTTGCATACCAGATCAACATAAATTGAGAGAACCATAAGTAAGTCCAGAAGATACTGAATCCAAACATGAATTTAGCTAAATCGTGGATATGGCTTTTATTTACATATTCTAAATATCCTTTTGATTTTAAGTATAAAGTTGTTAAAGCAATTACTGTAACACCACTTACAAGGAAACTCATTAATACATACCATCCAAACAATGTACTGTACCAGTGAGGGTCAACAGACATAATCCAATCCCAAGACATGATAGACTCAGTAACGATAAAGAATACTAAGAATGCAGCAGATAATTTAAAGTTCTTTTTGTAGAAACTATTATCGGTAGCCTCATCTTGAGCCAAACAATTTTTTCTAGAAAAATGTCTGTATAAGTTCCA
Organism: Flavobacterium macacae; assembly: GCF_003865365.1. GTDB lineage: Bacteria > Bacteroidota > Bacteroidia > Flavobacteriales > Flavobacteriaceae > Flavobacterium > Flavobacterium macacae. The sequence goes on along the minus strand of NZ_RQVR01000007.1, from coordinate 127,057 downwards.
TCCAATGATGAATATCGCAGCTCTGAGCAACCAGAAATATTCGTTTAAGTATCCTGATTTATTAGAAACTAATTTATCAAATTTAGGACTGGCTGGATCTAACAATTCTGGATCCATCCAAACAAATAAATGGTGGAAATGGAAAGCTCCCAAAGCTAAAAGAATAAATACAAACACAGAACCCCAAGGCAAATAAGCCGTGATTCCTTGCATAACTCTAAATAAAACTGGAGACCAACCTGCTTGCGCCACTTGTTGGATTGCATAAAATGCTAAAACCCCTAATGAAATAAACATAAAAAATAACGCCGCCACATAGACTGCTGCCCATGGCTTGTTTTGCAATTGGTGCAAAACGTGCTCCACATGTTTTGTGTGTGCCGCATGAGCCTCGTGTTCCTCATGAGCCGCAACAGCTGCATGATTCTTGTGGCTTTCTTCAGCTGAAATTGCAGCGTGAGCTGTATCTTCTGTGGTAGAAATAGTATCTATATGAACCGAATCAGCCATACTTGCTTCTGGTTTTGCCTCTGTAGCTGCAACTGCATCATGGTTATCATGAGTTTCAGTCGTATGCGCTTCTTTAACAGGATGTGCGTGAGCATCATGTCCAGCTGCTGTGTGATGGCCTCCGTGTTCTTCAGCTTCTTTCTTTAAGATTTCTTCTACTTCAGCAGTATTTTTTGGTGCAGTTAAAAAACCGTAACCTATCCCTAAGATTCCTAAAATCATAAAGAAGATCGCGACAGTTTTTAATTTGCTTGAAAATGTGTACATATCTATTAAGATCAGTTTGTTCTACAATTATAATTCACTCTTTAGTTTCATCACATAAGCTGCAACCATCCAACGCTCTTGCTGAGTCAATTGGTTAGCATGAGAACCCATTGCGTTTAACCCATATGTTTCTACGTGAAAGACACTTCCTTCAGTGATAACTCTATCAGCATAACTTGGTACACCAAGAAATTTCTCTCTCTTAACCAAATTCCCTTTTCCGTCACCTTTTTCACCATGGCACACTGCACAATAAATTCCATAAAGCTGTGCACCTTTATCAGAGTGTTTTGCAACAGAATCTAAAGGCGATTTTAAGTTAGCTTTTGCTAATTCATAACCAGCGGTAGAATTTTCATAGTCATAAGGCTCAAAACCTCTTGGGATAGAACCTTCTGCAGGAAGCTGTCCTTCTTTACCATTTGCGAAAGCATTAGATTCAGAATAGGTTTCATATCCTACTGATTCATACATATTTGGCATGTATTGATAGTTAGGCTTTTTCTTGTTGTGACAAGAAACTGCTGTTATCGCGATTCCTACCAAAAGTGTTATTTTATATAAACTTTTCATATCTAGTATTAATGCTTTTCTATTACTTTAACTTCTACTGCTCCAGTATTTTGAAAAAATGAAATCATTTCATTTTCGTCTCCGTGAACCGCAACTTCCATTAAAAAATGGTCATCCGTAGTTCTTACATCTGGATTTTCTGCTGATTTAAACGGCCATAACCTGCTTCTCATATAAAAAGTAAGCACCATTAAGTGCGCCGCAAAGAATACGGTCATTTCAAACATTACCGGCACAAAAGCAGGCATGTTTTCAATATAACTGAAACTTGGCTTTCCACCAATATCTTGTGGCCAGTCAGCAATCATGATGTTATTCATCATCCAGGTTGCAAAAGCCAAACCGCAAACTCCATAAATAAAAGCACAAATTGCTAATCTTGTCGGCGCGATTCCCATTGCTTTGTCCAATCCGTGAACTGGAAATGGAGTGAAAATTTCTTCAATATGGTGATGAGCAGCACGTGTTTGTTTAACGGCATCCATAAGCACATCATCATCATTATAAATAGCGTATATAACTTTATTACTCATGGTGTGAATGTTTATTTTCTTCTCTTAATTTTTTATAATTATCTCCTGAAGATTTCAAGATTGTCTTAACCTCTGCTTGAGCAATCACTGGGAAAGATCTAGCATATAATAAGAATAATACAAAGAAGAAACCAATTGTTCCAATGTAGATTCCGATATCAACAAATGTTGGTGAGAACATTGTCCAAGAAGACGGAAGGTAATCTCTGTGAAGCGAAGTTACGATAATTACGAAACGCTCAAACCACATACCGATATTTACTACGATCGAGATAACGAAAGAGAACATGATACTTGTTCTTAATTTTTTGAACCACATGAATTGCGGAGAGAAAACGTTACAAGTCATCATCGCCCAGTAAGCCCAAGCGTATGGCCCTGTTGCCCTGTTCAGGAAAGCATATTGTTCATACTCTACTCCTGAATACCAAGCTACGAATAACTCTGTGATATAAGCTACACCTACGATAGAACCGGTAATCATGATTACAATGTTCATCAATTCGATGTGCTGTACTGTAATATAAGCTTCTAAGTTTGAAACTTTCCTCATAATGATCAGCAAGGTGTTTACCATCGCAAATCCTGAGAATACCGCTCCAGCAACGAAGTACGGAGGGAAAATTGTAGTATGCCATCCTGGGATTACAGAAGTAGCAAAGTCAAAAGATACAATCGTGTGTACTGAAAGTACAAGGGGCGTAGCTAAACCTGCAAGAACCAAAGATACTTCTTCAAAACGTTGCCAGTCTTTTGCTCTACCGCTCCAACCGAAGCTTAAGATTGAATACACTCTTTTTGTAAAAGGCGTTACCGCTCTATCTCTAAGCATTGCGAAATCTGGAAGCAAACCTGTCCACCAGAAAACCAATGATACAGAAAGATACGTTGAAATTGCGAATACGTCCCAAAGCAATGGTGAGTTAAAGTTTACCCATAAAGAACCAAATTGATTCGGAATTGGTAAAACCCAGTATGCCAACCATGGACGGCCCATGTGGATAATTGGGAACAAACCTGCTTGAACTACAGAGAAAATGGTCATTGCTTCTGCAGATCTGTTAATTGCCATTCTCCATTTCTGGCGGAATAACAAAAGTACTGCTGAAATTAATGTTCCTGCGTGCCCGATACCAACCCACCAAACGAAGTTCGTGATATCCCAAGCCCAGCCAACTGTTTTATTTAATCCCCATGTACCAATACCAGTAGAGACGGTGTATATAATACAGCCTACTCCCCAAAGGAAAGCTGCTAATGCGATTGAAAATACAATCCACCATTGTTTGTTGGCTCTACCTTCTACAGGTGCAGCTACATCTACTGTTACATCGTGATAAGTTTTATCACCTATAACTAAAGGTTTTCTAATGGGTGCTTCGTAGTGAGACGACATAATCCTTTATCTTGTTTCTGATTAATTATTTATTTCTAGGTATTTCTAACTTTTACGTGATAGAAAACATTAGGTTTTGTTCCAACATGCTCTAATAAATGATACATTCTTGGATCTTCTTCTAATTTAGCAATTTCATCTGCTTTATTATTAACATCTCCAAACACCATTGATCCTGATGTACATGCAGCAGAACAAGCTGTTTCAAATGCATTTGTATCAACTGCTTTTCCTTCACGTTTCGCTTTCAAAATAACCGCCTGTGTCATTTGAATACACATTGAGCATTTTTCCATAACTCCTCTTGAACGAACAACTACGTCTGGATTCAACACCATACGACCTAAATCGTCATTCATGTGGTAATCAAATTCTGAGTTTTTGCTGTATAAGAACCAGTTAAAACGACGTACTTTATAAGGACAGTTATTCGCACAGTAACGCGTTCCAACACATCTGTTATACGCCATGTGGTTTTGACCTTGGCGGCCGTGAGATGTTGCCGCAACTGGACAAACTGTTTCACACGGAGCGTGGTTACAGTGTTGGCACATTACCGGCTGGAATGCTACTTGTGGATTATCTGATGGATGTTCTAATTGTCCAAAACCTCCTAAAGAACCTTTGTCTCCGAACAAACCATCAAAATTTTCTTTTTTCTCGTCGTCTTTTGCAAAAGTCTCTTCAGAAGAATAATACCTGTCAATACGCAACCAGTGCATATCACGGCTTCTTCTAATCTCAGATTTTCCAACAACAGGAACGTTATTTTCAGCATGACAAGCAATAACGCAAGCGCCACATCCTGTACATGAATTTAAGTCAATTGACAATTTAAAGTGGTGCCCGACTGAACGGTCAAATGAAGTCCATAAGTCAACCGTATTGGCCTTAACAGGATTGTGATCCAATGAAACCATTGGAGAAGGATTCCAAACTTCAGCATCTTCTTTTTCAAAAACATCTAAAGTAGTTTCCTTAATAATATCACCCCTGCCCATCAACGTTCTTTGCAGCTGCACGCAAGCAAATTCGTGATCTCCGCTTTCTTTTGTGATTTTTGCAGTTTGGTTTGCATTTGAGTTAGCATACAATGTATATGCATTTACACCCACCTGCATTTCTTGTTTCATAGATTCTTTACGTCCGTATCCAAGAGCAACACCAATTGTTCCAACAGCTTGACCTGGCTGGATGATAACCGGAACTTTTTCCAGTTTTACTCCACCAACTTCAATAGTAATATAGCTACCATTCAAACCACCGTTTGCAACATTAAAGTTTTCAAGGTCTAGTTTCGCAGCATCCGCTTTTGAAATAGTTACATAGTTATCCCAAGATACACGAGTGATCGGATCAGGGAATTCTTGCAACCAAGGATTGTTTGCCTGCTGGCCATCTCCCATTCCTGTTTTAGTATACAGTACTAATTCAAAATCTCCTGCTTTTTTAGCTTGCGCCAAAGTAGAAGCCGCTGCTGCATAATCAGCAGATCCAGAAGCCACAGAAGTTACCGGCGTAGTATAAAAACCATCATGAACTAATTTATTCCAAGTAATACCGCTTACCGAAGAAGTTACAGCTGCTTTTAAGTAATCATAATAAGCAGTTGAATTATCAGACCAAAGCAATAAAGCTTCCTGGAACTGTCTCGTATCAAATAAAGGACGGATAGTCGGCTGCGTGATGCTCAAGTTTCCTTTAGAAATTGCAACATCTCCCCAAGACTCCAAGTAGTGTGGAGCTGGCGCTGCGATTGAAGAAAGAACTGCAGTCTCATCTTCTTTCAAAGAAAAAGCAACAGATAATTTTACTTTTTTCAATCCTTCAGCAAAATCTTTTGAAGCAGCAAGCGTGTAAACTGGGTTCACACCGCTCATAATTAATGTATGAACACTTCCCGCTTTCATATCAGCTACTAATTTAGCAACCGCTTTGGCATCACCTTTTCTAGTCAATCTAGCCTCTGAAGGATTGAAGGCTTGAGATTGCAATACATTGTTGATTGCAAAAACAAGCAACTGCGCATTTACATCATCTAAACCAGAAACCAAAACTCCTTTTGAACCAGCTGCTTTTAATTGCTGTGCCGCTTTCATCACTTCTTCTTCCCTTGCTACTTTTTGAGTACCAACCGAAGCACCTGTAATTACATTATATATTTTAACCAAAGCATGCTTTTGGTCAGTAATAGTCAAAGGAATACGTTTGTCAGCATTTGCACCTGACATAGACATATTTGCTTCTATTTGAATATGCTTAGACATCACTCCGTTTCTTGGAACACGTCCTTTTGCATATCCTGAGTCGAATCCACCACCTTGCCAATCTCCTAAGAAATCTGCACCAACAGAAACGATTGTATTTGCTTTTGCAAAATCATAATTAGCTAAAGCTCTTTCACCATAAGCCATCTGGAAAGCATCCAAAGCATTTGATTCAGAAACCGCATCATAAACTACATGTTTTGCAGATGGGTTTTTAGCAATGAATTCAGCAATTAATTTATCAGTAGATGGACTCGCCATTGTATTTGTAAGCAAAACAACTTGGCTTCCTGCAGTTCTTGCCTCATTCAAGCTCGCCTTAACTTTTGCATCAACATCAGACCAAGAAGCTGATTTTTTTGCAATTTTTGGCTGTTTTAAACGAGTGCTGTCATATAAAGAAAGAACAGAAGCGTGAACTCTTGCGTTAGCACTAAGCTTTACGCCATCAAGCGTATTGTTTTCCACTTTAATAGGACGGCCTTCACGTGTTTTGATCAAGATATTTGCAAAATCAAAACCATCAGCAATAGTTGTAGCGTAATAATCCGCAACCCCAGGAATAATTTCTTCCGGCTGCACTACATAAGGTATCGATTTAATAACCGGACCTTCGCAAGCTACCAAAGAAGCAGCAGCTGTACTAAATCCAACATATTTTAAGAAATCACGACGTGATGTTGACGATGCTGATAATGATTCTTTATCTCCTAAAAACTCTTCCACCGGAATAGGCTCCGCGAATTCGTTATTTCTGAGCGTCTCAACAATAGAACTATTATCGTTTAGTTCTTCAACACTTTTCCAGTATTTTTTGTTTGATGACATGTATATTATATATAAATTATCTTAATAAATTTGATTAATAGTGGCATTTTCCACACTCTAAACCACCCATTTCTGCAGCAGTAAGCTTTTCTTTGCCATATTTTTTAGCAAGTTCTGCGTGAATTTTGTCATAATAAGCATTGCCTTCCATTTTCACATCAGTCTTGCGGTGGCAGTCAATACACCAACCCATTGTCAAGGACGAATGCTGCTCCATAACTTCCATCGTCTCAACCGGACCGTGACATGTCTGGCATTCAATACCTCCAACAATTACGTGCTGCGAGTGATTAAAGTAAACAAAATCTGGAAGATTATGAATCCTAACCCATTTAACCGGCTCCGTTTTTCCTGTGTATTTTTGAGTTGCCTTATCCCAACCTACTGCATTGTACAACTTCTGGATCTCTCCGTCGTAAAACGCCTTGCTGTGTTCTGGCGTTGCTGTTTCTTCAGCAACCTCAGAAATATTCTTATGGCAGTTCATACAAACATTCAAAGAAGGAATACCTGCACTTTTACTTGATCTAGCCGAAGAGTGGCAGTATTTACAATCAATACCATTATCACCAGCATGGATTTTATGAGAATAGTGGATTGGCTGAATCGGCTGATAACCTTGATCCACACCCACCTGCATAAAATAACCATAGACAAAGTAACCACTTGCCAGCAATAAAACAATTGAAGTTACCAGAACTAAAAATTGGTTTCTTGCAAATGCAACCCAAATCGGAGTTACAGGCTCTTTGTGAGCAGGCTCGATACCGTTAGCTTTCGCCACTTTACCTAATACTTTATTCACAAGAACAAGCATCACAACCAACATCATCATTACCAATGCCAAGGCACCAAGAATAATATTGTTAGAAACTCCACTTCCTTCTCCACCTCCAGCACCCGCAGACTCACCAGGAGCAGGAGCAGGTTTTTCTGCTTTCGGCTCAGAAGTATACGCTAAGATATTATCAATATCCGCATCTGACAACTGAGGAAATGCAGTCATCACTGACTTGTTATACTCATTAAAAACTTTTACCGCAGCAGGATCACCTGCTTTGATCATCTTTTGACTATCTTTAATCCAATCATGAAGCCATTTTGTATCATGTCTTTCGGTCACTCCTCTTAAAGCAGGACCAGTCATCGCGCCATCTAATTTGTGACACGCAGCACAATTGGAATTAAAAAGAGCTTTTCCCGCAGCAACATCACCGGCACCAGCAGCAGGAGCCGCAGTTTCGGCAGCTGGCATAGCAGCTGTTTCTTGAGCAAAAGACGAAACGGAAAATGTTAGCATTAACGCTAAACTGAACAGTAGTATTCGTGAAATCGAATTAGGATTACCCACCTTTTTCATATTTAAAAATGATTATCGACTAAATTTGATATGGTTTTTTCTATTTAAAGAATATTAAAAAATTGCATACCTTATTTAAAACTTTGCACAAAAATACGACTAAAGAACTATTATCAAAAACCTAAAGAAGCCTTAATACCAATTTATACTAATTCTAAATAATTTTTTTAAATTTCAATCAAATGGTAAATATTATATTTGCACAAAACTAACTTCATTATGAGAATTTTAAGTCCAAAATCAGCACTGCTAAATGTTTCTTTTATAGCACTTTTATCAATTTCTGCTTACTCACAAGAAAAGAATATAAAAGTTACTCAAGACCCAAAATTTGAGCAATTACTAGCCGAAAAAAGAAAAATTAATGGCTCATTAACCGTAAACGAACGCTATAAAATTCAAGTTTATAATGGCGATAGTGAAAACGCAAAGAAAACACTTGCTGAATTCAGGAAAGAGTTTAGAAATTTAGATGGTACAATCGTTTTTAATACACCAACCTATAAAGTATGGATCGGAAACTTCAAAACAAAAATTGAAGCCGAAAAGAACCTTAATGATCTGCGGAAGAAATATCCAAATGCGATCGTAATTAAGCCTACCAAATAAAAAAAAGACCTTCTATCCAGAAGGTCTTTTTTAATTCAAAACAGGCAAAAAAAAATCCCGATTGCTCGGGATTTTTTTATTTATATAAATTGATTATTTCAATTTTTTCTTCACTGCAACTTCTTGGAATGATTCAATAACATCATATTCTTGAATATCATTGTATCCCTTGATCTGCATACCGCAGTCATATCCTTTAGCCACTTCTTTCACATCATCTTTGAAACGTTTCAGGGCGATCAATTCTCCAGTATGGATTACGACTCCTTCACGAATTAAGCGGATTCTTGAACTTCTAAGGATTTTTCCATCCATAACCATACAACCAGCAATAGAACCCACTTTAGAAATTTTGAAAATCTCGCGAATTTCAGCAGTTCCAGAAATTTCTTCCTTCATTTCAGGAGAAAGCATTCCTTCCATTGCATCTTTCAAGTCGTCAATTGCATCATAGATGATCGAGTAATTACGGATATCTATTTCTTCTTTATCTGCCAATTGCTTCGCATTCCCTGCAGGACGAACGTTAAATCCAATGATGATTGCATCAGAAGCAGACGCCAAGTTGACATCAGTTTCTGTAATTGCACCCACCCCTTTGTGGATAATCTTGATTTCGATTTCCTCAGTAGATAATTTAGAGAATGAATCTGCCAATGCTTCTACCGAACCATCCACGTCACCTTTAATAATGATGTTCAATTCTTTAAATTGACCTAGAGCAATTCTACGTCCAAGTTCAGCAAGCGTTGTATGTTTCTTAGTTCTTGCAGATTGCTCACGAATCAACTGCGTACGTTTTGCAGCAATTTGTTTCGCTTCTCTCTCTTCTTCAAAAACATTGAATTTATCACCGGCAGTTGGCGCTCCGTCCAATCCAAGGATTGAAATTGGAGTTGAAGGTCCTGCTTCTTTAACCGCATTTCCTCTTTCGTCATACATGGCCTTAATTTTACCATGATTTTTTCCTGCCAATACATAATCCCCAACTCTTAAGGTACCGGCTAGAACTAAAATTGTAGTTACATAACCTCTACCTTTATCTAATTGCGCTTCCACTACAGTTCCCACAGCAGGTTTTGTTGGATTTGCTTTTAAGTCTAATAATTCCGCTTCTAATAAAATTTTCTCCAGAAGCTCTTTCATACCCGTTCCTACTTTTGCAGAAATATCATGCGATTGGTATTTTCCACCCCAATCTTCAACAAGCAAATTCATACCTGCCAATTGTTCCTTGATTTTCTCAGGATTAGCAGCTGGCTTATCTACCTTGTTGATTGCAAAAATCATCGGAACATTCGCCGCCTGTGCGTGGCTGATTGCTTCCTTAGTCTGAGGCATGATATCATCATCCGCTGCAGCCACAATAATTGCGATATCTGTTACTTGAGCTCCACGGGCACGCATCGCGGTAAACGCTTCGTGGCCAGGAGTATCTAAGAACGTGATTTTTTGACCGTTATCAAGAGTCACTGCATAAGCACCAATGTGCTGCGTGATTCCTCCAGATTCCCCAGCGATAACATTTTCTTTACGGATGTAATCCAAAAGAGATGTTTTACCGTGATCGACGTGACCCATTACGGTAACGATTGGAGCTCTTGATACTAAATCTTCTTCTCTGTCTTCGATGATTTCTTGGTTTTCTTCAATATCAGTAGTAATAAATTCTACTTCATATCCAAATTCATCAGCAACGATAGACAATGTTTCTGCGTCAAGACGCTGGTTCATGGTAACCATGATTCCAAGTGACATACACGTTCCGATAACTTTAGTAATCGGCACATCCATCATGGTTGCAACTTCCCCAACTGTAACGAATTCTGTTACCTTGATTGTTTTGCTTCCTTCTTCGATAGCTCTTTGCTCATCATCTGATTTTTGACGGTGCGTATCTCTTTTGTCTCTTCTATATTTAGCCGCTTTAGATTTGCTTCCTTTACCTTGAAGCTTTTCTAAAGTCTCTCTAATTTGATTTTTAACTTCTTCTTCTGTAGGCTCTACTTTTGCAACAATTGCCGGCCTGTTCCCTTTTACGAAACCAGGTCTTGCACTTCTGTTTGCATTGTTTCCACCACCTTGAGTATTTGGACGAATGATATTCCCGGGAGTCGCCACACCGCCACCTTGACCTGGAGTGCCTGGTTTTCCTGGAATTCTCTTTCTCTTGTTTTTGTTATTATTGTTCGCATTTGCAGCACCAGGAGTTCCCGGCTTGTTTGGAACAATTTTTGGCTCTTCTTTTTTCTTCTTAGGCTTATTGAATTGTGACAAGTCAATAGTCTGTCCCGTAAAAGTAGTACCAGATAATTTTTGATATTGTGTTGTAATTGCTTCGTCAGCCGGCTGTTCACCTTCTGGAGCATTTGCAACTGGAGCAGGAGTTTCTTTTTTCTCCTCTTTCTTTTCTTCTTGTTTCGCAACTGGAGCCACAACAGGCTTAGCTTCCGCTTTTGGCGCAACTACTTTCGGAGCTTCCACTTTCGGAGTTTCTGTTTTTGGCGCTTCTGCTTTTACTACAGGAGCTTCCGTTGGTTTTGTTTCTTCCACTTTCGGAGCTTCCACTTTTGCAACTGGAACTTCCTTCACCGGTTCAACAACTGGTTTTTCTTCAGGTTTTTTTGGAGTCGGAGTCGGTTCAACAGCTTTAGGCGTTGGAGCAACCGCTGGAGCTTTTGACTCTAAATCGATTTTACCAACTTGCTTAGGACCCGCTAACGTGGCCTTCGCTTTGATTACTTCTTGACGTTGACGTTCCTCGTCTTGTTTGCGTTTTTCTTCAATTTCTTTTTCTCTTTCTAAACGCAACGCTTCTTTCTCTTTTCTTTTTTCTTCCCCAACCTCTATGGAAGCCTCTTTTTTACCCTTATCGCCAGCAAATTGACTTTGCAGGATACTGAATTCATTCTCAGATATTTTTGCGTTTGGATTTGCATCAATAGCAATTCCCTTATCTTTTAGATAATCAACGGCTCTATCTAACGAAATATTCAATTCCCTTAAAACCTTGTTTATTCTTATTACTCTCTCTTCAGACATATAACCTTTTTATTATTACCTTTTTTGTTGTGTTGTTGTGGCTGTGCTTAGTCTTCGAATTCGTCTTTTAAAATTCTGATCACATCAAGGATCGTTTCTTCTTCAAGATCTGTTCTTCTTACTAAGTCATTCACATCCTGCTTTAAGATGCTTCTTGCGGTATCTAAACCTATTTTTGCAAATTCTTCGATTACCCAAGCTTCTATTTCATCAGAAAATTCAGTCAACTCAACATCATCCTCTTCTTCTGCAATATTACCTTCACGGATAACATCTAATTCGTATCCTGTCAATAGTCCTGCTAATTTGATATTGTGGCCACCTCTACCAATAGCTTTTGACACCTCTTCTAATTTTAAGAAAACCTCTGCTCTTTTTGTCTCTTCATTGATTTTAATCGAAGACACTTTTGCAGGGCTTAATGCTCGTGTAATAAACAACTGTGTGTTAGTTGTATAATTAATTACGTCGATATTCTCGTTTCCAAGCTCACGAACGATTCCGTGGATTCTTGAACCTTTCATACCTACGCAAGCTCCAACCGGATCAATTCTGTCATCATAAGAATCAACAGCAACTTTTGCTTTTTCTCCTGGGATTCTGACCACACCTTTGATCATAATCAACCCGTCGAAAACCTCTGGAATTTCTTGTTCAAATAATTTTTCTAAAAACTTCTCAGAAGTTCTAGACATAATAATTTGAGGTTTATTTCCTTTTAATTCTACGTTTTCAATGATTCCGCGAACGTTATCTCCTTTTCTGAAGAAGTCAGACGGAATTTGTTTTTCTTTTGGAAGCACAATTTCATTTCCTTCGTCATCTACTAAAATTACCGCTCTAGGGCGCACGTGGTGCACTTCTGCCGTGTAAATATCGCCAATTAAATCTTTAAATTGTTTGTAAAGATTGGTATTATCATGCTCGTGAATCTTTGAAATCAAGTTCTGGCGAAGCGCTAAGATAGCTCTTCTTCCTAAATCTATCAACTTTACTTCTTCAGAAACTTCTTCACCGATCTCAAAATCAGGCTCAATTCTTCTTGCTTCTGTTAAAGTAATCTCTTCATTTTCGAAATCTAAATCTTCATCGGCAACAATGACTCTTCTTCTCCAAATTTCCATATCGCCTTTATCAGGATTGATAATGATATCGAAATTATCGTCAGAACCATATTTCTTTTTCAATGCATTTCTAAACACATCTTCCAAAATCGCCATAAGCGTTACACGATCAATTAACTTGTCGTCTTTAAACTCTGAAAATGACTCGATTAATGCAATATTCTCCATGCCTATTCTTTAAATTAAAATGTTATTGTAACAATTGCTTCTTTAATATCAGCATAAGGAAGCTCGAGTCTTTTTTCTACTGTCACTTTTCCCTTGCCGATTTCTTTTGGTTCTCTTGCAGTCCAAGTCAATGTGATAAATTCATCATTGGCATCAACTAATGCTGCAGTAATAGTATCTGTCGCTGTTTTCACCTGCAACGTTCTACCGATATTTTTTTTGTATTGCCTAACCAGCTTTAACGGAGCAGAAACCCCCCCAGAAGCTACTTCAAGGGAATAATCTTGTTCTTCCCTGTCAAGATTGCTCTCAATTGCACGATTGATATCGATGCAGTCTTGCAAATTTACGCCATTATCACCATCTAAGGTCACAATAATTTTAAAAGTATCTGTAATCGTCAGGTCAATCAAAAAAACATCAGGTTTCTCTGCAAGGCCTGCGTTTACCAACTCGCTAACTTTTTCTTTAAATGTCATATTTTTATAAAAAGAGGGGACAATTAGTCCCCTCATTATCTAGTTTTTAATAAATAACGGTGCAAATATAGTGTTTTTTTTAGATATCTAAAATCATTGCAGTATATTGTGCGATGTTATTTTTTATTCTTACCTTTAATGTAGGAAAAACGAACATAATTTTTTATAAAATATTCTTAACCTTACAACTATGAAAAAAATTTTAGTCCCTACCGACTTTTCAAACCACGCCGAATACGCACTTAAAGTTGCCGCAAAAATTGCCCGTGAAAATAACGGAGAAATCATTCTCTTGCACATGCTTGAATTACCCGGACAAGGAAGTGATGCAATTGGATCTGGAAGCGATATTCCAGAAATCATGTTTTTCAAAAACAAAGCGATCGAAAAACTGGAAAGCTTAATGGATGTTGACTATTTACAAGGAATTACCGTTTCACAAGCCATCCAATTTGAAAAAGCTTTTGAAGGAATTGTAAGCGTCAGCCACAAAAATAATGTGGATTTAATCATAATGGGATCACATGGAGCTAGCGGTTTTCAAGAAATGTTTATTGGTTCAAATACTGAAAAAGTAGTTCGCTCTTCAGACATTCCTGTTTTAGTAATCAAAAAAGAAGATGCTGATTTTAGCGTAGAGAAATTCGTTTTCGCCTCAGACTTTAGCGATGAAATCAAAAATTCATTTACAAAAGTGGTAGATTTTGCAACAAAATTCAACGCCCACTTAAATTTGGTAATGATCAACACGCCAAATAATTTCAAATCAACTGAGGTTGCTAAGAAAATAATGACTGATTTTATCCAAGAATTCAATATTTCAAACTACACTTCTCACATTTACAACGACACCAATGTAGAAAAAGGAGTTTTAAACTTTGCTAAAAGCATCAATGCCGACTTGATCGGAATGAGCACGCACGGAAGAAAAGGTATTTCCCATTTCTTTAACGGAAGCATTAGTGAAGATTTAGTGAACCATTCAAAACGTCCGGTGGTGACATTTAAAATCTAATATTTCAATTAACTGCATAAAAAAACCTCTCAATTTCTTGAGAGGTTTTTTGTTGGCCCACAAGGACTCGAACCTTGAATGACTGCACCAAAAACAGTAGTGTTACCATTACACCATAGGCCAGTATTTCTTTATTGCGAGTGCAAATTTAGTACAAAAAACATATTGTGCAAGTTTTTTTTCAATTTTTCTTGAATTTTTTTTTTTTGGCTTTCCGTTAAGCAAAAAAGCATTTTCTTTGCAAGTATAAAATTAGTAGTCTATTATGGTATCTTTCAACTTTAAAAAATGGAACACAATTATCGGATGGTCAGTTTTTGCAATCGCATTAGTGACTTATTCCCTAACTGTTGAACCCACATTAAGTTTCTGGGATTGTGGCGAATATATATCAACAGCCGCAAAACTTGAAGTCGGCCACCCGCCCGGCGCACCGCTTTATCAGATGATGGGAGCCTTCTTTGCAATGTTCGCAACCGAAGCTTCAAAGGTGGCTTTGATGGTTAATATGATGTCTGTTTTTTCAAGTGCCTTTGCCATTCTTTTTATGTTTTGGTCCATGACAATGATCTTGAAAAAGTTAGTTTCGAGGTTTTCTGAGATCGACAACAGTAATTCGGTCGCTATTTTAGGAAGTGCTTTTGTAGGTTCTTTGGCGTATACTTTTTCAGATAGTTTTTGGTACAACGCTGTGGAAGCCGAAGTTTATGCCATGGCAAGCTTACTGATAGCTGTTCTATTTTGGTTAGGGTTGCGTTGGGAACAAGACATGGACACGCCAAGAGGAAATCGCTGGCTATTAATCATATCATTAGTGGTAGGTCTATCTTTTGGAGTCCACTTTATGGCCCTATTGACGATTCCTTCTATCGGATTTTTATATTATTTCAAACATTACAAAACAGTTACAGTCAAAAATTTCATTATCGCAAACATTGTGGTAGTCTCTGTTTTGCTGTTTATTTTCCAATTGCTTTTGCCTTTAACGATGGGATTCTTCGGAAAAACAGAGGTTTTTATGGTAAACAGTCTTGGCCTTCCATTTGATTCAGGAACCATCTTTGTGGCTTTATTATTCGTCGCTGCATTTTATTTTGGATTAAAATACACGAAACAAAAAGGTTTTGTACAATTAAACACCATGATTTTGTGCATCCTTTTCATCTTAATTGGATTCTCAACTTGGATGATGTTACCGATTCGTGCCAATGCAAATGTGGTTATTAACGAAAACAAACCTTCTGACGCAAGAGAAGTTTTAGCGTATTATAATAGAGAGCAATATGGCTCAAACCCTTTGTTTTATGGCCCTCAATTTTCTGATACGTATGCTGGTTTAGATAAAGACACTCCTTACTTAGATGGAAAACCGAACTACGAAAGAGATTACAAAACAGGAAAATATGTTATTGTAAACAATTATATCAAAGCGGAACAAAATACAGATGACAATCACAAAGCATTTCTTCCGAGAATGTGGAGTACCGATCACGCCGCCAATTACATGACTTTTACCAATGTCTTAAATTTTAGATTAGATCCAAATTATTCTTACGAAAATGAGCTTCCTAGATATGGCGTAAATCCAAATGAATTATCCGAAGAAGAACTTCAGCATTATGTTACCCAGATTCGTGCAGAAATGGAGAAAACCGTTTCTGAATTCAGAAGAGGTTACATGTCTGGACAAATCGATACAGACGGATATCATAAATTCTTGAAAACTTACGGCGATTATTTAATCATTGACAAACCCACAACAGGCGACAACATTTCATTTATGTTCGAATACCAATTTGGATACATGTACTGGAGGTATTTAATGTGGAATTTCACCGGAAGACAAAATGATAACCAAGGAAGTTATGACAGTCTGGACGGAAACTGGATGAGCGGAATCGATTTCATTGACGAAGCACGTCTGGGATCGCAACAAAATCTTTCTCCTGATGTTTTAAACAATAAAGGAAGAAACTTGTACTATTTCTTACCCTTTATTCTTGGAATCATCGGATTGGTTTACCACGCAAATAAAGACTTAAAAGGATTTTATGTCTTATTGGTTTTATTCCTATTTACCGGTTTAGCCTTAAAAATTTATTTAAATGAAAGACCTTTCGAGCCTCGTGAAAGAGATTATGCATTGGTAGGATCCTTTTATGTATTTGCAATTTGGATCGGTTTCGGAGTTTATGCCATATATGACACCATTAAAAAATTCTTAAGCCCAAAAATTGCCGGACCCGTTGTTATTGCTGTCACGCTTTTAGCCGCACCGGTATTAATGGCTTCTCAAAACTGGGATGATCACGATCGCTCTGAAAAATATACCGCATTGGCAATGGCACGAAATTACTTAGAATCGTGTGAACCAAATGCCATATTATTTACAATTGGCGACAACGACACTTTCCCGTTATGGTATGCTCAAGAAATTGAACACATCAGAACCGATGTTAGAATCGTGAATACCAGTTTGTTTATGACAGATTGGTATATTGACCAAATGAAAGCGAAAGCGTATGAATCGGAGCCTTTACCAATCAGCTTTACGCACGACCAATATGTGGGAGACAAGTTGAATTATTCCATTTATCGTCCGCAAACAGAGAATCGCTGGAATATTAAAGATTTCATTAGCTTTTTGTCATTAGAGGATCCGCGAACTTTGTATGAAATTCCAAATGGTCAAAAAATCAATTTCTTTCCAACAAACAAGTTGAGAATTCCGGTAAACAAAGAAGAAATCATTAAAAACAAAATGGTTTCTCCAAAATTCTATGATTCAATTGTACCTTTCATTGATGTAAATATCAAAGAAGGCGCCTTGTACAAAAACAGATTGATGATGCTGGATATCGTGGCTCAAAATGACTGGAAACGCCCTATTTATTTCACTGGAGGAAGCTTTGGAGACGATGATTACCTTTGGATGAAAGACTACTTGCAACTGGACGGGGTCGTTTATAAATTAGTTCCGATAAAAACACCTTTATCAAAAGCGGCCAGCCCAATGGACATGGGACAGATCGATTCTGACAAAATGTATGACATCGTGATGAAATGGGATTGGGGAAATAGCGGCAGTACTAAAATCTACCACGATCCAGAAACCCGCAAAAACAGCATCACGTACAGAACAAATCTGGCCCGATTGATGGAACAGCTGATCAATGAAGGAAAGACTAAAAAAGCAAAAGACATTATTGATCTGGCAATGAAAGAAATGCCAATCGATCAATTTGGCTTTTACACTTTCTTGGAACCTTTTGCTGGAGGCTACTATGAAGTGGGCGAAAAACAAAAAGCGAGGGATATTTTAACCAAAGTCTCAAAGAAATACCAAGAAAGCTTAACGCATTTCAAAACGTATACTTTTGCAAAACAAGAAGACCATTATATTGACATCGTTACTGACATCGAAAGATACAGAAGCTTACTGGAAGTCATGAAAGACCGTGGCGATTTAGAGTTTTATGAACAAAACAAGAAAACCTTCAATTCTTTCAACGCAATGTTCAAACAATTTAAGCGTGAAAATTTAAAATAATAGTTAACTAATTTGAGTTTAAAATGTGCCAATCTGCAATCAGTTTTGGCACATTTTATTTATAAAAAAAAATGTATTATGGATTTGATGTGGGTAAAAACCAACCGATTTGTAAAATGGATTTTTAGAAAATATATTTGGGACATAAAAAATTCTGAAAACAAAATCTACCTGACTTTTGATGACGGCCCTATTCCTGAAGTAACTGAATGGGTTTTAGAAACACTGAAGCAGCACGAAGTAAAAGCGACTTTTTTCTGTATTGGAGACAATATTAAAAAGCATCCTGCCATTTTTCAGAAAGTAATTGAAAGTGGGCATTCGATCGGGAACCACACTTTCAACCATTTAAAAGGATGGAATTCGCGCAAAGAAGAATACATTAAAAACACACTTCTTTGTGAAGAAGCCATAAACGAAAAAACCAAAAATTTAAATCTAAAAACCAAAATTTTTCGTCCGCCTTACGGCAAGATCAAACCTTCGCAATCAAAAGTTTTGCGAAAAATGGGCTATAAAATTATAATGTGGGATGTGTTGAGCGTAGATTATGACAAGGAGATTTCTCCAGAACAATGTCTGGAAAATATCATAAAAAATACTGTCCCCGGCAGCATTATTGCATGCCATGACAGCCTAAAGGCTTTTAAAAACCTGGAATACGCATTGCCAAAAGCAATTGAATATTTAAAAAATAAAGGATTTGTGTTTGAAACAATACACTAAGCGTGTTCCTGCACCAAGCCAATGATGGTGTTGGCGTCCATTTCACCAGATTGTCTCCAGATCATCTGTCCTTCTTTGTAAATCATCAGCGTAGGAAGTCCTTTGATTCGAAGGGCATCGGCCAATTCCTGATTTTTATCAACATCGATCTTAATCACTTTTGCTCGGTCTCCCAAAGCCGCCGCGACATCTCTAATCACCGGATGCATTGACACAGACTGTTCGTTCCATTCTGTATAGAAGTCAATTAATACTGGTACTGAGGCATTGATAAGTTCTCCAAATTTTGACATATAATTGTAAGTTTTCTTTTGTCTTTTAATCCTAATTTACAACAATTTTTAATACAAATGTAGCATATTTACTTAATTATGCCACATTTTTACCTTTTTTTAGCGTAAGCACTGTAATTTCAGGCATAATTCCCACACGGCCCGGATAGGCATGAAAGCCAAAACCGCGGTTTACATAGACATATCTTCCCAAATTTTCATACAATCCTGCCCATTGCTTGTAAACATATTGTACTGGACTCCACTTAAATATGCCCGGAATTTCAATTCCTAATTGCAATCCGTGTGTGTGCCCGCTCAAAGTCAGATGGTATTTTGTCTTATGGTTTTTAACTTCATATTCCCAATGCGACGGATCGTGGCTCATTATTATTTTAAAATCAGAATCTGTCAAACCAAGAGTAGATTTGGCTAAATCTCCAGCTTTTTTAAAATTATGTCCCCAATTTTCTAATCCCAATAAAGCAATTTCTTCTGTCCCGTTATTGATTTTTACATTCTCGTTCAGCAACAGCTTAAAATCTATTTGGCGGTGCAAATCTTTAATGGCTTCAAAATTATCATTCTTTTCTTTTGCCGAAGGCCAAGTCACGTACTCGCCATAATCATGGTTTCCTAAAACGGAATATTTACCAAACTTGGGAATGTGAATTTTCTTGAAAGTATCAATCCACGGATGCATTTCGGTCGCATGTGTGTTGACAATATCTCCGGTAAAAAGTACAATATCTGAATTCTGCTCGTTTATCAAATCAATAGCATATTGGATTTTCTCAGGATTATCAAAACTGCCAGAATGAATATCTGAAATATGGGTAATCGTCATTCCGTCAAAACTGTCAGGCAGGTCTGGAAAAAAAATGGCTTGTCTTATTACTTTATAATTGTATTTCCCAACGGTCATGCCGTACAGCAGCGATAAAAACGGAATAGCGGCCGCTCCAAGCGCAATTTGGCTTACAAATTTTCTTCTGTCTGGCAAAAACGAACCCGATTCTGCAGAATTATCTCCTGTAAAATTGGTAATTATCCCCATAAAAACGCGATACACATCTTCTCCAAATAAAAATAAAGTAACAATAAGCTTTGGTAAAAAAGTAAGCAGAAGCAACCCAAAAGTAATGAGCGACTGACGGTTTTGGCCCACAGTTCGGTCAAATTGCGTAAAAGAATAAATTACAAAAACGATAATGGCAAGAGAAATGATTTGATATGGAATTATAATCCATTTTGCCCTTGTTATGGTTTTGAAAGCCTGGAAGGCATAAAGTTCTACGAGAAGTACAAAAGCTATAAAAAAGATCCAGCGAAGCATAATTTGTATTTGAATTTAAGCAAAGTAAATAAATAATAAACTCGTCTTTTGAATAATTGGTTAAATTTTAACTATACACAATTTCCAATACAAAACTCCCTGCCTATTTTACCACCGTATCTTTATCTACAGGTTATAAAAACGGTCAAAAAACGATCCCAAAAACCAGAAGGAAATCATTTGAAATCCGTTTCATTTTGTTATTTAGTCAGTTTTTTGTTTTTTATTGAAAAACCGATGTTAGTAATTTAGCGCCGGTTTTCTATTTTTAGCGCCTAAGTTTTGTATTTTTGAAACCTATACAAATAAAATTTTATGTCACAAAAACGCCTTTTCCTTCTCGATGCCTACGCCCTGATTTTTCGCGGTTATTTTGCATTTATAAAAAACCCAAGAATCAACTCAAAAGGAATGGATACTTCCGCCATTATGGGATTTATGAATTCGCTTTTAGATGTCATCAAAAGAGAAAAACCAGATCATTTGGCCGTAGCTTTTGACAAGGAAGGAAGCCACGCCAGGACACAAATGTACACCGAATACAAGGCAAATCGTGACGCCACGCCTGACGCGATAAAAATTGCCATACCTTATATACAAGATTTATTGAAAGCGATGCACATTCCGATTATTGAAATTGCCGGTTGCGAAGCCGATGATTTGATTGGAACCATTGCAAAACAAGCAGAAAAACAGAATTACAAAGTTTTTATGGTCACGCCAGACAAAGATTTTGCACAACTGGTTTCTGAAAATATCTTCATGTACAAGCCCGCGAGAATGGGCAACGGAATCGAAATCTGGGGAATTCCAGAAGTTTTAGAGAAATTTGAAATTGAAAGACCAGAGCAAGTGATTGATTTCCTTGGAATGATGGGCGATGCTGTCGATAACATTCCTGGGTTGCCAGGAGTTGGTGAAAAAACAGCCAAGAAATTTTTGAAAGAATACGGTTCGATGGAAAACCTTTTGGCAAACACGCACGAGCTAAAAGGAAAGATGAAAGAAAACATCGAGGCCAATAAAGAAAAAGGGATTCTTTCTAAAAAATTAGCCACAATTATCGTTGATTGCGATGTGACTTTTCACGAAGAAGATTATGAATTGACACGTCCCGATATTGAAAAAACCGAAGCTATTTTCCAAGAATTGGAATTCAGGAGAATGGCTGAACAATTTGACAATTTATTTAGAGTCGATCACAACGCTGCTGTTGCAAACAATCCAGCGGAAGCGCGTTTGTATAAAAAAGCACAGCCAAAAAATGACGACCAGTTTGACCTTTTTGCATTGCCATCGGCTGACGGAGAAAATGTAGAACAAGGCAGAACCAGCTTTTACAAAACCTTGGCCGATACCGAACATTTTTACCAAATCGTGGAAGGCGATATGGCCATGAAATTCTTGTTGCAAAATCTTCTGAAACAAAAAAGTGTTTGTTTTGATACCGAAACAACCGGAATCGATCCGTTGACAGCAGAATTGGTCGGAATTTCATTTTCTTGGGAAAAAGGAAAAGGATTTTACGTTCCAATTCCAGAAAATCAAGAAGAAGCACAAGCAGTTGTTGCTAAATTTCTTCCGTTTTTTAATTCCGAAGAAATTGAAAAAATCGGCCAGAATTTAAAATACGATTTAAAAGTTTTAGCCAAATATAAGGTAGAAGTCAAAGGAAAAATCTTTGATACAATGATTGCACATTATTTGATCAACCCGGATATGCGCCATAATATGGACATTTTATCAGAAACCTACCTGCAATATTCTCCAAAACCAATTGAAGATTTGATTGGAAAAAAAGGAAAAAACCAAAAGACGATGCGTGAAGTTTCGGTGGAAGATGTCAAAGAATATGCAGTGGAAGATGCCGACGTGACGTTGCAACTAAAAGAATTTTTCGACACCGAATTAGACGCTACAAATACGAAGAAATTATTCGAAGAAATTGAAGTGCCGTTAGTTCCCGTTCTGGCCGCTATGGAAATGGAAGGAATCAATCTTGACGTTCCGTTTTTAAAATCGCTTTCGGCAGATTTAGAAGCTGATATTCAAAAATTAGAGGACCAGATTTATGAAAATGCAGGCGAAAAATTCAATTTGGCTTCGCCGAAACAATTGGGAGATATTCTTTTTGACAAATTAAAAATCGGCGGCGCAAAACAAAAGAAGACCAAAACCGGACAATATGCAACCGGCGAAGAAGTACTTTCTTATTTGGCTTTGACGAGTCCGTTTGTGCAAGATATTTTAGACTGGAGACAATTGGTGAAATTAAAAAACACCTATGTTGACGCTTTGCCCAATCAGGTAAACGAAAAAACACAAAGAGTCCACACCGATTATATGCAAACCGTGGCTGCAACAGGCCGTTTGAGCTCCAACAATCCGAATTTGCAGAACATCCCGATCCGTACCGAAAGAGGCCGCCAGATCAGAAAAGCATTTATTGCCAGAGATGAAAATTACACGCTGGTTTCTGCCGATTATTCTCAAATTGAGCTTAGAATTATCGCCGCCTTGAGCGGGGAAGAAAATATGATCAAGTCATTTCAAAACGGAGAAGACATTCACGCTTCCACAGCCGCAAAAGTTTTCAATGTGGCTTTAGAAGAAGTAACCCGTGAACAGAGAAGCCACGCAAAAACCGTAAATTTCGGAATTGTTTATGGCGTTTCTGCCTTTGGCTTAAGCAACCAAACTTCACTTTCAAGAGCCGAATCTAAAGATTTGATCGATGCGTATTATGTCACGTATCCGCGATTGAAAGCCTACATCCAAGAACAGGTGGAATATGCGAGAGAAAACGGTTATGTCCAGACCATTTTAGGAAGAAGGCGTTATTTAAAAGACATCAATTCTCAAAATGCAATGGTCAGAGGTGGCGCCGAACGCAATGCTGTCAACGCGCCGATTCAAGGAAGCGCGGCTGATATTATCAAAATTGCGATGATCAACATCCAAAAAAGATTGATTGCTGAAAATTGGAAAAGCAAAATGTTGCTTCAGGTTCATGATGAGCTTGTTTTTGATGTTCACAACAGCGAATTAGAAAAAATCCAGCCGATGATAAAAGAAGAAATGGAAAGTGCCGTTAAGTTAGACGTTCCTTTGATTGTGGATTTAGGCAAAGGACAAAACTGGCTGGAAGCGCATTAAATTTTTGATTTAGGGTTTTTGAAAAATAAAAACATCAAAGAAATATTTAAATCTATAAAAAAACGCATCATAAATAAGCACCTTTTCCGTTTTCATCTCAAACCCATTCTTATGAAAAAAATAGCCGCCTTTTTATTTGTTGCTTTCTCGCTGAATTCTTTTGGGCAAAGCGAAACTAAATTCGATAAGATTGACAGCCTTTTGACCTATTTGGCTTCTAACAACAAGTTTATGGGGTCGGTTGCCATCCAAGAAAGTGACAAAGTTGTTTTTGAAAAAAGTTATGGCTATGCTGATGTAAAGAATCAAATTAAAGCCGACGCTTCGACCCGATATAAAATTGGTTCGATTACCAAAATGTTTACATCGGTTGTGATCTTGCAATTGGTAGAAGAAAAAAAATTGACGTTAGACACCAAGCTTTCAAAGTTTTTTCCGTCGATAAAAAATTCAGAAAACATTTCAATTGAAAATTTGCTGGAACATTCAAGCGGTATTTATAGCTTTACTGACGATGCCGATTATAATGAATATGCAAAGCTTCCGAAAACGAGAGCCGAACTTATGAAAAAGATAAAAGCCGGAAATCCGGTTTTTGAACCGGGCGAACAATCCGCATACAGCAATTCAAATTTTGTGCTTTTAGGCTGGATTATCGAAGATTTGACTAAAAAAACCTACGCTCAAAATATAGAAACCCGAATCGTCAAAAAATCAGGCTTGACGAACACCGGATTTTCTACTGGAACCAAAAATGAAGCAATTTCGTATCATTTGAAGGGGAAAAACTGGGAGCAAGCCCAAAAAGAAGACATGTCGATTCCGGGTGGTGCCGGTGCTATTTTATCAAATGCTTCTGATTTGACCAAATTTATTAATGGTTTATTTGCCGGTAAATTACTGCAACCTCCTTCTTTAGTTACTATGACTGAAATCGAAAAAGGTTTTGGTAAAGGAATTTTCACGATGCCATTTGGCGAAAGAAAATTTTATGGCCATACCGGAGGAATTGAGGATTTCACGTCTTCTTTAGGTTTTTATCCGAAAGAAAAATTCTCAATTGCCTTGCTTGACAACGGCCAAGGTTATGGAATGAATGACATTATGATCGGCGTTCTAAGCATTTATTACAAAATGCCCTATCGATTCCCAAATTTAAAATCGGTGGATGTTGCTGTTGCTACATTAAAAAAATACGAAGGAACTTATGGCGATGCCGGATTTCCTTTAAAGATTTCAATTAAGGAAGAAAACGGTGTCTTGATCTGCCAGGCGACAGGTCAAGAATCTTTTCCTTTAAATCCGTTGAGTGAGACAAAATTCAATTTTGATCCGGCTGGATTGGAATTGGTTTTTGCAGAAAACGCGATGACTATTATTCAAAGCGGACAAGAGTTTAAGCTGACCAAAGAGAAATAAAAAAAGTAGCCACGAATTTTTTCAGATCAAATTCGTGGCTAAAAAATAAATGTATTCTTTTATAATTTCTTCGTAGAATCTCTTTGGCGCAATTCAGTTTTGATAACTGTAGTCGTATAAGTATATTCTTCTTCTTCTTCTTCTTCTTTGCTTTCTAATTTTTCGATCAGCAATCGTGCTGCTTCTTCCCCAATTTCGATTCCGTGCTGGCTGATTGTGGTTAAGCTTGGCGTCATTCTTCTGGACCAAACGCCGTCTGCAAAACCAATTACCTGCAAATCTTCTGGAATTTTGATTCCTTTTTTGATGGCTAATTTCATTGCCATTGTTGAAGTATGCTCGTCTAAAGCGAAAACAGCATCAATTTTATGCTTGTCTAAAAGTTCCTGCATCCTAAAATCAAACTCGTCCGGATTATCGGTTCTAATAATCAGATCTTTATTTATTGGCATTTCGTTGTCTTTAAGTGCCTTTACATAACCTTGCGCACGCAATTTCCCGACGCTCAAATTATCAATTGACGAAACTAACGCAATATTTTTACAACCTAATTTGATCAAATGGTTTACGGCACTTACTGAAGAATCAAAATCATCAACAATTACCTTATCACAATTTACTTCGTCAGAAATTCTGTCAAACATCACGATGGGCACACCTTCAGAAATGGTTTCCTTAAAATGCCTGAATTCTTGTTCTTTTTGAGTTTCCTCTGAAATAGAAAGAATAAATCCGTCAATCGTTCCATTGCTCAGCATATCCATTGTGTGGATTTCTTTTTTCAAAGATTCATTAGAGATGCAAGTGATGACATTGTAGCCTTTTTCATTTGCCGTTTTCTCAATTCCTGAGAAAACCTTTGCAAAAAACGGATTTAAGATATTCGGAATAATGACACCAATTGTTTTTGTGCTTCTGTTTTTTAAGTTGATTGCCACATTATTTGGCTTGTAGTTTTTCAACTTTGCAAATTCTTGAATCTTAATTTTTGTAGGTTCGCTGATTTCCGGGCTGTTACTCAACGCTTTAGAAACTGTTGAAACAGATACATTTAATTCTTTTGCAATTTGCTTTAAGGTCGCTTTTGGTTTCATCATTTAGTGTATAAGGAAGTGTAAAGTAAGTGAAAAAATGTAAAATATTCTTAAAAGTTATCCCAAACATTTAGAAACCAAAAAAAATATTGATTTTTAATTTTAAAGGTTTAAGCAAATTTAAATTTTTGTAAAATCTCATAAATAACTGATAATCACAACACTATTCCTTACAAATTTTATTTTGACAATCTTACATAAAAATCAATACTTTCTTGCATAAACAACTACCAATACTAAGTTAATATGTGAATTATATAAAAAATAGTCAAAACCGCTAACATAATTTTAACGTAAGTACAACAATATGATTTCTTTTTTTACACAAAAAATAAAATCAACCAACCTATTATTAATAACTTTTAAATGTTAAATTATGAAAAACGTAGTAACTGTAAAAGAGCAGCTTACCTCGGGAACAAACCGAAGAAGTTTTTTAAAAATCAGCGGGCTTACATTGGCAGCAACAGGGTTAATCCTGACCGGATGTAATGATGACGATGATAGAGGAACCACACCTGGATCAAATCAATTGCCAGGAATCAGAAATGGCGTTTTTGATTTAGGAGGAGGCGATTTTGGCGTTTTAACGTATGCGTATGCACTAGAACAGCTTGAAGCCGACTTTTATACTAAAGTTGTAAATGGCGACCAATTTGGCAGTATTTTCAATTCAGAAGAACAGCAAGTACTTTCCGATTTGTATGCACACGAAGTAATTCATAGAGAATTTTTTAAGGCGGCGTTAAGTGGCGCTTTGCCAAATCCTTCGTCTCAATTACTTCCTGGATTAGAATTTAATTATGACGGTGTAAATTTCAACGATAGACTTTCTGTTTTGAATACAGCAAAAACACTAGAAGACACAGGTGTAGCGGCTTATAATGGGGCCGGAAGATTAATCACCAGTGGCGATTATTTGCTTTTGGCAGGAAAAATTGTTTCTGTGGAAGCAAGACACGCTTCTGCCATCAGAAGTTTATTGAATCCAAATTCAAAAGATTTTGCGGGTGATGATGTAGTTAGCGCTATGAACGGACTTGACCAAGCTCTTGCGCCAGCACAAATTATTGATGCGGCAGGAGGTTTCTTTGCAACACCATTTACGGCACAATTCTTAACTTAATCACC
Organism: Flavobacterium macacae; assembly: GCF_003865365.1. Lineage (GTDB taxonomy): Bacteria > Bacteroidota > Bacteroidia > Flavobacteriales > Flavobacteriaceae > Flavobacterium > Flavobacterium macacae. Next base: position 100,202 of record NZ_RQVR01000007.1, on the reverse strand, counting down.
AATCTCAAAATTTAGAAATTATGAACGTATTAAAATTTATAGAGTCATTCACAAATGATAATTTGATGAATGCTGCAGGCTCAAGAAGAGATAGTTTTGGGCAGTTTGGCAACCTCGGAAAAAATATGGCATTAGCATCAATTCCTTTTGGATTAGCTGCAATGTCAAACAAATCTTTTGCCGCAGATATCAACCCAACGCCAAATACACCCGTTGGAGCATTGCAATTAGCACTTACATTAGAATATCTTGAAGATGAATTCTATCAGCTAGGTTTGCAATCTGGAGTAATTCCGACAGGCGGCAGAGATGAAAAAGTGTTTATGCAGATTGCACAGCACGAAGCAGATCACGTAGATTTTTTAATCGCAGGTTTAGGGGCAAATTCAATCCCAAAACCAACTTTTGATTTTACGGTTGGTGGTGCTTTCGATCCATTTAATGCAACCGGAATTGGAGCTGCTGCTGCTTATCAACAATTTTTGGCTTTAGCACAAGCTTTTGAAGATACCGGAGTTAGAGCCTATAAAGGTCAAGCCGGAAATTTAATTTCAACACCTGATTTATTGACAGCAGCATTGCAAATTCACTCTGTGGAAGCAAGACACGCCTCAGAAGTTAGAAGATTGCGCGGTTTAAAAGGATGGATTACAGGAAACCAAAGAGGTGCTGGAATGCCAGAAGCAACACAAGCCGTATATAATGGTGAAGAAAATGTGATGCAAGCGGGCTTCAACACAAGCAACGTAACCAATTCTATGGGTCCAGCAATACCTTCATTAGCTGGTTCAGAATCATATGACGAGCCATTGACAACACAACAATCCGTTGATATTGCCAATTTATTTATTGTGTAAATAACTTATTTACCTCCCACATTTAAAATCATCTGAATAGCTAATTCAGATGATTTTTTGCATTTATAAATCGCGTTAAGACGTTAATTTCTTTGTATGAAAAATTATGCTTAAATTCTCACACTTCTTTTTTAGAAAATCTTTCTGATAATCAACACTTAAAATAATCTTTTATAGGTGTTTGCATTTAAAATAATTTATTGTACTTTTGCACTCCCTTTATTGGGAATGGAATGTTTAATTAAAAATTTATTATGGACGCATTAAGCTACAAGACACAATCAGCAAACAAAGCCACTGTACAAAAAGAGTGGATCGTTGTTGATGCTGAAGGTCACAACTTAGGACGTCTTGCTTCAAAAGTCGCAATGATTTTAAGAGGTAAGTACAAACCAAGTTACACACCACACGTGGACTGCGGAGATAACGTAATCGTTATCAACTCAGAAAAAATCAACCTTACAGGTACTAAAATGGACGACAAAATTTACATGCGTCACACAGGTTACCCAGGAGGACAAAGAACTTTGACTGCAAAAGTATTACAGGCGAAAAACCCTGCTACATTGGTAGAAAAAGCTGTAAAAGGAATGTTACCTAAAAACAAATTAGGAGCGCAACTTTTCAGAAATTTAAATGTTGTTGTAGGTACTGAGCACAAACAAGAAGCTCAAAAACCTAAAACTGTTAACCTTAACGATCTTAAGTAATGGCTACAATTCACAAAATCGGTAGAAGAAAAACTGCTGTTGCTCGTGTTTATGTTACAGAAGGAACTGGAAACATCACAGTAAACAAAAAAGAATTTACAACTTACTTCCCAACTGCAACTTTACAGTACAAAGTTTTACAACCAATGTCTTTGACAGAAAATGTAAACAACTATGACGTAAAAGTTAATGTTTATGGTGGTGGTTCAACTGGTCAAGCAGAAGCTGTAAGAATGGCTTTAGCCAGAGTAATGTGCGAAGTTGGCGAAGGAAACAGAGCTATCTTAAAACCAGAAGGTTTATTAACAAGAGATCCAAGAATGGTTGAACGTAAGAAATTCGGTCAGAAAAAAGCTCGTAAGAGATTCCAATTCTCTAAACGTTAATATTACCGTCTTGTTCAATGCGGGCAAGACATCGTTCATTTATTATTTAAAAACAATGTTGTTGTTCCTGTCGAGGCAGGAAATTAGTTTAGCATCTAAATGAAGCCTAAAGCCAAATGCTCAAAAGCTTAAAGCCAAAAGGAACATTGCTAATTCAACAGAACGTAAACTATTACATTAAAATGGCAAACAAAGTAGAAGTTAAAGACTTACTAGAAGCAGGTGTTCACTTTGGACACATGACTAGAAAATGGGATCCAAACATGGCTCCTTACATCTATATGGAGCGTAATGGAATTCACATTATCAATCTATATAAAACTGCAGCGAAAATCGAAGAAGCTAGCGAAGCAATGAAAAAAATCGCAGCATCAGGTAGAAAAATTTTATTCGTTGCTACCAAAAAACAAGCAAAAGATATCGTAGCTGAAAAAGCGGCTGCAGCAAACATGCCTTACATCACTGAAAGATGGCCTGGTGGAATGTTGACTAACTTTGTAACTATCAGAAAAGCGGTTAAAAAAATGGCTTCTATTGATAGAATGAAGAAAGACGGTACTTTCATGACTTTATCTAAAAAAGAACGTTTACAAGTTGATCGTCTTCGTGCAAAATTAGAGAAGAACTTAGGTTCTATCGCTGATATGTCAAGACTTCCTGCTGCATTGTTCGTAGTAGATATTAAAGCGGAACACATCGCGATTAAAGAAGCTCAAAAATTAAACATTCCAGTTTTCGCAATGGTGGATACAAACTCTGACCCAAGAGAGGTTGATTATGTAATCCCTGCAAACGATGATGCTTCTAAATCAATCGATAAAATTTTATCTTTAGTAACTGCTGCTGTTATCGAAGGTCTTTCTGATAGAAATTCTTCTGATAACAAAGAGGAACAACCAGCTGGCGAAGTTGCTGCTGCTCCAACAGAGTCTGTAGAAACTGCAACTGAAGAAAAATAATAATAAATTTAAAGATTGAAAGATTTAATGATTAGGTAATTATTGATTTTAGAATTAATACTACTTTTAATCCTTAAATTTTTCAATCTTTTCATCTTTAAATCAAAAAATATTATGGCAACTATTACTGCTGCAGACGTAAATAAATTAAGACAAACTACAGGCGCCGGAATGATGGACTGTAAAAAAGCTTTGGTTGAAGCTGATGGAGATTTCGATAAAGCCATCCAAAACCTAAGAGAAAAAGGACAAAAAGTTGCTGCTAACCGTTCTGACCGTGAGTCTTCTGAAGGAGCTGCTGTTTCTTTTATCAATGCTGACAATACTAAAGGAGCAATCATCACTTTGAACTGCGAAACAGATTTCGTAGGTAAAAATGAAGCTTTCGTAACTTTAGCTAAAGAATTGGTTGAAAAAGCAATTAACTTTTCTTCTAAAGAAGAATTTTTGGCTTCAGATTTCAACGGAATGACTGTTGCTGAAAAATTAATTGAGCAAACTGGTGTTATCGGTGAAAAAATCGAAATCGGTGGTTTTGAAATTTTAGAAGGTGCTTTTGTTGGATCTTACGTTCACGTAAACAAAATTGCTGCTTTAACAGCGATTTCTGAAAAAGTTGACAACGCTGCATCATTGACAAAAGATGTTTCGATGCAAGTTGCTTCAATGGGAGCTGACACATTATCTTACAAGGATTTTGATCCTGCTTTCGTTGCTTCTGAACTTGATGCTCGTATCGCTGTAATCGAAAAAGAAAATGAAGAAGCAGTACGTTTAGGAAAAACATTGAAAAATGTACCTAAATATATTTCTTACTCTCAATTAACTGAAGAAGTATTGAAACAAGCGGAAGAAGATGCTAAAGCAGAATTGAAAGCAGAAGGAAAACCAGAACAAATTTGGGATAAAATCATTCCAGGTAAAATTTTGCGTTTTATCTCTGACAACACAACTTTAGATCAAGAAAAAGCTTTGTTAGATCAAAACTTTATCAAGGATGATAGCAAAAAAGTAGGTGATTATGTTAAAGAATCAAAAGTTGAAATCACAGGTTTCAAAAGAGTTGCTTTAGGTTAATCAGTTACCATTAAATATCTAAAAGCGTCACTTTGTGACGCTTTTTTTTATACATTTAAATTGAAGTATTTTGTTGATAATTTAAGACCTAATAAATTATAATACGAACATTACACCGACTGTGGAAAAAGATAGCTTTCAGCTCTTCAATATCGGGACTTTACCCAATAATATTTTGAATTTCACTTTTCATAATCCTATAATTATAGTGATAGCGATACTGGATCAATAACGCAAACACATAGACAACAAGTTATGTTAATGATGAATCTACATTAAAAATTTTAAATTTAGATCAAAATTATCTTAAAGCAAAAATAACTTACATAGAAAACAAGGTGACTTATACCGAAATTAGTATTTTAAAAACCTCTATTTTTCTAATAAAAAAACGCTTTAAGAATTTAATCTAAGGTGTTTTTTCTTTACTTGAAATGTTCTTTTACGTAGGATTATTCAAAAATGAAAAATCCTACAGCAACAAAAGAAACCATAATCAAGACAACTTTAAAAGTAAGCCAAGAAACTCTTGTCTCTGTTTCAATAATTGTAGGAATTGATAGTAGTAGTTGTTTCATCCTTTGTGGTATTATGGAATTAAAAACGTAATTACTCCAAAAAAAAGCAATCATTACAATAATACAAAAAAAAGATATTCTTTAAAAAAATTTAGAACAAAAAGAGCTAATTTGTTTAATTATGAAAGAAAATACTTAAAAAAAATAAAATTGAAGGAAAAATTTCACTTAACAATTAAAAAAGCTTTAAGCAATTATCTTTTGTAAGATTTCTTAATTTTGTAAAATACAATTTCTTTATAATTATGGATAAAATACTCCCTGATAACAATCAAACTAAAATTGTTTCTTCTTTTTCAGAATTAGCACAGGCCAAATTTCAGGGAAACAATAACGCGATTTGTTGGCAAAGAAATTTGAGCGGCGATTTTCAAGAAATAGTTTTAAAACTTCAGTTAAAAGAAAACATTACCGAAATTTCTATCGATGATCTTTTAGCATTACAACTATCTGAAAACGGAGCCATCGCAAGAGATGCTATTTTAAACGATTTACAATCCTTAACTGATTTCGGAGCTTTGCCATCGCTTAATCTGCTTAAGAACTATGAAAGAGACGAAGAATTTGATTTCATCTCAACTGATGTTTATTCGTATCACGTGGATCGTTCACCGATTGCAACTGATACTTTTTTATGTACTTATTATGGCGCATCAAGTGATATTTTGGCAAACAACCAAGCCACACAAAAAATTCTAATTCCAGAAATTCGAGAAAAACTGAGAGAATTATACGAAGGCAAAGCAGAAGATTTTGAAAGTTTTTTACAAGAGAATTATTTTGATTTACATTACGAACCTAATTCGAATGCTGTTCCCACAAATTTAGGAATCGGGCTTCTCTGGAGATTGGCAGTTGACCATCCTGAACAGGATGTTTTGCCTTGTATACACCGCGCACCTAAAGAAAACAATGGCGAATATCGTTTGCTTCTGATCTGTTAGATTTCTTTTGAAGTCAATATTCCCATAAAATCTTCACGGTGGATTTCGCGTGCGCCCAAGCTTTCCAAATGATCGTTATGAACTTGGCAATCCAGTAATGCATAATTTTCAGATTTCAATTTCTCGACCAAAAAAGAAAAAGCCACTTTTGACGCATTTGAAACTTTGGAAAACATACTTTCGCCACAGAAAACATGTCCTAAATCAATGCCATACAATCCGCCGACCAAAACATCGTCTTGCCAGACTTCCACTGATTTGGCAAAACCCATTTCGTTTAATCTGCAATAGGCTTCCATCATTTGCTCCGTAATCCAAGTACCTTTCTGTCCGTTTCTTTGGATGGAACTGCAATTTGAAATGACTTCCTTAAAATTTTGGTTGAACGTAATTTTGAAGCTATTTCTGTTCAAAATATTCCGCATGCTCTTTGAAACCGCAAATTCGTCCGGAAAAACCACCATCCGGTATTCGGGCGCCCACCACAAAATAGGCTCGTCCTCTTCAAACCAAGGAAAGATACCGCTTCGGTACGCCAACAATAACCTCTCGGAAGACAGATCGCCTCCCACAGCCAAAATACCGTCGTCATTGGTTTCGTCTACCGGCGGAAAAAACAATTCTCTATTTAAAAAATACATCTTACTGCTAATTTCAATACTCCACTATTACCCAAAGATTCACAAACTACATAAAAAGCATTGTGAAGCTTGGCAAAAAAAACTTTGCATCACACACAAAAACAAAACATAAAAAAACCGCAAAAAAAATTCTGCGGTCTGTTTTTTATTTCTTTAAAGACTAGAAAGGCAAATCGTCGTGCTCTTCTTCCTTAAAGCTTGGAGCCGGTTCAAAAGCGTCTTTCGCTGGCATTGGAGGAACTTGTCCTTGTGGCGCGTCAGCTTGCAGTTTTTCGATTCTCCAGCCTTGGATGCTGTTGAAATATTTTGTTTCACCTTGTGGATTTGTCCATTCTCTGCCTCTCAAGTTGATTGAAACTTTTACCGCCTCGCCTGCTCTATAATTGTTCAACAAATCACATTTATCTTGCGTAAATTCAATCATGATGTGTTGTGGATATTGCTCTTCTGTAGTAACAACCAATTCTCTTTTTTTGAACGCCGCGCTAACCTGCTGTTCTGCGTTAATCACTTTAACTTTTCCTGAAATTTCCATAATTCTCTAATTTATTTTCGTTTATTTATATGGCTTTTAATACAGCCCTTTCATTATTTTCTTTCCGACAGAAGCATTTTCCAAGCAGAAATTACTTCATTATTGTCCAGATATTCCTTTGCTTTCAGGTGAATTTTTTGCTTGTCATCAGAACTCAAAACGCCTTTGACAGCAAAATTTTCGCTTACAAAGATAGCAACTTCTTCTGTTGTAGGCAATGCTTCCACGTTACCTAATTTCCCCAAATCATTTCCGTTAAAAACCGTACTTTCTTTGATAAACTTCGGAATAGCATCTACACCTATTCCCAATGTTGTCAAGGGTTTTTCAACTTCAAAAAGACCTTCGTTGGAACGGGAATACCAATTTCCTCCCAACCTAGAAACCAAGTCAATTTTATGTTGGTCGATTCCTCCGTTTTCATCTAAAACCGCTTTGTCGATGTGCATTTTTACGATTTCGCAAACAATTAAATTCCCTGCACCGCCTTCGGTTCCCAAGCTAATTATCTGCTGGATTTTGCATTCAAACTGAACCGGAGATTCTTTTACTCGAAATGGCTTGACCAAATCAGAAGCAATTGCCGTAAAACCCGCTTTCACAAACTCATTAACACCATCACCATATTCTGTGCTTGACAGCGACGTTTGTTGCACCATATCAAAATTAACTACATTTATCACGACTTCTCCCGTCGCGCGAGCGTTAATCAAGGTGTGTTTTATCGTATTGTCACGAACGCGTCGCGAAGGCGAAAAAACCAAAATCGGCGGATTAGCGCTAAAAAGGTTAAAAAAACTGAACGGAGACAAATTCGGATTTCCGTTTTCATCAACCGTGCTGGCAAAAGCAATCGGTCTTGGACCAACGGAACCCTGAAGATAACCTTGCAATTTTGCTGTCGAAATTTCATTCGGCTCGATACTAATCATAAAAATTTGCGTTTAAACAAAAGTAATAAATTGATTCAATAAGAAAGAATTTAGTATTTAAGACTTATAAACACTTTCGAAATTTTCAGCTTATTTCTTTTGCTTATATTTATACCTCAAAATAAAATTTATGCAGTTTTCTGAAAAAAGAAATGTCACCCGATGGATCATCATCGTAATCTCTTTTATAATTATCACCTTAATTCTTTGGAACACCTACACCTTTTTCCAGATTTTCAAGAATGAAGAAAGGCTTAAAATGAATGTTTGGGCAAAAGCGCAAAAGACCTTAATTAACGCCAATGAAAATACAGAATTAGAACTTCCGCTGGAAATTTTCAGCAATAACACTACCATTCCAATTATTTTAACCGAAAATGATTCGGTAAAAAGCACGGCAAATATTGACGATGAAATTGTTGCAGATAATGAACGGCTAGATAAATTTCTTATTCGTCTTAAAAGCGACAACTTACCGATTGAAATCGAATATGTCCCTGGCAAATTTCAGTATTTATATTACGGAAATTCTTCTTTGCTGAACAATCTAAAATACTATCCGATTGCCTTATTTTTAATTTTATTGCTCTTCGGATTATTGATTTTCAACTTTTATCGGGCCAGCCGAATGGCAACTCAAAACAAGCTTTGGGCCGGAATGGCAAAAGAAACTGCCCATCAAATTGGCACGCCACTTTCCTCGTTATTGGGCTGGATTGAAATTATGAAAGTTGATAATGTAGACGAAACTACGGTAACCGAAATTGAAAAAGACATTGTCAGGTTGCAAACCATTGCGGATCGTTTTTCAAAAATTGGCTCGGAGCCTGTTTTGGAACAAAAAGACATCATCAAAGAAACTGAAGATTCCTACGACTATTTAAAATCCCGTTTTTCAAGCCAAATTGATTTCACCTTTAAAGCGCCCCAACATCCGATTGTGGTTTCCATAAATCCAATTTTGCACAGTTGGACAGTAGAAAATTTGGTCAAAAACGCCATTGATGCCATGAAAGGACGCGGAAAACTATCGATTGAAATTGAAGAAGATTCCAAATTCGTAAAAATAAAAGTCAAAGATTCTGGAAAAGGAATTCCGAAAAATCAATTCAAACGAATTTTTGAACCGGGATATACAACCAAAAAACGCGGTTGGGGATTGGGATTGTCTTTAACTAAAAGAATTGTGGAAGAATACCACGACGGAAAAATAAAGGTCTTTTCGTCAGAAACCGCAAAAGGAACTTGTATGCTGGTTAGTTTTAAGAAGGTTTAATCGCTTAAAAATAAATTGCACTAATTTCCACAAAACAGTTCGTGGTAATTAGTGCAATTCGTGTAAAAAATAGTTTTACAAATTAGCTTTAATCTTTTCTGCTACTTCTTCAAATTCTTCTTTTGTCAATTTCACTTTATTTTGGAAACGCATTTCATCCATTTCATTCAAAGGAATCAAATGCACGTGCGCATGAGGAACTTCCAAGCCGATAACGGCCATTCCTACTCTTTTGCACGGAACTGCTTTTTCTAGGGCTTTTGAAACTTTTCTTGAAAACTTCAATAATCCTAAATACTGTTCTTCTTCCATATCAAAAATCTTGTCGATTTCTTGCTTCGGAATACAAAGCGTGTGCCCTTTTGCATTTGGATTCACATCTAAAAATGCCAAATAATTTTCGTCTTCGGCAACTTTATAAGCGGGAATTTCTCCCTTGATGATTTTGGTAAAAATAGATTCCATTTTGACTTCTTAGATTATTAGACAATGAGACTACTTAGACAGGCGTGAGAATCAGAAATCTCAAATCTGCGTTACTCTCTCGTAATTTCTAAAAGTTCAAATTTTAAAACACCGTTTGGAACGGTAATTTCAGCAATTTCCCCCACAGATTTCCCAAGCAGGCCTTTACCGATAGGCGAAGTCACCGAGATTTTTCCTGATTTCAAATCGGCTTCACTTTCAGCAACTAAAGTATAAGTCATCTCCATACCGTTGGTTTGGTTCTTGATTTTTACTTTCGACAAAACCAACGCTTTTGACAAATCTAATTGTGATTCGTCAATCAATCTTGCATTGGCATACACCTCTTCCAATTTAGAAATTCTCATTTCTAACAAACCTTGCGCCTCTTTGGCCGCATCATATTCGGCATTTTCAGACAAATCACCTTTATCTCTTGCTTCTGCAATATCCTGCGAAGCCTTTGGGCGCTCAATACTTTTCAAGTGATCAAGCTCTTCTTTTAATTTTTTTAATCCTTCTGCGGTATAATAAGATACGTTACTCATAATTTCATCGTTTATATAAATAGAAAAAATCCCATGACCACGGGATTTCTTTCCACAAAGATAGTATTTTTTAATTCAGTTTAAATTTATACGCTGTTCGTATACAAATCCAAAGTTAATTAAATTAAATTTGTTTCCACAATTAAACCTTGAAATTTTTAAAAATGAAAAAGATTCTTCCCTTATTAATTGCCATAATCTCGATTTTAAGCTGTTCAGACGACGACATTCGAACTCGAAATCCCTTCTTGCCAAATTACGCAGTGAATGTTCAAGTAAACTTAAACCTGCCCGCTTACAGTGATTTAAATTATGCTGGAAACGCTGTTTGGATCAACTCCGGGAGCTCAGGAATTAACGGAATTATTCTTTTCAATGCGGGTGGCAGTTATTTAGCGTGGGAAGCCACTTGTCCAAATCAAATTCCACAGAACTGTTCGGTACTTGAAATTTCAGAGCCAAATGTTCTTTGCCCTTGCGACAATGTAACTTACAGTTTATATACAGGCTTGCCAAATGCTGATTTAAGATATCCATTAATGCAATACCGCACTGAAGTTACCGGAAACGTAATTCGTATCTTCAACTAATATTTTTGGGGCGTGACCCCAAGAAAAAGCGAACGCATTTTCTTGGGGTCGGGCTTTTCCCTGCAATCTTTCGCCGGCAAAAAAGCCAGCAAAAGGATTTCCGTTGCAATCCCTCACGCAAACAGTTGTAGTCAATAAACCAACTACAATCCAATTTCCTAAAAAATCAAAAACCCGACAGAAACTAGTGCTTCTGCCGGGCTTTCAAGGGAATTAAAACTAACTCTAAAATTTTAAGGTCACACCAGCCGAGAAATTGATTCCTGCTTGTGGAAAATAACCTGCACCTCCAATCGTGCTGATGCTTCCCGGATTTGAAAAATCATCATCATACGTATAAAAATAACCGTTTGATTCGTATTTGTAATCAAAGATATTGTTCACCAAACCAGAGATAATTATCGATTTAAAAACTGAACTTGTTGTTATTTCATACGAAACATTCAAATCACTAATCGAATAACTATCTAATTTTGAACCTTCTGAATCAATGTTAGACATATACTGTTCTCCTACAAATTTGCTCAAAAGCGAAACCTGCATGTTTTTTATCGGCAGAAAAGTGATCGCGTTGCCCACAATTACGTTAGGCGAAAATGCAATATTGGTGCTTCCTAAATTTTGTAAAACACCATCTCTTTGAAAGTAAAAATCTTCATTTTTGTTTGAACTCACCGTTACATTCGGACGCAAAATAAACTTTTCTGAAACCATAACTTTCGCATCAATTTCCAAACCTAAACGGTAGCTGTTTCCTGAATTCTCACGAAATGGAGCTCCCACATCATTCAACTCTCCGGTTAAAACCAACTGATCTTTGTAACGCATAAAATATCCGTTGATGTTTAATTTGGTTTTTGGCGCGTTGTATCTCCAGCCTAATTCAAAGTCATTCAACTTCTCAGGTTTTGGATTGCCACCTTCATAATCGTTTCGGTTTGGCTCGCGATTTGCCCTCGCGTACGAGAAATAAATATCGTTCGTTTCATTAACGATGTAGGTAATTCCTGCTTTTGGATTAAAGAAATTAAAATTGTCATCCACCAGACCGGTTTCGTTTCCATTGGCTTTGTACGCCACATTTCTGTATTGCAAATCACCAAAAAGGCTCAAGTGATCGCTGATCCTTACGTTTGCTTTTACAAAGAAATTAAGGTCGGTTTTTGTAGAAAAATCATTATAATATTCTAAATCATATTCTGGCAATACGACGCTTCTGGTCCAAAGCACGTTACCACGATGCGCTCCTTCATACTTATTCATTCCTCCTCCAAGAATAAAATCTAACGTTTCATTCTTATAATTAGCAGAAAAAGTGGTTCCGTAAAAATCATTATCCAACCATTTTCTTCGAATTAAATCACTTTCAACAACTTCTTCTCCATCGATAATTTGAGGTGCGATTCCGTATTCAGACAGATCTTCTCCGACTTTATAATTTTCATAATAGCCAATACCTTTGGTGTAATGAAAAGCCAAATTGGTATTCCATTTATCGCTCCATTTTTCATTCCAATGCAATTGATAATGATCTTGGTTGTAATTATCAGTTTCATTGTCATAAAAACGCAAGTTTCCTTGATCGTCAATATATTGCCCTGAAACGTTGTAAGTTCGGTCGTTTTCTAATTTTTCCAGATCTTCCAAACCGTTCCAAGCTTGGTATGTTTTTGCAGTTCCACCAAAAACCAATCCTTTAATCAAGGTTGTTTTTCCGACATAAGTTCCTTGGAAAAAGTAGGATTTCAAATCCGATTCGGCTCTGTCAATATAGCCGTCAGACTTGATATTAGAAACCCTTCCAGCCAATTCAAAACTGTTGTTCATCAAGCCCGTGCTGAATTTCACGGTATGTTTTCTGGTATTAAAACTTCCGAAAGAATTAGAAATTTCGCCATTCGACTCCAAAGCATACGAATCGGTAAGCAAATTCAAGCTCGCACCAAAAGCTCCCGCCCCATTGGTTGAAGTCCCGACACCGCGCTGTAACTGCATACTTTGTACAGAAGACGTAAAATCAGGCATGTTTACCCAAAAAGTTCCCTGTGACTCCGAATCATTGTACGGGATTCCGTTTAAGGTAATGTTCACGCGTCGCGAATCAGAACCACGCACTGAAATCGCCGAGTAGCCGATGCCGTTTCCAGCGTCAGAAGTCGTCACGACTGAAGGCAGATAATTCAGCAAAGCCGGAATATCTTGACCTAAATTTCTCGATTGCAATTCTTTTTTGGTGATGTTTGTAAAAGTCACCGGAGTCTGCGCCGTAACACGGACTGCCGAAACTAAAACCTCATCTAAGGCTGTAACCTTTGTGGTGTCAATTACTTTTTGTTCTTGTGCAAAAAGCGAAACGGAAGAAAATAATGTGATGGTAAAAATAGTTTTTGCCTTAAAAAAGCCCGATCGTTCTGGACTCTTTTTGCAAAGAGGAGATTGTTTGAATAAAGGTTTCATTCGTAAAATTTTACGAAATAAAAGGGGTAATTATTCGGTTGTTAAAATTAAAATTGATGATCTACGACAAATTTATAGCGTGCACTCTAAAAATGTTGTCGTTTTTTCCCTTGGCAGCATTACCCGCCCAGGTTCTTTGGGTATAATCTCAGCTCGTTATTTAGAGCACCCCTTTGAGACAGGGCAAAACTAGCTATAAATTATGAATTTCATATGATGAATCTAGGAAAAATTTAAAAATCAGGTTTTCTCCTGTTTTCCTTTTTCTCTGAAAGATTTCTTTTGTTCTGGATTCGTTTCTTAATCACTGATTTCGGAACTCTTGTCGCCTTCCTTTCCTTTGCAACAATCAAACCTTGCTTGATGATTTGCAAAAATCTTTTGATGACGATTTCTTTATTTTTTAATTGGCTCCGATCTTCATCACAATTTAAAATCAAGATTTTATCGTTGGTCCATCTTGCTTCTAAATTTTGTTCCAAAAGCAATTTTTCTTCTTCACTTAAAGCATTTGATTTCCATAAATCAAAGGACAGCACCACTTTTGAAGCAACCTTATTGACATTTTGGCCACCCGCGCCACTACTCCTGACCGCTTTAAACTTTAATTCAGATGTAATCTTTTCTTGTTCCAATGTTATTGAGGTTGGTGTGGCGATTTTAATAAATCATTCACGGTTTTCACAGGATTAAAGGTAATCAAAGGCACTTCTACAAAAATTGTAATCCATTTGGCCATTGCGCCATTCCACAAACCTGGCAATTCATACGCTTTAATCGGCTTGCCATTTTTAGTTTTTTCTACAATAAAACCGCTGTTATGATCGACAAATTCCTTTAGATCAAATTTTTTACCCTTGTAATTTTTTGTCGCACAGACTAAATCTACCGGATTAAAATGTGTGGCACTTGACAAAATTTTCTTTTGCGCCGGATTTTCAATATCAATTTGAGAACTTTCTACAATTTGAAGCGATTTTCCTCCCTCTTCATCTTTTACCCAAAATGGTCCTCCGCCAGGTTCGCCTTCATTTTTGACCATCCCGCAAACACGGATCGGGCGATTTAAAATCTCTTTCAAATATTCAATCCGATATTCTTTTGCGTATTTTTTAAATTCTGACGTTACCGAAATGTGCAATTTATCTTTTAAGAATAGTAAAATTTCATCAAAGGTTTCTTTTGAAATCGTTTCTGAATCCAGATTTCTTAAAAAACTGAAAATATTTTCTTGTAACTCTAATAATGTTCCGGCAAGCGCTTTTTTATACAATGAAATTACTTCAATGTGATTTTGGATTACATTATCAATGTTTTTAATAAAAATGACATCCGCATACAGGTCATTTAAATTTTCGATCAAAGCACCGTGTCCTCCCGGCCTAAAGAACAATTTTCCGTCTTCAGTCCTAAAAGGATTATTGTTTAAGTCAACTGACAGCGTATCTGTAGATCTGTGTTGGTAGGAAAAAGCCAAACCTATTTTTGTTTTGGATTTTTCCTCAATTTTTGGCTTCACCTGATTCAATATTTCTTCAAACTCGACCTGATGTTCTTCAGAAATTGTGAAATGAAGATGCGAAATAGCATTTGACGAAGCATAAAAGCCACTTTCATTCAAATGCTCTTCAATCGGCGTGGCAAGATGGGTTGCATATTCGTGAAAAGGCAACACTGCTTTAGGCTTTGAAGCATAATCAAAATGATTTTGGTCCAATAGCAATTTTATAAAATGATAGGATTTGGTATCGTTATCCCAAGATTTGTATTCTGGATATTTTGATTTTGTATATTCTTTTAAAGCTTTATAAAACGGAAATTTATCTTTTCCTATCAAAAAAATAGACAAATCTGTACATTTAGTTCTATTAATGTAAGCATTAACAGATTCTTTTCCGAGCTTAAATTCATTTAAAAATTCACTTAAAAACTTAAACATTCGGCTTGCGGCACCCGAAGCCGGAACAAATTTCTGCAGTTTTAAGCTGTCTTTTTTTAAATCGAATAAATTAGCATAATATTTCGCTTCACTTTCGGAAAGCGCCCTAATCCCGTTATTTAAAGAGGCTGATTTTTCAAGAATGATTTTTGGAATTCCTTTTTTAAAAACTTCTAAACCGTTTATTACCGTGTCAATTTTTATCCCTTGGCTGTAAATTTGGACAAAATCATAAGAGGAAAACCCGTGCTGTTTCGCTTTCGTGTAGTCTTCAATAATACCGACCGCTTTTTCAAGACGCTCGTCCTGATTCCCTGAAATTAAAATATAAGGCTTTTTATTTTCAACCAACGCTTTTTCAAATTTCTCTAAAAGCATGGGGCGTTCATTGGGTTTGTCGCGCAAGTCATCTTTTTCAAAAGGAACATCAATATCGGTTAACAGAAACAAATCATACTTGTGTTTTATCGCCGCTTTATCTAAAATTGGATCACAGAAACCATAATATATTTCAGAAAACACTTTGGTACACATCAAATTAGTGTCTGAAAAAAGATATTTCTCTGTTGTCTGTAACGCTTCATTTTCAAGCTTCATTTGCCCAATGGCAATCGGAATCAAATCTTCAGCTGTGCATATTTCTCGAGAAACATTCCATTTTTCTTGAAGATATTCACGCGCAAATTCAGGAATCCAGGTGGCTTGAAATCTTTCCCCCAATTGTTTTGCCAAAGTCGTCTTCCCAGTAGATTCGGGACCGTACAATGCTATTTTTATTTTATCTGTTCCTTGTTGTTTAAGATTTTCCTCCATTCGATGTAAGCCATTATAGCCAAAATTGTAAAAAATATGTATTGCACAGCTAACATTCCCAATCCCCTATCGGCATAAAGTGGCACTGCGATAGCGTCACCGATGATCCATAAAGTCCAGTTTTCAATTTTCTTCATTGCCATGTACCACATTCCAGTAAAAAATATTCCGGATAAGACGATATCTATATAATTTGCCGGCAAAATTTCTTTATCGAATAAATGATACACTACATAAGTTACAGCAATAGTAAGAAAAAATAGCACAATTCCAATAACTTTTTGCTTGGTATTTGTGCGTGAAATGGAAACTACATGTACGTCGCCTTTCATTCTAGACCAATTAATCCAGCCATAAATGCTCATTATTGAAAAATAAATATTCAGAACCATTTCTGCTAAAAATCCGGCTTTAAAAAGCAAGTAAACCGTTAAAAATGTGGCTATAATTCCCGTGGGATAGACTAATATATTTTCTTTCTTGGCATAATAAACGCTCAAAATCCCAAAGACAAAAACCGTGGCTTCCGTCACAATATCAAATGTGGTCGCGTTTTTATAAGTATCAAGGAAAAAATCAATCATTGTTTTAAAAATTGGAATTAGTAAAAAAATTAGTGTCGTTTTCAAAAGCGGTTCCGATGACAACCAAATCTGCTCCAGCAAAAAAAGCTTCCTTTATTCCGTCAAAAGTAGTAATGCCACCGCCGACAATTAATGGAATTGAAATGTTTTTTGCCACCAAAGAAATCGTTTCTAATGGCACTGAAAGTTTGGCTCCGCTCCCGGCTTCAAGGTAGATTAATTTGCTTCCTAAAAACTCGCCTGCCAAAGCGGTATCCACCGCAATTTGCGAATTATGTCTTGGCAACGGAATGGTTTTGCTCACCGATGCAACGGCTGTTTTATTACCACTTTCAATTAAAATATAACCCGTGGAAATAATTTCGAGCTTTGATTTTTTTAAGATAGGCACCGCTCTTACTTGGTGTTCGATTAAAAAATCGGGATTTCTGCCCGAAAGCAGACTCAAGAATAAAATGCCGTGGGCTTGGTTTGAAATTTGCGACGGATTTCCTGGAAAAAGTAAAATGGGGAGTTTTATTTTTTGTTTTAATTCTGAAATCAGCTCGTCAATCGTGTTGTCTGTAACAATGCTTCCGCCAATAAAAATGTGGGTTGCCGGCGATTGATTGATTTTCGGAATTATATTTTGAAGCGAATCTGTGGTAATTTTATCCGGATCTAAAAGAATGGCCAATAATTTTTGGTTCGCACTTTTGGCTTGCAGTATTTCGGTATAAATGGTTTGATTTTTTTGTTCCACAGCGATTGCAAAATTTTCACAAAGCTACGCAAAGAAAATTAGATAATCTGGCACTTAGATCAGACAGCACTGCTCGAATCTTAGAAAAATTTACTTTTCAAACGCATAAACCAACGTGTAATTTTCAATTTCTTCAAAGCTGATTTCAAATTTCACATTTAGGTTTTCAAAAGTCAATAACGCTTCTGCTTTTAAGTCTGCCATTTCAAACGGAGCCACAAAAATATGGTCTTTAAAACTGATTCCTTTTTCATTTCTGATTTTAAAAACGGCTTCTTTGATGCCCCAAATTACAGTTAATTTCGAAATATAATCTTGTTGGTTTTCTTTGTTTAGAAATAAAAATTCAGAATCATCTACGAATTTATCGGCTATTCTTATAATTTTTTCCCTGCGTTGTTCGATATCGATTCCCACGTTTTTGTCACTTAAAATAATGGCAGAAAAATCAAAAGAATGGGTTATTGAAATGTGGTTCTCATTATCCAAAGCAGGCTTTCCGTAATCGTCATAATGCAATTGCAGGTCGTTGTGGCCTGTTTCCTGCAATAATTTCCGAACGCTTAAAAAAGCTCTTTGGTGCGTTTCTGACTTCATTCCTTGCAACCTTGTAAGTGTTTTTTCTTTTAAGAGGACTTCAGAGAAAAGCGCGTCGAAGCTTTCGGTAATTTTCCAGATCAAGATTTTGGTATTCGGATTGTATTGTATGGTTTTATGTAAAGGCATTTTGTTTAGGTTCAGGTTTGGGTTTAGGGCTTTGAAGTGTGGTGAATGGACTTACTTTAACTGCAAAGATGCAACGTTTTTGCTAAGTTCGCTAAGCTTTGGGTTGATTTGAACGCCAATAACTATTGCTTTTTTTCTATGCCACAATTCTAAAATCTCACTCCTAACTACTTTAAAAACATCGCATATTAAACAATCCTTAAATAAAATTTATAGATTATTTTAATAAAAAGTAATTCCGTAATTTTGCATAAATTTTGATAATACAAATATATACAAATAGATGAGTACAACGACATTACCTTTTGTGGCTTATAAAGTGAAAGACATTTCTCTTGCAGCTTGGGGAAGAAAAGAAATTGAATTGGCGGAAGCTGAAATGCCAGGTTTGATGGCGCTTCGTGCTGAATTTAAAAATGAGCAACCGTTGAAAGGTGCAAGAATTGCTGGTTGTCTTCACATGACAATCCAAACGGCAGTTTTGATCGAAACTTTAATCGCTCTTGGAGCTGAAGTTACTTGGTCTTCTTGTAATATTTTCTCAACGCAAGATCAGGCTGCTGCTGCCATTGCTGCTGCTGGAATTCAAGTTTATGCTTGGAAAGGCTTGAACGAAGAAGATTTTGACTGGTGTATTGAGCAGACTTTATTCTTTGGTGAAGACCGTCAGCCTTTAAATATGATTCTTGATGATGGTGGTGACTTGACCAATATGGTTATCGACCGTTACCCTGAATTGGTTGCCGGAATCAAAGGTCTTTCTGAAGAAACGACTACTGGCGTTCACAGACTTTATGAAAGAATGAAAGCTGGAACTTTGCCAATGCCTGCAATTAACGTAAATGACTCGGTTACTAAATCGAAATTTGACAACAAATATGGCTGTAAAGAATCTGCTGTTGATGCAGTTCGTCGTGCAACTGACTTGATGTTGGCTGGAAAAAGAGTAATCGTTTGTGGCTATGGTGACGTTGGAAAAGGAACTGCGGCCTCATTCAGAGGTGCTGGTTCTATTGTAACGGTTACTGAAATTGACCCAATTTGTGCGCTTCAAGCGGCAATGGACGGTTTTGAAGTAAAAAAATTAGATACTGTTATCGCTAACGCGGATATCATTATCACGACTACTGGAAACAAAGACATTGTGCTTGGTTCTCACTTCGAGAAAATGAAAGACAAAACTGTGGTTTGTAACATCGGTCACTTTGACAATGAAATTGACATGGCTTGGCTGAACAAAAACCACGGAGCTACAAAAGTTGAAATCAAACCACAAGTTGATAAATATACAATCGCGGGAAAAGACATCATCATTTTAGCTGAAGGCCGTTTGGTAAACCTTGGTTGTGCAACTGGCCACCCAAGTTTTGTGATGAGCAACTCCTTCACGAACCAAACTTTGGCTCAAATCGAATTGTGGAAAAACAGCGCTTCATACAAAAATGAAGTTTATATGCTGCCAAAACATTTAGATGAAAAAGTAGCTGCTTTGCACTTGGCTAAATTAGGAGTTGAATTGGAAACATTGAGAGATGACCAAGCGGCTTACATTGGCGTTGAAGTTGCAGGCCCTTTTAAACCTGAATATTACAGATATTAGTATTGAGAAATCAGTATTGAGAATAGAGAAACCCTTGCAGCGATGTGAGGGTTTTTTATTTTGAATAATTCGTAAGCTAATCTGGCATGCGCAATTTATAAGCTTCGGCTTCTTGTTTCGCTTGAATCTATAATTTGCTTTAAATTTGGAATATTATAGTAATTATTTTTCTTTATGATTTGAATAATTTCTGGTTGTGAAGATGCGATATTATAAATCACGGTGGCTTCATTGTTCCAAACTGTCGCATTTTCCTTTTTATATTTTTCGGTTGCCGGACTTTCAATACTTGCAATATAAGCGATGATTTTCGCCTTGTCTGCTTTTATAAATTTCTTCGATGGATCCTTGTCCTTCATTAAAAACATTGTCCACATCGCCGTCAAATAAGACTAAGGCATACTTTGCGAGCGCATACACAAATCTATTATCTGAGGCAGTTGTATTTAGTTTTGCGAAATCAAGCAAATCAGTACGCACGTCTAAATTTCCGTCGCAATCTTTTGCAAAGAAAAGTTCTCCAATTTTTTGAGTCTGCTTTGGCGTTGCTTTGTCATATTTAGTATAAAAATCATTCAGAACAAGTTTGTTTATTTTCTCATTTGTATCATATCCGTAGGTAAAAACAAGCATTTTCAAGAAATCTTTGTCATTAGCCAAAAGCCATTCTAAATCAGCTTTGCTGTCATTAAAAAGAAACTTATTTCTTGCCAAAACGGTTCTTAAATTCTGTGACCTTTCTCGAGACAAATCGGGTTTTACATTTCACTTATAAATTTTAATTTCGTTAGTTTCTTCAGGCAAATCATTCTCAAAAGTTACTATTTCAGGAAACATTTTTTGATACTCCAAAATCTCTGGAATAAAGAACAATTCAGAAAGAAAATTTCCATCCTTGCTGATGTAATTTACATAATCCAAATCTTTATTTTTCAAAAATTTCATTTCCTTTTCACAAGGCGAAGTGAAACTTACAATAACAGTTTTTTTATCAGAACTGAAATCAAGTTTTCTATTAAAAATGCTTTCTATTCTTTTTCCAAATTCTTCATTTGCTGGAGATTTATAGCCATTGCTTGTCAAATATCCTTTCAAAATTGCATTAGAAGCATTTAAGTCCTCTTCAGTCAAATCATAATTTGGATAATCTGTCTCGTCTTTCTCTGCAGCATAACCAGCTTCGAGTTGCTTTTTCACTAACGGTTCGATTTCATTACTATAAAGAATTTCACCGTTATTTTGTCCTATTTTCTACCTGCTTTTTTCTTGGCAGGAAATAAATACGAATAATAAAAAAAGTGCTAACCTTGTTACTTTCATTGAATTTTCGATTTTTTATAAATGTTGATTATTCAAAAATTATTGTTTGTATCCAGCCGGACTTGGCGTCGGATTGTCGCCTCCGCAAGTTCCTTCGTATTCACATTCTTGCACATAAACCATGTCATATTCTGCTCTTTCCCACCATTCTTTGAATTTTGGCAGGTTGTAAAAATTATTTTGCCAGATTATTTTCAAATCATTTCCAAGCCAATAACGCAGCCTTCCCATCATCTTATTTTGACTTTTATAATTAGAATCGTATTTATATTGTTCTGCAAAATAAACGATGTGTGCTGCGATTTTTGTTCTTTCGGATGCTGACAATCCCTCTATTTTATTTTTTTCAAAATCGGCAAAATAATCGATATACTCCTGAATATTATCCAGTAAAAGCGGCTGTATATTTTTATCAGGATTATAAACAGAATGAAGCGCTTTATAGATTGCAAGCTGATTTTTTATCGTTCCGTCACATTGCTTTGTCCAAAATAATTTCCCGAATTCCTCTAGATTATTCTTGTCGAATTTTGTCCTTTTGGCAATCCATTTTAAAAGTTCAGCATCGTCAGAATAACCGTATGTCTTGTACAAGCTTTCTAGAAAATTCTGGTCATTATCTGAAAAAACCTTGTAAAAAAATACGGGCTCAAGCCAGCGCTTTGTTGAAAAGTGTGCGGCAGTGAAAAAGAGTGCTCGCCTTCATGTAAAACGGTGCTGTTTGTGGCCAAACCAGTGTTGTGAATAAATTTACGACTTTTTCATCTCCGGTTTCTGTAATGGTCGCAACCGAACTGTACACGATTTTTTTTTTGCATAAATATTGAAATCACTTCCCGTGGATTCCAGAATTTTTCCGCCGACTATGGCAGTTTTGCTCATATTGGCATTACTTTACGAAATTGATTTCTGTTGTAAATTTTTTAGAATTATTGATTCGTTTTGGTACTATTCCAACCACTCCAAAATTCTTCATAATAATCGGTCTCGACAATGATTCCGTTAAAAAGCAAAGGAGATTCGGTGGACATTGCCGTGGGCAGTATTGAAACTTTAATTTCCTGTCCCACATATTTTTGTGCTTTGTCAAGGGCCTGGCTCACAAACTTTTGACAAAGGTTTCAGAAGTGAAAATCTATGACGCGCCTGCACTTTTTGGTCGATAATCAATTTTGAAAATCGGGTTAATGTTTCTCCGGAAATTTCTATAACAATCTTTGTACTGATAGGCATAATAGTAGTTTTTAAGGTTAAAATAAATTTGGAGGAAGATACTTACATCGTTAAATTGAATTTACTATTTTTTTTATAATTTAATATGATTTTCAAAGAGAAATCTTTACAAAGCACTGACTATTAATTCAGTAAACAGAAAATCATTTAAAAGACTCTATTATTTCCTTATCTGCTTTTGGTCTTTTATCTACACTTTTGGTTTTTAGATTTGATTGGTATTTAATATAGCTGTATTCTTTGGACGTAGAGAATTGTTCCCATTTTACAGATATTGAATCTAATGATGTTTTTTTATTTTGGTATAATTCAATTTCTGAAGAAACTCTTTCGTCGTTTTTTGAAATGTGATATTTTACAAATTTTGCAGATTCACTATTTTTTACTTTTTTAAAATTTTTACTATCGGCTTTTACAAAATTCCCAGATTTATCATAATTATATTTCACATGTTGCTGAAAATATTGATCATCAGTCTGGTAATTTTTATTTTTTATATCTATTGAAATTAGTCGAAAATTTTTATCTGATTTCACAGCGTTCCAATTTTTATTTAAAGGTTCTAAAAGGATCGCATAATCACCCAAGCCCTCTTTCGCCAAATACACAATTTCTAAAATTGATTTTTCTGTAAGTACTTTTTGTTTTAAATAATTATAATAAGCATCATTCACTTTATAGATATCATCATTGATAAATAGGGTGTTTTTTTCAAAAGCGATTTTCAGTTTTTCTACTGATTGCTGGTCTTCTTGAAAAACAAAGGTTATTGCGTTTGATTTTATGTTTTCATAAGTATATTGGTATTTTTTTTCAAAACGGCCAACATCGTCAGTTGCGGTTTTATAAACCATAACAGTATCATTATTTTGAGGAAAAACGGCATAATAATTTTCAATTGTTTTATTTCCGTCTTCAATCGTAACTTCCTGCAAATGAGAAATTTTATATTTTTGAATGCTATTTTTCGGCATGCAAAAGGAAAGCAAAATACTGCTCAAAATCGCCAATGTCATTATATGAACTTTATTTTTCAACTGCTGTATCATTTGTTAGTCGTGTTGCTGTTAGTTTCCAAAAAATACTTTTCCCTGCGGTAATTGTTCCCGAAATTCCTTTTGCGGTTTTCACGCCTGTATCATAATAAAAATGGCCAGTTGTCCAATAATTTTGATTTTTAAAATCTGCCGCAGGAATTGGATATTTAATTCTATCTGGTACATTAACCTCTTGAAATAAAGGTTTTCCATCTTTTCCTTTCACTTGTTTACCGTCTTTTCCTAGCACAGGTTTTTTTACTTTTTTTGTAATATGTTCGTGATCTCCTTGATGAGTTTGTTCGTTGTGATTTCCTTTGTCTTTATATCTTGAAGAAGTTCCGTTTGCCGCAAGAAAATCATCATACACATCTTTTGGAATTTCAATGAATTTGTATTCATCAAATTTATTTTGACCTAATTTATTATAAGGATTTGTTTCAGAATTTCCCCAAGCTAAAAAGTCAGTTCCGTCCCAAAACTCAGCTCCTTTTGTCAAATCATCCTTTCCTTGTAAGACATAAATCAGGGCTTGTCTTGTCAACTTTGATTTTATATCTTTTAATGTTTCGTTCATTAAAATTTTACTCGGAACAGAAGAATATCCTGTTGATAGTAATTTCTTCCAAGTTGATTTTACGTTTTTTGACCTGTTAAAACTTGTGTAAGCAATACATTTTAATTCTTTTAAATCGTCTTTTCCTGCTTCGTGCTTAACAATATATGCAATGTAGCAAAAATCTGGATGCGTAATATTTGTATCACCTTCTTTTAAAAGTTGAGCATCTTTAAATACCTCAACTGGTTTTCCATCGGTGCCATTTTTAGTTTCTTTACCAGAACAAACATACACGTCATTTACGCTTCCTGTATATTCTGTTTTATTTGCTTTGCCTTCAAAACTTCCATCAGCATTATAAAAATGTCCGTTGACCAAAATCTCTTGAGGAATTGGCGCAGCGATAGTTTTAATTTCAGCAGGCTCGCTCTTTTGTCCGCTATCAGTAATTTCAATAGTGCTTCCTCCATAATTGCATGGAATTGTACTTTTTTTCAATAATGGAAATTGATCCTGAACCTTTAAAGTCCCCACATCTTTCCATTCACCAAGTTGCATGACTGCCACACATGGAGCTGCTGCATTGGGACTTTTTAAACAATTTCCCATAAAAATGAGACTTCGCATATCTTTTTCGACAACAGTTGCAGTCAATTTATCTTGTGTTGTGGGCGTGTCAAAATTTACTTTCAGAATTCCTTGTGGATTTGTGCAAAGCTTGCATTCAATTTTCGCACCATCAATTACAAGCTTCAATTCTTCTGAAACTTTGTCTTCTTTTTCACGCACTTCCCGTTTTTCAGCTATTGTTTTATTATTATTCTCTTTGACATTTTCCATAGCTATTCTTTTTAATTAGCCTAAAAACAACGCTCCATATTTAATCGAATGCATTTTGTTTTCACATACAATTAGCGCTTCTTGCAATTGAAATTCATTATAAATCAATTCTCCTTTATATTCATCTATCGCTTCTGATTTTCCTTCAATTTTATATTTTACAAAATCTCTTTTCTCAGGAAATATTTGTTCATTCACAATAGTATATTCAAAATCTTCTATTCTTAATTCTCTTTTTATTGGCATTTCCCATAAAAGATAATTCCCAAATAATCCGTGAAAATAAAGACCGAACATTTTATAGTCTGACAGAAAATCTATTAACTGTGATTCATTATTTAAAATTCTACCAATATTTTTAAAATAGCTATAAACCGAAGCTCCAATGTAATCTTGTTCTAATTCTTCTTGTTTCAAATTCCATCGAAATTGCAACGCTTTTAAATTATATATTTTTACAATTTTTCCAGAAAAATCAACTCCTGCTTCAATTTCGTCGAATACATAACCCAATTGTTTTATGAGATATTCATCTGCAATTGACACATTGCTTTTTATGGTTATTTTTGATGTGAAAATTTGATAAATTTCCAAGCTATCTTGTTTTTCGATTGGCATAATCATTACATCTCTGATGCAAGATTTTTGAATTGGTCTTTTTTCATTTGTAAAATCATCAATTATTGTTTCAAATCTATAGTTGTATTGTGCTCCAACTTGAGGTTTGAGATAATATTCTTTTAAGCCGCGAACTATAGATATCATTCATTTTTGTTTTTAATGTTCTCCTCTTATTCTATTTTTATTGGGCTCCATGCCAAACCAGTCTCGTGATGCCGACCAGTGAAAATATTCGTTTCTGAGCTTACGCAACAGCGTTTGCGGATGATATGCCGTTATCACGACCTCTTCAATATCTATTGTAATAATATCTTCTTCAGGCTCTTCGGGAGTTGGGAATTGAGATGGCATTGTTGGCCAATATTGTTTCTCTCCTTTAAATCCTGGAGCATTTTGTTCTTGATGAATTTTATTTTTTTCAATTTCTTCAAGCATTTTTTCAAGATTTTCTCGATTGATTCTATCTTGTTTTCTTTGAGCTAATTCTTCATCACTCTCAAAATCCCACTCCGGAATTTCATCTTTCATGTATCCATCAAGATATGTTTTAGCTTGCTCCAAAAGAGGCATTCCAGAAATGCTATATCTTAGTGTCAAATCTTCAATAATTGCTGTACTCTTTTCTTGCGTTTTCATTATTTCTTTGCCAAATTCTTCCATGAAATGCAAAGGCAAATAGCTGTATTCTTTTTTAACAAAACGAGTGCCGCTTAATTTTCTATAAACGATGCCACTTGTCAGCCAATTCCAAAATTTATTATTTATTTCTATCTCACCATCCTTATACCATCCACCAGCAATAAGCTCTTCCATGTAGTTTTTCAACTTCCATAGAGGCTTATGGTTTGACGTTTCTATTTCGTCTTTATATTCGGTTTCATTTTCATAAGCTCCGCCGATATCGCAATGCACTCCCGGAAGATTTTTTTCGATTGACCGATCTTTAATTTGGCGTATTCTGGTAAGAGCAAAGTTCTTGCGATGCTCATCTTTTGCTGTAAAATGTACCATCTTCTGAAAGTATCCCAGATTATTCAATTGCAACTCTTCAACATCATCATTAAAATGACTTGAAACAACTTCTTTACTTGCTTTAAGTAAAAATCCATCATCTTTTAGTTCACCAAATGCGTCATATTCGCCAAGTCTGTTTCCTGATTCACCATAAGAAGAAACGGTGTCATAGATTCCAACAAAACGAATTACGACCGTGACAGCTTCAATTTCTTTTATGGTTAAGTCAGTCTCTTTCAAGATTGAATATCCAAGATGTCCCATTCCCGGAAGTTTATTCTGTACTAAAATCCCAGAATTTACTTCTAATCCATCAGCATCACCAATTGCGCTTCTGTATTTCTGGACTGGCATACCACTTTGTGAATAAGGATTTATCGGATGATAGCCATCAGGCATGTTAAAAGGTTTTGCTTCGTATGATTTTTTTACGTTGACTTCATGCACAAAATTTCGAGCAGATGCAGCGCCACGACTGAAACCAAAAACATCAAAAGTAATTTTGGTCAAAATCTTGTCTGCATTATTTTCCTTCTGCAACTCCTTATTTATTTTATTAGAAGCCATTTCGCAAGCCTTTCTTACTTTAGCCCTTACTCCGGTTAGTCCCGCACCAAATGCAAAACCGTCTTGACTATCTTTTTGTTTGTCATCGGTTCCCATTCCTTCCACATAAATTCTATATTCTTTATCGCAATATTTCCACATTCTTGCCACATTTGTGTAATCATTGCTATAGCTATTATCAGTTCCCATCTTATCCAAGTAAGTTCTATGAGATCCAATAAGATATTGTTCATATTCATTTGGTTTTTCAGGAAATCCGCGTTTTTTTAGTTGTTTATATGCTTCTTCATCTTTTTTTACAGATTCAGCTATTTGTTCATCCCTAAGATTTTCTACACCTCCATTTCGATATTTTCTACGAAGCTCTGTGTTTGTTTTATTATTCAAAGTTCCATCTATAAATACGCCAAAAGTGAACTCTAATTCTTCATCTGGGGCCTTTGATTCACCTGTGTTATATACAAAACTCTTTCCCATATTCTTGCTTTTAAATCTTAATCTCTTTTTGACTTGAAAACATTAATTTTATTTTCTTTCAATCCTACCGATTGGTCTGCAGTTTTTAATACGGCAATAACAAACGTGTTTGTTTTGTTAATTGAAAGCTGTACTGTAATCTTTGCAGATGCGTCTTTTTTATAAATCGTTTCGAAGGCCTTAAAAATTTCTGCCTCGCTAAATTGTATAAATCCACCGTATAATTGCCCTGATTCATCACGCCAACTGAGTCCGAATTCTTTTGGAATTGCTCTTTCTTTAAAGTTTTCTTCCTTAAAATTTTCAGGCAACAAAGCATCTCTTTCACCATTAAACAGCACATATCTTACAGATGAAATCGTACCCTTTTCTCCGGCGACAAAATCTATACTCCAATTGTATTTTTTTCTGTATGTGTCCCAAAGTCCAAATGGAATAGGTTTGCCGGCATTGGCTTTTTGAACTTCAAGTGGCACAAAACTTTCTCTTGCCATAATTCTTTTGGTAGTTGCTTCATCAAAAAGCAACTTGTCATGACCATCAAGTTTATCAATTTCTTCTTGAGGAATTTTTATTGGAGTCGCTTGGTATCTTCCAATTTCGACTTGTTTTCCAGCGCCTGCGAGCCAAACGACTACAACACCGCCAGGAGCAAATCCAACCAAAATCACATCATATTCTGCTTTTCTCCTTCCCCATTTTTTATTTTCTTCTGGGTAACCTTCTTTAAATAATTTTACCATTTTTTCATAATCAATCAGCGTATCGATATCATAAAAAACATTTTCTGCATATGAGATCCAAGTCAAGTTCAATCGATTTGGCACTGGTTTTATGCCAGTACTCATACCGCTTCCAAGCTCTCCCCAATTTCCAGTATCTGGACCGATACTTAAACTGACATAGCTTGCGCTTGGTGATTCAAGACCTCCTTTGTAAACCTCAACCGGATATCCCAATGGGCTGTTTATATTTTCTTGCCAATAAAATTTTTCTATGTTCATTGTTTGCTTTTTGTTGTTTTTTGTAACTTCATTAGCTTTTGCATCGTTCTTTTGACAAGAACTTGCCATTGTCAGCAGAAGTAAAATTGTACTTAAAAGAGGTTTTATTATTTTGACCATTTTGACTATCCTTTATTTACTTTAGCATCAATTGCACCTAAAACTTTGGCAACACCGGCACTGTGAAAAAATATATCTCCTTGTTCTGCCTTATGAGTTGTGGTTCCTGTGGTTTCTGATAAATCCCCACTAATTTTAACCGTTTTATTTTCGTCAATGTTTTCAAATGCCTCTTTGGCTTTTAGTCGGTCGTTTAAAGTGATGGTTGTAGATCTATTTTCGCCAACATTTGTTATCATGTCTTTTCCTACCGAAATATTAAAATTTTCGCCAATCGTGAAAGTCATGTTTTTTGGGGCATTCACATCAATATTTCCTTTTCCGTCCATTAGCCAAGTATTGCCACTTGGATCTTCGATAAAAACACTTCCTTCTGCATCGTTCATAATCACCTTTGTACCTGATCGTGTTTGAATTACTTTTTTATCATTTCCGGATGTGTGGTATTCGCTCAAAGCACTTCCGTTATACATTGCTCCGAGAACAAATGGTTTTTCGGCATTGCCTCCTTCAAAAGCGATCAACACTTCTTCACCTACTTCTGGAACGAAATAAAATCCCTTTCCTCCCCCAGAATGTGGATTTGTCATTCTAAGCCAAGGTGTATTTGCCCCAGTATCTTTTTGCCAAGCAAATGCCACTTGAATTCTTCCCAAACCAGCCGGATCATCGTTTGAAATAACCGTTGCTGGCTGTGATTCTGCAATAGGGAAACTGTGGACATTTCCATAAGGTGGCGAAACTACATTTTCTGGGACGGCATCAAAAGTGTTGTGATAATTACCAGACTCGTCGCAAATGTGAACAATATCTGTAAGAATATAACTTCCAAAGTTTTGCTCTTGTAATCCATCAGTAAGGTTTCCGGTCAATGAAAATGCAGGTTCTTTGATATTCACAACATCTCCGACTCTCAAACCTGTTTCGTCAGAATCACCTTTTGCAGTTACTAAATCTGCACTTCGAGATTGCAATTGTGTGGTAACACGATCAGTAAGATGTGTTTTTGAATTTCCTTCTTCTAAAGAATGCGAATACAACAAAGTTGAAATGTTTGGAAACATTTTTTTTGAAGTTTCAAAAACTGATTTTGAGTAACCATCTGGTTGGTAATTTACTTCAGAAGAACTTGCTGTTTGCATTTCTCCGTTTGAAGGATCGTATCCTAAGTATTCAAATCCTAAAGATTTTGCACGCATTTCAATATTAAAAGAATGCAACGTTCTTCCATATTCTAAAGTGAAATTTTTAGATTTTGGTTTTCCAAACTGAAGCTCTTCTCCATTGTAAAAAAACCACTGTCCTTTTTTTTGAGCCAGTCTTGCCAAAAAGCCAAAATCGCTTTCATTATACTGAACCGTATAGGGCAAATTTGTGTCTTTTTCTACTGAAACTGCAGGTTTTAAATTAGCCACAGAATAATTCTTAAGCACTTCATTCACAATATCTGACAATGATTTATCAGAATAAGAACGGATGTTTGGCGTGCCTTCCATCATGATCGTCGGACTGTAACCGTTGATGATGATTCCTCCGGAAGCGCCCGCTGTTCTGACCAATTGCGCTTCTGTGATGACACCGTTAAAAGTCAGCGGGGAAGCCGTCATCATATTCGACGGATTTATGCTGATTTTTATGGTTTTCCCTACATAAAGTTGCGCTTTATCAATAGCCTGGCTGACAAATTCCTTTGGAAGCGGCTGCAAAAGTGAAAATCGGTGGTGCGTTTGCACTTTTTGTTCAATCACCAATTTCGAAAAGCGGGTAAGCGCTTCACCTTCGATATCAATTTTTACTTGCGTACTGATTGGCATGGCTTTACTTTTTTAAAATTTATATTTGAACTACTTCTTGTCAGAAGCAGTTTTTAATGTCTTATTTAGATTTTCTTTTGCGCGAGCATAATCGGGTTGAATTTCTAATGCTTTTTTATAGTCGGCAATTGCTTCTTTTTCTTTACTTAACTCTAAATAAAGATCCCCTCTGTTGGTATAAATTTGGGCACTTTTCGGCTCTCCCATTAAAGCCATTTCATACGCTCTTAAAGATTCACTTTGCTGATTCAGTTCACGCAGAAGCGACGCTTTCATATTATAAGCGATGCTCCAATTGGGTTGTAAAACCAATAGTGTTTCCATTGTTTTTAAGGCCTCTTCGATCTGTTTATTTTCTGCTTGAACGGAAGCTTTATTGATGTAAAACCATTTGTTATTGCTGTCAATTTTAATTGCTTCATCAAAGCTCTTTAAAGCCGAAGCATGATCTTGGGCTTTGGCTTGCCTTTTACCTATAAAATTTTTGATATCTGCATTTTTTGGGTACAATTTATCCATCTCAAGAGCTAATTCTAATGCTTTTGCATCATCATTGCTTTTGATTGCCTGACTGACTTGTTTGTTTAAATCTTGAATGTTTTGAGGAAATGTTTTTATTCTTGAAGAAAGTTCTGAATTTTCTGCTTTAATTTCTTTCAAATAAGCATCATCAAAATCTGAAACATCACGTTTTTTTTCTTGAGCAGAAGTTTGGACTGCTAAGAAAAGAAGAAAGATTATATAAATTTTTTGGATCATATTTTCGGTTTTAAAATGTAGAGCTTTTCAAGTCCCGATTCTTCCAAAATTTATAAAATAATAAATTACCAGCCGGGTTTTAAGTTTTCAATCTGAGATTTATCAAGTGGCAAAAAAGGATAGGTTTCCTTATAATAATCTGTAAAATATTTGTCTTCTATTTTGCCTTTTCCGTCGATTGTTTCCTTTACAATTATCAATTTGTCTTTTTCAACAATTCCATAATAATACACAAATAAATTGCGCGGAGAAGACACACGCTGTATCACTATCTTATTTGCTTCCATTTTGTAATACCCTTCAAAATGAGTTGTAAACTTGGGTTGGTTTGTGGAAGCAATGTGCTTTTTTATGCTTTCGATATATTCTTGTTCTGTTTTAATTTGATGGCCTACATCCACTGTAATATTGACTTGGCCTTCTTCATAAAATTTATAAAAAATGTGTTCTTCTGGTTTTCTGCCTGAATCTTTTGTCCAAATATTTTCTAAAACATACACTCCGTCGGTACGAAGTTGTGAAATAGGATTCCGTTTGAAATCTTGTTCGTATAATGTATAATCTTCTTTGACATACATTTTTTTTGAACAAGAGAAAAAGGCAAAAGATAGCAACATAATCCAGAATTTATTTTTCATTAAAATCCGGTATTTATCTGTGGCCCCGTTTGCACTTCCCAATAATTTGGTCGCTGTGACGGAATCAAGTGAAAATTAATACCTCGGTGAATCAAATCTTGTGAAAACATATGGCTGGAGCCTAATCCATTAACCCCGAAACTCCCTTGTGGAGTTCTGCCATGAAAAGAAGTTTGGCCCATATTCAAGTCAAAAGAATGCGCGTTTTCATTCCAAAGCACACCGTTTCTTTTGGCGTCTAAAAATTCTTGACCTACTTCGGTTGCTTGTGTCGGCGTATAGTTAAAAGCTCGATTTGCTGTTCTTTCAAAGAAATTTCCAGTATTTGTTTTCTCAAATTCTGCCAAACTTCGCTTCGCATTTTCTTCATCGACAAGGCTTTGTGAATCAGTATCTGCGGTAAAAACATCACTACCTATCAACAATTGATAATTGCTATTGTTATTTCCCAAGATTACTTTTCCCCCACCTGTCCACCATCTGTCGTGACCATCGGCAATACCAATTTTTTTGAATCCTCCAAAATCATTATAAAACTGAAATCCAAAATTATCGGATCTCAATTGAAGAAAACCGACCTGCTGATTTCTGTCGTTGTTGTTCAGAATCATGCTGGTTCCCAGTGTTGCAGAATATTTATAAGTATCGTTCATACCTGTTCCGCTGTCCATGTGCAACGGATAAATTGACATTGGGTTTGCACGGCCAGTTCCTGCGGTAACTTTTCCGGTAAAAACGGTATCAAAGTTCATTGCATTGCTGTCTGAACGAGCTCCCATTCCTCCGTTATAAAAATTTACGGCAAGATTAACGCCTGGTTCAACCGGACCAAATCGCTTGCTGACACCTACACCTGCAGTGCCACTCATGTATGATTTACCGCCACCGAAATGCCAACTCAATCCTACGAAAAATTTAGTATCCAATTCGTCCATAAAAAATTATTTAGAATTTCAACGGCCAGTTTCTGGCAAATTGCGAACCGTTCATATTTATTTCTTTGGCAGAAACTACAATTTCAATTTTCATTGACATCGTATTGTACGCCACGAAAAGTTCATCATATCTGATGCAATAGGCTTCTTTAAATTGGAGTTCCCGCATTTTTGAAATGGCATCTCTTCTATAAAAAGTGAGTTTTCCATTTTTTGTTTGCGAATTGCTGACCATCCAATCAAATAACATAGTGCTTTTTGTAGATTCTACAACTATTCGGATTTTTCCCCCAGCTGGATCAGCCGACGGTTTTCCGCTTTTATCGGTATCTTGACCAAGAGTGCATTGAAATTCAAGTACATTCAAAACCTCTCCGTCAATTTCAAGCTTTGCTAAAAATGACATATTTGATAAGATTTAATTATTAAAAAAACTGAAATAATAAGATATAATGACAAAGGGAATGCGTTGACAAACCCTTTATCATTAAAACTTTAAAGTAATTCTAATTGAATTAAACCCACTCATTAATGTGTTCTCCACCTCCCATAGAAAGCTCTTTGGCAGAAATCGTGAAGGTTTCAGTCAATGGGCTACCATCAGCTGCATCAAAAGTTTCTTTGTACTTCACAAGATAGCCTTCTTTGAAGTTCATTTCTTTTAGTTTGGCGTCGGTATCTCTTTTTACATACTGGATTGAACCGTCTTTTCTTTCGAAATTGTTAGTCATCCATTCGAAGAAGAATGAATCACCAGTTGATTCCACAGTTAAATTAATTGTTCCACCACGTGTTACTGATGATGGACGTCCGCTAGCATCTACTTCTTGATGCAAATCATACGAAGCGTTCAAAATGTTCAATTCTTTCCCGCCAACTTTTAGTTTTGATTTGAATGACATAATAAAAAAATTTAAAGATTAAAATTTATTAATTTTGATAGAAGCGGGGGAGATTCTATTCTATTTTTCCTGCTAATTAATTGTATTCTAAGATATTACTTTTTTAGATTTGTGCAATAAAATTAATGTTAAAAAATCTAAAATTTATCCATTAATAACCTGATTTAAAACAATCTAACCTGTTAAATGTTATTTTGACTCTGCGTACTCAGTATCCCAGTCGTTTCCGTCATCTCCTTTTTGCCCATCCATTTTAATTAGGAAATTTTTTGCCGGAAAATAAGGCTTCAAACGAATGTCCAAAAAGATTCGATCCTTTTGGTTTGGATCTTGTTCAAATCTTTTGATTTCAAAATCTTCAATCAATTTATCTGGTCCTGCAACATTGTCTAAGAACTTCACAATTTGGTTCAAGATTTCTTTTCTGGTTTTTGCATTGAAGTTCTCAAAAGCCCTGCGATTTAAGAAATCCATTAAAACTTTGGTCACGTAGTCAAACACACGAACAACAGAATACGTTTGCAGTCCAAGATTGTCGCCACTGAAAAGGGTTTTTCCTGAGAACGCCATAACTTTTCCATATTCATTTACCATCGGAATCAATCCTAAGTTTTCAAGATTTGCAATTTCACTTTTTTTCAAGTCAAACTTCACTCCGTCCACTTCATTGATACCGCCATATTTTTTACCGGCAGTAACCTGTGACATCAAAGTATTATACACTTTTCCTGCCAAAGCGGTTGATGGCGGAATATACAAGTGATCTAATTCATCGATTTCATCGTGTTTTCCACGACCCACAAGCCAGTTGCAGGCCATCATCACATTGGAACGATAGGTGTCTCCGCCCGTTAAATTGGCAGATTCAAACATTTCCATTACATCATCCGGTTCGTCTAAATGTTGGAAATCGGTAATCAGCATTACTTTATTGTCGTAAGCGATTTTTGCCCATTTTTCAATCACCTTGTTAGAACCCAAATATCCAGGAATAACCAAAAGTGAGTAATTTTGACGCAAGTCCAGACGGTCAAACCCGTTTACCAATTCTTCTTCAATATTATCAATGAAACGCGAATTGTCAAGATCTTTCAATTGATCTAATTCGGCATTCATGATTGAAATATTTTTGACTTTGCTTTCTTCGGTATTTTTATAGAAAAGAGAAAGTGTTCTATAATTTTCTTCTAATTCTTTTGATTCTTCAACAGCCACAGCCAAGTTTTTCTTCAGCGCTTTTTCGGCCTGTTCTGATTTTTTGGTACTTTCGTTCACCAATTCTAAGAGATCATCAGTGGTTTTCAACGATTCTGCCCACAGTTTCAAGACTGTTTTTAAAGCTTGGCGCTCCGCCTTTTTATTGCTTTCGCTTAAAAAAATATTTTTGCGCGCTTTTCTTTCCGGATTCAAATTTTGAACTCCTTCAATTGCACCTTCCAAAAGATCGAAACCGCCATACTGTATAAATGACTCTACATTTTGCTCAAGAGATCGTGACTGATTTTCTTGATTCTCAAATGCATTATTTGCCGTTTTAGTGTTTTCTTGATTTGCCATGGCTTCCTTATTTTTCGGTTTGTTCGATTTCTTTGATTAGTTTTTCGATAGTTTCAATCACTGATTTTCTAGCTTCTGGATCTTGCAAAGCCAATTTTAAAACTTTGTTTGTCTTTAACTGTTTGATCATTTTTTGATATTGCTCATTTTTTGTTTTTAGGTCTGTTAAAAATGCGCTTTGAGCCGTTAATCCTTTGATTGAAAAATCTCCTACGTTTTTAAAAGCCAATTCTTCTCTTGTGATTTTGCCTTCATCATCTTCAAATGCTACATTAATTTTTGGATCAAAATGTTCAAACACTTCATCCATATTTTTAAGCCCTGTTACAATTTCGGGACGAACAGGTGTATTTGGAGTTAATTTTTGAGCGATCAACGTTTTGTTTTGTGGAATTTCTAAGATTGCTTCCTGTCCTTCCTGTCTTACTTCGTTACCCCCAATTCCATAACTGTTTGAAAAATTATTTGCCATGCTGTCAAGTATTTAAATTAGTATTTTATATAGAAATGAGATTAAAAAATAGTCTTGTATCTGTAATTCAAGTTGATAACCGTGATGCAACCGTCTTGGTCTTTTTGAAACTGAATCTTTTTTATATTGATATTTCGATTTCTGATATCAGTATCTAACTGTTTTAAAGAAATCGTTGTTTCATTTCTCAACTTAACCAAAGGCAAATCGTCTTCACAGAAATACCTTTTTACATTTTCAAAAGAAAGCTCATCTTTACAGATTCCGTTTAAAATTCCTTTAAATTTCTCTTCATTTAAACCCGAAAATTCTGGACTTCTTCTGGGTGCGTCAGGCAAGCTGTTGAAATAATCGTTCACCACATCGCCTCTTGCACTGCTTCTTCTGGCCAGTCTTTCGGCCACAATATCTTTTTGTTCTTTTCTAGCCGGAAGCACGGTAATTTTTCTTTGGGCAAAATATTTCATGTCGCCATTGATTACCAGCGTTACCGCTTTTTCTCCAGAAATTCTATAGGTGTAAGTCGGATTTCTGTCAATTGCATCGATTTTGCTTCCGTCTCCAAACCGCCATTCCCAAGATTTAGCATGCGAAGTGGTATCCATAAAGGTGACCGGCTCTCCCACATACGCCAAAGTTGGACCCGTAAATTTCGGCAAAAGACTTTCATCGATTATTTCGTTTTTTTCGATTATTGTTATTGTTCTTTCAACTGTACATTTATTATTCACCAACAGCTTTACAGTATATTTTCCGGGTTTTGAAAAGGAGTGCGCTACTTTTGATCGGTAAGAAATTTTAGATCCATCTCCAAAATACCATCTCCATTCGGATGCGTTCAATGTCGCATCTGAAAAAGTAATTAACTCGCCTGCTTTAAAACTAGGCGCATCAATTTTAAAGTCTTTTACGGCACAAACTTCTTTAGTATTGATCTTAAATGCTAAAAGCCCGCATGCACCAATGAAAATTATAAAGAAAAACAATATAACTTTTCCATCGAAGTGGGTCTTAATCTGGTTGCTCTTATTCATTTTTATAATTAATTTAATTATAACTGCTGGGGGCAATAAATAAGTGAAGTTTGTCTTATTCCAAATTTATAAAAATTTCCTTTCCTTTCTCACTATTAATTAATTAAATACAATTTTTATTACGCATGCCATAGCCTTTTAACATATAAGCGATATGCCAAAGCCTGATTTTCCTACATTTCTACGTATTGATAATATTTTGTTAAATTAACTTTGCGTAATTGTTAAATATGTTTTTTGTAGCTAAAAAGTATTAATTTAACACCGTATAGCGGATTTATCAATTAGAATTGTATAAATTAGTTCCCAATATTTTTACATTTAAATAATTGCTTTCCCCCTTAAAAAGCAACAAAAATTATATTAAATTAGTAAGTTTTTCATTAACGAAATCGTGTTCCTTTATGTTAAAAAAGATACTTTACCTATCTCTTTTCAGCGTTCATATGCTTTTGCTGGCGGTTTCTTGTCATTCGCAAAAAGAATACACGATCACCGATGAACTGGTAGCCTCTGAAAGGAGCAAAAAAGAAAAAAAAGCCAGATATTCTTATGATACATCTCTGACTGAAGACGAACGAAAATATTTTGCTCAAAGACTAAATGTCAGTAAAGATGAAATTATAAATGAAAGGCTTTATAATTTTATAAAAAGCTGGGAAGGCACAAAATATGTTTGGGGTGGAGAATCTCGAAACGGAATCGATTGCTCTGCCTTAGTCCAGCAATTGTACAGCTATGTTTATAAAAAAGAACTGCCAAGAACTGCGGAAGAAATGACGTTGGACAAACGATTAGAATTATTCAGGTCAGACCAAAATCTACGGGAGGGCGATTTAGTTTTTTTCAGGCTGAATGACGAAAGAATTATAACACATGTGGGAATCTATTTAAAAAATGACAAGTTTTTTGCAGCCAATTTGGTAGGCGGCGTTGAAATTGCAAATTTGAAAAAGCAATACTGGAAAAAAAATTTCATGGCCGCCGGAAGATTTAAACAAGAATAATTTATGATAGAAAATCGCTATTTTGTTGAGAATTATAGACATCTCACGCCCTTTGACCTAAGGGCCGAGCTGCTTTTTGACATGCTCTTAAAAAACAAAACTGACGATTTAGATATTGTAATGCAGACAAAGGGGGTGTTTTTCAGAAAATTCAGCAAAGACACGATGAATATTTCAATTGATCCTAACGATGCTGACATCTTAAACATTGACATCAGCCGTGATGGGTTTTATGATATTCTGCCTGAAAGCATCACCCACAATTATCGAAATCGAGAACAGCGAAATGACGCTTCGCAAGAATTTAAAATCCGGAAAAAAGAGGAAAAAGAAGCGCGTCACTTCTATAATCCTTTGGAAAATGAATTGTTCCGGTTCAGGCATGAAATCGAAAAATATGAAGCCGATTTCTTTTCAAAAATAAGCACCAACGGAATTGCAGATATCATTAGAATGGTCTTGGGAGTCGAAGACAATATTCCAGATATTTTGACCGTAAAAATGTTTTATGCTTTAATGAAACAAAAAGGAAATGCTGGCCAAAACATATCAGACATCAGCCACGTTTTAGAGAAAATTTTAGGAGAAAAGGTTTCTTTCACCTCCCGAAACATTCAGCTCGAAAACGGCCACGACGTGGAAGCAGGTTCAGGTGAAATGATTATGGGAATCAACACGACATTGCAAAGCAATCAAGAAATTTTCTTGAAAAAATATAATTTTAATATTGGCCCGTTGAAAAATCCGGACCATTTGCCCAATTATTTTGACCATCAAGTTTTACAAAATTTTTTAAACACGTTCTTCAATCTTTTCCTTCCGTTTCAGGTGCAATATTCTTTTGAAATCCAACTGCATCACGAAGACGAACTTTTTTCAATGGACGACACTATTTACAAATCAAGACTAGGAATATCAACAGTAATATGAGAAAATATTTAAACCAAATTGGCGGAGGCGAAACCTTAGTTTACATTTTTTTGGCCATTGCAATTGCAATGATCATCAGCATGTTTATCGGGATGAAAACGCCCAAATTTAGACAAGATAAAAAACGCTATTTTATTTATATTTTTTGCCAAGGCTTGATCTTGTTGCTTTTTGGAGCCTTGCTTTATAATTTAAAAGGCACGACAATTACTACTCGATTTATCTCTTTTCAAGTCTATCTTTTGATTGCCGGAGCAGTTCATTTAACCTTTTATCATTTGTATTTTAAACGGTTTGATGCGAAAGAAATCTACAAAGAAATTTTCATTTCAATCGTTTCTGGCACTTTTATGCTTGCCTTTTTGATTATGCTTTTGGGGCATTTCCAAGAGTTAGAATATATGTTTTACTTTTTTGGAGCCATGTTATTTTTCTTGGTTCCCACATTTGTGTTTACCCTTTTCAAAACTGCCATTTCCATTCCGGCCAAGTTGCACAAAAGATGGTTTTATCCGGTTAACTCAAGATATCCGGCGCCTCATATTGCTGAAATGAGAAATATAATCATTGTCAATTTAGTTTTTACCAAAAAAGAAAATGACGCTACCATCATCAATTTTAAGGTAAAGGCACCGCGGGCATTTGACTTTGGAAAACTATTTTATTATTTCATAAATGATTACAACGAGAAAAATCCGAACAGCCAAGTTCAATATTTAGACCAAAAAAATCAGCCTTATGGATGGTATTTTTATACAAAGCCCAAATGGTTCAGCTCATCGGATTACATCGACCCAGAATTGGCAATCGACACCAACAATATCAAAGACGGAGAAACAATAATATGTCAACGAATATAATTTTTTAATTATGGCTGAGAATATAAAACACTTTCCAGTAAACTGGATTGATGGGATGAAAATCAATAAAAATCACTTCATCACGTTACAAGATAATATTGAAGATTTGGTTCGTGACGCCAGAAATTTAGGCGTGAACGAACTGAATTATGGATTGATGTCCACCCATTTGACACGCCCTTTCCAGTACTCCATTTCAATTGATGCGCACAATGAATTGAGTGTCAATATTAAAATGATGAAAGCCGTAACGCCTGGCGGTGGAAGAATTGAAATCACAGATTTTACGGGAGAATTCAATGAAAAGATTGAGTTGAAAGATTTTGATTTTAAAGAGAATAATTATTATTTGCTGTTGAATGTGGATCCGTTTCAAAGAATCCCAACCGGAGAACAGAATATGGAGGAAATTCCGCCACGTTTTCCCAATGCGATGTCGCGTTATTTTTTGACCAGCGTCATTGAAAGTGAAGTCAATCAAAACAACATTGGTGCGTTGCAATTTCCGTTGGCAAAATTCAAAACTTCTGCCAACAGCTATGAAATTTTGACTGATTATATTCCGCCGACATTGACGGTAAATAGCCATCCTTCTTTGATTACCCTTTTTGAAAACTATGAATCCCTTTTCAAGCAATTGGAGTTTAACGCCGTCCAGATTTCACAAAAAATACGTTTCAGGAACAGCACCGAAGATGAAAACCTGATTGCCAATATGGTTTTTGAGGCGTGTGAAAAAATATTGAATTACGTGGCGCAAAATATTACCCGAAACAAATGGACAAGCTTCAGCATGAAACCAATGGAAGTTTTGGAAAACGTTGTGAGTCTGGCCAGAATCATCAAAAACAGTTTTGACTCTTTTTCTGGAGACGGAAAAGAAATGCTTTTCAACTATTTTTCAGAATGGACTGAGATTTCAAGCGGTGACTATGAGAGGCTTTTTTCAGAGACGATTAATGCTAAATACAAGGCTTTTGATATGGAACCGACTGTGGCCCACGCCAATAATTTTATTGCAAAAATCGACTATCTGTTTAACCTTTTGAACCAATTGGATTACATCGGTAAAAAACGCGATACCGGAATTTTTGTCAACGAAAATATTGTTCGAAATGAAAGGCCAAGCTTTTTCGGAAACGATAATAAAGACGAAAATCCGCCTTCATCACCCTCCTTTTTAGCAGAATAAACCAACCAAAAACCTACACCAAAGATGGATATTTTAAATAAAAAAGAAAGAACCTCGGCATTTTTGCTATTCCTTTTGATGTTTATCATCACAACGGGCGTTTTATTTTTTGCGATATTTTTCAATTATAAATTGCCCGTAAAAGAAAATGAAGTGCTGAAAAACGAAAATGATAAGATTGTAGCCGAATTTAATTTTCAAAAAACGTTTTCTGAAAAGATAGAACACATTGGCGTTTTGATCGATTCACTTGACAAAGCACCACAAAGTTTCCAATTCATCGAACAAAACATCAATTATGAATTGGTGGAACTGCAAGAGAAAATTCCGGTGGATTCTGACCAAGGTTTAAAGCTGTATGACAACGTGATTTTGTCGTTGAAAGACTTGGTAAATGCCAAAAGATTATTGCTTCAGGTTAATGATTCTAAAAAAGAAATTGAATCCTTAAACGAGCAAGTAAAAGCATTAGACGAAGAGAACAAAGAACTTGTGAGAGACTTGAAAATGGCATCGCAATTAGGCAGAAGAGGTCCAAACTAAAATTCTAAATTATGGTTACAGAAGATATCTTGCAGGCAATTCACATTGCAAAACAATATGCGAAAGACAATTTCAACCAAAAATATTCGTCCGCACACTTGATGAAAGCACTTTTGAATCCGCAGTTCACGTTTATGCGCGAACTAGATTCTAAAGGAATTGATGTTTTTTATCTGGATGAATGGGCCGACATCAGAATCAGCGAATATCCAAAAGCTTCGAAACCAAATGACGATCCGGCTCCCGACAGTGGCGTAAATACCGTGCTTTCTGAAGCGGAAGAAATTGCCAAGAAAACAGGCGATGAAGTGGATTTTATTCCAATTTTAAAAGCGTTGGTAACTCCAGGCGTTGGATTTTCTCACGACCAATTGAAATCGCTTCCGATAAGTCCTAGTGATGTAGCAACGCAGTTTGAAAGTGGCACATCAAAAAACACTTCTGATAAGTCAAAAGCAAATCCAACAGGAAACGCGTCCACTTTAGATAAATATTGCACCGATAAAGTCAAGCAATACAAGACAAAAGAATCAATCCCGATGATTGGCCGTGATGACGAATTGAAGACAATTACCGAAATTTTAAACCGAAAATTAAAACCGCACGTTATTGTAATCGGTGAATCTGGCGTTGGAAAATCAACATTGATTGAAGGTTTCTGCGGAAAAATCGCTGATAAATCAACGTTGACCGCTTTCAATAATGCGACTGTTTTTGAAATAAATATCGGTCCGTTATTTGCCGGAGCTTCGTATAAAGGGGAAGTTGAAGACAGACTTCAGAAAATTTTCAACGAAGTAAAAAACTACGAGAAACCGATTTTATTCATAGATGACATCCACGAACTATTTGATTCGAACCAAGGAAACGGAATCGGCAGTATCATAAAATCAGAACTTTCAAAAGGCGATATTACTTTTATTGGCGCCACGACAACAGAGAAATTCAGAAAATCGTTAGGTAAAGACGATGCGCTTTCGCGTAGGTTTGAAACCTTGGAAGTTACCGAACCCACGCAAGAATTGGCGTTGCGAATGATTAAAAACGTGATTTCTCATTATCAAGCGCACCACGATTTTAGCATTGACGAAGAAGGCTTGAAGGAATCCATTCGCCTTTCAAAGCGCTATTTAAAAGAAAAATCGCTTCCAGATTCAGCCTTGGATTTGATTGACAGAACGATGTCTTCCTTAAAAGTAGCAAAAGAAAATATCAAGAAAGACCTTCCAGAATTGAGAAAACAATTAGAAGAAATTCAGGAAATCATTGAAGATTTAGAAAAAGAGGAAAAAATTCATTGGTTGCATTCTGACATTCAAAATAAAACCGGAAAGCTTTTTAGCGAAGATGATGATACATTTTCTACGATAGAAAACGAACATAAAATATCCCATCTGCAATCGCTTTTAGAAAATTTAGAAAAGCTAAACAAGGAAGAGAATATTGTATTAAATGCACATCTTTCCCACGTGGTTTCAGGAATTACCGGAATTCCTGCAGGAAAAGTAAAATCTGACGAGCGCGAACGGCTTTTAGACATTGAAAACACATTAAAACAAAGGGTTATCGGTCAAGATCACGCCGTGAAAGTGGTTGCTGACGCAATTTTAGAATCAAGATCCGGATTGACAAAACCAGGCCAGCCCATCGGTTCTTTTTTCTTTCTTGGGCCAACCGGAACGGGAAAAACGGAATTGGCAAAATCATTGGCAGATTTTCTTTTTGGCGATGAAAATGCCATCATCCGTTTAGACATGTCAGAGTTTAAGGAAGAACATTCTGCCGCACTTTTATACGGAGCGCCCCCAGGATATGTGGGTTATGAAGAAGGCGGTTTGTTGGTCAATAAAATCCGGCAAAAGCCTTATTCAATTGTACTTTTTGATGAAATTGAAAAAGCGCACAAATCGGTTTTTGATGTGTTTCTTCAAATATTGGACGAAGGAAAACTGCACGACAGGCTCGGAAAAGAAGGCGATTTTTCAAATGCAGTGATTCTTTTCACTTCCAATATTGGTTCTGATTATATTGTAAAATCGTTTGAAAAAGAAATAATTCCGAAGTCAAATGACTTGATTCAATTGATGACAGGTTATTTCCGTCCTGAGTTTTTAGGACGCTTGACCGAAATTATTCCGTTTGCACCCATCAGCAAAAAAAGCGTTTCGAGAATCTTTGACATTCACTTAAAGAAAGAACTTTTACAGTTGTTGGAGAAATTAGATATCACGCTGACAATTGACGAAAAAGACAAAGAAACCATCGCTTTAATGGGTTTCACGCCAGAATATGGTGCTCGACCAATTAAGGGAACGATTAGAAACCAACTGAAAAGACCGCTTTCTCGAATGATTATTTCAAACGAAATTAAAAAAGGTGATGCACTGAAAGTGACTTTGGATAAAAAAGGTGAAATTAAATTTACGATAGAAAATGAAAGACCTATTTTACAAAATACCAATTGATTTTAAGCGATTGACAACAGGTGAAGACATTCGGAAGGTAACGATTGAAGAATCTTTGGCGCAGTATATTTCATTGATCATCACCACCATTTTTGGAGAATATAAATATGATGACGAATTTGGAACCGTGATTTGGGAAACTGATTTTAATCTTTTGGCCA
The DNA here is from genome assembly GCF_003865365.1 of Flavobacterium macacae. Classification (GTDB taxonomy): domain Bacteria; phylum Bacteroidota; class Bacteroidia; order Flavobacteriales; family Flavobacteriaceae; genus Flavobacterium; species Flavobacterium macacae. Next base: position 56,782 of record NZ_RQVR01000007.1, on the reverse strand, counting down.
ATGCCAACCAGCTGAAAGACATGATCAAAGAATCGGTTCACGAAAAGGTGAAAAAATATGAAAAGAGGCTGACTATCACCGACGTCACTTTAGGCGTAAGCGAGGACACCGTGAGTTATGAAGCCAATATTCGTGTAAAAAAACGTTTAGACATCGTGGTCTATGGCGTAATAAAAAAAACAAACCAACCTTATTATTACAAAAGCTCATACTTTTTAGCCCCATTTTCATTTAAATAAAAGCATCGATGAACCCACTTTCAAAAGACCAAATAAAAGACCGATTACTCAAGCGTGCCGCCAAACAATGGGGTTATTCTGATGTGGAATTGGAAAACGTCTTTGATCCAATCGTCAATTTGCTTTTTGATGTTTGTGCCAAAGAATTAGAAAAAATTTCGCACGAAGTTTTTTCAAGCCGCAGAAGAATCACAGAACGATTGGTTGATATATTAACGCCGACAGCTTCGGCAAAAGCAACACCGGCGCGAGCAATTATGCGTGCGTATCCCGTGGAAAATGAAGTGACTTTAAACGATTACCATCAATTTTATTTTCAGCGAAAAGAAATAAATCCATATAATCCGACAGAAAATGTGATCAAAAACTATTTCTTCGGACCCACAAAACCAGTTAAATTGAACCGAAATAAACTGAATTATGTGATTTTGCCGAGTGGGGTCCAAGAGATTGTAAAGGAACAATTTAGAGAAGTTGTCAGCAGTGCTAATTTTACAAGACCCATGCAACATGGAACCATTTGGCTTGGGTTAAAACACCAAGGTGACGGAATTATCAAAGACTTGATGTTCTACTTTTACCTAAAAAATATTCACGACAGAAATACCTTTTTCCACTTTTTGCCCAGAGCCAAATGGTCAATGAACGGACATGTTTTAACCACAGAACAAGGATATAACAATGATGACAAGCATTCAAACGATTATGGCGAACTGATCCAAGAAGATTTTTACCATATTGAACGAACGCAGGAACACACCAATGATTTTTACAAACAGAATTTTATCACGGTGAAAGATGTCATCAATATTGGCGATAGCAATTATTCAATGCCGCCAGAGTTGAGCACTTTTATTCCTTCAGAATACCATAAAAGGCTATCTGATGAAAAGTTAATTTGGTTAAAAATTGAGTTCCCAAATGTGATTGGTGCCACTATTTTATCAGAAGTTTTTTGTGCCAACAACTGTTTTCCGGTAATCAACAAAAAATTGAATGAAGTCCAGGGCAATATTAAAAACCTGTTGAACATTTATCCGTTGAATTTAAATGATGAATTTTTCTTGGAATTATTTTCTGTTGCAGACGATAAAAATAAAGAATTTGACGTCATAAAAAACGATGATGAAAAGGGCGACACTGATTATGCCTACTTGAGATTTGGTGGCATTGCGCGTTTTGACGAACGAAATGCTACCGAAGAAATCAATTATTTGATTGATTTGATCCGTGATGAAGCGGCGGCTTTTTCAAGGCTTGGCCACGATTTTACGGATAACAATTTGAAAGAAATCAACCAGATCATCTCCCGTTTCAGAAATAAAATGTCGCAGGTGGGAATGGAGAATATCAATAATCCTTACTTGATTTTAAATACTGCCACTAACGTAAACAAAGGAACTTTATTTGCAAAATACTGGACCACAAATGGCGAGGCAGCCAATAAAATCAACACTTTTTCAAGATTAGTTTCGCACAAAGGTTCTGACTTTGAAAGAGAAAATATTATGCTTTTATCCACAACGCAAGGTGGGAAAAATGAGCTTTCCAACTCAGAAAAAATTTATGCGTATCGCGAGAACTTAGTTTCAAATCAACGTGTTGTGACGCGACAAGACATCATCATTTTATGCAAAAATCATTACGGCGAAGCGATTACGAAAGTCGAGGTAAAAAACGGAATCCAGACAAGCCTGGACAGCAATGTGGGCTACACACCAACAATTGACATTTATTTACATCGAAAAGACATAGACTTTTATAACGAAGAAGAATGGTATTTCTTGAGCGAAGATTTAAAATTAATGATTGAAAATAGGGCAATAAACATTGTTCCGTTTCGAATTATTTACCTTTAATTTTTTTTTAAATAAAACGGAATGGTTTTTTTGTTACATTTATCAGAATAAAATTAATCTCAATGAAAAAACTAACATTATCTGTTGCAATCTGCGGAATGCTTTTAGCAACATCTTGCAAAAAAGAAGAAACAGTTACAGAAACTTCACCAGATGGAGTTACAACTGTAACAACTACAACAACTGAAAACACAGTTGATCTTGAATTAAGCGAAAAAGCAAAAGCTGATTTAGATGCTGCGGAAGTAAAATTAGCAGAAGCAAAAGCGAAAGGTGATAAAGAATCAGAAAGACTTGCTCAAATTGCTGTTAATAATGCCAAAAGTGCTTGGGAAGCAACTAAACAAGGCATAAGTACTGCTGGTGAGAAAATTAACACTGAAGCGAGCGAAGCCAATGAAAACCTGAAAGAGTCTGCTGCAAAAGCAAAAGCTGATTTAAAAGAAGGTTACAATAATACTTTAGAAAAAGCAAAAGCAAAATAATTTTTGCTTTGTAGTAAAATCAAAAAAAAGCCCATTCAAACTGAATGGGCTTTTTAATATCAAAAAATCTTGATTCTTATGCTTCGAATGGAAGGATAGAAACGAAAGATTTATTATCTCCTTTTTTCTGGAACTTAACAACTCCATCAACCCTTGCATGTAAAGTATGATCTTTACCCATGTAAACGTTTTCACCTGGATTATGTTTAGAACCTCTTTGTCTAACGATGATGTTCCCAGCGATTGCAGCTTGTCCACCATAAATCTTAACACCTAAACGTTTCGATTCTGATTCTCTACCATTCTTGGAACTACCGACACCTTTCTTGTGAGCCATGACGTATTAGTTTTAAATGTTAATTATTCTTGAGTTTCTTCTTTTTTAGCTTTTACAGCTTTTTTCTTTGGAGCTTCAGCTTCTTCAGTTGCAGGAGCAGCTTCTTTTTTAGCAGCTTTCTCTTTTTTAGCACCTGGGAAAGTGATTCCAGAAATTTGGATTTGAGTCAAATATTGACGGTGTCCATTTTTCTTTTTGTAACCTTTTCTTCTTTTCTTTTTGAAGATAATTACTTTGTCTCCTTTTAAGTGTTGTAACACTTTAGCTTCTACAGAAGCACCTTCTACAGCCGGGGCGCCTAAAGTGATTGTTCCGTTATCGTCTAACAAAAGAACTTTTGCAAAAGAAATTGCATCTCCTTCTTTGTCAGCCAAACGGTGAACATAAACCTTTAAGTCTTTGCTTACTTTAAATTGTTGCCCTGCTATCTCTACGATTGCGTACATAACAATGATGTTTAGTTAATTTTTAAGGTTGCAAATATACAACTATTTCCCAAACTTGCAATCCTTACAGTAATTATTTTTCCCATCTTTCAAATTGACAGCACTTTAGCGCAATAAACTCCTTAATTTAGGAAAATAAATTTAAAATAAACTAAATTTGACGTAACAAAACACCTATTAGGTATACTTATATCAAAATCAAACTACAAATTATTAATCTATGAAAAAATCATTAATGGCTTTGGGATCTGTCCTCATGCTTGGCGGTGTTGCTTCAGCTCAAAAAGTAGCTTTTGAAGAATATACACTAGAAAATGGTCTTCATGTTATTTTGCATCAAGACAAATCGGCTCCAGTAGTAATCACATCAGTAATGTATCACGTTGGTGCTAAAGACGAAAATCCAGAAAGAACTGGTTTTGCTCACTTTTTTGAACACCTTTTATTTGAAGGAACCAAAAACATTGGCCGCGGCGAATGGTTTAAAATTGTTTCTGGAAACGGAGGCACAAATAATGCCAATACTTCTGACGACAGAACCTACTATTTTGAAGTATTTCCATCAAACAATCTTGAATTAGGTCTTTGGATGGAATCAGAAAGATTGTTGCATCCTGTTATCAACCAAATCGGTGTTGACACTCAAAACGAGGTAGTTAAAGAAGAAAAAAGACTTCGTGTTGACAACCAGCCTTATGGAAATCTTTTCTCTGCAGTAAAAGAAAATATGTTTAAAAAACACCCTTACCGTTGGGCTCCAATTGGTTCAATGGAACATTTAGACGCTGCAACTTTAGAGGAATTCCAGGCTTTCAACAAAAAATTCTATGTTCCTAACAACGCCGTTCTTGTAGTTGCTGGAGATATTGAATATGACCAAACCATCAAATGGGTGAAGCAATATTTCGGATCAATTCCTAAAGGGACAACAGATCTTAAAAAAACTGTTTTCACTGAAGACCCAATTACTTCTCCTATTAAAGCAACTTACGAAGATCCAAACATTCAACTTCCGATGTTGGTAACAGCTTACAGAACGCCATCAATGAAAACGCGCGATGCTAAAGTTCTTGATATGATTTCTTCCGTTTTAAGCGATGGAAAAAGCTCTAGATTGTACAAAAAAATCGTTGACCAAAAGAAAATGGCTTTAGAAATTGGCGCATTTAATTATAGTCAAGAAGATTATGGTGTTTATTTTATTTTTGGATTGCCAATGGCACCAACAACACTTGAAGGTCTTACAAAAGAAATTGACGAAGAAATCACGAAACTTCAAACAGAATTGATTTCTGAAAAAGATTTCCAAAAATTACAAAACAAATTTGAGAATCGCTATGTAAACAGCAACGCTTCTATTGAAGGAATCGCAGAAAACTTAGCTACATATTATTTGCTTTATGGCGATGTAAACTTGATTAACACGGAAAATGAGATTTACCAATCAATTACTCGTGAAGAAATTAGAGACGCTGCTAAAAAATACCTAAATCCAAACCAGAGATTGATTTTGGATTATGTTCCAGCAAAAGACAAAGCTCAAAACTAAGATATACATCATGAAAAAAACAATATTCATTTTATCAAGCTTGTTTTTAACAGTTATTATGCAAGCACAAGACAGACCACAGCCAAAGCCAGGACCAGCTCCGGTGATCAACATCGGGAAACCACAAAGTTTTGAATTAAAAAACGGATTGAAAGTAATGGTTGTTGAAAACAACAAACTTCCAAGAGTTTCTTTCAACCTTACGATGGACAACGCTCCTTATGCAGAAGGCGATAAAAAAGGAGTAGCTGATTTGACCAGCGCATTAATCGGAAGCGGTACTAAAAAAATGTCAAAAGATGTTTTTAACGAAGAAATTGACTTTTTAGGCGCTAACATAGGCTTTAACGCTAATGGAGCTTATGGCTCAGGTCTTTCCAAATATGCGGATAGGATTCTTGAATTGATGGCTGACGGAGCTTTAAATTCTGTTTTCACACAAGAAGAATTTGACAAAGAAAAAGCAAAATTAATCGAAGGATTAAAAACACAAGAAAAAAGTGTTGCTGCTGTTGCATCAAGAGTTGAAGACGTTTTAGTGTATGGAAAAAACCATCCAAATGGTGAATATCTTACCGAAGAAGGAATCAACAAAGTAACATTGAATGACGCCGTATCCAATTACCAAACTTACTTTGTTCCGGCAAAAGCGTACTTAGTTGTAATTGGTGATGTCAAATTCAAAGATGTCAAAAAAGCAGTTGAAAAACATTTTGGTTCTTGGAAAAAAGCTGCTGCACCAGCTGTTTCTTATGCAGACCCAAAAGATGTTCAGTATACACAAATCAACTTTGTAGACATGCCAAACGCAGTTCAATCAGAAATTGCATTGGTAAACATTTCTAACTTAAAAATGACTGACAAAGATTATTTTGCAACAATTTTAGCAAATCAAATCATTGGTGGTGATTTCAACAGTTATTTAAACATGAACTTGAGAGAAGCACACGGATGGACTTATGGAGCTCGTTCAAGCATTCGCGGAGACAAATATGTTGGAAAATTCAAGGCTTCAACGCAAGTTAGAAACTCAGTTACTGACAGCGCTGTTGTGGAATTCTTTAAAGAATTGAAAAAAATCAGAACAGAAAGAGTTGCTGATGACATGTTGAAAAACGTAAAAGCAGGTTATGTTGGAAACTTTGTAATGCAAATTCAAAAACCAGGAACCGTTGCTCGTTATGCATTGCTTACAAAAACGCAAGGTTTACCAGCAGATTTCTATGAAAATTACATCAAAAACATCAATGCTGTAACTGCAGAAGATATTCAGAGAGTAGCTAACAAATATTTCTTGGCCGACAACACGAGAATAATGATCACCGGTAAAGGAAGTGAAGTTTTGCCAGCACTAGAAAAATTAGGAATTCCAATGTTTTATTTCGATAAATTCGGAAATTCAATTGAAAAACCAGTATCTAAAAAAGAAGTTCCTGCAGGAGTAACTACGAAAACAGTTTTTGAGAACTATATCAAAGCTATTGGTGGAGAAAAAAATGCAAAAGCAGCAAAATCTGTATTTGTGACAATGACTGGAAAAGTGCAAGGAATTGACATTACAATGGTTAGAAAGTCAACTGCTACAGGTAAAAAATTAGACGAAGTAACCGGAATGGGACAAACTTTAAGTAAAGAAGTTTTTGACGGAACCAAAGGATACGAATCAGCGCAAGGTCAAAAAACAGAGTATGATGCTGCAAAAATTGCTGATGCAAAATTTGATGCAACAATTTTTCCTGAATTAAACTTGGCTTCAAAATCAGGAGTTACTTTATCAGGAATCGAGTCAATTGACGGAAAAGATGCTTATGCAATCAAAGATGGTAGCAAAACTCTTTATTACGACACAACAAGCGGTTTAAAAATCGCTCAATCAGAAACACAAGAAGTACAAGGTCAACAAATGACTCAAGTAATTACTTTCTCTGATTACAAAGACGTAAAAGGTGTAAAAATCGCTCACAAAACGGTTCTAAACGTTGGAATGGAAATCGAATTAAACGCCACAAGCGTAAAAGTAAACGAAGGTGTTACTGATGCAGATTTCAAAATCTAAGAAGAAACAAAATAGTTAAAAAAAAAAAGACTGTCAGAAATGGCAGTCTTTTTTATTTATGGCTTTCGAACTTTGATTTAGGGTTCTCAATCAAAGATAATTCATAAAAACTACTTCCTCGCAGACAAATAAACCCCTACCAAAACGATAAAAGCGCCAAGACCTTGAACTAAGGTTAAACTTTCCCCGTCTAAAATTCCCCAGAAACACGCCACCAAAGGCAACATATACGTCACAGAAGAAGCAAAAATGGGCGACGAAATTTGAATTAATTTAAAATAAACTACGTTGGCTACGCAAGTTCCGGCAATCGCTAAAATTCCAACAAAAAGCATGGAGTTTTTTACATTTGGCAGATGCGCCACTTCAAAGAAATTGGAACACCCCAAAATGACAAATGCAGGAATTAATAAAACCGCAAAATTCCCAACCGTGATACTCAAAGGTGTCAAATCTGAAAGATATTTCTTAATCAAGTTCACATTCACCGCATAACAAAGCGCCCCAATAATGGCCAAAGTTGCAAACCAATAATTTTGTCCAGGGTGATTTACCGCGCCATTTAAAATCAGCAAAGCACTTCCGACCAAACCAATGACCACTCCAAAGATTTGACTTCTTTGAAAATGCAGCCCAAAAACCAAGGCACCAAGAACCAATGTTCCTAAGGGTGTCAAAGAATTTAAAATAGCACTGATCGAACTGTCAATTTCAGTTTGTGCAATGGCAAAAAGATAAGAAGGAAAAAAAGTTCCCATCATTGCTGTCAAAGCAATATATTTCCATTGGTGCTGTTTAATTTTTTTCAAGCTTTTAAAACCTATGATCAATAAAAAAGTCGCTGCAAAAATCATTCGAAGCGAACCCAATTGAAAAGGCGAAAGACCCACCAAACCTCTTTTTATCAAAATAAAAGAACTCCCCCAAATTAAGGAAAGAAAAACAAGAAATAACCATTTGGATTGCACCGCTTTCATAGAAAAATTTTGAAGCGCAAAATTCTGTTATTTTAATGAATTTCTACTTTCTTTTTTTAGTATTTTTGTAAACCTTTAATTTCAAAGGAATTGTTAATTCAAATTTAAATTACAACACTATGAATTTTTCAAAATCATTATTAGTTCTTGCGCTTTCAGGATTTATGTTCGTGAGTTGCAAAAACAATGACGGAAGACCGGAAGTTGGCGAGCCGGCAGATACTCCAGCTGACACAACCGCAACAAAAGTTACTGCAGAAAATCTTCAAACCGCAAGCTTCAACATTGAAGGAATGTCTTGCGCTGTTGGATGTGCAAAAACTATCGAGAAAAAATTAGCCGGACTTGAAGGAGTCCAGGATGCAAAAGTTGACTATGAAAACAAAACGGCAACTGTTTCGTATGACGCTGCAAAGCAAACTCCAGAAACTCTTGTAACCACTGTTGAAGCACAAGCGGACGGAAAGACATATAAAGTATCTAATGTAAAATCATCTGGCGATAAAGCGATGCTTTATAAAGAAAAAGAAAAAAAGAAAGAGGACAAAAACCATCTTCAAACGATGAGAAGCAAAAAGAAGCAAAACCAGCATGTTGCTCTGGAAAAAAAGCATGTTCTTCTGACGAGAAAAAAGCTAAAAGCGCTTAATTCTTTAATGACATAAAAACAAAAAAGAGAACCAACTGGTTCTCTTTTTTTATTTCCAGCGCAATGTTTCCATGATCACTTGCATATCATTCTTGACATAATTTGATGCCGGCATTATAGAATCAAAATTGGGCTTGGCATAAAAATAAACAGAGCCCGTTATAAAATGCCTCGTACTGTCAGTGGCGTAAAACAACGCATTTGTCGCCGCATTGCCGCCCACTTTGTAAAACATTCCGTAAACTTTATTGTCTTTATTGATAAAAGGCTGTTCGGTAATATCATCTGCCTTAACCGTGTGCCCATAAGTCAATTTCTGGGCATCTCTCAAATGCGCATTAATATCGTTTTTCACAGGCTTGTAAGTCAGATAAATCGTTGCTTTCATCTGTGGATACGTAATCGTGAAATTGCAATTTCCTTTGTCAGAAATGATCGCATTGTCGTTGATATCAAATAAAAACGGACAGCTGTTTTCAAAATTCACATATTCTGGCCTTGGATATTCAAGCCTTAAATGACCTGCGGGTTTTGGCAACGTGTCATTTTTACAACTCAGCATTGAAACCAAAATTAATCCAGGAAAAAGAAAAGAAATACTTTTTTTAAACATTCTTAATATTGGATATTATCTTCAGCAGTAGAATTCGAATCAAAGTTAGCTGTCTTAACATCAACAGAAGACCCTTGTTTTCCTCCATCGATGTCTTTCTTGGTAGTCAAGAATGTAAATTCAGTAACTTGAATTTCAGTAGTGTATTTTGTAACACCCTCGTCTGTCTGCCATTGGCGTGATTTTATTCTTCCTTCCACATAAATCTTATCCCCTTTTGACAAGTATTTTTCACAGATTTCAGCAGCTTTATTTCGAACCACAAGATTGTGCCATTCAGTGGAAGCAATCTTTTCGTTCGTCTGCTTATTGATGTAAATCTCATTCGTGGCCAATGGAAATCTTCCGATGCAATTTCCTCCTTCAAAATAGTGCATCTTGACTTCATCGCCAAGGTGCCCAATTAAAATCACTTTATTTAATGTTCCGTTCATTTTCGTGGGTAGTTAGTAAACCCTCAAATATAACAATTCCAATTAAATATGGATATATTATGCCAATTCTTTTTCAATAAAATTAAAAATTACAATCGGAAAAGGAAATAAAATCATTGACTCATAAGTTATTGCCTCTTCCAGCAAACCTTCTACTTCTACTTTATAAAAATCAACAAACAAATGCTGATGCGATAATTTATGTAAAATCTTACTTTTATTTAACGGCTTAATTGAAAGAATGGCATTTTTATTGCCATATTTATCATTAATCAGCTTTGAAATACTGTCAAAATCAACTTCTCCATCGGTTTCAATCAAAGGGAATTCATATAAATTGTGCCAAATTCCTTTTTCAACGCGCTTCCTTATAATAAGATTTTGAATTGCATCTGAAAAGACAATATAGTTAAAGTAGCGGTTTCTGACCTTTGTCTTTTTTAATTTCACCGGAAGCTCGCCCACTTTATTATATTTCAAAGCCAAGCACCCTGAATTCAAAACACAAATCCCGCAATCTGGATTTTTCGGGACACATTGCAGCGCCCCAAATTCCATAATGGCTTGGTTGAAAATTGCCGGATTGTCTTTTGGAATCAGTTCATTGGCCAAAGCCGTAAATTCTTTTTTGGCGCCACTCGAAGCAATATCGGTTTCAATGTTAAAAAATCGGGAGAGCACTCTGAATACATTACCGTCCACCACGGGAACTACTTCATTATAGGAAAACGAAGCAATTGCCGCCGCGGTATATTCTCCTACTCCTTTTAATTTTAACAAACCTGAAAAAGAATCCGGAAAAATTCCGTGTAAATCAGAAGCAATATATTTTGCAGTTGCGTGTAAATTTCTAGCTCGAGAATAATATCCAAGGCCCTGCCACAATTTCAGCACCTGTTCTTCATCGGCATTTGCCAAATCAAAAATAGTTGGAAATGAAGTCGTAAAAGACAAAAAATAAGGCAAACCTTGCGCAACTCTGGTCTGCTGCAACATAATTTCTGAGAGCCAAATATGATATGGATTAGCAGTTTTTCGCCAAGGCAAATCACGTTTGTTTTGTAAATACCAGCTAATAAGAGTTTTAGAGAAAATCATGATTGAAAATTGGTTAGCAAAAGTAAAAGTTTATGTTATTAAATTTTAATCGTTTAAGGTTGAAATATTGTTTTTTTAATTCCTATATTTGCAACCTCAAAATTTCACACAATAAATTTAAATACGAAAGAAAATGACGAAAGCAGATATCGTTGCGAAAATTTCAGAAAAATTAGGTCTTGAAAAAGGAGACGTTCAAGCAACAGTTGAGTCTTTTATGGAAGAAGTAAAAAACTCTTTGGAAACTGGCGATAATGTTTATTTAAGAGGTTTTGGTAGCTTTATCATCAAAACAAGAGCCGAAAAAACAGGTAGAAATATCTCGAAAAACACTACAATAAAAATTCCTGCACACAATATTCCTGCATTTAAGCCAGCAAAGGTTTTCGTTGAAGGAGTTAAAACGAATACTGAAACAAAAGTAAACTAATTTATTAATCACTAAAATTTCACACTATGCCAAGTGGTAAAAAAAGAAAAAGACATAAGGTAGCAACGCACAAACGCAAAAAAAGAGCGAGAGCTAACCGTCACAAGAAGAAAAAGTAGTCTAACTACTTTTTTCTTTTTTTAAAGAATTACAAAAGTTCATTGAAATTGAAAACAGATTCAAAAGAAGAAAGAAACAAGATAAAAGACTTTATAAATCTTGATTTTTGGTTCTTTTTTCTTTAAATCTTCTTTTCTCCGGGTACAATACCTGTTAAATAATTGTTTAATCCATCTGTATTTTTCAGTTATGAATTAAGAGTTATGAATTAAGAGTTTTACACTTTTGACTTTATGGCTTTTAACTTTTGACTAAGAGATATGGATAAAAATTTACAGTGTGAATAAAGAACTGATCATCAGGTCAGGTTCGGAAGCCGTAGATTTTGCCTTATTGAAAGATGGAAAACTAGTTGAATTACACAAGGAAGAAGAAAAAAGCAACTTTCAGGTTGGTGATATTTTTATTGCCAAAATCAGAAAGCCAGTTGCGGGATTGAACGCTGCTTTTGTAAATGTTGGCTTTGAAAAAGATGCCTTTTTACATTATCACGATTTGGGTCCCAATTTAGCTTCCCAATTGAAATTCATCAAACTTGTAAGCGCAGGTAAAATAAAAGATTTCTCCCTAAAAAGCTTTCCTTTCGAGAAAGAGATTGACAAAGATGGCGTTATCACTGATGTAATCAGTGCCAATCAATCCATTTTAGTACAAGTCGTCAAAGAACCTATATCGACAAAAGGTCCAAGAATTAGTTCAGAACTATCTCTTGCGGGTCGATTTATTGTTCTCGTTCCTTTTTCTGACCGTGTTTCTATATCACAAAAAATAGAATCCAAAGAAGAAAAAGATCGTCTTAAACGATTAGTGCAATCAATCCGTCCAAAAGGATTCGGTGTTATTGTGAGAACAGTAGCAGAAGGCAAAAAAGTAGCCGAACTCGACAAAGATTTGCAGAATCTGCTCAGCAGATGGACTGCAATGTGTAAAAAATTACCAACTGCTCATCATCCGTCAAAAATTTTAGGAGAACTCAACAGAGCTTCTTCTATTTTAAGAGACGTATTCAATGATTCTTTTACCGGAATTCATATAGATGACGAAGAGTTGTACAACGAAACGAAGGATTATCTGCAAGAAATTGCACCTTCAAAGCAATCAATAGTTAAGTTTTATCAATCAAACGACACGCCTATCTTCGAAAAATATAACATAGAGAGACAAATCAAAACTTCCTTCGGAAAAACAGTATCGATGAGCAAAGGAGCTTATTTAATTATTGAACACACTGAAGCTTTGCACGTTATTGACGTGAACAGCGGCAACCGTTCAAATAAAGCTACCAATCAAGAAGATACTGCCTTAGAAGTGAACATGATCGCCGCTGCAGAAGTGGCTAGACAACTTCGTCTCCGCGACATGGGAGGCATCATAGTTGTAGATTTTATTGATATGTCAAATCCTGAAAACCGTAAAACACTTTACGAATTTTTGAGAGACGAAATGAGCGACGATAAAGCCAAACACAAAATCTTGCCTCCAAGTAAATTTGGATTAGTCCAAATCACAAGACAAAGGGTAAGACCAGAAGTTAATATCAAAACCAGAGAAGAAGATCCGAATAATGATAAAGAGGAAATTGAAGCTCCTATTTTAATCATCGACAGAATTACTTTAGACATTGATAGATTATTAAAAGTCCATAAAAAAATTGTGCTAAATGCACACCCTTTTGTGGCCGCATACCTTACTAAAGGTTTTCCATCCTTACGCTCAAAATGGTTTTTTGAGTATAAGAAGTGGGTGAAAATCATACCTCGTGACGCTTACACGTTTTTAGAATATCATTTCTATGACAAAAATGGAAATGAAATTAAAGATTAGATCTGAATTTATTTCAGATTCAAAAAAAACCGCCTTTCGTGAGATTGGCGGTTTTTTTATGGGTATATTTTACGGAGATTCACAGAGATTTTTGATATAGCTTTGTGAAACTTTGCGAAAAAACTTTGCGCTTCTTTGCGTTATAAATTAAAATTATTAACGAACAATCTCAACTTTCCTGCTAATCTCATTCCCAAATTCATCTGTCACCGTAATATAATAAATACCTGTTTTTGCCTGAACTGACATTTCATGAAACGTTTGAGTTGTTCCTAAAAATTCGCTGTTCAGATACCAAAATAATTTTGCCTTGGAATTTGAATGCGCCACTTTTAATACGAAAGGCTGAATTTCTCCAGTAAAATCTTTAGTCAAATACATTTTTCCGTTTTCTTTCGGATAAATAAAATCCATAGAATAAGAAGCATTCCCTAAGCAATCTTCCCGAAAAGGAGGCAAGGAAACATAATTGATATGTTTGCTTTTATAATACATTTCCATTACCGGAGGCAAAACAAACCACGGTTTTGAAACCATATTTTCCATATTTTCACAATTGCTATTCACTTGAAATTGTTCGGATTTATCTAAATGTACTATTTTGTGATACGGACAAACAGTCGTCATTTTGCTTCTCAACGGAATCCATTGTTTGACTTTTGGGCAATATTCTCCCGCAATATGACCGCTTAATTGACAAACTTCCGCTTCTTCTAAATCATCAAAAGGTGTGGCAAACCATTTTTTTCTTGGCAATAAATTAAAAACGTCAAATAAAATCGGAGCCGCACTTCCAACGCCAGTCAAAGACGGACGGCCTTCACCAGAAGCATTCCCCACCCAAACTCCGACAACATATTTAGAATTGGTACCGATGGCCCAACCATCGCGATTTCCAAAACTGGTTCCTGTTTTCCATGCAATTTCCAACGAAGAATCATAGAATTTCCAAGCCTCGTCGCCTTCGGGGCGGTTGACTTCTTTCATAGCATTATACGTCAGCCAAATGGAACCCGCACCGAGATTCTTTTCATCATACGAATCTTTTCCAAAATCGGCTTTTTTTCCGAGCGACCAATTCAAATCTGTGAATTCATTGGTTCTATATTTGGCTGAATTTTGGGTAAAATAATTAACCGTGGAACTTAATCCTGCATAGGTTTTTGTCAAATCCCAAAGATTGCTTTCTGCACCACCAAGAATCAACGACAGTCCATAATGATTTGGATGCTTATTGATATCACGCAATTTAAATTTCTGCAATTGGTCATAAAAACGATACACGCCGTGGTCTTTCAGCATTAAAACCGAAGGAATATTCAACGATCGCGACAACGCTCGATGAGCCGGAACTGCACCATCATAAGTCAAATCAAAATTCTTCGGACTATAACCTGCAATCTGCGTAGGAATATCCGGAACCAGAGTATTCGGCAGAATTTCTCCTTCGTCTAACATTGAAGCGTATAAAAACGGCTTCAAAATACTTCCCGTGCTTCTTGGCGCCGTGATAATATCAACATCTTTTTGATGCGCCACATCTGTTGGCGAATTCCCGACGTAACTAATGATATTTCTGGTTTCAACATCCACGATTATTATGGCCAGATTGTGAATTTCAGATTGCCGGTATTGATTGTAATACTGTGTTGCAATTTGATTCACCCTATTTTGCAGAGCGTATTTCACCGTAGTTTTTATTCTTTCGCCATCCTTTTTCCTGGCAACATTTTGCAATAAATGTGGCGCAATCTGTGGTAAATCATATGGTTTTTGTGGCAAATCTTCTATAACAGAAGTCTCATAAGTAGTTTTATCAATGACTTCTTCTTCGTATAATTTCTTCAGCAACCCATTTCTCTTGTTCAATAATCGTTGCTGATTCTTTCCAGGATAGATTAAACTGGGAGCATTTGGCAAAACTGCCAAAGTTGCCGTTTCTGCCCATGAAAGCTGGTGCGGTTGCACTCCGAAATAACGCCATGACGCCATTTCCAAGCCGACAACATTACCGCCATAAGGCGCGTGCGCGGCGTATAATTCAACAATTTTTTCTTTGGAATACCTGAATTCCAATCGCGTAGCCAAAACCAATTCAATAATTTTTTCAAAATAACTGCGGTTTTTTCCATCTCTTGAAAGTCGGATGACTTGCTGTGTCAAAGTACTTCCGCCACGGACTACTTTTCCTGCTTGGTAATTTTGTTGCACGGCTTTTACCATCGCCACAGGATTGAATCCGGGGTGTTTGTAAAAATGTTCGTCTTCAAAATAAACAATGCATTTTTTAAATTTTTCTGGAATAGAATCTTGTGCAGGAAATCGCCATTGGCCGTCTTTTGCAATTTTTGCTCCTAATAATTCACCTTCTTCACTTTCAATTACGGTGGAATAGGGCTGTTCAAAAAGTGTTCTGGGCAAACAAAAATAATACGCAATCAAGAGCAACCCGAAGAAAATGGATTTCTTTGGATTGCTTTTTATTTTATGGAAAATGCGTTTTGAAAACGCTTTTATTCGGTTCAGCAAAGTTTACAAAAGTTCAAATAGTTTCTCAAATAGCCCCGATGTCAGTGACTACCCTTTCTTTTTTTTCTTTAAAAAAAGAAAGATAGTGCTGAACAGCGGGAAAATGGATGGCTGAAAAAGCCCAAGCTTTTCGCTTCAAATTAATATTACTTCACTACATCTACCCATTTTCCTTGCGTTCTTGCAAAATAAGAATTGTCATACATTGCTTCGCATTGCACGCCCGGAAGGTAATATTTACCAAGATATGATGCGTTTAAAAGTATCCTGAACGTCTTGGTTTCATTGGATTTTAGCTCAAAATAAAAATTAGTTCGGTCGTCGCGAATATCGGTGTAATCGACTTTATTGTCAGCAAAACTGCCGTAATCGGTGAAACGCGTGTTGACAATTTCCCAACCTGATGGAATAATCTGCGTCAATGCCACATTTTCAACGCGTTCGCCTTTCATATTGGCAACGGTAACTTCGGCAACAAATTCGGTTCCTTGCGAAAGTGAAGCCACATTTATCGTATTTCCTTTTCGGTCTTTAAAGACGATATCAGTTGCCAATCCTCGCTGTTCAGTCTGTTCTTGACCGATCGGAAGAATACCGCTTGAAATTACTTTAACATATAAAGTCGTGTTTTTATTGTTTTTAATGGTCACCGCATTTCTGCCAGCCGAAACTTGTAATGTCCTGTCTGCAAAAGTTTTGGCGGTTTTTATGGCTTCTGATTTTCCTTTGCTTGTAAACGTTACATCGATGCCTTTTGTACCGTTTTGGCCTGCAAATTTAGACATAGAATACAAACAATAGGCACTGGTCTGCGTTGACATCCATTGGTTTGAAGACATACTTTTCGCCAATTTATTTGCCATTGCAAATGCTTCACTTTTTTTGCCTAACAACAATAAAGTTTCCAAAGCCATCGCACGGTTTCTATCGCTTGAACCATAATAATAGTAATAGCCATATTCTTGTTCGCCATCAATCGTGCTTTGGTTCAATAATGCCAAACCGACATTTTTTTGGCCGGATAATGCATAAGCGGCGGCCAATCTCAATTTGGTTTCATTAGAAATTCCAGAGGTTTCACGCAACCTGTTCATCGAAGATAAATCTGGAGCGCCGGCTAAAGCCAAAGTGTAAAGTCGGTATGCTTGCGCAAAATCATTATGATAGGCTTCATAATAACGCCATTGTTTTGCATTTTTAGACTGATAAGAAATCCACTGTTTTTTGACATTTGCCGGAAGCGCATATCCTTTTCTTTCGGCTTCAATCAAAAAATGCCCGACATAAGAAGTGCTCCAATCATCAGGATTTTGCTGTCCTTGCCAATAAGCGAAACCGCCGTTTGCGACTTGAAACTGCGCTAATTTTTGGATTCCTGCCGTTACATTTTTCTGGATTTTTGCTTTCCTATTAGCATCAATATCGGCAATATCGGCCAAATATAATTGCGGAAAGACACCCGAAGTCGTTTGTTCCAAACAGCCGTGCGGATATTGAATAAGATAATCCAGACGCTTGTTGAAATCCATTGAAGGAAAAGCTGAAACTTCTAATTTCGCTTTATTGGTTCCGACCACGCCAAAAGCTTCCCAATTTATTGTTCCTGAACTGTTGGGTTCCAAAACCAATTCTTTGTAATGCTGAGTTACCGGATTTGGATTTACCACATCCAATTCTACATCAAAACTGGCTTTTTCATTTCCAGAAGTAGCGAGAACGGTTACTTTTCCGATTCCGGTGATAGCGCCAACTTCCAAATCAAAATAAGCAATTTTCTCATCTGGATTTACAATTGACATTGACTGTTTTGAAGAAGAAATTACCCTGAAACCATTGTTAGTTTTGATTTGCAACGATACATTTTTTACGTGTTTTTCCATAGCAAAAACAGTCACTGGCAACGTCACTTTTTCGCCCGGAGATACTTTTCGTGGTAACGAAGCCAGAATCATCAACGGATTTCTGACCGGAGTTGCTTTTTCCACACTTCCATAAGCGCTTGCTTCCGCGTTTCCAGCAATAACCATCGTTCTGACAGAACCCACATATTTTGGAATGGTAACGGTATGCGCTTTTGTCTGCCCTTTTGGCAATGAAAATGGCCCGAGATAAATGACCACAGGTTTAAAACGATTGGCTTTTTTAGTTTGGCCTCCACCTAAATCTTCGTCCCCACCAATGCTGAAAATCTGGTTGACTTTTCCGCCGTACGCTCCGATAACATCGTCATAAACATCCCAAGTTTTAACACCCAAAGCTTCTTTGGCATAAAAACTATTCCATGCATTTGGTGTTTTAAATCGGGTTAAGTCAAGCAACCCTTCGTCTACTATTGCAAGGGTGTACGTCATTGCTTTTCCTGATTTTTCGCTGACTTTTATTGTGGTTTTCAGTTCTGGTTTCAGCACATCTGGCATTACAATTTGAGGCTCTAAAACCGTATTTTTATCGACTACTTCAATCGGAATAATTCCGTACAAACGAATCGGCGAATCATTTTTCGTGGACGCGTGCGGTTGTAGGAGCGTAATGTGAATGAACACATTTGGCGCCATTTTTTCAGTAATTTCGATTTCAACTTGCGTTTCGCCTTTTTTGGTTTTTGTCCAAAGCGTCTGCACCACCTGCGAACCGCTTTCTAATGAAATCAAAGCACGGCTTCCTTCGCTTGACGGAAACGAAACGATTGCTTTTTCGCCCACATTATATTTTTCTTTATCCGAAGAAAAAACCAGCATTTTAGCTTCTTGCCCTGTTGTATTTCTTGTTTTTCCTGACCAGTAAGGCCAATCAATCATCACGGTTTCACCAGAAGAATGGCCTCCGTTTGGATCCGTAACTCGTACCAAATATCTTCCCCACTCGTCTTCATCCGCAGAAAATTGGAAACGCGCTTTTCCGGAACCATCCGTGTTTACCGATTGCGAATAAAACGGCGTATTTGTAGAGGAAGAACTGTAATTTGACAAATCATCCGAAGCATCCCACCACCAGCGCCAATTAACTTTGTACACTCGAACTTCCAGATTTCTTACGGCTTTTGGACGACCATTTTCATCAACCGTAATAATATCAAAAGCATTGCTTTTTCCGGTTTCAAGCATTCCATATTTGTTTGGTTCTGGTTTTTTTACACCCACATAAGTTTCAAACGGAGAATACGTTGCCGTGATGACATCCGTACTAAAATCGCCTCCATTTTCATAGGCTTTTGTAATAAATGTGGCTTTCAACATTCCCGGTGCTTGCGATTGCAATTTGGGTTGGATGCTGACATTTGCTTGACCCGTTTCATCAATTTTTCCAGAATAAATATTTACTTCTTCCGTAGAAAATTTTCGCGCTGGATCATCAAAGACATATTTACTATAATTTTTAAATTCTGTTTTCTGTGCTGTAAATTTTGCCTGCATTTCTAACTTCAAGTCTTTTGCAATAGCGCCGTGAAGCCAAGAAACGCTGACCCTCGCATCGTTTGGATGGAATGCAGAAAGCGTTTTTCCGTCAAAACCATTTTTGATCCGCAAGCGATTTGGCTTGATCGTTTCAATTTTTACAGATTTGTAAAATCGCGCGCCTCCGACAGAAACTACGGCTTCATAATTTCCGGTTGGTGCATTTTGTTGCGTGTTAAACGCAAAACGATAATGGTTTAAATCTGAATACTGCTGTACTTTTTGATATACTATTTTTCCGTTTGGATCGGTCAATTTCAATTTTATCGGATGCGTATTTGGCAATCGGCTCGATTTATCATTCAATAAAAACGACAAATAAATGGTATCGCCCGGACGCCAAACGCCTCTTTCGCCATAAATAAATCCTTTTAAACCTTTTTGCAACGATTCGCCATCGACATTAAAACTGCTGACAGATTGTGAATTTCCGTCGTCAAGTTTAACGTATGTCGTGTTATTGTCTTTTTTAATTATGGCAAAAAAGGCTTTTTTATCCAATGTCAAATGAACCGTTCCGTCTCCATCTGTGGTTACTGAAGTCAGTTTTTGCTTTTGGTAATTGTACAAATCAATTGTTGCTTCAGAAACCGGTTCTGTTGTTACAATATTATTTACGGCAAAGAAATAGGAGTTGTTTTCACCCCGTTTTGCAATTACACCTAAGTCGGTTGCTAAAATATTAGTGGCAATTTTTTTATTGGAATAAAACGATCGGTCACACGGATTATCGCGTTCATTCCAGTTGTAATCATAGTCGTAATAGTCATAATCATACGAATCATATCCAGACATTTCATCAAAATCTCCCTCTTCTTCAACTTCTTCAGGTTCGTCTTCCCTGGAAGCATCACATTTATAAAGCGAATATGACTTTTTGATGGTCATTTCCACGCGGTAAATCGCGCCTTGTTCTGGCTTGATCAAGATGGATAAATCGATCGAATAGGTATTCCATTTTTTATAGTTAGCCAATTTATTCGCAGTCAATTCTAAAGTTTTTTTGGCAATCGGTAGCGACACTTTTCGCAAATCATAATTGCCATTCAGCTGATTGTCTTGCAAGAACTGAAGCACATTATTTTCAAAAATGCGATAGACTTTTACATCTACTTTTTTCAAATTGGCGGCTTCAAAATTGACTTTTAAATTATTGGAACTTGGCAAAATAGTACCGCTTTTCACAAAACGAACTTCGGGTTTTATCTGCTCAAAAGTGATTTTTGCGGCATATCCTTCTTTCATTTTAAAGCCGTCGGTGTTTTCAATTCCTTGAAAGACTTCTAACAATAATTTTCCGTCTAAAGCAATATCTGAAAATACTTTTAAAACGTTTCCGTCAACGCCGTATCTTAAATTATTAGCCGTTTCAAGAGCTACCAGTCCGCTAAAATTTTGGTCTTTATTAATGGGATCTGAAAAATTAATATGAACCGATTGGTTGTTTTCATCACCAATTTTCACATCCACAATCTTAAAATTGTCTTTACCAGGAATGGCAAATTCTAGCTCCCCTTTTCGTTCAATATCTTCATCGGCTCCATCCCATTTTATCAACACAGAACTGTCTTCATTTCCACGTTGGATTTTATCGATTACAAAAGAAAACTCCGTCCCCGATTTTACAGCTTCGTTGAATTTTATTTCAAGTTTTTTTCCGTTTTGTGTTGCCGAAACGAGTTTTTTTGCGGTAGCCAAATCCATATCATCAGCCGTTTTTAAAATCATATTTAAAAACTGTGATTCCTTGCTGTACGATTGCAGGTCTTGGACTTCTGCTTTAAAATCTTGGGCAATTGTTTTTACCGTAAATTTAAATTCAGACAACTTTTTCGGGACATCAACTAGTTTCGAAAGATTCATCGTTACTTGATATTGCTCGTTTTGCTTCAACTTTTTCTTCGGCTGAAAAGCGATGATGTTGTTTGGCAAAATCACTACTTCTCCATCGACACTTGGCGAAATGTCAAAAATATCTTTGCCTAATTTTTCGTTCGGTTTCCATTCGGTTTTTGAAAATGCCAAACCCACTTGAATTGGCGCATTGGCAGAAATAGTTCCCGAAGAAAAGCTCGTGACATAATCTTTATATTGAGAGAAATCAGAATCAAAATCTGCTGGTGAAGACTTTTTACAGGCGTTTAAGAAAAAAAACACGGAAAGCAAGAGCAGTACTTTTTGAGTTTTCATAAAAGGTGGGTTTGAGTTTGAACGTAAATAGAGGCAGGTCAAGGTCATAAAACAAAAGTACCTAGCCACTTTTGTTCCATAACTAAAGAAGAGCATTCTTTATTATAATAAATATAGGATTAATTTTTAAAACTATTAGTAAGAATTTTTACTAATATAATTTCTTGTGTTATTGTTCGCCTATTTACGTTTTTCCACAAAAAATCGCTTCATCAAACTCGAAGCTTCTTCTTCTAAAACGCCAAATTCAACAACTGTTTTGGGATGCAATTTGGTTCCTAAAGTCATAAAACCGCGTTGTTCATCTCTCGCGCCAAAGACAATTTTGGATATTTGGCTCCAATATAAAGCGCCGGCACACATTTGGCACGGTTCTAAAGTGACATACAAAGTGCAATTTTTAAGGTATTTTCCGCCTAAGAAATTGGCAGCAGCTGTGATGGATTGCATTTCGGCATGAGCGGTAACGTCATTCAGCATTTCGCTCAAATTATGACTTCTGGCAATCACTCGATTTTCAACAACAATTATGGCACCCACAGGAATCTCGCCTTTGTCAAAAGCCGAATGTGCTTCTTGCAAAGCCTTCCTCATAAAATATTCGTCGGTGAAAATGTTTTCCATATAAATGCCAAGAATTCATGAATTTGGTTTTTCTGAAATCGCTTTGTTGCGTGTAAAAATACGATTTCAAATTGTACCTTTGCCTTATGTCGAAAAATTTACTCCAAAATATAAATTCTCCTACTGACTTGCGCCAAATTCCAGAACAGGATTTGCCACAGCTTGCCCGAGAATTGCGTGATTTTATCATCGATATTGTTTCGGTTAAAGAAGGCCATCTTGGCGCAAGCCTTGGCGTGGTTGAGTTGACCATTGCGTTGCATTATGTTTTCAACACGCCCGAAGATTTATTGGTTTGGGATGTGGGCCATCAAGCGTATGGACATAAAATCTTGACCGGAAGAAAAGATAATTTTGATACCAACCGCCAATTGGGCGGTATTTCTGGTTTCCCAAAAAGAAGTGAAAGTGAGTATGATACTTTTGGCGTAGGCCACTCTTCTACCGCCATTTCAGCGTCTTTGGGAATGGCGATTGCTTCTAATTTAAACGGAAATTTAGACAAAAATCATATTGCCGTGGTTGGCGATGCTTCGATTGCCTCAGGAATGGCGTTTGAAGGCTTGAACCACGCAGGAGTTACCGATGCTAATTTATTGGTGATTTTAAACGACAACGCCATCGGGATTGACCCAAGTGTTGGCGCTTTAAAAAACTATCTTACTTCGGTAAAAGAAGGAAAAAATCCGCGCCAGAACAACATGATCAAATCCTTGAATTTTGATTATTCAGGACCGATTGACGGACACGATATTTTTGCCGTAATTAAAGAATTGCGTCGCTTAAAAAACACCAAAGGACCTAAGTTTTTACACCTAATTACGACCAAAGGTAAAGGTTTAGAACAAGCTGAAAAAGACCAAGTAAAATACCACGCTCCGGGAAAATTTGATAAATTGACAGGCGAAATCATCTTTACATCAGAAGAAAACCTCCCTCCTAAATTCCAGGATGTTTTTGGGCTGACCCTTTTAGAATTGGCCGGAAAAAATGAAAAAATTATAGGAATTACTCCGGCCATGCCCTCGGGAAGTTCGTTAAAATTTATGATGGATGCTTTTCCAAAACGTGCTTTTGATGTAGGAATTGCCGAACAGCACGCCGTCACTCTGTCTGCCGGAATGGCGACTCAAGGCATGATTGTGTATTGCAATATTTACTCTACATTTTTGCAACGCGCTTATGATCAATTGATTCACGACGTAGCGTTGCAAAATCTTCCCGTCATTTTTTGTCTGGACCGGGCCGGTTTGGTTGGCGAAGACGGTGCGACACACCACGGCGTTTTTGATTTGGCGTATCTGCGATGCATTCCGAATATGATTATTTATTCTCCAATGAATGAAATTGAGCTTCGAAACATTTTGTACACCGCACAATTAGGCTTAAACCACCCGATTGCGATTCGTTACCCGAGAGGGCGAGGTGAAATTATGGATTGGAAAAAACCTTTTGAAAAAATAGAAATCGGCAAAGCCAAATTATTAAAAAAAGGAAGTCGGATTGCGATACTTTCCAACGGGTTTATTGGCACAAATGTCATTCCTGCTTTGGCGGAAATTAAAAACCCGCATGACTTTGCACATTATGACTTTTCATTTGTAAAACCGCTGGATGAAAATTTGCTTCATGAAATATTTAAAACCTTTGAAAATATCATAACATTAGAAAATGGCACAATAAAAGGTGGGTTTGGCAGTTCTATAATAGAGTTTGCTTCAACAAATGGCTATTTAATTCCTATAAAAACACTGGGGATTCCAGATGAATTTATAGAACAGGGTACCGTTGAAGAATTACAAAAATATAGCAAAATCGATCCAAAAAGTTTAAAAAACACTTTCGAAAGCTATTGAAATTGCAGACTTTTGCAAAACCAAAATATAATATGCATGCTATGAGGTTACATTTTTTTATTCTCGGATTATTTCTTTCCCTTTTTTCCAATTCTTTCGCACAATCAGTTGACACCATCAAAGTAAACAAACCTGACAGCATTATCATTCCAAAAGTAGTTTCTTATTGGAAAAGTGAAAATATCATTGGATTTGATTTAAATGAAATTGCTTTCGTTAACTGGAACGCTGGAGGAAACAGCGCTATCTCAGGGCTTATTAAAGGAACTTTCACCAGAAAATATCAAAACGGGAATCTAAAATGGAACAATGAGTTGATCATGCGCTACGGCGTCAGCAAACAAGATGGCGTTGAGTTGCGAAAAACGGACGATGCATTGCAGTTCACTTCCACTTTTGGCTATAGAAAAGACACAACTTCAAATTGGTACCATTCTGCAAAATTTAATTTCAATACCCAGTTCACGAGCGGTTATGCGTATCCAAATACCGAACTGGCGATTTCAAAACCCTTTGCGCCAGCTTATACTTTCCTTGGGGTCGGTGCTGAATTTAACAATAAAAAGAAAAATTTACAGCTCTATATTTCTCCCCTGACACTTAAGAACACCATGGTTTTAGACCAAAGATTGGCTGACCAAGGTGCTTTTGGGGTTGATAAAGCTATTTATGACCCACTAACTGGTAGAAAAATAAGAAGTGGTAAAAACTCACGAACAGAGCTTGGTTTCTTATTCACAAACAATTACAAAACTGAAATCGTCAAGAATATCAAGCTAGAAAACAAATTAACGCTGTATAGTGACTACATCAATAATTTTGGAAACATTGATGTTGACTGGCAATTACAACTTGATTTTATCGTAAACAAATATGTTCGCGCCAACATAAACACGCACGTAATTTATGATGACGACATTAAAGCGAAAGAAGAAATTGCGGGTGAACAGGTTATTGTGGGCCCAAAAATTCAGTTGAAACAAATGCTGGGCGTTGGCTTGATTTATAGCATTTAAACTATAATTTCTTCCTTCCGTTGATGGTATTAAATAATTCTAAAGCATTTCCGTCGGTCAAAAGCGACACATAATGGCAAATATGAAGCAATCTGTGATACAGACTTTCTTTGTCATTATGAAGGAACTTCTCAGGCAGCATTTTCAGCAATAGATTGTCATAATTGGATGCTTCTCCATGGAACTTATTGTTGAAAGCCGTGATGAATTTATCCAACAAGGTTTGGATGATTTGATAGCCCACTACTTCTTTTTCGATCACTTCCCTGCTTTGGTAAATGTTTTTCACGCTCAAGGCAATGATGTCATTCATTTGAACGGTGTATTTGCTTTTTTCGGTTAAAGCATACGGAAACTTTCCTTGCAGGATCAGTTCTTCATTTTCAACAAAAACCTTCACTGCATCGTTGATCAAGCTTCCAATGGCAAGCGCCCTCAAGTAACTGATTCGGTCTTCTTTAGTGGTCAGTGCATTGAATTTAGGCGTATCAATGCTGTCTTTTACCAACTTGATTAAATATTCCAGAGCAAAATCTTCAGATACTAGACCAAGATTTATTCCGTCTTCAAAATCAATAATCGTGTAGCAGATATCATCGGCAGCTTCTACCAAATATGCCAACGGATGCCTTTCAAAACCAACATCACTTCCGGTTTTATTCGAAATCATCCCTAATTCTTTCGCCACTTCTTCAAAGAATATTTTATCCGTTTGAAAAAAACCATATTTTTTATCGGCAATATTTTTCGTTGGTTTCTTCGGAAGCGATTCCTTCGGATATTTCATAAATGCTCCCAAAGTGGCATACGAAAGCCTTAAACCGCCCTCAATTCCAGGGCGGGTCGCTGACAAGAGTGAAAACCCGTTGGCATTTCCTTCGAAATCAATCAAGTCTTGCCATTCTTTTTCAGAAAGCTGGTCTTGGAATATCTTGCCGTTTCCAATCTTGAAATATTCGCCGATAGCCTTTTCACCCGAATGCCCAAATGGCGGATTCCCAATGTCATGCGCCAAGGATGCCGCTGCCACAATCGCTCCGAAATCATTCGGCTGATACCCGTGGACTTCTTTTAAATGCGGGTATTTTTCGATAATTTTTTTTCCAACCAATCTTCCAATTGAACGTCCAACAACCGAAACTTCCAAGCTGTGTGTCAATCTGGTGTGCACGAAATCAGTTTTTGAAAGCGGGATAACTTGTGTTTTATCTTGAAGGCTTCTGAAAGGTGCAGAAAATATGATTCGGTCATAATCTACTTCAAAACCAAGACGTGTGTCGTCTTGCTCTTTTCGCAGTCTCTTGCCTTTGTCGCCTTGTCTTTTTAACGATAAAAGTTGTTCCCAGTTCATCATTGGATGCTTGATTTAAGATTTTAATTTAGAATTTATTCTTCTGATTTACCGATATCTTCCAGTGAATTATGCGCTCTTTTTCTTTCTTCCAAAACCTGTTTTTTTACAACATACGTGTTTGAAATACTGTCGTGCCAGCCTTTATTTGGAATAAACAAAAAAGAAAATTGCTCAAACGGAATTAATCTACAAAGCGAACGATTCAATATTTCATTTGTAGTTGGTTTTTCACCCATTTCATTGACAACAATAGTATTTGTAATAAATTTACCAACAGATTGCGCGAAAAATATTTCAAAAAAATTATAATACACCAACACGATTACCGCTCCGAGCGCATATTTTTCAATTTGATTGATCGCTTCCATTCTTGCAATAACAGCCTCATTTCCTGTCAGCATCGCAACAAATGCGATAACAAAAGAAATGCCAATGACAATGATAATTTGAATGATGTAATCAATGATGTAGTTGGCAAAACGCTGTCCCATTGTTGCGTAAATCTCATCATCAAATTCAAATGGTTTTAACCTTCTGTATTCCATAAAAACTATTCCTTTTTATTTGCAAGAAAGAACAATTTTGATTTCTTTGGATATTTCTCGTAGGTTTTATCACTTGGATTTTCGATAACCGTTTTCAAGTTTACTTCGTCGCCAATTTTAAAAGTTGCTTCCACTTGCTGGTAATCTAAAAGATAAGGACCGCAAAAATAGTTTCCGTTTTCGTCTTTTTCGATAATTCCTGTGTAAACCCCTTTTTGATTTTCTTTTGCCATTTTGTTTTTATTTATTGTAATTTACTTAATTCGTCTAAAATTATATTATTCTTAACCTGCTTAAAAACCGCATCTTTTGCTTCTGAAAAAGAAACATCAAACTGCTTTTCTATATTTTGATATTTTACCGGAAACTTTGCCAATAACTTGCTGTAATATTCCTCAAGAAGCATTTTTGATGGTGATTCAAATTCTAATTTCAACTCAAATCTTCTGACCAAGGCTTCGTCAATCATCTGAATCTGGTTTGTTGCCGCAATCAAAACTGAGTTCTTCGGAAAGTTGTCAATCAATTGCAGAATCGCATTCACAACGCGTTTCATTTCACTGCTGTCTTTGTTGTCGTAATCCCGGATCTGTCCCAAAGAATCAAATTCGTCAAAAAACAACACCGAGTTTTCATAATTGGCTTCCTTAAAAATGCTTTGCACATTTTTTGACGTTTCACCCAATTTTGAAGAAACAATCGACGCCAGATTTATGATAAAAATATTTTTATCCAATGCTTTTGCAATTGCTTTTGCCGTCATTGTTTTGCCACAGCCTGTTTTTCCAAACAGCAATATTTTATTTGCCACCGGAAGTTCATACTGCTGTAAAATGGCCGAAAACTGATGCTCGCGCAAAAATTGAGCAATCTGTTCTGAAACTGATTTTTCAAAAACAACATCCTTTAAATCGACATCTTCGCGGTCTCTGAAATATAAAGTGCTCAAGGTTTCCGTAATTTGTTTGCAAATATAGTGAGACTAAAACTATTGCTTAAAAAAACAGCCATCAAAATGACGGCTGTTTAAAATTTATGTATTTCTTTTCGGGTATCGTAAAATCCCAGCAAATAAAGATTGCCAGAAAATGTTTTGTAATAAAGAATGGTTTTCTTATTTATAACCGCTTTTCGAACTTGTGTTTTCAGTTGGCAGATGGAGAAAATTTCAGGCTTCCTGCTAATGGAATGTACCATTGAAATTACATCAAAATAGTAATCTTGCGCAACTAAAAGACCGAAATCCACTTCAATATATTCAATGATTTCGTTTAAGGTATATTCAGAATTCTCCGTCCAAACTACATTCATTTAGATTCAAATTTCTTTGAAAAACGCTCCATCACTTCTTTATGAGAAGAGACTTTTCCGAGTTCAATATCTTTTAGTCCTTTTTGGATTATTTGATTTTCAAAATCTGAAATTTCAATTTCTTCCTTTAAATCAAGAATTTTTTCGATGATTTTTTCATCTTTCAAATTATTAATCCACCGCAAAATATTTTCTTTCTCGACTGTAATATCCATAATATCAAGATTTAGAAGTCAAATTTACAAATAAAAATAAAAAAAGAGCTGTCAATTAACAGCTCTTTTTAATATGATTGTGTTCTAAAAATTAAGACCCGCACATTTCGCAATCATCTGGCTCAGCAGATTGTGCTCTTTGCAACATGGCTTTAAAATCATTCACATCAATTGGTTCTACATCTGCAGAAACATTGGGCGCTAATTTTTTAGCTGGCGCCGAAGCAACTTCTGCTTCAACCAAAACCGGTTCTGCCTTTTTATCGTTGTTTAACGTAAATTTAATCGCATCAACCGCAGATTTTGTTCTCAAATAATACATTCCTGTTTTCAAACCTGACTGCCAAGCATAAAAGTGCATTGAAGTCAGTTTTGAGAAGTTTGCATTTTCCATAAACAAGTTCAACGACTGTGATTGGTCAATGAAATAACCTCTTTGGCGTGACATATCTAAGATGTCTTTCATACTCATTTCCCAAACCGTTTTGTACAATGCTTTGATATCCGCCGGAATTACATCGATATTTTGAACTGATCCGTTGTGGCGCATGATTTCTTGTTTCAACGATTCGTTCCAGATTCCAAGCTCTACTAAATCTTCTAATAAATGCTTGTTTACCACGATGAACTCTCCAGAAAGCGTTCTTCTTGTATAAATATTTGAAGTGTAAGGCTCAAAAGCTTCGTTATTTCCAAGGATTTGAGAAGTCGAAGCAGTTGGCATTGGAGCCACTAATAGTGAGTTTCTCACACCGTGTTTCACCACTTCTGTTCTTAATGAAGCCCAATCCCAACGGCCAGAAAGTTCTTCGTCTTTCAATCCCCAAAGGTTGTATTGAAATTCTCCTTGAGAAATCGGCGAACCTTGGAAAGTCGAATAAGGACCTTCTATTTTTGACAATTCCATCGAAGCGGTAACTGCCGCAAAATAAAGGGTTTCAAAAATTTCTTGGTTCAATTTTTTCGCTTCGTCACTTGTGAAAGGCATTCTCAACAAGATGAACGCATCAGCCAACCCTTGCACTCCCAAACCAACCGGCCTGTGGCGAACGTTAGAATTTTCTGCTTCTTTTACAGGATAATAATTTCTGTCAATTACTTTATTCAAGTTCAATGTTACTCGATTGGTAACATCGAATAATTTTTGGTGATCAAATTTTCCATTTTCAACGAACATTGGCAATGAAATTGAAGCCAAATTACAAACTGCAACTTCATCAGGCGAAGTAAATTCGATGATTTCTGTACATAAATTTGAAGAACGAATGGTTCCTAAATTCTTTTGGTTTGATTTTCTGTTCGCTGCATCTTTATACAACATATAAGGAAGACCCGTTTCTATTTGAGATTCAAGAATTTTTTCCCAAATTTCTCTAGCTTTAATGGTTTTTCTACCTTTTCCTGCTGCTTCATAACCCAAATACAGCGCATCAAATTCTTCACTATGAACATCTGATAATCCTGGACATTCGTTAGGGCACATCAATGTCCAAGTCGTGTCTTCTTGAACACGTTTCATAAACAAATCCGGAATCCACATGCCAAGGAACAAGTCACGTGTTCTCATTTCTTCTTTACCGTGATTTTTTCTCAAATCAAGGAAATCAAAAATATCGGCATGCCAAGGTTCGATGTACATTGCAAAGCTACCTTTACGTTTTCCACCACCCTGATCTACATAACGAGCCGTCATATCATAAACTCTCAACATCGGAACAATTCCGTTTGAAGTTCCGTTTGTACCGCTGATGTAGGAACCTGTGGCTCTCACGTTGTGAATTGCCAAACCGATTCCTCCCGCTGATTGCGAGATTTTTGCCGTTTGTTTTAATGTATCGTAAATCCCGTCAATACTGTCATCTTTCATGGTCAATAAGAAACAAGACGACATCTGGGGTTTTGGAGTTCCTGCGTTGAAAAGTGTTGGCGTTGCGTGCGTAAAGAATTTTTTAGACATCAATTCATACGTTTCGATCGCAGCAGCAATATCTTCTTTATGGATTCCAACAGAAACACGCATCAACATATGCTGTGGTCTTTCAACGATTTTACCGTTGATTTTCAACAAGTAAGAACGCTCTAATGTTTTAAATCCGAAGTAATCGTAGTTAAAATCTCTGTTATAAATGATAACTGAATCTAATTCTTGTGCGTTATTTTTAATAATTTCAAAAACATCATCTGCCAATAACGGAGCCGCAGTTCCAGTTCTTGGATTGATGTAATGGTACATATCATGCATCGTTTCTGAGAACGATTTTTTGGTATTCTTGTGCAAATTCGAAACTGCAATTCGGGCCGCCAATTGAGCATAGTCTGGATGCGAAATCGTCATTGAAGCTGCAGTTTCTGCTGCAAGATTATCTAATTCAGAAGTCGTAACTCCGTCATACAATCCTTCAATAACACGCATTGCCACTTTAACCGGATCAACCAAATCGTTTAATCCGTAGCATAATTTACTTACTCTATCCGTAATTTTATCAAACATTACTGGCTCTCTATTGCCGTCTCTTTTTACTACATACATATTTTTCGAATTTTGAGTGTTGTTTCATTTGCACTGACGTGCGTTCATTTTTTTATTTTTTTTCTAAGAAGAAAACTTAAAGGCTTTGTAACTCAGAGCTTCAGCTTCTTATTAAAAATCAGCGTCAAAGCTAATTTTCTGAGAATCGCTGTCACCTTGAGATCCGCTGTTCATGACACCCGCTTTTTGGTATTCAGAAACCCGTTTTTCAAAGAAATTTGTTTTTCCTTGCAACGAAATCATATCCATAAAATCAAACGGATTTGAAGAATTGTACACTCTTTCGCATCCTAATTCCACTAACAATCTATCCGTTACGAACTCTAAATATTGCGCCATCAAAGTCGCATTCATTCCGATCAAGCTTGCCGGAAGCGACTCAGTAATAAACTCTCTTTCGATATTAAGAGCATCCACCAAAATCTCTTTGATTCTTTCTTTTGAAACTTTATTGATCAAGTGATGGTTGTGCAAATGCACTGCAAAATCACAGTGTACGCCTTCGTCACGAGAAATCAATTCGTTTGAAAAAGTCAATCCTGGCATCAATCCGCGCTTTTTCAACCAGAAGATAGAACAGAAAGCTCCTGAAAAGAAAATTCCTTCTACTGCTGCAAAAGCGATTAATCTTTCGGCAAAAGAGTCAGATTCAATCCATTTTAAAGCCCAGTCTGCTTTTTTCTTGATGGCTGGAAAAACATCCAGAGCACGGAACAATTGGTCTTTTTCAGTTTCATCCTTCACATAGGTATCGATCAATAGTGAATAGGTTTCACTATGGATATTTTCCATCATGATCTGGAAACCGTAAAAGAATTTTGCTTCTGCATATTGCACTTCGTTTACGAAATTCTCCGCTAAATTTTCATTAACGATTCCGTCAGAAGCTGCAAAAAACGCCAAAATATGTTTGATGAAATATTTTTCATCTTCGCTCAATTTATTATTCCAGTCGTTCAAATCTTGGTGCAAGTCAATTTCTTCCGCTGTCCAAAAACTGGCCTCCATTTTTTTATACCAGTCCCAAATATCGTGGTGCTTGATTGGAAAAATGACAAATCGGTTCTTGTTTTCTTGTAAAATTGGTTCTATTGCAGACATATTCAATTGACTTTTATATTGTTGCGAAAAAGGATTTTTCGTTATTTCAGAGATACAAAGATTGGCATTTCTTACGGTTTAAAAAAGCCAAAACAATTCAAACTTATCCACAATTGCGCATAGTTTTGAACAAAGCATTTTTTTATTCTTCTTTTTCTTAAAAAATACAAAATGCTGAAAAACAAGCAATTGCGAAATAAAATATTTGCAATTGCCCGTAAACTATAGGATTTTAATTAGGGGTAAATCCTTAAAAAGGATTAAGAAAATTTATTGATTTTTTAACTCCGCAGCCACTTTTTCAAGTTCCATATACCAATCTTCACCAAAGCGTCTGACAAGCGCTTCTTTTACAAATTTATATACCGGGACTTCTAATTCTTTGCCTAAAGAACAGGCATCGTCACAAATATCCCATTTATCATAATTTACTGCTGCAAATTCTGAGAAATCTTTAATCCGTATGGGATACAAATGGCACGAGACTGGTTTTTTCCAGTCAATTATTCCTTGATTATAGGCTTGCTCAATTCCGCAAAGCGCGGTTTTTCCGTCAAAGATGACGTAAGCACAATCTTTATCATCAATCAGCGGTGTTTCTAATTCGCCATCGGTTCCGGTTACCCAAGTACCTTGCGCTTCAATCGCAGCAATTCCTTCTTTTCGAAGAAAGGGCTTCACTTTTGGATAAATGGCTTTCAAGATTTTGGTTTCCTCTTCATTTAATGGCGCACCTGCATCTCCATCCACGCAACAAGCGCCTTTGCATGCTGAAAGATTGCATACAAATTCCTTTTCTAATATGTCTTCAGAGACAATGGTTTTTCCTATTTGAAACATGCGGCAAAGATACGATTTGGATTTGAGATTTGAGAATTTAGCATTGAGAATTTAGATATTAACGCAATAATCAGATTTCCAGTATTTTACTAGGTAAAAATTTAACGTATACTTTGCTAATTTATCGCATAAATAAAATAATTTTGCGCCTTTCAAAAAAACAGTAATTATGGGCTTTGACTGGAGAGAAATTTTTACCGCAAGCATGGTGTTATTCGCAGTAATTGACATCGTTGGAAGTATTCCTATTATAGTTGATTTACGTACAAAAGTCGGCTACATTCAATCGGAAAAAGCTTCGATTGTGGCCTGTGTGATCATGATCGCTTTTCTTTTTGTTGGAGAAGAAATTTTAAAATTAATTGGAATCAACGCCAGCTCTTTTGCCGTGGCCGGTTCGTTTGTCTTATTTTTTCTGGCACTGGAGATGATTCTCGGCATTCGATTATACAAAGAAGACAATCCGAGCACGGCTTCTATCGTGCCCATTGCTTTTCCATTAATCGCTGGAGCCGGAACGATGACTACAATTCTATCGCTTCGTGCCGAATATGAAAAAATAAATATTATTATGGCGATAATCATAAATATAATTGTAGTTTTCGCCGTTCTAAAGTCTTCCGCGAAAATCGAGAAATTACTTGGTGAAAACGGACTTGGAGTCATCCGAAAAATATTTGGGGTGATTTTATTAGCCATTGCTGTTAAATTATTTGGCGCCAATGTTAAAGGGCTTTTCATCTAAAATAGATTTTATTAATTTCACGGTCTCATAAATAGACAACCCATCTTATAATGAAGATTTTTACTTACATATTAATAGTTTTAGCTTTAGCATTAATCGTATTTAACATTACAATTTTAGACTTCGACCATCTTTTTGAAGGCGATAGCGTTGTGGGCTTAATCGGCATTGCAGCTTCTTTTTGTGCTATTTTCATTCTTTTAATTTTTAGAATGTCAAAAATGATTGAAGAAAAAACCAAAGACAGGTAATCATGTTTGATGTTTTAATCATTGGTGGCGGCGTTTCTGGAATGTCCTGCGCATTGGTCTTAGGTTCTGCAGGAAATAAAGCTTTTGCAGCTGATAAAAAAGTCGGGATTTTTACACACCAAAAAGCATCAAACCTTCAAGATGCTTTATTTAACAATGCTTACGGAATTCCGGCTGGAAAATTAGGCTCGGAAATCATGTCAGAAAGCATCGAACAATTACACACACTTTATCCTCAAGTAGAACAAATTTCTAACGAAAAAGTGCTTCGCGTGGAGGGAGAATTCCCGAATTTTACCGTTGTAACCAACAAAGCTTCTTACCAGACAAAAATGATTGTTGTGGCGGTCAATGCTTCGAATACTTTTGCCATTGAAGGATTGATGCATTATGTGATTCCGCATAAAAAAGTAATTGTTGAGAAAAACAGAATCCAACTTCAGAACGAAGACCATTTAGTTTCAGAAGGAATTTATGTAGCCGGAACTTTGGCAGGCTGGAGAAGCCAATTGTCAATTGCCGCCGGAAGCGGCGCTTCTGTTGCCACAGATATTCTTACTTTGTGGAATGAAGGAAAACATTCTCAAGTCCATGACAGCATTAGAAATAAAGAATAATTTCAAAAAATTCACTTGGATTCATGAAATAATTTTTCATACGTAAACTTCTGGCTTCAAAATTTTATTTATTTTCCAAAACCGCTTTAATCATTGCATCTTCTTTCAGAACGATTTCATAATATTTATCGTCTCCGTATAACTGCCTTGCAAATTCAGCAGCGAGATAGCGTTTTACAAGATTTTTGGTATGTTTCAAATTCAACAACACCGCATTTTTAACCAAATATTTCTGGAAACTTTGAAAATAGACATCTGAGTTGTCCATTTTTTCTTGAAACTGAGCAAATGTCAATCCCTTAAACTCTTTTCTGTTTTTGTCCAATTGCTCAAATGCGAAGTAACCCACCAAACCAGATTGCATTAAATAAGCAATGCTTTCCTCGCCGTGTTCTACTTCCAAAGGCACAAAAATATCAGGAACGATACCGCCTCCGCCATAAACAATTCGCCCTTTTGGCGTTTTGAATTTTAAAGTATCGGCTACTTTTATACTGTCTGATTTGTACAATTCCCCTGAATCAAAACGTTTTTCAAATTCCTTGAAATATTCTTCACTTCCTTTTTCATACGATTTTTGGATCGAACGACCGGTTGGCGTGTAATATCGAGCAACTGTCAATCGCACTGCAGAACCATCGCCCAAAGGCATTTCTCGCTGTACCAAGCCTTTTCCAAAAGAGCGTCTTCCAACAATCAAACCTCGGTCGTTATCTTGAATCGCTCCTGCCAAAATTTCGCTTGCAGAAGCACTATTTTCATTAATCAAGACGTATACTTTTCCGTCTTCAAAACTACCATTCTTAGTAGCAAAGGTCCTGTCGATCCTGCCTTTTTTGTTTTTAGTAAATACGATAAGGGCGTCGTCTTTCAAGAAATCGTCGGCCATTTCAATTGCCTTGTCTAAATAACCCCCGCCATTGTCGCGAACATCAATAATCATTGACTTGGCACCTTGTTTTTTCAAGCTTAACAAACCGCTTTCGAATTCGTCATAAGTGGTTTCAGCAAAACGATTCACCTTGATATAACCCGTCGTGGGATTTACCATCACAGCAACATCCACGCTTTTTATCGGAACAATATCCCGTTTTACCTTAACTTTTATTTTTTTGTTTTCACTTTTTCGATAAATCGTAAGTTCGACTTCTGACCCTACGCTTCCTTTTAATTTAGAAAACAGCGTATCGTTTGTAATTTTTTTACCGAAAAGTTTGTAGTTATTTGCGAAAAGAATTCGGTCACCCGATTTGATTCCTGCTTTTTCAGAAGGACCGCCTTCCACCGGTTTTATGACCGCTACAGAATCATTGTACATATAAAAGTTAACCCCGATTCCCACGAAATCGCCTTTCATACTTTGCGAAACTTCCTCCATCTCATTCTTGGCAATATAAACGGAATGAGGATCCAGTTTATCTAAAATTCCGGTGACAGTCAAGTCAACAATCGAATCCGTATTGACATTATCGACATATTCCCGGTCGATAAAGTCAAGTAATTTGTTTAATTTATTTTTGGGATTAGTTTTAGAAAAAGCGACGCCTTGGGTTGGAAAATTAAGCATTCCACCCAAAACCACTCCCAAAGCTAGAGCGGTGAAAATAACAATCGGCAAAAATATTTTCTTATTTTTCATTCATTTCGGTTTCAGAGATATGCACAACCTCAACACCAGCTTCTTTTAAAAATTCAATTCCAGATTCGTCTTTGTAACCGTCTTGATACACCACTCTTTTGATCCCAGATTGGTGGATCAATTTACTGCATTCCTTGCAAGGTGAAAGTGTGATATATAATGTCGCTTTTTCACAAGATTGTGTAGAACCAGCTACTTTTAAAATCGCATTTGCTTCGGCATGAAGTACATACCAAAGCGTTAATCCGTCAGCGCCCTCACAGCAATTTTCAAATCCGGATGGCGTACCGTTGTATCCGTCAGAAATTATCATTCTATCTTTAACAATAATTGCGCCAACTTGTTTTCTGTTGCAATATGAAAGTCGGCTCCACTCTTTTGCAATGCGCAAATAAGCTTTGTCGTATTTATTTAATTTCTGTGGATTCATTTTTTAAGTTTCTGAGATGCTAAGTTTCTAAGTTCACAATTTTGCGTATTGGCTTTGTGAGCCCTATATAATAAAGTAGTACGCCTAATTATCACTTTGAAACCACTCTGCAAAAGAAGTATCAGTTTCTTGCAATCTTAGTGAATGTAAATTTATGTTTTCTGGCAATCTGCTTTTTATTTTAGCAGCAAAATCAATCACCATATTTTCACTTGTTGGCTGATAATCAACTAAAATAACGTGATGATCACGATTTTGCAATTCTTTTGCCAATTCAATGTGTGGCGTATTTTTATTGAAAACAGTCGCATGGTCAAAATTGTCAACAATTTCCTCTTTTACGATTTTTTTCAAATCTGTAAAATCAATCACCATCCCAAATTTCACATTATTTACATCTGTTATCGGGCTTCCAATAACGGTTACCGACAGCTTATAACTGTGACCGTGCACATTTTTGCATTTTCCGTCATAGCCGTAAAGTGCGTGGCCGGTTTCGAAACTAAATTGCTTGGTAATTCTGATTTTGCTCATTCTATTGTATTTGGGTACAAATTTAGTTACTTTTTAAATTGGTTCAGGGCATTTTTAGTAAAATCTGACAAAACCAATTTCCCTGAAATCGCAGCTCTTTCCATTAACAGAGCATCCCATTTTTCAGTGCCTTCCCAAAGGACTTTTTTCATCTCTGACAAAGCTTCAGGATTGTACTTTGCTAATTTTGAAGTAAAAATTTCTAATTCTTTATCTAACTCTTCAGTGGTTTCAAAAACCTTGGCAAACATTCCTTTTTCTTGAGCCCAATAGGCCGTTTTCCATTCGTGGGCCGCCAAAGTCATTTCTGCCAAAGCGCCTTTCCCTACTTTTCGAGAAACGGCTGGTTCAATTACAAAAGGCCCAATTCCGATTGCCAATTCAGATAATTTCACCGAACTGCCAACTGTTGCAAAAGCATAATCGCAGGCAGAAGCCAGGCCAACGCCTCCTCCTACCGCCTTTCCGTGGATTCTTCCGATGATTAATTTAGAGCATTTTCGCATCGCGTTTATTACGTTAGCGAATCCAGAGAAGAATTTTGCACCTTCTTTTAAAGTCGAAACCGCAAGTAATTCGTCAAAAGAAGCACCCGCACAAAACGCGCCTTCGCCTTGGCTTTTCAAAACAATCAGACTTACTTCATCATTTTTACTCAAAGCATTCAATTCATCTGTCAACCTTTCCAGCAACTCGCTAGGAAACGAATTGCTTGCCGGATGCCCGAATTCAACAGTGGCAATCTTATTAAGTATAGTGGTGTAAAGTGATCCGTTTTCTCTATCTGTAATCATAAAAAATTTATTTGTTCGTAAAGTTACGGTTTTGAAAAATATTTTCAAGGCCAGCTATTTGGTTTTTGAAAATTAAATGACTTTATTTGCGGAATACTTTTGGGGGATTAGCTCATTTGGCTAGAGCGCTTGCCTGGCAGGCAAGAGGTGGTCGGTTCGAATCCGATATTCTCCACTATTTTCTACAAACCTTCTGTTCGCTTTGAATTGAAGGTTTTTTTATGATATCTTCTTTAACATTTCTAAACCACCTTTATTGTGAATCTTTAACTTTCCTAAAGTTTTTTTTGCCTAAAAAAACAGATACTTCAATAATTTACACTTAAAAAATATAATTTCTGATTTCGCTGTTAATAGATTTTTATAAAGTTTGAGAAATTGAAAAAACGCTATAAGTTTACTTCAACATTTTTTATATAAAAAAAAATGAATAATTACCTTATAAATAAGTACTTAGCTTGTATCTGCTGTTCGAAAATCGAGGAGTAAGTGTCTGCTTTTGCCATTTTATAGAATGATATAAAGTATAACAAATCTCCTCAAGAAATTGGGGATTTTTTATTTATAACATCAAGAAGTATGATTTTAAATGCAATATTTTTTAGCGAAACGTGCTGTCTTCTTTCATCAAGAGGAAGCCGTCGGATTATAGTATTGCAATATAATTAGTTCTACCAAAGCCTCTTGTCGATTGTCAACAGGCTTTTTTTAATAACAAAAAAATGAATAGTCCAGTTTTAGAAAATTTAGCGAATCTAAGCTTAGAGGAAAGCCTTCGGTTTCTTGCTGAAAATTTTGAGGAAAAAATAGTTTTTTCAACAAGTTTCGGTATTGAAGACCAAGTGATTTCGCACGCAATTTTCAGCCAAAAAATAAAAAATATCGAGGTTTTTACTTTAGATACAGGACGCTTGTTTCCTGAAACGTATGCCGTTTGGGACAAAACTTTGCTTCAATATGGTGGCAAAATAAAATGCTATTATCCAAATGCGGATGCCATAGAAAATTTTGTGAATGAAAACGGAATCAATCCTTTTTATACTTCGGTAGCATTGCGAAAAGAATGCTGTTCAATACGAAAAGTGGTTCCGTTGCAAAAAGGGTTGCAAGGCGCTAAAG
This sequence comes from Flavobacterium macacae, assembly GCF_003865365.1. GTDB lineage: Bacteria > Bacteroidota > Bacteroidia > Flavobacteriales > Flavobacteriaceae > Flavobacterium > Flavobacterium macacae. The sequence goes on along the minus strand of NZ_RQVR01000007.1, from coordinate 17,971 downwards.
TCTGGATTACAGGCTTAAGAGCCGAACAATCAGATAACAGAAATTCATTAGAAATGCTTCAATGGGACGAACAGCAACAGCTTTTCAAATACAATCCGCTATTGCATTGGACGACCGAAGATGTAATGGATTATTTGAAAAAAAATGCCGTTCCTTATAACACGTTGCACGACCAAGGTTTTATCAGCATCGGTTGCGCGCCTTGTACCAGAGCGATTAAAGCCGGAGAAAATTTCCGTGCGGGACGTTGGTGGTGGGAAGACAATTCTAAAAAAGAATGCGGTCTTCATAAATAATTTTAAAATTTTAAGCACGAAATGAATAACTCAAAAGACTACTTAGACCAATTAGAAAACGAAGCCATTTACATTCTTCGTGAAACTGCCGCTCAATTTGAGAAACCCGCCTTGCTTTTTTCTGGCGGAAAAGACTCAATTGTTTTGGTGCATTTGGCATTAAAAGCCTTTCGCCCAGGGAAATTTCCGTTTCCTTTGGTACACATTGATACCGGTCATAATTTTCCAGAAGCCATTGCTTTCAGAGATTATTTAGCCAATAAAATCGGAGAAAAACTAATTGTTGGTTCTGTGGAAGACAGCATCAAAAAATATAATTTAAAAGAAACTGCCGGGCGTTTTCCGTCAAGAAATTCATTGCAGACTTACACTTTGTTAGATGTCATTCAAGAAAACGAGTTTGACGCTTGCATTGGAGGCGCGCGTCGTGATGAAGAGAAAGCGCGTGCAAAAGAACGAATTTTTTCTGTGAGAGATGATTTTGGGCAATGGGATCCAAAATTGCAACGCCCAGAATTGTGGGATATTTTAAACGGAAAAACCCAGAAAGGACACAACGTTCGTGTTTTCCCAATCAGCAATTGGACCGAATTAGACGTTTGGAATTACATCCAAAAATATGATATCGAATTGCCTAATTTATACTTTTCTCACGAAAGGGAATGCATCGTTCACCAAGACAAATTGGTGGCAACTTCTCAATTTATTCAGCCTTTAGAATCAGATACCGTCGTGGTAGAAAAAGTAAGATATAGAACGGTTGGGGATATGACTTGTACGGCTGCAGTTCTGTCAGAAGCTTCTACGATTCAAGATATTATCGAAGATATTCTTCAAACAAGAATCAGTGAAAGAGGTCAAACACGATTAGACGACCAACTTTCAGAAGCCGCAATGGAAGACCGAAAAAAACAAGGATATTTTTAATTTAAAGCCAAGAAAACTATGAAAACATTACGATTTATTACAGCAGGAAATGTTGATGACGGAAAAAGCACCTTGATCGGAAGATTGCTGTATGACTCCGATTCTATTCACGCAGATCAACTTGGCGTGTTGCAAAAACAGACCAAACAAGAAGGTGTTGACATTGATTTATCCTTAATTACCGACGGTTTAAGAGCCGAAAGAGAACAAGGAATTACGATTGATGTTGCTTATAAATATTTTTCTACCAAGAAAAGAAAATTCATTATTGCCGACGCGCCAGGCCACGAGCAATATACCCGAAATATGATTACCGGAGCTTCCAATTCTGACCTTATCATTATTCTTGTAGATGCCCGAAAAGGAATTACAGTACAAACCAAAAGGCACGCCAGCATTGGTTCTTTAATGGGAATCAAAAAAGCCATTATTGCCGTGAATAAAATTGATTTAATTAATTATTCCGAAGAAGTTTTTACGAATATCAAAAATGATTTTGCTAAAATTAGCACCGAATTGCTTTTTGACGAAATCGTTTATATTCCTGTAAGTGCTTTGGCCGGAGATAATATCGTAGCAAAATCTTCGCAAACACCTTGGTATTCTGGAAAAGCGCTTTTAGAAACTTTGGAAGAAATTGAACCAAAAAGCAACATAAATCTCGCTTCAAGATTTCAAGTGCAGTGGGTTATTCGTCCAAAAGATGAAGAAAACCACGATTACAGAGGTTACGCCGGATTGGTTTTGAGTGGCAAATACAACGTAGGCGACAAAGTAAAAATCCTTCCTGCGAATATCGAAACTTCGATCGTGAAGATTGAAATAAATTTAGAATCGGTTTCAGAAGTAAAAGCGGGCGAAAATGTCGTGTTGCATTTTGAAGACAATATTGACATCAGCCGTGGCGACACCGTTGTGAAATTTGACGAGCTTCCGAAAGAATCGAATCAAATCAACACTTGGGTTTCTTGGCTGGATAATGCGCCATTGCAATTGGGGAAAACCTATATTTTACAGCATCGTTTTAGAAATGTCCGCGTAAAGGTGCAAGCCATCAACCAAAAATGGAACGTCAACGATTGGGAATTTACGCCTGCCGAAGATATCAAATTAAACGATATTGCACAGATTTCAATCCGCACCAATCAGCCACTTTTCTTTGATTCTTTTGTAGATAATGACAAGACTGGAAACGCAATCCTTATTGACGAAACAAGTTTTAATACCGTTGGTGCTTTAATGTTTTTAGAAAATTAATCGGTTTCAATTATGTCAAAAAACAAATCACTTTACCAAGCAAATTTCCATCAAAAGCGAATTTTCTTAAACAGAAAAGAAGCAAAATATTGGATTAATGAATTGTCAAATTGGCTTTTCTGTAGCGAAAAGGAATATGTGAATTACACGTTTTTTGAAGAAAAAGAAAACGAACTGAAACTGCTTTTGAAAACTTTGCTGGAAGAATCCTCAATTTCTTCTGACAAGGCATCTCAAATTTCAGAAGATTTTTTTGAAACTATAAATGCCATACACAAATTGCTTTCTGACGATTTAAAAGCGATTTTGGAATTTGATCCCGCAGCAAAATCCCGCAACGAAGTTTTGCTGGCTTATCCCGGATTTTTTGCCATAACGGTTTATCGAATTTCGCACAAATTATGGAAACAAAAAGCCCTGATTTTATCAAGATTGATTTCAGAATTTGCGCACAGCAAAACCGGAATCGACATTCATCCCGGTGCTAAAATTGGCGAACGTTTTTTCATCGACCACGGAACCGGCGTTGTCATTGGCGAAACCACAATTATCGGCAACGATGTGAAAGTGTATCAAGGCGTAACGCTTGGCGCTTTAAGTGTCAGCAAAGACAAAGCGGAAAAAAAACGCCATCCTACGATTGAAAATGACGTGATCATTTATTCGAATGCTACCATTTTAGGGGGCAACACGACTATCGGAAAAGGCGCCGTTATCGGAGGAAATGTTTGGATCACCAACTCTATTCCGGCAGAATCATTGGTTTTTCATAAAAGCGAAATCATCATAAAAAGCAAGACGGTTTTTCCGGAAGCTTTGAATTTTAGTATATAAACGAATTCTTAATTTAATATTTAAAAATTATGAAAGCACAGAACATTTTAGAAACCATCGGAAAAACACCTGTGGTAAAAATCAATAAATTATTCGGAGACAATAAAAATATCTGGATCAAACTAGAACGAAACAATCCAGGAAACAGCATCAAAGACCGCATTGCTTTGGCAATGATTGAAGATGCTGAAGCAAAAGGATTATTGTCGCCAGATAGCGTAATCATTGAGCCAACATCTGGAAATACTGGAATTGGTTTGGCTTTGGTTGGCGCTGTAAAAGGGTACAAAGTGATTTTGGTAATGCCAGAATCAATGTCTGTCGAACGCAGAAAACTGATGGAAATTTATGGAGCTGAATTTGAATTGACGCCTCGTGAAAAAGGAATGAAAGGTGCCATCGAAAGAGCGGCAGAATTGACTGCAGAAAACCCAAAAGCGTGGTCGCCAAAACAATTTGAAAATCCTGCGAATATTGAAGTTCATAAAAAAACAACCGCTCAAGAAATTCTTGCGGATTTCCCTGAAGGATTGGATTATGTGATTACAGGCGTGGGAACGGGCGGTCACATCACGGGCGTAGCTGAAGTTTTAAAAGAAAAATATCCAAACCTGAAAGTGATTGCTGTGGAGCCAGAATTGTCTCCGGTTTTAAGTGGCGGTTCTCCTGCACCGCATCCGATTCAAGGAATTGGTGCCGGATTTATCCCAGCAAATTATCATTCAAACGCCATTGACGAAGTCATTCAAATCAGCAAAGAAGAAGCTTTTGAATATGCTCGAAAAAGTGCCAATCAAGAAGGTATTCTGGTTGGAATTTCAACGGGAGCTTCACTTGCCGCTGTAGCAAAGAAAGCGGCCACATTGCCAGACGACGCTATTATTTTGACTTTCAATTACGATACGGGCGAACGTTATCTTTCTACCGAAGGTCTTTTTTAAATTATTTTTCACCTAAAAGTTCTATGCATTCAGAACTAAAACATACTAATGAGTGAAACTGTATTTCCGGTCTTTTTGAAGGCAGAAGTGGCTCGATTTTTAATTGTTGGTGGCGGAAAAATGGCACTGAAAAAAACCGAAATGGTTTTAAAATTGTATCCAAAAGCGTCAATAACATTACTTTCAGATAAAATTTCCCCATCGCTTTCAAAAGTGTTGGGGAAATTTCCGCATATAAAAACCAGCAACAAATCTTTTACCATAAACGATTTAGACGAAGTCGATTTCGTGATTCTTGCTTTAGATTCTGATGCTGAAAATCTAGCCCTACGAGAAATCGCAAAGCAAAAAAAACTGCCGGTTTATTTGGCAGGAAAACCGCAATTAAGCGACTTTTCTTTGACAGAACCTTATGTAGAAAAAACGGGACGCTTAAAAATCAGCAACATCCGGTTTTGGATTTATGGTTTGAGCATTCCGGCTTTGCTTCTCACCGCCTATTTCTTGGGGCGCTTTATTTCTCCGGAAGAAATTGGAAGAATGGGAACCAGCGTTTTAGATAACTTAGACGAAAATATCCTTCTTTTCATCCTTGCCGGATTTGTGGCACAATTGATCGATGGTGCTTTAGGGATGGCTTATGGTGTTACTGCCACAAGTTTTCTTCTGTCCTTTGGGATGAGTCCTGCCGTTTCGAGCGCAAGCGTCCACGCTTCTGAAGTCTTTACCAGCGGCGTTTCGGGATTAATGCATTTGAAATTTGGAAATGTAAACTCAAAACTATTTAAAAACCTGCTAATTCCGGGTGTTATCGGAGCCATTTTGGGCGCTTATTTATTGACAAGCTTGGAAGATTACAACCAATACATTATGCCAATTGTTTCAGCATATACTTTGATTTTGGGAATTATAATCATTCGAAAAGCCTTGCAAAAAAAGCGAAGCCGCAAAAAAGTAAAACGTTTATTTCCACTTGCGGCAGCGGGTGGTTTCTTAGATTCTATAGGCGGTGGCGGTTGGGGACCAATTGTTTCTTCAACTTTAATTGCCAATGGAAAAAACCCGCGCTACACGATTGGCTCTGTAAATTTAGCCGAGTTTTTTGTTGCATTGGCGAGCTCCTTTACTTTTATCGCCACCATTGGATTTACACATTGGTCGGTTATATTAGGATTAATTATTGGAGGCGTTATTGCTGCACCGATTGGCGCTTTTATGGCAAATAAAATTCCGACGAAACCGATGATGCTATTTGTTGGTATTTTGATCATAATCACCAGCTTAAAAAGAATATTTTTTTAGTGAATTACATTTAAGGAACCGATTTTCTTTATTATCAATTAAAGTTTTACCTTTAGATTTTAAAAACGAATCGTATACAAAAAGATTATGTCGATCATATCTGGTCAACAGCAGTTGCATTGATTTCTTTGGCAACCCTACCATTTATAAAAATCCACCGAAATTCCGATTGGTGAAGTGCTCCGAAAAAAGTTTTTGGAACCATATTTAGGAAAAAACATTCCAGATAAAATTTAAACAATAACCCTTATCAACAACCAATGAAATTAAAGTTTCTGCTTTTAACCGCTTTTATATGCACGATTACAAATGCCCAAGAAGAAAAAGAAGAAGACCAAAAACTGAAAGAAAACACTAGAAAAGCAGTGACAAATCGTTTCCCGTCAGCACGCCTTTTTGATGTGCAATACCAGCACTATTTGCCAACCGATTTTGATTCAGAATTGTTTGACGCTCCGTTTGAGGAAGGCGAAATTAAAAACCATTATCGTTTTAGCGCGAGTGCCAATCTTCCGATAATTATGAAGCCAAAATGGAACATTACCACTTCATTGCGTTACAGATACGAAGCTTTTGAAGTAAATGATGTGGCCAATCGTGTCGATAATTCAATCCCGCTTTATGATAAAAAATACAATTATCACTATTTATCTGGAGCGTTGAGTTTTACCTATTTTTCGAAATTATTCAACAAGCCTTTTATTTACAATGCCAGTTTAATTGTGGATGGAACTGAAAAAGACGCCGAAAGAATCAAAGGTTTTTTTGGAGCGACAGTTATTTTAAAGAAAACAGAAAGAACCACAATTGGACTGGGTTTGATTGTGCTGGTTGATCCAACATCTCCGGTTCCTGCTACGCCAACTTTTATGTGGGAACACCGCTTTAAAGATTCGCCTTGGACAATGGATTTTATTTTACCACAGCGTTTGATGTTTAAAAGAGATTTGTTCAAAGATGGCAGGCTTTCTTTAGGAAGTGAGTTGAACACTAACGGATTTTACACCTATGTCAACCAATCGGGTTTTGCAAAAGTATACGATTACCGAACGATCGAAATCAACAGTGGCTTGAAGTACGAACACAGTTTCAGCCCTTCAATTATTGGTAGTTTTAGAGCCGGATTGGCGACGGTTTTCAATTCTAGAGTTTCAGAAAGAGGCGAAAACACAAACGACTATATTTATTCCAACAATCAAGACGGAACGGGCTATTTTATCCTAGGTTTTTCATTTAATCCAAGTTTTAAGAAAAAGAAATAATTAAGCCATTTCGCCGATGAAATTTTTTGATCAAATTAATTTCATCGGCGAAGTTTAAAGAAAAAACTGGAAGTATTTGGGCGAAGCACCAGAATGGATAAAATGATTTTAATTTTATAATGAATGCTAATAACAAAAGAGCAACTACTAATGTAATTGCTCTTTTTTATTTTTAAACTGTAAAAATTATTTTGGAAGCGGCGCTCCTACAGCAACCTCACATTTATGTCCTGGTTGACCGTGTGGCGGATTCATCCCCGGAGCCGTTACTCCTGCTGGTGCAGTAGCTTGTGGTTGCATTTGCGGTTGCGCTTGGATTGGTGATGGTGCTGGCGTTGGATTTTGCGGTGCAGCATTTTTACTTGGAGCCGAATTCAATGGCGCTCCAACAGCAATATCACATCTGTGGTTTGGTTCTCCGTGTGGAGGATTCATTCCTGGAGCCGTTGTTGTTGGCTGTCCTGGCTGTCCTGGTTGTGTAATTGCTGGCGCTTCAGATGGCATTGCTCCTGGTTGAGCAGTCGGTACTTGCTGAGATGAAGCATCAATTACAGCTGCTTCGGTTGGTTCAGCACTTTCTTGTGGCTGTAATTTTTTCTGGCAAGAAACCATAAAAAGTGAAACTGCCAAAAGTGAACTTAAAAATATCTTAGTTTTCATTGTTAGTTTTTAAATATTTAGATTCCAAATATACTATATTTTAATAATTATCTATGTTAAAAATACGCTCTTAACTGAACGCTTCCGGTATGGATCGTTTTGCTCTCTTCGCTTTTCCTTCCTTGGTAATTCACATTGACATCAAGATATTGCGTCAGATTTTTTTGAATTAACAATCTCCAAGTTAAATTTTGTCCGGCTTGCAAACCTTCAAGCATTTGATACGCAACTGGCGACAATTCATCTCCTGCAAAATCATTTTGGTATAACGAAAATTCGCCGTTCATAGTTAATTTTGCTTCTGAATTGTAAGTAAAAGACGTTCCGAAGCGATGCTGTTGCAACGTTTCCAGATCATTAATCTGGTTTTTCTTGTCTTGGTATTCATAAAATAAATCCCAGCTTGCATTTCTTGAAAACAAGTAAGATATTTTTGGAGCCAATTGATAGCCGTTTAATTCAAAATTTTTGCTGGCATAATTTTCCGAAATGGTTTCTGATTCAATCGTTTTTCCTACCAAACCAAAAAGCCAGCTTTTCTTCAAAAGATGCGCATATTGAAATTGGTACGAACGATTATTATTTTCTTGAGAACCTACAGAAAGCAAGTTTTTGGCGCGATTTCGCAAATAAGTCAAAGTCACCGAATGGTCTTGCTTGCCCCGATTGTAAAACAAACTATTTCGAATACTCGAATTTAACCCTAATAAATCATCATCGCTGGTTGAAAACGGATTAAGATCGAAATTAGCGTTGCCACGAATGATTTTTCGATCAATCAAAAAGGAAGTCTGGTTGTAAAAATACGACAAGAACTTTTTAAATCCTTTTTCGTTCTGCCATTGATTGGCATTCAAAATAACCGATTGGGAAAACTTATTTTGATGCGTTTTGATAAAAATCTGATTCGGAAGAAAAATCCGGACGTATTCTGCCTGGTCGGAAAATTGGGCAATTTCAAATTCTTCCAATTCTTGAATATTGTTGTTATTGTAATCAATCCAAACATAAATTCCTTGTCCCGCTTCCACTTTTAAATAGGTGAATTCTTGTTGCGGAATCGTTCCTGAAGTCGTTTCATAAGCCGTGGTAACTTGAATCAGTTGGTCAAAATAACGATCATTGTAAAGCAATCTCGAATTTAACGAAGGTTCATTTTTTCTTTCAGAATCTTCAAATTTCAGGTTACGATAATTTACAAATAAAGACAAATCGCTTTTATCTGTTTTCAACAATCTTGATTTCAAATAATAGGAATTTGATGTATTTACTTTCTGAATTAATCCGTTGACCAAACTGTCGTTGGAACGTTGCAAATAACCTAATTCCACAAAAACTTTAGTGCTGTCCCCTCGCCCAACAAATGCTCCAAATTCGTGAAACCTTTGGCTTAAAGCAGAAAACTGGTTGGTTTCTTTTAATCTTTCTTCATTGTCTTCCAATCGAAAAGAACCGCCAACCCAGTTTTTATTGAAGTGATATCGGGCTTGTGATTGATTTCTGATAAACATAGATTCTGAATAATCGCTGTCGCTTTTTAAAATGCTTCCTGAATTTTGGATCATCAAATTTTTAAACCGAAACAGTCCGTCAACCACGTGTCTTGATCCTGAAAAACTTTCAGAAAAATCTAATTTCTCCAATTGATATTTGGCTGAACCTTTTCCCGGAAGATTAAAATTGGCTCCAGAAATCAACAAGCTTTGGTTTCCCAATGGATTTACTAAATTCCAATCCCGATCAAATTCTATGGTAAATAATCGCTCGATGGTTTTGAATTCTTTCTGCACAAATTGATAATTGGCAAAGGCGTCAATTTCCCATTTTTTTGAAAGCAATCGTTGTTTGGCATAAATTCTTCCGGCAACACCTGAATTATCGCTATCTGCAACCGAAGAAAACAAGTTCAAATCATTATTGCTGATTCCAATTTCAAAATCAACCAGCGTTTTTTCACTGGGTTTGTATTTCGCCATAACGGTTGCAATCTGAATTTTTGTGGGGGCCACCAATCGTACAATCGGCTCATAATTCCCTTGCGGAATTCCGTTTAACGGAGCAACATATTGGTAGATTCTACCGACCGCTGCTGAATTTGCCAACGTATAGTTTCCTTGATTGGCACCGACCAAAGTAAATCTTACGTTATACAATTCTTCCTCCTGATCCGTTGAAAATTCATAAATTTCAACACCCGAAATTTGAGTTTTTCTATACAAGATTTTATTTTCAGAATAAGAATCAATATAAGCCGAAGGAGCAGTCATCAACGCAGAATCATCTCCAGCTTCTTTTAAAATCGCAACTTGTTCTGCCGAAAGATTTTGTTGCAACGGTTGATTTTTTACGTCATTTTCAGAATATAAATAACCGCCGATGCTCCATTTTTCTTCTTCGTGCGTAGCGCCTGCATAGGTCACAAAACGCGTATAATTTCTATCAGAATATTGGTATTCGACATTAATTCGCATTTCTGAGGTAATCGGGAAAAGCGAGGTGAAAATAATTTCTCCTGCATTATAATCGATGGTATAATCTTTATTTTCGCCACGCGTCAATAAAATTCCGTTGACAAAAACACGTTCAGAACCTGAAATTACTAAAATATACAACTCGCCATTGGGACCTTGTAATTTATACGGACCTTGATTTCCTTCCTGACCCACGAAAGTACTTTTGGCATATTGCCCTCTGACCAAAGCCGCCGACGCAAAAATATTTGTCTTTTTTTCTGGAGTTCCAAAATTAAAATTAGCAGCCAAACCTTGCACTTTCTTATTGAAATTCAAAAAGCGGGATTGGCGGTTTTCCAAAAACAAATCTCCGGCCCGAATGTTCCATTTTTCGGCAAAAAGTTCAATAAAGATTTGGTCAAATTCATCTAACTTTTGAGAATAACCGCCTTCTTGCAAGGGAATATTGCTGTCTTGAATGGAAGCGCGAAGACTTACCTTGTCTGAAATTTTTCCGGTAATTTGCAAATCTAAATTGGAATTAACCACCGAATTTTGATTGTTCCCGATCGTAATGCCTCGCGTAATGCTTCCCGATGTATTTAATCCGTCAAAAGGCTTGAAGGTAGAAATGGGGTCGCGGGAAACTTTGTATAAATTGCCAGTTCCAGATTCGTTAGAAACCACACGGCTGTCATCATAAATGCTGTATTCTTTGGTAAGATATTCGGGATATGCAAAATACCTTACATTCAAAGAATCTTCCGTTTTAAAATTATTTTTAAAAATAAGAAGACTTTTTTGGAAATCGACTTTATAAAAAGTGGTGTCAATATCGTTTCCAAGTGCATCTTGAAGCCTAAAAAAAGACTTGTTGATGCTCACGCTGTCGAGCTGAATCGTGTCTCTTGAAACTGCAATTTTCTTATTCTTGTACGGCGATTTTATTTCCTGAGCGGAAAGCCCAGAAACAAAGCCGATTAAAAACAAGAAGAGCAGTTTTTTAAACATAAATACTATAACTCGGAAAGGTCAAAAGTAGTATTTATAAAATTAAAATTTCGGACGTTTTCGTCCGAATAACTTTTAAATAAAAAAGGAAAACTTTTACATTCTCCTTTTCTTTGTATTTGTACTTTACTCCGCGTCTTTAGTTACAATCTGCATCGTTTCGCGACTGATTTGTTTTAGCAAAACCTGTTTGCCTTTTTCGACCATTTCTGGCGCTTTTTCGTTAAAATGGCGAATCGTGTAAAGCGAGACATTTTCATTGTAAGACACTTTAAATTTCTTTGAAAGTATATTTTTTAAGTCGTTGAAATTGCCAAATTTATCTTCAATGCAGACCGAAAAACTAATGGCTGAATTTTGGATCAAGCTCACTTTCATTTTATATTGGTAAAAAAGTCCGAAGATTTCGCTGATGTTTTCTTCCATAATAAAAGAGAAATCAATCGACGAAAGCGAAATCAAAAGCTGGTCTCTTTTCACGATAAAACACGGCAAAAGCGGTTCTAAATCGGCTCCTTTGCTGACACTTGTTCCTGGCAAAGACGGATTCAAAAATGATTTTACAAACAACGGAATTTCCTTTCTTTGCAACGGCTGTAATGTTTTTGGGTGAATTACGGTGGCACCATAAAACGCTAATTCAATGGCTTCACGATAAGAAATCTGGTTGAGCAAAGTGGCATTTTCAAAATATCTGGGATCTGCATTCATCACACCTGGAACGTCTTTCCAGATCGTCACACTTTCCGCATTTAAGCAATAGGCAAAGATCGCCGCCGTGTAATCAGAACCCTCTCTTCCTAATGTTGTGGTGAAATTATTTTCGTCAGAACCCAAAAATCCTTGCGTGATATTCAAGACATTTTTTTTGACGTTTTTTGAAATCAAGGCTTGCGTTTGATCCCAATCAACGATCGCATCACGGTACGTCGTATCTGTTTTAATAAAATTCCGGACATCAAGCCATTGATTTTTGATACCTGCAAAGTTGAAATAATGGCTGATAATGGTGGTCGAAATAATTTCTCCAAAACTTACAATTTGGTCATACACAAAATTATAATTCGGCGATTTATTGTTTTTCAAGAAACTTTCTAAATCTGAAAACAACCAATTAAAAGCCGTAAATACGTCATTTTTTTCGTCATCAAATAAATCCAAGAGAATTTGGTTGTGGTATTTCTTGACATCTTGAACCGAGGACTGCAACTCTGGTGATTTTTCAAAATAGTTCTTTATGACAGCTTCCAGCGCATTGGTTGTCTTTCCCATTGCCGAAACCACGAGCAAAACATCATCAAAACCCACTTGCTGTAAAACGCTATAGACGTTTTTAATTCCTTCGGCATCTTTTACCGAAGCACCCCCAAATTTAAATACTCTCATTCTTTGATTTCAGATTTAAGATTCCAGATTTGACCTCTGAAATGCGGTAACTTTATCTTTTTAAAAATTCATTAATGGCATTTTCGTCCATTTGAACTGTTCGCCAATCCTCAAAAACTTTGGCTCCTGATTTTTCATAAAACCGAATTGCAGGTTCATTCCAGTCTAAAACATTCCATTCAATTCTGCGAACATTTTGCCTTTTTCCCTCCTTAATAACTTCTGAATACAGGGCAAAACCGGCTCCGGTTCCACGCTTGTTTTCGGTTACAATCAAATCTTCTAAATGGATGGTTTTTCCTTTCCAAGTAGAATAGCGAAAATAAAACAAGGCCGCGCCAATAATTTCATTTTCGACTTCGGCTACAAATGTACCGAACATCGGCGTTTCGCCAAAACCGTCCCTGACCAAATCTTGCGCTGAAATCACCACAGCATCAGGTTCTTTCTCAAATAAAGCCAGCTGTTTTATCAAGTCTAAAACTGCCGGCATATCTTCTTTAGTTCCTTTTCGGATAACCATTTTTTATTTTTTTTATAATTTCGAAACGAAGTTTTATTTTTTTCAGAAAGCTCTTCCTGACTTTATAACCAACAGACAGACCTTGTTGCTCTTTTTTGGCTAAGATATTAAAAGATGAAATCGATTAAGCGGACGGGTCTTTTAATTTCTTAAATTTTCGAAAATAATTTTCCACTTTGTACTGCATCCATTCGTGAATTTTCTTTTAAAACATAATAATCCGACAAAAATAATAAATAAAATATATTTTTACACATCATTTGTTTTTATTTATCAAAACGCACCATTAATATAATATTATGTTTTAAATTTATTTTGGTTTAGCCTTAAAAATGTTTATTTGGAAATAGAATAATTGAATTTTAAAACGATATTTGCAAAACAACTACAACGTTATAGTAAATGGAAGAAAGAAATAAGACATTAGGCGAGTTCATTATCGAAAAGCAGGAAGACTTTCAATATTCATCAGGAGAATTATCCCGATTAATCAATTCCATTCGATTGGCGGCAAAAGTCGTTAATTACAAAGTAAACAAAGCCGGATTGGTGGATATCGTTGGCGCTGTTGGCGCACAAAATATTCAAGGCGAAGACCAGCAGAAATTAGACGTTTTTGCCAATGACACTTTTATCCAAACTTTAATCAATAGAGAAATCGTGTGCGGTATTGCTTCTGAAGAAAGCGATGATTTTATTACGATCAAAGGAAAAGACGAATGCCACAATAACAAATATGTGGTGTTGATGGATCCGCTTGACGGTTCTTCAAATATCGACGTAAATGTATCGGTTGGAACAATTTTTTCAGTTTTTAGAAGGGTGACACCTATTGGAACTCCAGTAACGATAGAAGATTTCTTACAACCTGGCGTGAATCAAGTTGCTGCGGGTTATGTCATTTATGGCACTTCCACAATGTTGGTTTACACCACAGGCCGCGGCGTAAACGGTTTTACTTTAAACCCAGCGATCGGAACTTTTTATCTTTCGCACCCAAACATGCAGTTCCCTAAAGATGGCAATATCTATTCGATAAACGAAGGGAATTATGTGCATTTTCCGCAGGGCGTAAAAGATTATATCAAATACTGCCAGCTTGAAGAAGGCGACAGGCCTTATACTTCACGATACATTGGAAGTTTGGTTTCTGACATTCACCGAAACATGATCAAGGGAGGAATTTATATTTACCCGACAAGTTCAAAAGCCCCAAGCGGAAAACTGCGTCTTTTATACGAATGCAATCCTATGGCATTTTTGGCAGAGCAAGCCGGAGGAAAAGCATCTGACGGTTTTGGAAGAATCATGGAAATCCAGCCCACGGAATTACACCAGCGCGTTCCTTTTTTCTGCGGCAGCCAAAATATGGTTGAAAAAGCAGAAGAGTTTATGGAAAACGCCAATAACAATTTATAATACAACCAATAAACCAAACCACCAAAAACCAAAAAAGCTCCGATATTTCGGAGCTTTTTTTATATCAATAGTTTCTGCTATTATTTGTTCATGTGTTGCATTTCAAAAAGAAAAGTATCTAAGTCAACACCCAAGACAAGCAATGACAATGCTTTATCAGTAATGTATTGCACGTTTCCTGGCGTAAAACCTAAAGCCAATGCAAAACGCGTCAAAATCTCTTTTTGTTTTGGCCCAAGTACGTGGTCTGCATAAACCATTCTTGACAAGTCATACAAACGCTCCAATCTTTGCGTGTGCAAGTACGGAGGATTAATTGGGTATCGCATCGGATTGGCAAGAATCTCTGAATATTCTTCCGGAGAAATTTCCAATTGGTTCGCTAATTTGTCTAAGAAGTGTCTTTCTTCTTCGCTCAAATGCCCGTTTTCCATTGCAACTCTCACAATAGAAGCAAAGTGGCCCTTATTTCTATTTTTAAACCCGCTATCAAATAAATCTGAAATTGACATAAGTATATTTTTTTGCAAATATAATCCTATTTCCATTTTAACGATACAAAATCTTCACTTTTATTAACACAAATTAAGTGTTTTAAAAATATATCGTAAGTTTGGAATCCCAATCAAAAAAAACACAATACTATGTCAGAATTCTGGATCTATTTCAACACCGGACTGCGTCACGTTTTAGACATCAATGCCTACGACCATGTCTTATTTTTAATCGCATTAACCATTCCTTACGCCTTTAAAGACTGGCAAAGAGTATTATTACTGGTAACTCTTTTTACCGTTGGCCACACCATGGCATTGCTTCTTTCAGTGTACGGATTGATACAGATAAAAGTCAATTTGGTCGAATTTTTAATTCCCATAACCATTTTGATAACCGCCGTTTTCCATCTTTTTACCGCCGGAAAAAATTCAAAAAAAGAAAGCATCAGCTTTATTGCTCTCGTCACGCTCTTCTTCGGAATCATCCACGGATTGGGGTTTTCAAATTATTTCAACACAATTTTGCCCGGAAACGCCACAGCCAAACTCTTGCCGTTATTAGAATTTGCGCTCGGTATCGAAGCCGCACAAATCATTGTCGTTTTAATCGTGCTCATTTTATCTTACATCGTGCAAACCGTTTTCCGTTTTTCAAAACGCGACTGGACACTGGTGATGTCCGCCTTTGTCATCGGCGTCGTTTTGCCAATGATCATTGAAAGCGAAATCTGGGGAAGATAAATTTCTTTTATTTAGAAGCGAAAGTTTAGGCATTTCCAACCATCCATATTCCCGCTTTCTGCAGTAGCTTTTCCCCGAACCCCGGGAAAAAAGGCTACTGCCGCCAATCGGGGCTATCGGCAATCCATTTGAATACTTGCTGGCTTTTCCAATCTTTGCCTTTACCAATAGGAATCCATAAAAAAAGCAGCCTTTCGGCTGCTTTTTCGTTCTAACTAAAACAAATAATCAAATTCTTATTTTTTTACGATAATAAACTCACTTCTTCTGTTCTGTGCGTGTTCCTCTTCAGTACAGTTTTCTTTGCAGTCCACTTTAGGCTCGCTTTCGCCATACCCTTTTCCTGAAATTCTTGCTTTCGCAATTCCTTTTGAAAGAATATATTGCACCGATGATTTCGCTCTTCTGTCTGATAAGCTCATGTTGTAGCTGTCACTTCCTCTGTTATCCGTATGGCCTTTAACCATAACAACCATATTTGGATATTTGTTCAATACTTGAACCAATTTGTCCAATTCAAACGCACCTTCTTTAGTAACATTTGATTTATTGAATTCAAAATAAATATCGTTCAACACCACAACATCTTCTTTAACAATCGTTTCGATAGGCTGCAGATCAGCCGTAACATTTACAACACCGCCATTCGTTTTCGCCACCGGAAAACTGTTGCTTTCATAACCATCTCTTGCCACTTGAATCATAAATGCTTTATTGCAATCGGCGTTGTACGTCACTTTTCCGTCAGCTCCAGAAACCTTCGTTTCAATAACATTTTTCTTGTCATCAAGAACAGAAACTTTTGAATTTGCTAAAACAGCACCTGTTTTGGCATCTTTTACGAGCGTGACAATTTCTATATGGCAAACCGGATTTGCTTGGTAGATCTTATCTTTTCCAGTCTTGTTGCTGGAGAAGAAACCTACGTTCTTGGTCTTGTTGAAGGAGAAGGCGAAATCATCTTTTGATGTGTTCACCGGCTCGCCAAGGTTCTCTGCTTCTGATCCTTTTGAAAGGTCGATGCGGAAAACGTCCAATCCTCCAAGTCCCTTTCTGCCGTCTGATGCAAAGTAAAGCACGTTGTCTTCTGTAATAAAAGGGAAGCTCTCGTTGCCGGGAGTGTTTACCTTCGGGCCCATGTTTTCTGGCGTCCCGAAACTTCCGTCGCTATTGACAGCTACCTTCCAGATGTCGTTGCCACCCAAAGATCCCGGCATGTTTGACGAAAAGTATAACGTCTTGCCGTCTTTAGACAGGCTCGGGTTGCTTGCCGAATAGTCCTTGCTGTTGAAGGGAAGCGCTTTCACGTTGCCCCATTTGCTTCCGTCCTTGGTCGCCTTGAAAAGGTACACCTGGCCCACTTTCAGCTTGTTCTTCTTGTCTTTCTCGAAATCCTCTTCCTTGAAGCTTTCGCTCGCAAAGTAGATCGTGTTCCCGTCGGCGCTCACGCTGGCAGGACCGTCATGGAATTTCGTGTTCAGCTCGCTTACCGCTACCGGCTCGCTGAACGTGCCGTTGGCATTGTAGGTAGCCGTATAAAGATCAAGGAAAGGCTCCTCGTTCCATCCGTAAGTCTTTCTGGACTTGTTTCTGGAACTCGCAAAATAAATCGTGTTGTCATCCGTAAGCACTGCCCCGAAATCAGAACTGCCGCTGTTGATGCCCAAGGCCACTTCATCAAAAAGCTTGGTCTGGGACTTCAGTTTCGGAAGGTAGTTCGGGTCTTTCATGAATTCTACAGAACGCTGGTCATTGGGAGCCAACCCAGCGAATTTCTTCATCTGGACGTTTGCCTCCTCATATTTCCCTTCTGCTTTCAGCATCTGGGCATACTTGAAATAAGTTTCTGAATCCTGGGTGCTTTCTGTTGCCTTGGCATACCATTTGATCGCTTCCTTTGAATTGTAAACGTTATAATAGCTGTCCGCAAGCTGTCTGTAAACGTAGGCGTCTGATTTGCCCGAGTCAACAAGCTTCTGGTATTCTGCAGCCGCGTCGACATACTCGAACCTCAAGAAAAGCTTGTCTGCCTTCTCGGTGTCCTTGTTCTGAGCCGCAAGGGACATCCCTGCAAGCAGGCTTAGTGTGATATATATTTTCTTCATTGTACTGTGTCGCTTTTAGGTTAGAAATATCTTGGTGAACGTGAAACCTTTTTCGGGAAGTTCAAGTCGAAAAGCAGGATAACCTCGTGTGACGAAGGCGTGGTAACGTCTAGGTCAGAAACGATGTGGTCATATGCATATCCTATTCTCAGGTTGGGCGTGATCGCATAGTTGACCATCGCTCCGAAAGAGTCGTCAAGCCTGTAAGTCGCACCGATCTCAAACTTTTCGTTGAAAAGGAAATTGGCAGATGCGTCAAGTGAGGCTGGCGCTTGGAAGGCAGACTTAAGCATGGCCGAAGGTTTGAACTTCACGCTTTCTGAAAGCTGGAAGACATAACCTGCCGTCAGGAAATAA
>NZ_RQVR01000006.1 GCF_003865365.1 Flavobacterium macacae | reverse complement strand
GTAGTATTATTTTCTGTATTGGAATACCATTGATACGTTGGAGTTCCTGTACCATTTACAGTGTTAAAGGTTAATACTGATGGAGTTCCTCCCACACAAACGGTGCTTGGAACAGGCTGAATTCCCACAGAAGGCGATTGGTTTATAACTACTTTTGAAATACTGCTCGTTACGGAACAACCCAACGTATTTTGTGACACAATACAATAGTAATATCTAGTTCCTACCGTATTTGTCGGAGGAGTATATGTGGCATTCGTAGCGCCTGCAATTACTGTTCCCGAAGTAGTATTTGCCATATTAAAATACCATTGATATGTAAATGTTCCGATACCACCTGTTGCAACAATTTCTAAAATTTCTGGAGAAGCACCCTGACATAAAGTCTGATCTGCGATGGGCTGTGTTGACAAAGTCGGATCAGTGAATACATTAATCACAGCAGTTTCGCTGGTAACAATTCCGCAGTTATTTCCTGAAAAATTGATAGTTACGTAGTAATAGTAATTTCCAGCTATCGAAAAAACTCCGGGAGAATACGATTGATTAGTTGCTCCTGCAATTAAAGTTCCTCCGGTAGTTGCATTTGTCGTGTTTGAATACCATTGATAGTTTACCGATCCATTTCCGTTTGAATAACTTACCGTTAATGGATTTGCAATCGCAACACCCGCACACAAATTTTGTGAAGGCAAAGGTTGTGCAGAAATACTTGGAAGAGGTACAACTTTAACCGAAGCAATATTCGATGTCAAGTTTGAACAACCTGTAGAAGATAAAGAAATAATACAATAATAATAAACCGTTCCGGTAACACCTGTTGGCGGAACGAAAGTCGCCGAAGTCGCATCTGGAATTAGTGTCCCCCCTGTTGTTGAGTTGGAGTTATTGCTATACCATTGAAATGTCGGTGCACCTGAACTTGCATTTACAACTACCGTTAGCGGTGTTGCAACACCATTTAAACACACGGTACTTGATGAGGGTTGTGAAGAAATTATCGGAGCAGGAATGACATTTACTATATAATTTACAGGCAAACCTATACAATTTCCATTTTTAGGAGTGACAACATAAGTCACCGTTCCAGGATTGGCATTGGTCGTAGAAAGAGTTTGTGCAGGAAGTGTCGCTGTATTTCCTGAAGCTGTGAAACCAGAAATTCCAAGAGTTGCCGTTGCAGTCCAAGAAAATGTAGTTCCAGCCAGATTTGCGCCAAATGTAACTGGCACAGTTGCTGTTCCTGAACAAATCGATTGAGTTAAATCTGTATTTGTAATGGTTGGCGTAGGATTTATAGTAAATGTTTGCGTGGCTGTATTTGAATTCCCACATTCATTGATTACAATTAATGAAACGGTATAGTCTCCTGGATTTGCATAACTTATCACTCCCGGACTTAAAGTGTTTGCCGTTGAGGGATTTCCTCCTGGAAAACTCCAAGCATAAGTTACTAAACCAGGTGTTGGTGTACAATTAGCAACTGATGCTGATGGTGTAATAATAGTGGTTCCACAAGCATTTGTAATTGTTGCAATAGAAACTGTTGGTGGTTTTTTAACAATAACTGTTTGAACTACTGAAGTTGAAGTTCCACAAGAACTGGTGGTTTTAAGTGAAATTGTGTATGTTCCGGCTCCTGTAAAATTAAAAGACGGCGATGCAGAAGTTGCAGAAGTTCCATTTGTATAAGTATAAGAAGTTGTACCGCAGTTTGCAGAAGCATAAGTTACAATCCAATTGTAACTTTGCGTGTTACATGAATTTTCTAAATTAGTTGTATTTGTTGCTGTTACCGCTAAAGGACTACAACCCGAAACCGTACTTAAAGTAAAATTAGGAGCAATTTGTGGTTGTACGCAGATGGTTTTTGTTTTTATGTCAACAAAATCTCCACATTTATTTTTTGTTTTTAAAGTAATTATATATGTTCCTCCGACAGAAAATATTGGGCAAATAGTTTCACTACCTGAAGTCCACGCATTAAAATTCGTACTTCCAAAATCATCCCCTAAAGAACCAGTTGCAAGTGTAAACCCAGTACTTGGAGAAATAGTCCAAACCATTTTTGCAGATGAACAACCTGATGAAGTCGCTGTTTGACCGCCCGAAATTGTACTTGTCAAGCATACTTGCGTTGCTAAACAAACAGAATTTGGCGGAGTTGTAAAATTTGAAATTGGAGGAGTTGATACTCGAATTGGAACAACAGATGCAGAGGATTGATCACAAGGATTAGAGGCTTGAATACTCGCAAAAAATGAATTTTGATAAGTTGTAGCACCCGATAAACTTGAAGTTCCACACGAAGTAGTTAAAAAAGTATGCGTAACTGATGCCGGTGGCGGATGATTGAATGTAACATTAGGTGAACCATCATTAAAAGACACAATATAAATGGTTCCTGCTGGATTGTTATCCGTTCCCGTTATCGGAAAAGTTAGGGGAGCACTTATGCAAATATCCGTATTTCCGGGATTTTCTAAACCAACAGCTGGATTATTCCCAACAAATATTTTATATGTTTTTGTAACATTACAGCCATTTTGAGAAGTTATGGTATAAACCAAATCCCAAATCCCGACTTGATAGGTGTGGCTTAAAGTATTCCAAGTTGTTCCTGTAAAATTCGGACTACCGTCACCCCAACTAATCGTATAATTAAGATTGGTAGAATTGGTTGTTGAAGCATTATAAAATTCAAATTGTGATGGCTGACTGTTACATATTTTAAACACTTGAAAACCACCAAACATTCCTGATTCAGCAGACGAGTTTATGTTGGCATTTGCTTGTGCAAGTATCGTAAAATTCACACTTCCCAATACTTCATTGTTTGTAACAATCGGCTCTGAACTATCTGAAACACTAATCAAAGTATAATTAAAAACTCCTGCTACAGATGAATTTACAGGTACAGTCACTGCCGAATTTGTACCCGTTGAACTAACACTTAAATCTGTACCTCCGTTTATTTTATATATAAAAGTGTAAGGCGCTGTTCCTCCACTACCATTAAAAGTAACGACACTTGATGAATTTTGGCAAACAGTAGTTCCTCCCGAAATTGTTGCCGATATAGCAAAATTCGGCGATACATCTGAACCCAATGCAAAATTGAAAACACACAATAACAAGACAATAATGTAATTTTGTTTCATACAGCTTTATATGGTTTTTATTTATTTTTTTGATTTTAATTTTAATTTATCAAAAACAAATTTCCTTTTGAGATGTCAAATTTAACATAAAATTTAGTTTAACAATATTTTACTTGTTATTGTTTTCTTTAAGACATTATTATATAATTTTTTTATGAATTTTTTTATGGTTTAAAAATAGATACACATAAACAGTATATCTTACTGTTTTCCACAATTTGAAAAATATTTTTCTTTTTTAACATTTCTATCTCTTAAAAATTGTGGCTAAAGAATTATCTATCAGGGTACTTGAGTTTCAAGTTTGTTAAAAAACTACTGAGCTCTAAATTTAAAAACACATTATTATAGTATATTTGAAAATAAAAAAATCGTCTTATGAAAAAAGTTTTAATATTATTCACCGTTTTTTCGCTTTTTGGATGTGCCGAATTGCAGCAGGTAGCGAGTCAATATCCTAATATCGGAACCACATTAGGAAATCCAGATATTGCCAACGGATTAAAAGAAGCATTGAATAACGGCATCACCAAAGAAGTGACCAAGTTAACCGCAAGTGACGGATTTTTTAAAAACCAAGCGGTTAAAATTTTGCTTCCGGCAGAATTGCAGAAAGTAGATAAAACCTTGAGAAATATCGGCTTGTCGAGTTTGGCTGACGAAGGTCTAAAAGTGTTAAATCGCGCGGCAGAAGATGCAGTAAAAGAAGCAACTCCAATATTTATTGCCGCTGTAAAGAATATGACTTTTACAGATGCTAAAAATATTTTGCTTGGTACCGAAAATGCAGCCACAACTTATCTGCAAAATTCAACCAAAACGGCTTTATATTCTAAATTTAGCCCTGTTGTAAAAAATTCTTTAGGAAAGGTGGGTGCAGACAAAGTTTGGGCCAACATCATCACTAAATATAATGCGGTCCCGTTAACTACTGATGTCAATCCAGATTTGACTGATTATGTAACTGACAAAGCGATGGAAGGCGTTTTTAAAATGATTGCCGTAGAGGAAAAAGATATCAGAACAAATATGGCCGCAAGAACCTCTGATTTGTTAAAAAGAGTCTTTGCCATGCAAGACAAGAAGTAATTCAGTAGATAGTTAAATTTTTAATTATCAAATAGATAGAAATAACATTGCCTTAACATATCAATTCAAAAAAAATTCTGACCTTTGCAAAGAGATTAATGGTTTTCTCATTTGGTTAGGGTTAGTTAGAAAAAAAATGCCAGCGCTTTTTTGAAGTACTGGCTTTTTTATTTGGTATAAATTGAATTTTAAACTTCTAATTATCGAAGCTTTTTATGCGATTGTGAATGGTTTTAAAATAGTCGAAAGCCTTCAATAATCGACTTCCATACCAAGAAAACATTTCGCCATCGACAAAAATTGTTTTGGCGTGATGCGTAAATCTCCCGATTTCAAAAGCATGTTCGTCTTTAAACGGAAACGGTTCTGAAGATAAAAATACAATTTCTGGATCGCCTTGTATTCTTATTTTTTGAATAATTATTTCAGGATAACGCCCAGAAAATTTTTCAGGATTGTCATAAATATTTTGGAAGTTGTTCAGCTTTAAAATTTCATTGATATAATTATCAGATCCAGCCACCATAAATGGATCTTTCCAGATGAAATAAGCCACTTTTCGAGAAGGCTTGTCCTTCATAAATTCAAGAAAATCTTGTTGCGCATTTTTAATCTTATCTGAAATTTTTAGAGCTTCTGTTCTGCAATTGAACAATTTTCCGAAATCAGAAATCATCTGGAAATTGTCTTCAATCGTAATCACATTCGTCACCCAAACCGGCGCAATTTTTCGAAGTTCTTCTACAATTTCTAAGGTATTTTCTTCTTTATTCGCGATGATAATATCCGGTTGAAGCAGTTTTATCTTTTCGTAATGTACTTTTTTTGTGCCTCCAATTATTTTCTTCGTCTGCTTTAAGTGATACGGATGTACGCAGAATTTCGTGATTCCGATGATGTTTTCTTCCAGACCTAATTCATAAAGCAATTCGGTTTGCGATGGAACCAAAGAAATGATTCTTTTTGGCGTATTTTCAAAAGTTAACGTGGTACCTATTTGGTCTTGGAAAGTTTTCATAGCTTATTTCTCGGATATTTTTTGCAACAAATTCACGAATTTCAGAGTATACCAATAAAAATTTTAGTGAAATCTGTGTTTGTTTTAGTTTAAAATTGAAGCCATTTCTTTTTGGATTTTCATTGCTTCTTCTCTTGCTTTTTCTGCAAAATCATTTTCTGCTGAAGCATAAATAATTCCTCTTGAAGAATTGATTAGCAAACCAATGTTTTCTGAAATTCCATATTTGCAAACTTCAGAAAGACTTCCCCCTTGCGCTCCAACTCCAGGAACTAATAAAAAACTATCGGGAATAATTTTCCTGATTTCAGTAAAATATTCTGCTTTTGTAGCGCCAACAACATACATCAGGTTTTCAGCATTTTTCCAAGTTCTTGAAGTTTCAATCACTTGTTTGTACAATTCTTTTCCCTCAACCGATTTGGTCTGGAAATCAAAAGCACCTTCGTTGGAAGTCAATGCTAAAAGTATCGTGAATTTGTCTTTTACAGCTAAAAATGGCTCGACAGAATCTTTCCCCATATAAGGAGCGACAGTCACGGAATCAAACGCTAAATCTTCTAAAAACGCTTTGGCATACATGGAAGAAGTATTGCCGATATCGCCCCGTTTTGCATCTGCGATTGTAAAAATTTCTGGATGTTTCTGGTTTAAATAGTTGATTGTTTTTTCTAATGAAATCCAGCCTTTTATACCGTAAGCTTCGTAGAAAGCGGTGTTGGGTTTGTAAGCAACGGCCAAATCGTGCGTGGCGTCAATTATTGCTTTATTGAATTCAAAAATAGGATCTTCTGTGACAAGAAGATGTTGCGGAATTTTATTTAAATCGACATCCAATCCGATGCAAAGGAAGGATTTTTTGTTTTTAATTTCTTGTGTGAGCTGTTGTGAAGTCATCGTTTGGCAAAAGGTTTATATTGTAGTTAGTTGAATTGCAAAGTTCGGAAAAAAATAAGGTTTTAAGAAATTGTTTTTTTTGCCCGCAAAGTCGCTAAGACGCAAATCGGTATGTCTAAATTGTGAACTTGGCAACTTTGCGAACTATTTTATTTTTACTCAATGCTTCTATTGTTTCCAGAAATGCGGAAAGTTTCTCAAATAGCCCCGATTGCAGGGGAAATCCTTTTCCATTTTTTCTGGAACCTGAATTTATTTCAGGTTAAAAATGAAAAAGATTGTAACGGAAAGCGGGAATTGCCTTTCCTGAAAATGAAACGGCGATTCGCTTCTGATAAAAAAAAATGCCAAACTAATTGTCTGGCATCTTTCTTCTTGTATCTTTTTCTGTTTTCTAAATTAGAAAACTTCGCTTGCTTCTTTTAATTTCTCCATATTATTAACCAATTGCAATTCGTCGATTAATTTCTGGATTTTTCCGTTCATCACGCCATCCATATCAAAAATATCCATCCCGATTCTGTGATCGGTTACACGACCTTGAGAATAGTTATAGGTACGGATTTTTGCAGAACGGTCACCAGAACTTACTTGAGACGTACGTTTTGTAGCGTCTTCCGCTTGTTTTTTCGCCAATTCTTGCTCATACAAACGAGAACGCAAAACGCCAAAAGCTTTGTCTTTATTTTTGTGCTGTGATTTCTGGTCTTGACATTGCGCCACCAAACCTGTTGGGATGTGCGTCAAACGAACGGCTGATTTTGTGGTGTTAACCGACTGACCTCCAGGACCTGAAGAACAGAAAAAATCAACACGAACGTCGTTCATATCGATCTGAACGTCAAACTCTTCCGCTTCTGGCAAAACCATAACCGTGGCCGCAGACGTGTGAACGCGACCTTGAGTCTCGGTTTGAGGAACACGCTGTACGCGGTGAACGCCAGCTTCAAACTTCAAAGTTCCGTAAACGTCTTCGCCTGTAACTTCAAAAATAACCTCTTTGAAACCGCCTGAAGTTCCTTCGTTCATATCGACAACTGACGTTTTCCAGCCTTTGCTTTCGCAATATTTGGTGTACATTCTGAACAAATCTCCTGCAAAAATACTGGCTTCGTCGCCACCGGTTCCGGCACGAACTTCGACCATTACGTTTTTAGCGTCTTCCGCATCTTTTGGAATCAACATAAACTTGATTTCTTCTTCCAATTCTGGCAATCTGTCTTTGGCTTCTTCCAACTGCATTTTGGCCATTTCGGTCATTTCTGGGTCGCTTCCGTCAGCAATAATTTCATTTGCTTCCTCGATATTCCCCATTATAGTCACATATTCGTCACGCTTTTCAGCCAACGCTTTCAAGTCTTTGTATTCTTTATTCAACTGAACATAACGTTTCTGATCAGCAATCACATCTGGCTGGATGATCAAGTCTGAAATCTCGTCGAAACGCTGTTTTACTATCTGCAATCTATCTAACATCTTTTTCTTTCGTTGTTTGGAGTGCAAATTTACGAAAAAGTTTTTGATTTTAAATGCGCCTTTTTTGAATTGGAAAATGCTAAATTCGTAGTTCGAATTACTTAACTTTTATTTATGAAAAAAACGCTTACTTATCTGACTACTTGTATTTTAATTTCTGTAATGTCTTGCAAGGAAGCACACGATTCAAAATTGCCACCGATGGAAATCACAGCTAAAAAGTATGACGCTGTTGAAAATGCAAATTGGCTTATTGGACGCTGGGAAAATAATTCTGCTGAAGGAAATTTTTCTGAATTTTGGACCAAAGCAAATGATTCTACTTTTCAGGGAGAAAGTTATTTTGTAATTGAAAAAGATACCGTTTTTGGAGAAAAAGTGGCATTGATGCAACGCGGCACTGATTTTATTTATGAAGCTAGAGTTGCAAAACAAAATGACGAAAAACCGGTTCCTTTTAAATTGACAAGTTCTTCAGAGAAAGAAATGGTTTGGGAAAATCCGTCACATGACTATCCTAATAAAATTGTCTATAACAAAGTGGGAAATGATAGTTTAGTCGCTAACATTTTTGGTATAAAAGACGGAAAAGAAAAGTCGGAAACTTTCAAAATGAAAAAAGTTCAGTAGATTTATCGCAAACAAAAAACAAAACAAATATGGCACAAGTTAATCCTTATCTTATCTTTAACGGTACTTGCGAAGAAGCGTTCAATTTTTATAAAACGGTTTTTGGTGGCGAATTTGCTCACATCGGAAAATTTAAAGACATGCCTTCTGAGCAACCGCTTGCGGATGATGTTGCGAATATGATTATGCACGTTTCGTTGCCGATTAGTTCAGAAACTATTTTGATGGGAAGCGATATGCACGAATCTTTTGGTTTTAAAGTTCAAGCCGGAAGCAATTTTGCAGTCTCAATAAACACCGACAGCGAAGAAGAGGCGACAAAACTTTTTAACGGACTTTCCGCTGGCGGAAATGTAACAATGCCTTTAGACAAAACGTTTTGGGGCGCTTACTTCGGGATGTTTACCGATAAATTTGGCATTCACTGGATGGTCAATTATGATTATGAACAATAAGTCAAAAAAAAAGCCTCGCTTACTAAAAAACGAGGCTTTTTTATATCATTAAAAGAATTATTTTGCTTCTTCTGCAGTAATCTCTTCTGCAACAACTTCTTCTTTTGCTTTTGCAACTGGCGCTTCTTTTGAAACCAAACCTCTTGCTTGAAGCATATTGTACCAATTTAGTACCTTTTTGATGTCAGAAACATATACTCTATCCTCATCATAATTAGGAAGAATTTCTTTAAAATAAGTTACCAAAGTGGCGTTGTCTTCTTTATGAGAAGGCGCTGGTCCGTTATCTTCTTTTGTCGCAATCGCTCTCATTACTTCCGCTAACGGTTTTTCTTTTTCAATAGTGTAAATTGAAATTTCAGAAAGCAAGCTCACGTTGCTTCTTAAACCCACAGTAATTTTTTTACCGTCAATCATCGATTCAGCAACAAAACCTGTACGAGTTTGTAGTTTCAATGCGTATAAACCTGGCTTGCCTGAAATGGCTAATATTTTTTCTAAATTCATTTTAAAGCTATTTATAATTTGAAATTAATTTATTTATTTTTTGATTATCTCCCTTTTTTTGGAGATACAAACTTCATTTTATAATCTGGTCTGGTTTTACCTTCCATAATATTTTGAAGTTTTTTCTTTATTAACTGTTTTTTTAATGAAGATATTTTATCGGTAAACAAAATTCCTTCAATGTGATCGTATTCGTGCTGTATTACCCTAGCAATCAGACCGTCAAATACTTCGGTTTTTTTATCAAAATTCTCGTCTAAATATTCAATCGTGATTTTTTCGTTTCTATAAACGTCTTCGCGAACTTCTGGAATACTTAAACATCCTTCATTAAATCCCCATTCTTCACCTTCTTCTTTCAGCATTTTTGGATTAATAAAAGTTCTTTTGAAGTTTTTCAATAATTCCTGCTCTTCTTTTTCCAAGTCTTCGTCTTCTCCAAAAGGAGAAGTATCAACAATAAAAATGCGCAAGCTCAAACCCACTTGTGGCGCCGCCAATCCAACACCGTAAGCATTATACATTGTATCAAACATATTGGCTAAGATTTCTTTTAAGTTTGGGAAATCCTGTGGAATGTCCTCGCCTACTTTTCTTAAAACCGGATCGCCGTATCCTATAATTGGTAAAATCATTTCTTTTGTATTGAATTATACGGGTTTAACAATCTATTCATTAAACGCGGATCGCAAAAATAGTGAAAAAACATAAATTATAATAACCTTTTATAACATTGAAAGCGTTAATTCTTTATTTTTTTAAATCCATAAATGTTTGGCAATTGCTATCTTTGTTATTAACCGTTCCATAATGATTCAGAAAGTACGCAATTTTACCGACTCCACCAATTTTTCTAATGCACTGAAAGTGACTTTAGCAGCGGTAATTCCTGCACTTTTTTTTTCATTTCAAGGTAATTTCTTAATCGGATTTAATATTGCAATTGGAGCTTTTTTAGCCTACCCGAGCGATATCCCAAGTAATTTAAAACATAAAATCAACGGACTTTTAGTCGCTTCCTTACTTGTGGCGGGTTGCAATTTAATTGTAAATCTTTTGCATCTTTTTCCTTTGGTGTTTTATCCAGTGGTTTCCTTGCTGATTTTCTTTTTCTCCATGATTTCAGTCTATGGACAGCGAGCCACGCAGGTTTCTTTCTCCGCCTTGCTTTCCATCTGCCTGTCTTTTGGCCATATTCAAGAAGATTTTTCAATGATGCTCCAATATTCTGGATTAATGTTGGTTGGAGGTTTATTTTACTTATTAATTTCCCTGATTTTCGCTTACATAAGGCCCCACCGATATGTAGAATTGCAAATTGCAAGCTGTTTAAAACTGACTGCAAAATACATGAAACTGCGTGGAGATTTGTGGAATGTAAATTCCGAAAGGGAAAAAATCGTTGAAAAACAATTGATCCTGCAAGTGGAACTGAACACGATTCACGAAAACCTGCGCGAAGTTTTAATTAAAAACAGAACAAACACAAGCGGAACGTCAGACCAAACTCGAAAAATGACTTTGGTTTTCATCTCACTTTTAGAAATTTTAGAACTCGCGCTTGCCACTTCTTTTGACCATACTAAATTACAACAGAAGTTTGAAAAACATCCAAAACTTTTAAAAACGTATCAAAATCTGGCCTATAATCTGGCTTCTTCATTAAAAGCTATTTTCAAAAGCATTGAAAACCATCAAAAATATGTTCCAAAACATTCGCTGTTAAAAGACCTCGAAAGTTTAGAAAATGCAATCAACAATTATCAGGAAGAATTGGGTAAAGTTGAAGCTTCTGAAGGCGTTTGGATGCTGTCAAATATGCTTCATTATGCCGAAAAGCAAATTGAGAAAATAAAAATTATCGAGCGTGCTTTTATGCCAAATTTTAACAGCAATGAATTTAAATTGCGCGACCGAAGCCTTGATAAGCTGATGACATCCCAATATTATCCTTGGAGTACATTGAGAGAAAACTTGAGCTTTTCGTCCACTATTTTCAGGCATTCGCTTCGTTTGACTGCTACGATAATACTAGCTTTTATTATCGGAAGCATCTTCGCGTTTGACAAAGTCTATTGGATTTTGTTGACCATTGTCGTGATTATGCGACCAGGTTATGGACTCACAAAAGAGCGTTCTTTTCACCGAATCATCGGCACCGTCGCAGGCGGACTCATCGCTTTTGCATTACTATTATTTGTCACAGATCCTGTAATTAAAGCTACTTTGGCCATCACTTCAATGATTTTAGGATTCACATTTACTTCTATAAACTATAAAGTCGGAGCCACTTTTGTTACGATTTATGTCGTTTTTGTGTACGGAATCATGACGCCGAATATTAACGATGTGATTCAATATCGAATACTTGACACTCTTGTTGGAGCTGGTTTGGCCTTTTTAGCAAACTATTTTTTCTGGCCTTCGTGGGAGTTTATGACGCAGCCCATTTACATCAAAAAATCCATTGAAGCCAACCGCGATTACCTTAACGAAATTTCAATTTATTACAACGCAAAAGGCGAAACCACGCCATCGTATCGCTTGGCGCGAAAAAATGCGTTCATCGAAATCGGCAATTTGATGGCATCTTTCCAGCGAATGACGCAAGAGCCTAAATCAAAGCAAAAACAAGTACAGCAAGTTTACAAATTGGCCGTTTTGAACCACACGTTGCTGTCTTCACTGGCTTCGCTCGGCACTTACGTGCAAACGCACAAGACCTCAAAAGCGTCAGAAGCCTTTAATGTTGTGGTGCAGACCGTCGTGAAAAACTTAAATTACGCCATTACTTTTGCCAATCTTGAAGTTTCAGAACAAATGGCAACTGCCGAAAATAATGAAGATTTGGCCATGCGTTTTACCGAATTAAAAAATATGCGTGCCAAAGAATTGAAGGAAGCCCATCTTTCTGACGAAGATGAATTTCAGCTCAAAATGCAGGAAGCCCAACTCGTGATCGAACAGCTGGTGTGGCTCACAAATCTTTCTGAAAGCATCGTGAAAGCGTCCAAACAATTAAGCCAAACCAAGTAGTTTTATGAACCAAACTTCCGCTTCTTTTAAACCATTTTCCTGCTGGATGCACTATCTTTTATCCAGCAAAAAAGCGGTATAAAAGGATAGTCGCAACCATCAGGGTTAGGACTCCAACTTTTTTAGGCTTCTTTTAAACTTTTTAAATATTTTGAATAAAAAACCCAAACTCTAAAAAGAATTTGGGTTGTTATTTATAAATTTTCAGAAGCCAATTCTATGTAAATCTTTGTTGTTCCTTAAACCTTAACCAATTTCAAAACATCCGCAGAATGATTTCGAACTTCTTCCAGAAGCGCTTGATTTTCATTTAAAGAAATGCCATAAGACGGAATCATTTTCTTTAATTTCTCTTGCCATTCGGCTGTTTTTTCTTGCTCAGAAAAACATCTTTGAACCAAGTCTAACATGATTGAAACCGCTGTTGAAGCTCCAGGAGAAGCTCCTAATAAAACCGCTAACGAACCGTCCCCAGCCGTTACTACTTCAGTTCCAAATTCAAGAACCCCACCGCCGTGCTCTCCTTTTTTAATCACTTGCACTCTTTGTCCGGCATGTTCCAAAACCCAGTCTTCCATTTTTGCATCTGGAAGATATTCTCTTAAAGCTTGTATTCTATCTTCAGGCGATTGGCGCACTTGGTCAATCAAATATTTGGTCAAAGGCAAATTATGAAAACCAGCAGAAAGCATCGGTATCATATTGTTCATCTTAATTGAAAGTGGCAGATCTAAATAAGAACCATTTTTCAAAAACTTTGTAGAAAATCCAGCATAAGGCCCAAATAACAAGGCTTTTTTACCATCAATCAATCTTGAATCAATGTGTGGCACCGACATGGGTGGCGCCCCAACAGACGCTTTTCCGTATACTTTTGCATTGTGTTTTGCAATCACATCTTCGTTGATGCATTTCAGCCATTGCCCGCTTACCGGGAAACCGCCAAAACCATTTCCTTCTGGAATTCCTGCTTTTTCTAATAAAGGAAGCGAACCGCCGCCCGCTCCGATGAAAACAAAATTTGTCCTTACTTTTTTAACATCTCCAGTGGCAAGATCTTTAATTTTAATTCTCCAGCGGCCGTCTTCTTGCTTTTTCAAACTCTTTACATGGTGGTGAAAATGAAGTTCCACGCCCTGCAATGTTTTTAAGTAATCGAAAATATTCCGAGTCAATTCGCCAAAATTCACGTCTGTTCCAATTTTCATTGAAGTCGCTGCAAATGCTTGGCTTTCTCTTCTGCCCTCCATCACCAATGGCATCCAAGATTTAATTTTTTCAGTATCTTCAGAATATTCCATTCCTTTGAAAAGTCCAAATTGTTGCAGGGCATCATATCTCTTTTTCAAGAAATCGACATTTTCTTCGCCCCACACAAAACTCATGTGCGGAATGCTTTTTATAAAATTCTCGGGATTTGAGATTAAGTTTTTTTCTACCAAATAAGCCCAAAACTGCTTTGAAACCTCAAAAGATTCTGCAATTTTTACTGCTTTTTTGGTTTCAATTTCGCCATTTGCAAGTTGAGGCGTGTAGTTTAGTTCGCAAAAAGCCGAGTGTCCCGTTCCTGCATTGTTCCAAGCATCAGAGCTTTCCGCAGCAGCGACATCAAGCCGTTCATAAATTTCAATTTTTATTTTTGGATTCAGTTCTTTGAGGAGTAAGCCTAAAGTTGCGCTCATAATTCCAGCTCCAATTAAAACCACATCGGTTTCAGATCGTAAAGTCGTAGTTGCCATCACAAAATTTTTGTAGCGCAAAGATACTTTTAATGAAATAAATAATTACGGAACTTGCTCAATTTTAAATAACTTTTCACACTTTTAATGAAATCTAAAAAAAAAGGCACTATTTTTTTTTAGATAAATAATCTTGCAGCATAATCGTTGCCGAAATTTCATCGATCAAGGCTTTGTTTTGTCTTTGTTTCTTTTTTAACCCGCTATCAATCATGGTCTGCAATGCCATTTTTGACGTAAAACGCTCGTCAACCCTTTCAATTGAGAGGTATGGAAAAGATTTTTTGAATTTTTCAACGAAAGCTTCGATGACTTCTGTGCTTTCGGATGGCGTGTAATCCATTTGTTTTGGTTCGCCGATAAGTACTTTTTCTACTTTCTCTTTAGAAAAATAGTCTTTTAAAAATGCAATTGCAGTTTCTGAAGGAATGGTCGTCAATCCCGAAGCGATGATTTGCATTTCATCAGTAACCGCGATTCCTGTGCGCTTTTTTCCGTAATCTATAGCTAAAACTCTTGGCATTTTTTTTAATTTTTTATTTTCTGAAAATTATTTTCTTGAGTCTTCCTAATTCATCATTCATTCCAAAACAATCACAAATAAAATCTCCCTTAGAAAAACTTACTTGATCACATCCAAAACAAATTTTTGCTATTCCCGTTTCTACTTTGTTGTTACTAAAAACAAAAATATCTCGATAAATTGGTACACAAGCCGTTGCTGTAATTTGATCACATTTCCTTTCAGCAAAAACTTTTGTTCTTAATTCCTCATAATATTTTGAATCAATCACTTTTTTCACAGCTCCTTCTGAATTTATGGCTTCTTGAAAATCAATTTTATCTTCATTGGTCGTTGGACTTTCCCTCTCTAAAAAAACCGTAAGCATTTTTGTATGTCTTGATACCGTATCTTTTTTTATCAAGTCACGATAATCATGTTCAGAAATCTCGATTTGATAATGCACGACTTCATCAAAATCAAAAAACGGTTTTCCTTCTGTAATTCGTTTATTTAATTCTTCTTGAGTTTCATATTCAGGTAAATTCTCTTCTGTTTTCTTATTGCAAGAAATCAAAAGAAAAAATATCATCAATTTGAAAACTACTTTCATAAATTAAATTTCTCCAAATTTACACTTTTAATTTTCCTAATCTTAAAAGCATCGAAAAAGTGACTTCTTTTCTGATTTGTTGTGAAGGTCGTTCTTAAATCTTTTCTTATCAAGTCAATTATTTTTTTACCAGAGATTCAAAGGCTTTTTTTGTTTCACTTTGTGTTTCTTTGATTCAACTTAAAAACTTTTTAAAGATAATACGGGGCCGAATGTTTACAAAAAAGCGACTAGTGTCTCTAATAGCCCCGATTGGCGGGAGTAGCTTTTTCTTCCGGTACGGAGAAAAACTACTGCAGAAAGCGGGAATTGCGACAACTGAAAATGCCGAAACTTTGGCTTCTGAAAAAAATGTATAATTTTTGATTTAAAATGTGTGATTTGTGCGTTTGGTTTTAAAAATTTTAGTTCCTAAATTGAAAAAAATTATCTTTGTGCAAAATTAAAATATATGAATACTTTACAAACAATTATAGAGCAGGCTTGGGAAAACCGAGCATTGCTACAGGAAGAGAAAACTACAACTGCGATTCGTGAGGTCGTTGACTTGCTTGATGCAGGAAAACTGCGTGTTGCAGAGCCTGTTGAAAACGGTTGGCAGGTGAACGAATGGGTAAAAAAAGCGGTTGTTATGTATTTTCCTATCCAGAAAATGGAAACTTTAGAGGCCGGAATTTTTGAATATCACGATAAAATTCCGTTGAAAAGAGGTTTTGCAGCAAAAGGAATTCGTGTGGTTCCAAATGCGGTGGCGCGCCATGGTGCTTATATTTCAAGCGGTGTGATCTTGATGCCAAGTTATGTAAACATTGGCGCGTATGTGGATGAAGGAACGATGGTTGACACCTGGGCGACAGTTGGAAGCTGTGCGCAGATTGGTAAAAACGTACACTTGAGTGGCGGTGTTGGAATTGGCGGTGTTTTAGAACCATTGCAGGCGGCTCCGGTTATTATTGAAGATGGCGCCTTTATTGGTTCCAGATGTATTGTGGTGGAAGGTGTCCGCGTGGAAACGGAAGCGGTTCTGGGTGCGAATGTTTGCTTGACGGCTTCGACAAAAATTATTGATGTGACTGGCGATGTGCCTGTGGAGATGAAGGGAATTGTTCCGGCGCGCTCTGTGGTGATTCCAGGAAGCTATACTAAAAAATTCGCTGCGGGAGAATTTCAAGTTCCGTGTGCGTTGATCATTGGAAAAAGAAAACCTTCGACTGATTTAAAAACTTCTTTGAACAATGCCCTGCGAGAATATGATGTGGCAGTTTAGACCTTTTAGATTTTTAGATGGTTGCACTTCTTAGACTTTCGGGTCTTTGACTTTTTCACTCTTGACTTTCAAACTTTAGACGTAAATGAAAATACTTGTGATTCAGCAGAAAATGATTGGCGATGTTTTGGCCAGTTCCATTTTATGCAATAATTTAAAGCTGATTTATCCGGATGCGCAGGTGGATTATTTGATTTATCCGTTCACGAAACCCGTGGTGGAAAACAATCCGAATATTGATCATTTGATTCTTTTTAAGGACGAATTTCGAAAGAGCAAAAAAGCGCTGTTGAAATTTTTGATTTCGATTAGAAAAGCAAAGTATGACATTGTCATCGATGCTTATGGAAAGTTAGAAAGCAACTTGGTTGTGGGAATGTCAGGTGCCAAAACAAAGATTGGCTGGTACAAATCCTATACTAATTTTGTATATTCAAAAACGTTCATCGAAACCTCAAAACCACTGACTTCAGCAGGTTTGGCAATTGAAAACAGAATGCTCTTGCTGACTCCGTTTTCTTCTAAAAAACAACTTGACAACAGGCCCAAAATCTTTTTAACCGAAGAAGAAATTGCAAATGGAAAAGCGATTTTAGAACAACATAAAATTGATTTTTCGAAGAAGATTTATATGATTGGCGTCTTGGGAAGCGGAAAAAACAAAACGTATCCTTTTCCTTTTATGGCAAAAGTTTTAGATTTTATTGTTGCCAAAACGGATGCCACGCTTCTATTTAATTATATGCCGTCGCATTTGAAAGAAGCGCAAGAAATCTTCCATTTGTGTTCGCCAGAAACTCAAAAAAACATAAAAATTGATATAATTCCCGGAAGCATTCGGGAATTTTTATCGATTACGTATCATTGTGATGCTTTGATTGGTAACGAAGGTGGTGCTGTGAATATGGCAAAAGCACTTTACAAACCGACTTTTACTATTTTTTCTACATGGATAAAAAAGGAGGCTTGGAATGCTTTTGAAGATGGAACCGACAATGTTTCCGTTCATTTAAAAGATTTTAAACCCGAATTGTACGGCGAAAAATCGGCAAAAGAAATGAAAGACAAAGCAATGGAATTGTATGAAAATTTCACACCTGATTTGGTCATTCCGAGTTTAGAAAAGTATTTGGAGATTAATTAGAATCGATACCAATTGGTGTTTTTACCACTTTATTATTTCGGGTATTTTCTCTGACAGCAAAGTTTTTCTTCCATGTGGCTTCATTAACATAACCTCTTGCGTGGTCCAAATGCACAACTATGGCGCTGTATCGAATTTGTTTTGACTTCAAACCTTTGTTAAAAAGTCGTTCGCCCAATTCTCTATCTTGTCCACCATATTGCATCTCTTGATTAAAACCGTTGATAAAAACCAAATCTTCTTTCCAGCCAGAAGCGTTGTGACCGTTCCAAGTGGCTTTAGTTGGTGTAATCAAATTCAACAATTTAGACATAAAACCGGTTGCAGAAAGCTTGTTATTTTTGAATGATTTTTTCAGTCCACGACTTACGAGCCAATCAACTTGGAAACATTTTTGGAACAAAATATCTTCTTTGGTAATTGCCTGCGAAATATTCATCGGAAGCATGAAATAACCTCCAGAAAGAAAGAAACCTTTTTCACGATGATGCAAATGCGTTTCTACAAAATCTTTTCTAGGAATGCAATCTCCATCCGTAAAAATCAGGTAATCAGAATTGGATGCTACAATAGCCTTATTCAAAATTTGAGATTTTTGAAAACCATTGTCTTCCTGCCAAACGTGAATTAACGGCATTGAAACCTGTTCTCTTAAATTGTCTAAAAGTTCTTTCGTTTTAGGTTTTGAACCATCGTCAGCAATAATGATTTCGAAGTCAAGGTCGGTTTGCACACTGAATCCCCAAATGACTTTTTCTAGCCATTCTTCTGAATTATAGGTACTCATTATTACAGATGCTTTCATATTCTAATTTAAGAAAATTATTTTTATTTCCAGAACTTTAATTGTTTTTTAATGCGTTTCTTACGATAAAAACGATCCCTAAAAGCCTCGGTTTCAGTAATCATCATTTTTAAAACTTCTTCATAAGATTTGCCATAAAGTTTGGCGTATTCATCACTCATCACTTCTACCAAATCACGATTTGGCGTGAGTTTCGAGAGGTTTTTAATGCGTTGTTCCAAAGTCATCGACTTGTGAAATTGCATTCTATTTAAATCAACCAAGAAAAAATCATATTCGCCATCCGCACGTTTTTTTATCAAAGTATTTCCAGGAGTGTGATCTAAAAATTCAATTCCGTTTTCGTGTAAATTATACGAAAACTGAATGAATTGGCGTAAAATTTTATTGTGATCTGGATAGTTTAAATCGGTTGTTAATTCTCTGAAAGTTAAATCAGCATTCAATTGTTCGCTGACATAATAACTGTCATACAAAACGCCTTTAAAATTTTCAAAGTAAGCAATTGGTTGTGGCGTTCCAATTCCTTTTTCAATAAGAAGTGTTGCAAATTCATAAGAACGGCGCGCCTTTGAATGTCTAAAAAAAGTGTAAGCCACTTTGTTTATAATATTCGGAATCTTAAAAGATTTTATGTTAGCGGTAATTCCGTCGAGCTCAAAAAGTTTGATTTTATTACGTTTTCCGTTTACAAATTCGATACCATTTGCCTCAAAGTTTGCAATACAATCTTTTATCGCATCTTTTTGTTTCAGGAAATTCTGATGATAAACTTCGTGCATTTAGTAATTTCTTATATTGTTGACAAAAGTAACGATTTGAATTTTAGAGTTCAAATAATTAAATTAAATTTACACAAAAATTTGCGAAGCCATAAATTAGAAATTCCTTAAATGTTTAAACACTATCTTATTACAAGATTTAATCTCAAAAATCCTGAATGGGATGTTACTAAAAATAACGAAACATTGCTGACGGATGAATGGATGGAAGACAGAATGTGGCTCTTTGAGAACTTTTGTTTCCCGTCTGTAGTGGCACAATCGAACACCAATTTTACTTGGCTTCTATTTTTTGACACTTCGACTCCGGATCGTTTTAAAGTACAAATTGAAAATTTAATTGCTAGAAAAGAAAACATTAAGGCCTTTTTTATCAATGGAATGCCTGCGTTTTATCCTGAGATTCAAAATTATATTAGAAAAGATTCTGAGGAAAAAAAATATTTGATTACTTCACGAATTGATAATGACGATTGCATCCATAAAAATTTTATAACCGAAGTTCAAAACAAATTTAATTCACAAGAATACCAAGCTGTTGACGTCATTAAAGGATATTCTTTACAAGTCAAACCGCAATATATTTTAGGAAAAAAAGAACATATTTTCAATCCGTTTATTAGTTTGATTGAAAAGAATGAAAACCCAAAAACAGTGTGGTTTAATGATCATACACTTTGGAAAAAGGAAACAAGAATTACCCAAATTACAGACAAACGTCTTTGGATGTCCATTATTCACGAAAAAAATAAAGTGAATGAATTTGACGGATATGATAATGTAAAATGGTCTTCTATAAATAATGATTTTATAGTTTCTGAAAAACTGAATCAGCTTATTGAAAAAGAAATTATACCTTATAAAAACTGGTTATTTTTAAGCTTAAAAAACCGACTTTATGTAAAAATGGTCTTATTTAGCAAAAAGTTAAAAAAAGCAATTGGGCTTTATAAAATAAAATAGTTTTTATAAATTGTATAAATGAGAATAACACTTGTGAGTTTTGACAATTGGGGATTGAATGAAGGTATTGCAACGGTTTTGAAGCAAGAAGGACATACTGTGAATCATATTGACTTTAATAGTTTTGTGTACAAATACCCAAATCCGCTTTATAAAATATATAACTTTGTTCTTAAATTTTTTTTTAAAAAGAATATCAAGAACATTTATTATGGCAAGGAAATCATAAATCGCTTAAAGCAAATTGGCGAAAAGCAAGATTTTATTCTCACCATAAAAGGTGATTTTATTGATAAAAAATATCTAAAAGAACTTAAAAATCACACAACAAAATCTATTGGCTTTTTCAATGATAGCGCGACACGTTGTCCTAAAATTAATAAAGTAGCTTCCTCTTTTGATCAAGGCTTTTCTTTTGAAAAAGACGATTGTAAAAAATTAAATTTAAAATTTGCTTCCAACTGGATTTATAAAGAAAGCAGGAATTCAGAACAAACATTTGATTATCAGGTTTTTAATATTAGTTCAAAAGACAAAAGGCTTCCGGTAATTTCAAAAATTGTTTCTGAATTAAAATCGAAAGGCATTAAATACAAAATTATGGTTTTAGATAAAAATCATAATTCAACCGAAAATGATATTGAATTTTTCTCCAAAAAAATATCGTTGAACGAAATTTCAAAATACATTGAAAAATCAAAAGCGCTTTTAGATGTGAACCGTGAAGGTCAACTGGGATTGACTTTCAGGATTTTTGAAAGCATTGGTTTAGAAAAAAAATTGATTACAACCAATCCAGATATTGTGAATTATGATTTTTATAATCCTAATAACATATTGGTGATTGACGAAGAAAATCCTGTTATTCCGGTTTCATTTTTTGAAAGCGATTATGAAAAACTTCCAGAAGAAATTTATAAAAAATATACCATTAAAGGCTGGATTGAAAATGTCTTAGCTATCAAATAAATTAATTCCCATAAAAAACATATTTATGTCTATTAAAAAGGATAGCCAAAAATTCGCGCATCAAATCAAAAGTTTTATTTTTCAAGGACAGCACAAATCCTTCAAGAAAAAGTACTTTAACGAACATTATTCTGAAACAAAAAAACTAATTTTATTTTTTGTTCCCGCCGGAACAGATCGAATTAACGGCGGTATTTTGTCTATTTGTACGATTTCAAACGTCATAAAAGACTTGAAAGAAATTCACGGATGCGATGTTGTAGCGAGTTTTTTACCCGTAAAAAGCGAAACCGATTTTAAATATCGAAAGTTTTCTAATGACATGATTATTTATACTTTTAAAGAAATTGAAAAGTATTTTAATCATCTTGATTTTGCTGAAATTCACATTCCAGATGTGATGATTTCGGCTTTCAATAAAGAAAACAAAAAGATGAAACCTTTTTTTAGATGGACTGAAAAAATTAAAGAGGTAAAAATAAATCTTTTAAATCAGAATGATCTTTTTATACCTGAAATAGAGAAGATCAACAAAGTGAAAGAAGTGTTTCCAAACACAACAATGACAATGGCTCACAAAAAATATGCAACCATTGAAAAGCGAAATCAATACGGGGTTCCGTTGCACCTTTTTTCAGCTTGGTTAAGCCCAACTCCTTATAAAAAAAGAACTTTTGAAGAAAAAGAGAATTTGATCATTTATTCTCCCGATAAAATTCAATGGGTTCCAAATTCAAGTACTTTAACAAAAGAAGAAATTCTCTCTAATTTAAAATCAAAACTACCTCACTACAAGTTTGTTGAAATTAAGGATATGAATTATGACACTTATAGAGATTATGCTTCAAGAGCAAAATTTGTCATTACATTTGGAGAAGGCCTTGACGGATATTTAATAGAAACTATTTTTTCTGGAGGTATTTCTTTCGCAGTTTATAACGAAATTTTCTTTACAAAAGACTTTGAAAATTTACCGTCATTATATACTTCTTTTGACCAATTGAACCAAAAAATCGCAGCGGATATCAATCGATATGACAATGCTAAAAGTTATAAAGAATATCAGGATCAATTAGATATAATCGTTAATAAAATGTACAGTTTTGATATGCTTAAAAATAATATAAAACAGTATTATTTACATAACTTTGACTTTAAATAAAATCAACATTATCTTAAAATGATAAACGTAACACAAACATTCCTTCCTCCTCAAAAAGAATACAATGACTTGGTCAAAAGAGCTTGGGATAAATTGTGGCTCACCAACAGAGGTGAATTGACGCTAGAATTAGAAAGCAAGCTTAAAGAAAAATTAAGCATTGAAAAAATAATAATTACCAATAACGGAACAATTCCAATTCAAATCGCCTTAAAACTTTTGGGCAAAGAAGGAGAAATTATCACCACTCCTTTTTCTTATGTTGCCACAACTTCTGCTATCGTTTGGGAAAAATGCACACCAGTTTTTGTTGATATCCATCCCGAATATTTAACGATTGATGAAACAAAAATTGAAGCAGCGATAACACCAAACACTACGGCTATTTTAGCAACGCACGTTTTTGGAAATCCGTGCCACATTGAAGCTATTGAAGCTATTGCTGCAAAACACAATTTAAAAGTGATTTATGATGCAGCGCATTCCTTTGGAGTTGAATATAATAATGAATCGATTTTTAATTTCGGGGATGTAAGTACGTGTAGTTTTCATGCCACAAAATTATTTCACACCGGAGAAGGTGGCGCTATGTTTTGTAAAGACGAAGCTCTTTTTCATAAATTATATTACAGCCATAATTTTGGACACAACGGACCACTTGATTTTCACGGATTGGGAATCAATGCCAAAATCTCCGAGCTACAGTCTGCTTTAGGGTTAGCCGTTTTGCCATATATGGATACTATTGTTTCTGAACGTAAAAAAGTAGTTGATTTTTATGCCAAAAATTTAGATTTCTCAACGATCAAAGCTTTAAAAATTCGACAAAACACAAAGTGGAATTACAGTTATTATCCAATTGTTTTGGAAACGGAAGAACTTTTATTGAAAGTACAAAAAGCTTTAAATGAAGTACAGATTTTTCCGAGAAGATATTTCTATCCTTCCTTAAATACCGTGAATTTCATAAAAAATACTGAAATGCCAATTTCTGAATCCATTTCAAAAAGAATTCTGTGTCTTCCGCTATATGTAGGTTTAAAAAAGGAGGATTTAGAAAAGATCACAAAAATTATAAATCAAAATCTATGATTATAATTGGAGCAAAAGGTCACGCAAAAGAGATTTTTGATATCGTAAATATTGAAAATCAACAATCATTTTACTTTTTTGACAATGTGAGCACAGATCTTGACGACACCTTATTATCTCATCCAATTTTAAAAGATTTAGACCAAGCAAAGACTATTCTACAAAAAGATCCTAATTTTATTTTAGCACTTGGAGGTGTTTTCAACCGCCAAAAAGTCTATGAACTTTTTTTAGAAATAAATGGAAATCCAGTTTCTGCCATTGCTCAAAATGCGGTTGTCAGCAAAAGTGTCATTTTAGGAAACGCTTTAAACATAATGCCTTTCACCTTTATTTCGGCTTCCACTTCTATCGGAAATGGTTGTTTGATCAATTCTTTTGCAAGCATTCACCACGATTGTATTCTTGAAGAATTTGTGGAAGTTTCACCCGGAGCAAGAGTTTTAGGGAATTGCAAAATAGGAGCATTTACTACAATTGGAGCTAACGCTACGGTTTTACCAAAATTAAAAATCGGCAAAAATGTAACTATCGGAGCTGGTGCTGTTGTGACTAAAGATGTAGAAGACAATGCCGTTATCATCGGTGTTCCGGGAAAAATAATTAAATACAATAAACCGCTATGAACGAAGAAATCCACAACGCCTTTGAGGTAATAAAAAACGGAGGAATCATACTCTACCCGACCGAAACAGTTTGGGGAATCGGCTGTGATGCCACAAATCCTGAAGCGGTTGCAAAAATTTATGCCTTAAAAAAACGCGAAGAATCAAAATCGATGATTGCCTTGATGAACGGCGAAAAGATGATGTACAATGTTTTCAAGGAAATTCCTGAAGTGGCTTGGCAAATTTTAGATTTATCAGAAAAACCAACAACCTTGATTTTGGACAATCCTCGAAATGTGGCTCCAAATTTAATCGCTCCAGATAAAACATTAGGTATCAGGATCATCAAAGAGCCATTTGCTTTTAAATTATTAGAGCGAATGAAAAAACCGCTCGTTTCGACTTCTGCAAATGTTTCTGGAGCACCAACTCCAACGAATTTTAAAGAAATTAGCCAAGAGATTATAAAAGGTGTCGACTATGTCGTAAATTTGCCGAACGAAAAAATGACAGGGAAACCATCTGCAATTATCAAATTATCCAATGATAACCAAGTAAAGATTATCAGAAAGTAGATTGAGTTGGCAGTATTTAGTTTTTAGTTTGCAGTTTATACTTTGAACAAAAATTAAAATAGTTTTCAGTATACAGTTTTTAGTTTGCAGTTTAAACTCCAGACTTTAAACTTTAAACTAAAATAATGAACTACAAAGAAGCACTTAATAATAAAATTTTTCAAGTAATCTCGGAAGCATCCGCATCGCTTAACGTCGAAAGTTATGTGATTGGCGGATTTGTTCGAGATTTGCTTTTGAAAAGAGATTTCAAAAAAGATATCGACATTGTTGCCGTTGGAAGTGGCATTGAACTGGCTTTAAAAGTGTCCGAAATGCTTCCGAAGAAACCAAAAGTGCAGGTTTTCAAAACGTATGGAACAGCCATGTTGCGTTTTGAAGATACTGAAATTGAGTTTGTCGGGGCACGAAAAGAGTCGTATCAGTTGGAAAGCAGAAATCCAGTTGTAGAAAACGGAACGCTTGAAGACGACCAAAATCGTCGTGATTTCACCATCAATGCTTTGGCACTTTCATTAAACGAAAAGAACTTCGGAGACTTGATTGATCCTTTTGACGGATTGCAAGCTTTGGAATCAAAAACCCTAAAAACGCCGTTAGATCCAGATATTACTTTTTCGGATGACCCGCTACGAATGATGCGCGGTATTCGTTTTGCTTCACAATTGAATTTTGAAATTGAAGCCGAATCTTTGCAGGCGATCGAACGAAATAAAGAACGGATCAAGATTATTTCAGGCGAAAGAATTGTGGATGAATTGAACAAAATTTTGATGACAGAAAAACCTTCTGTCGGATTTTTATTGTTGCACAAAACCGGACTTCTGCATCTAATTCTTCCCGAGTTGACCGATTTGCAAGGTGTAGATGAATCGGAAGGGCAAACACACAAAGATAATTTTTACCATACCCTGGAAGTGGTAGATAATATTGCTCCGAACACTGATGACGTCTGGCTTCGCTGGTCGGCATTGCTTCACGATATCGGTAAAGCGCCGACAAAACGCCACCACAAAAAGAACGGGTGGTCTTTCCACGGACACGAATTTGTGGGCGGAAAAATGGTCAAAAAACTTTTTGAAAGATTACACATGCCATTGAACCACAAGATGAAATATGTTTCAAAAATGGTAATGATGAGCTCGCGCCCGATTGTCTTGTCTCAAGATATGGTGACTGACTCTGCGGTTAGGCGATTGGTTTTTGACGCTGGCGAAGACATCGAAGATTTGATGATTTTGTGTGAGGCTGATATCACGACTAAAAATCCAAATAAGTTCAAAAAATACCATAATAATTTTAAAATTGTGCGCCAAAAAATTGTGGAAGTGGAAGAACGCGACCACGTGAGGCAATTTCAACCGCCGATTTCAGGAGAAGAAATTATGGCAACTTTTAATCTAAAACCGGGACGTGAAATTGGCGTTTTGAAAGAAGCTATTAAAGAAGCTA
This sequence comes from Flavobacterium macacae, assembly GCF_003865365.1. Taxonomy (GTDB): domain Bacteria; phylum Bacteroidota; class Bacteroidia; order Flavobacteriales; family Flavobacteriaceae; genus Flavobacterium; species Flavobacterium macacae. Next base: position 150,802 of record NZ_RQVR01000006.1, on the reverse strand, counting down.
TTTTAGAAGGTGAAATCCCGAATGAATATCAGCCGGCTTATGAATTTATGCTAAAAAGAGCAGAGAAGTTGGGTTTGAAAAAAGTTTAAAAACCTAATTCATCCTTTATTCTAAATTAAATTAAAGCAAAAATTTGCATCTTGAAACTTACAAAAAATGAAAAAATATTTCCCCTCAATTACAAAAACGGCACTAATTTTAGTTTATCTAGTTATCGTCGCTGGCGCGGTTGTCAGAATGTCTGGCTCTGGAATGGGCTGTCCTGATTGGCCCAAATGTTTTGGATATTATATTCCGCCAACCGATATTTCAGAATTGACTTGGTCACAAAATCACGATTTTGAAAAAGGCCAGGTAATTATTCGCGGTGAAAAACTTTTAATAGCCAAAGATAATTTTAATTCAGGTGAAAACTTTGATGAAAATCATTGGACCGTTTACACCAAACACGATTATGCCACTTTTAATCCAACGCATACTTGGGTAGAATACATCAACCGATTGTTTGGCGCTGTTGCTGGTTTGGCGTGTTTGGCAATGGCAATCGCTTCAATTTCTTATTGGAAACAAAATAAAAAAGTCACCTTGCTTTCTTGGCTTGTCGTTTTTATGATGGGCTTTCAGGCCTGGCTGGGCGCGACCGTAGTTTTTTCGGTTTTAAATCCTGTAAAAATCACGGTTCATATGGTCATGGCTTTGGTAATTGTTGCCGTCATTTTATACATTTTGCATTTGGCAAAACCAAAAGCCAATCCGCTTTTAAAATTCGATAAAGTGTTTGACAGCGTTTTGATTATCTCTTTGATTTTGACTTTGACTCAAGTCATTTTAGGAACTCAAGTGCGCCAATATGTGGACGAACAGGTAAAAATTGTGGGTTATGACGGAATGGCAAAAATATTGGAAGATCCGATTATTGGGTTTTATTTCCACAGAACTTTTTCATTTGTAGTGCTGGCAATTAACGTCATTTTAATTGTTCGAAATAGAAAATTCCAACTGGGTTTCAAAAAAATCAACTGGGTTTTATGGCTTTTGGCGATCGAAATCTTATCTGGAATTTCGATGTATTGGTATAGTTTCCCTTTTGGATCGCAATCCATTCACTTGGTGGTGGCTTCCCTTTTATTCGGAGCGCAGTTTTATTTAATTTTAGAAAGCAAACAGGCAGAAAAACGAATTTTGTAACTAATTCCTAAAATGCTGTAACACAATTTGCTTTTGATTAAGGTAACTTTACAATACTATTAATCATAAAAATAATTGTCATGCCGAATTCAAAAGAAATTAAAGGAAACTGGAATGAGTTTAAAGGAAAATTAAAGCAAAAATATGCTGATTTGACTGACGACGATTTATTATACGAAGAAGGAAAAGAAGATGAAATGTGGGGAAAATTGCAACAAAAATTGGGTAAAACCGAAAAAGAAATTAAATCACTTTTTGACTAAATAAAAACTGAATCCATCTTTTTTGAACCTTTCAACCGAAATTAATTTTTTACGTAATTAAATCCTGTTGAAAAACTTAAATCAAAATGCATTCATTTTAAAACTGTTTCATAAGCATGATCAACTTGATCGCTTTTGAAACAGTTTTTTTTATCCTCTATTTTAGGCTATCCACGTCTTAAAATCGCTGACTCTTTCACGGCTCACGATTACTTCTTCTTCTTTGTAAGTAGGCAAAATCACTTTCAACCGTGAATTGCTGTACACCACAATGTCTTTGATCGCTTTCATCTGAATAATGAATTTTCGGCTTATCCGAAAGAAATCTTTGGGATCTAATTCGGTTTCTAATTGTTCCAAAGTTCCTTCTAAAAGATAGGTTCTGTTTTCTAAAGTATGAAGGTAAGTGCCCTTATTTTCGCTGTAAAAACATTCTACTTCATCAATAGCTACCATCTTTAAATGCTGTCCGGTTTTGATTGCAAAACGTTTTTTATACGTCTTGACATCAGGATTGGCAAGCATTCTTTTAATGGTTTCAAAATCTAAAGAAATAGGTTCTGGTTTTGGCTGGCGTTCTTTGAATTTATTTACAGCAACTTCCAAATCGTCTTCATCAATTGGTTTCAAAAGATAATCGATGCTGTTCAACTTAAAAGCTCGCAACGCATATTCGTCATACGCAGTCGTGAAAATAATGGCGCTTTTTATTTCGACGGCATCAAAAATTTCAAAAGAAAGTCCGTCTGACAATTGAATGTCAAGAAATATCAAATCAGGATGCGAATTATTTCGGAACCAATGAATCGCTTCTTCCACCGAATGCAAAAGCGTGGTGATTTGAAAACCTAATTTTTCTACTTTTCGCTGTAATAATCGGGCAGACGGTTTTTCGTCTTCAATGATAATGATGGTCATTTTGGCTGTAAGGTTTAAGGTTTAAGGTTTTAAAATTCGTAATTTATTCCCATTTAGAGCCTTTTTCTTTTTCCATAATTTCTTTGATCTTCTTTTCTTCCCAATCATTTCCAAGAAAAAAACCAGGCCCGAAAACACCCAAAGCGTGAAATACCAATCCAAATCCCCAAAAGAAAGCCGTTGAAAATGTGCTAAACGTGAAGAATTTTTCTCCAGGATCATGGTTTATATAACTTAAAGTAATCAAAAAAAGATTGACTAAAATATAAACTAAAAAATGTTTGTAAAAGCCTGAAATTGATTTGACGCGTTTTTTCGCTCTTCCAAATTTCTGTCTTTCGATTTCGGTGAGATTTTCCATTTTTATTAAATTTTATGATTGTTTGAGTTTCTCTTGTTTTTGTTTTTCTTCGTCCATGAATTGTTTTAATTTTCGTTCTTCCCAATCTTTTGAAAAAAGCGGATTAAACTGAAATGTTTCCATCGCGTGTGCAAAAAGTCCGAATCCCCATCCTAACATTGAAAACCAAAACCACTGAAATTGGGGAACATAAGTTAGATTTACGAAAATCAAAATCGGAATCACAATGCAATAACACATCAAATTAATATAAAACCCCCTGATGTTTTTAGCCTTCTTTTTGGCTTTTTCATACTTCATTTTATCGGTCATAAAATCTTCCATAATTGCTGTATTTATTTCCATTTGTCTGATTTATCTTTGTCCATCAACTCTTGAATTTTCTTCTCTTCCCAATTGCTTCCCAAGAATGGCATATAATTGAAGACCGACATTCCGTGAATCGCCACACCAATTCCCCACCCGATTGCTGGATAAAAAAACCATAAATACTTTGGATACGTAACTAAATTTAAGATTGCCAATCCAGAAATTATGATGATATACATCGTCAAATTGCCATAAAATGCTTTTAAATCTTCGACCTTCTTTTGAGCTTTCAAATAAATATTGTGCTCGTTGCTATAATTTGTTTCCATAATTGAAATTTGTTTTGTGAGCATCGGGATTTCTACCCTAAAATGCTGTTCTGTTTGTTCAACCCTAACTTTTCTATTGGTGATAATTGAATATCTGTCCACTATATTTTGAAGCCCTACTCCTTTTCTATCTTGTAAAACTTCCTTCTTTTGATAATCATTTTCGATAACCAAATAATCGCCTTTTTCATAAATTCTGATATGCAAAGGCTTGCTTTCACTGGAAATATTATGCTTTACTGTATTTTCTAAAAGCAATTGCAATGATAACGGAACCACTTTTGCTTCAGGATTTGTGGTTTCTTTAACTTCATAAGAAACGCTGTTTTCAAATCGCATTTTCAAAAGATTCATATAGGTTTTCGCAAACGACAATTCCTCTTCGACACTCACCAATTCTTTGTCCTTTTGTTCCAAAACATAACGATAAACCTTTGATAACGAAGACGTAAATCGTTGCGCATTATCTGGATTTTCTTCAATCAAAGACGAAAGAACGTTTAAACTATTGAACAAAAAATGCGGATCAATTTGATTTTTAAGGCTTTCAAATTTGGCTGAAGCCGTTCCTGCAATAATTTTCTGTTCTTTGACTTTGTTTTCTTGCGCTTTTTTATAGAAGTAAATGGTGTGGAAAACCAACAAAACGATTAACGTAATCACTGAAGATATCACATAATTTTTGCTGTTTTCTTCTTGTAAAAATGTTGCAAAACTTCCGTTCTCTAGCACTACATTTATAAAAAGACGAATAAGAAATATTCCGAAAATGGTTAAAAAAGCGCTTCCTAAAACTCCAATGACAATTCTAAATCTCTTAAATTTATTCCAAACTACATTATGATTCAAATAGTCAAAAAAGGTATTATTGATAAGGGTTAAAGTGATTCCATAAATACAGTAATATCCAATTTCAATGATCAGGTTTCTATTTAATATGATTTTTCTCCCTAAGATAATTTCTAAGGTAATAACAACACAAGCAATGATTAAACTTATGGCAAAACCTCTTAAAAATAATTTTATAAAATAGGTACTGGTTTTTTGCATTTTTTCCTGATTGTTGAAATTGTTATCCTTCTTAAAACCTTGCATTTTATTCAGCAATGTCTTTGGAAATCTTTAAATTCGGAATTTCAATTACTTTTTCTTTACACAAATATAAGTGTAAAGAAAATAAAACCGAGGCTACGATAATTTTTGTCATAATTTCTAATTTTTAATGGATTGTTTTAACTGATTGTTTTTTGATTGATGATTAATTCTTGAACAAATTTCTACCATAAATCGAATTAATAAAAAAGCGTTTGACTGAACTGTTGATTTTTTGGGATGAATTGCAAATCAGAATTAAAAATAGTAGTTTAGCTTACATTTAACTGAATTTATGATGAAAAAACTTATAATGGCTCTCTTGCTACTTTCCTGTAGTTTCTCTTTTGCACAAATTAATTTTGAACCTGGATATCTAATTGAGAATAACGGAACAAAAAAAGAAGTTTTAATCAAAAATATTGCTTGGAAAAATAATCCGACAGAATTTGAATTTAAAGAAACGACAGCAGACAAGTCTGAAAAAATAGAAATGGAATCTGTAAAAGAATTTAGCGTTAACAGTTACAAGTTTGTAAGATTCACCATCAACATTGATTTTTCAAAAACAAATGCCAACGAATTAAGTGAAAGTGCAAATCCCGAATGGAAAAGTGTCACAGTTTTTCTGAAACTTTTGGTCGAAGGAGAATTAAATCTTTACCAATATGAAAACGGAAATTTGATTCGTTACTTTATCAGTTCTGGAGCACACCAAGATGCAGCGCAATTGATTTACCGCCAATATAATGAAAATGCAAACCAAATTAAAACCGATTATAGTTTTAGGAATCAACTTTACACTGCCATGAAATCTGCTGCTTTTAACGCAGACGATTTTAGAAAAATAAACTATAAAAAAGAAGATTTGACCGCAATTTTTGTAAAATACAATCAGTTAAAAACGGAGATTTTTACAGACCATACCAAACAACAAAATAAAAGCAGTTTGCATTTAAAAGCTCTGGTTGGCGTAAATAGTACTTCTATTGATTTCGAAAATATTTCAAACCGTGCCACTTTTGAATTTGATACAAAAGCAACTTTAAAATTTGGTCTTGAATTAGAAGCGATTTTACCTTTCAATAATAACAAGTGGTCTTTATTCTTGCAGCCCAATTTTCAAACTTTTAAATCAGAAGGAAAAAGATTAAATGTTAAAACTGAAATTGATTATAAATTTATTGAGATTCCCATTGGTGTGCGCCATTATTTTTTCCTGAGCGACAAATCAAAATTATCTTTAGATGCAGGATATTCACTTTCTTTTGCAATGGATTCGCATATGAAATATGGTACTTCAGAAACACCTTTAAAAAAATCAAGCAATTATTTTGCGGGTATCGGTTTTGATTATAAATCTTATGGAATTGAAGCTCGATATGGTTTTGACAGAGGATTAACGAAAAACGCAGCTTTTTTTGGTAACCATACAACTATAGGAATCGCTTTAAAATATAAGTTCTTGTAATCTGAAACCTTTAAAAATAGCTTTAAACAAGAAATTTTACTTTTTTAGATAGAAATAATTCCATCATCTATTTTTTTAAAACTTATTTCCGAATAAGGGCATCTATAATTTAAAATGGCTTCAAAAACGATATATGTGCTTTAGTATTTTAATTTACAATAAAAAAACTTACTTCAATTTTATTTCTTATAATTCCATTTTTCAGCTTTGCACAAATTAATTTTAAAGAAGGTTAATATATAAGAAATAATAATCAAAAGACAGATTACATGATACGTAATTTAGATTGGCAAAATAATACTACATTCCTTGAATATAAAGAAAGTGTTAATTCTGAGTCAAGTGATATTTTAAGGCTCCTTTCAAAAGAGAAAGCTCCAGTTTTCAATACTGAAACATTATTTTTGAATTTAAAACAACATCCCTAACAGCATCCTATAATTTTTTGTAAAAAAAGATAATTTGGAGATTTAAAAGATGTAACTTTAATAAAAAAAGTTGCATCTTATGAAAATTCCAGCACAATATCTTCCGGTGATGCCTTATTTGATTTTAAATAAGGTAGATGATTTTATTGATTTTGCAAAAGCAATTTTTAATGCAACAGAGCAATTAATTGTTCCAAGAGAAGATAAATCGATAATGCACGGCGAAATTAAAATTGGTGATGCCGTTCTAATGATTGCGCAATCCACCGAACATTGGCATCAAAAAAACGCTGGAATGTTTATTTTTGTGGAAGATGTGGATGCAGTTTATCGTCTTGCCATCCAAAAAGGTTCTAAAAGCATGCAAGAACCAGGTCTGCAAGATTATGGCTATACCGCAGGTTTTGAAGATCCTTTTGGAAACCAATGGTGGATCAATCAAGCTTTAGCTTAACATTTTAAGCAAACCAAACCTTTTTTCACACAATGCTTCACATCAGTAAAATACATCACATTGCCATAATTTGCGCTAACTATGAGGTTTCAAAACATTTTTACACCAAAATTTTAGGCTTTGAAATTGTCGCAGAAACGTATCGGGAAGAACGTGATTCTTATAAATTAGACCTTGCCGTAAACGGAATTTATGCCATTGAATTATTCTCGTTTCCCAATCCGCCGAAGCGAATTTCTCGTCCAGAAGCTTCGGGTTTGCGCCATTTGGCATTTGAAGTGGATGATATTTCGGCAACTGAAAAATACTTAAAAAAGAACAATCTCAATCCAGAACCAATTCGAATTGATGAATTTACAGGCAAGAAATTTACTTTTATCGCTGATCCTGATGATCTGCCCATTGAGTTTTATGAAGCTTGATTAAAATTATAAAAACCAAAAATGAATTTCTTCGTAAATAGAATTATGAAGAAATTTTTTATTTTTATCCAAGCTACTTTCTTGGTTTGTACACTCCATCTATCTGCCCAAAAGATTGATAATGCGGCTTCGTTTCGTGATGTCAAAAGCGACCATTATTTTCGATTTCACTATGACAATGATTATTTCACGGGAACCGATCAATTTTATACCCAAGGCTACGCATTTGAATTGACTTCGCCTGCTTTTAAAAAAAATCCGGTCAATTTTCTTTTCGTAAAACTGAAAAATAGTTCAGAAAAAAACGGACTTTCTTTAGAACATATCGGCTTTACGCCAACCACAATTAAATCGAATGAAATTTTATATGGGAACCGTCCTTTTGCAGCTTCGATTTTTTTGAAAAGTTTTAAAATTGAAAGTGATACGATTAATAATATCAGAATTGCTTCTTCTTTAAGCCTCGGAATTATTGGCCCTGGCGCTTTTGGTTATGAAATGCAGAAAGGAATTCATGAATGGATTGGCGATGAAATTCCGATGGGCTGGCAACACCAAATCAGAAATGATGTGGTCATTAATTATGAAGTATCACACGAAAAACAGCTTTTTCGCTGGAAAGATTATTTTGCCTTAAATTTAAATATTACAGCAAGATTGGGAACTTTAAACACCAATGCTTCCGTGGGAATGACAGCTACTTTGGGGTTGATCAATTCTCCTTTCACCTCGGTTTACGATAAAAACAAATTTCAGATTTATCTTTATTCACAGCCTTTGGCAAACTTTATAGGTTATGACGCATCGTTGCAGGGTGGCCTTTTTAACCGTTCATGTCGGTACACAATTCCAGATTCTCATATCGAAAGAATTACACTTCAAAATAATTTTGGGATTGTAATGCAATGGAAATCGCTTTTCTTAGAATACAACCGTATTTTTTTGACAAGAGAATTTGAAACCAGCAAATCCCACAAATGGGGCGGTTTCAGGGTTGGCTTTAAGTTGTGAAAATCGCAAAATCGTAGAGTAAAATTTTAGATTAGTTGCAAAGATTTTAAATTTTAATCTGTGAATCTCCGATTTATTTTTTTTCTCTACAAAAAATTCCGAGAAAGCAAAATCTAATAATCAGAATTTAAATTTTACCTTTGTACTTTCAAAAAAATAAAAAAGATGATTTATAAATTCAGAGCGATTCTTGATGCCGAAGAAGATGTTTTCAGAGATATCGCAATAGATGAAAATGATACTTTAGAAGACTTGCACAACGCCATTATCAATGCCTTTGGCTTTGACGGCATGGAAGTGGCTTCGTTTTACACCAGCGATGAAACGTGGAACCAAGAAGAAGAAATTCCGATGTTTGACACCGGAGACATTCCTGGCGAGCAAAAAACAATGGCTGATTATGTCATCAATTCTATTTTGGATGATGAAAACACCAAAATTATTTATGTTTATGACTTCATCCACATGTGGACTTTCTTGGTAGAATTGGCTGCGATTGAAGAACATGAACCGGGGCAAACTTATCCACAAGTTTTGTTTTCTATTGGCGAACTTCCGGCTGAAGCTCCAGACAAAGATTTCAGCGATACTGCAGGAAATGACTTTGATTTCGACGAAGATGACTATGACGAAGACGATTTAGATATGCTTGACGGAGGTGATAATTTTGAAGATTACGGCTTCGAAGAAAACTGGAATTAAAACTTATCAACATAAAATTTTTGAACCAAGAAAGAAACCTATTTTTGTTTTCTTTCTTGGTTCTTTTATCTAATAAAACTAACAATACTATATGATCAATTTATTCAACACCCACATCGAAACTTTGTCTGTTCACAGAGTTGGGAATAAAAGCCGTAACGAGGCCTATTTTTTATCAGATTCAAAATATGGCTTGAATGATGAAATTATGCCCCTTTTAAAAGAATTTTTCTTTAAATCTTTCCGTGAGAAAGAAGAAAATTATTACCAGTTTGCACACGATGTTGATTTAGATTATAACGAAATGTACAAGTTTGCGTCAGAAGTTTTTGAAAACCCTGACCGTGCGCACGAGATTTCAAAAAATATTACAAAACACTTGTTTGAGCAGTCCAATCATCCGCATATCAAAAACGGAGAAGTGTATGTGACCTACTTGACAAATTTGAGCATTGATAATAATGTGGTAGATGCCATTGGCGTTTTTAAAAGTGAATTGCAGTCTGATTTCTTGCAATTTGAAGAAAAAGACAGTAATCTTGAAATGATCTTGCAACAAGGAATCAACTTGAATAAATTAGACAAAGGTTGTATTATCTTCAACTATAAAAAAGAAGAAGGCTATAAAATCTTGACTGTTGACAGCAACCGATATGATGCAAGATATTGGTTAGAGCATTTTCTTTCTGTTGATGCTTTTCAAGATGAGAATTTTATCACTAAGAAATATTTGAAATTCTGCCAAGACTTTGCAAAAGACGTAGTGCTTCCGGCAGAAGATAAAAAAGAAGAAGTAATGTTTATGAACCGTGCGGTAAATCATTTTGCAAAAAATGATGAATTCGTGGAGCAAAATTTCTTGAACGAAGTAATTGACAATCCTGATTTGATGTCAGAATTTAAAAATTACAAAGTGGACAAAGGCGAAAAATACAGCATTGAAGACGTAACTACCTTCCCGATTGCAAATGCGGCGGTTTCTGATGCCCGAAAGAAAATTAAAAATGTAATCAACCTTGACACAAACATTCAAATCAAATTGGATTTTATCAATCCAGAAAGTGCTGAAAAATTTGTAGAAAAAGGCTGGGACGAAGAAAAACAGATGTATTATTATTTGGTTTACTTCAATAAAGAGCAGAAATCTTAAGTTTAGAAATTATATATCAATCCTCAATTGCAACCGCAATTGGGGATTTTTTATTTTTAGCAAATTTTCAGTAACAAAACTATCTTTGGTTCGTCCTATTTACAAACCAAACCTCAACAACCTTGGAAACAATACTTAAAATTGAAAATCTTTATAAAAATTATGGTGCCGTAAAAGCCGTAAAAAATGTTTCTCTTGAAATCAAAAAGGGAAATGTGTACGGAATTTTAGGCCCGAACGGAAGCGGAAAATCAACCACGCTGGGAATCGTCTTAAATGTTGTCAACAAAACCTCTGGCGAATACAGCTGGTTTGGTGGCAAAATGGAAACGCACGAGGCTTTGAAAAAAGTGGGAGCGATTATCGAACGGCCCAATTTCTATCCGTATATGACTGCGGAACAAAACCTAAAATTGGTTTGCAAAATCAAAGGAACCAACTATGCTAAAATTCACGAAAAGCTAGAAATTGTTGGGCTTTTAGATCGAAAAAACAGCAAATTCAGAACATTTTCATTAGGAATGAAACAGCGTCTTGCCATTGCTTCTGCTCTTTTAAATGATCCAGAAATTTTGATTTTAGACGAACCCACAAACGGTCTAGATCCTCAAGGAATTCGCCAGATTCGCGACATCATCAATTTGATTGCTTCGCAGGGAACCACTATTTTATTGGCTTCGCACCTTTTAGATGAAGTTGAAAAAGTGTGTTCGCACGTATTGATTTTAAGAAAAGGAGAAATTTTATATTCGGGAGAAGTGGGTGGCATGAACTCAAAAGATGGCTTTTTTGAATTGATTTCTGATAATTTATCGGATTTGAAAGTGGCTTTAGAACAACATCCGGCAATTGAAAATACGTCAGAAGAAAACGGAAAAATAACCGCTTTTACAAATACAAATTTAGAAGCTTCTGAACTGAACCGATATCTTGCCTCGAAAAATATTTTCTTGAATCATTTGGTCAAACGCAAGCACAGCCTTGAAGAGCAATTTTTAGAATTGACAAAAAACAACTAATTCCTCATCCACTTTCTGTGATAAATTCAACCAGTTTATGAAACGATTACTCTCTATAGAATTACAAAAAATTTGGCAAAACAGAGCCAGTCGCGTCTTAACGCTGACTTATTTTATACTTTTATCTTCCATCGCGCTGATTTCGTCAATCAACTTTAAATTTGTCGGCGTTGACTTTAGATTGGCCGATATGGGCATTTACAATTTTCCTTTTATTTGGCATTTTAATACTTTCATTGCTTCTCAATTTAAGCTTTTTTTGGCGATAATAATTGTGTCGATGATGGCGAACGAATACAGCAACGGTACGCTAAAACAGAATTTAATTGATGGTTTGAACAAAAGGGAATTCATTATGTCAAAATTCCTGACGGTTGTTTTATTTGCATTAGCTTCTACGGCTTACCTTTTTATAATCACCTTGATTCTGGGTTACAGTTTTTCATCTTACAATGAAACTGAAATCGTTTTTATGGATTTAGAATATTTATTTGCCTACTTCTTAAAGTTAGTTGGCTTCTTTTCTTTCTGTTTGTTTCTCGGAATTTTAGTCAAACGGTCAGCTTTTGCTTTAGGCTTTTTATTCGTTTGGTTCATCTTTGAATTCGTTTTGATTTATATGGTGCGAATTCCGAAAACGATTTATGACTTTTTGCCGTTAGAATCCATGTATCGCTTGATCAGCCAACCTTTTACGCGATTCAAACTTTACCAAACGCTTGAAAGCCAAGTTTCTGGCGCAACACAAGTCAGAGACTATGAAGTTCACTTGTCAACAATATTAACTGTAATGGCTTGGATCGTTATTTTTATGTTAATGTCATATAAAATTCTGAAAAAACGAGATTTATAGTATCTTTGCCGATGCTATGAAGATGATTAAGACTCCCCTATTTATTTTGTTTTTCTTGTGTTTTTCGACCGCATTGAAAGCGCAATATATTCAAGTTACCGATACTTACAGTGCTCCACAATTCGTTGAAGATGTTTTAATTAACAGCAGTTGCGCCTCTGTTTCAAATATTTCGGTAACCGGATATAATTTTGACGATGGAAAAAAAAGCTACGGAAGATTTTCGGGAACAGGAACTACTTTTCCGTTTACAGATGGAATTATTTTAAGTACCGGAAAAGCAATTTCTGCAAAAGGCCCAAATTCAAGCACTTTGAGTGAAGGACCCAGCAGTTGGGCTGGAGATTCTGATTTAGAAAACGCGCTTTCCATTGGAAATTCGTCCGTAAATGCCACGGTCTTAGAATTTGATTTTATGCCCTTGGGTGATAAGATCAGTTTTAACTACATCTTTTCTTCAGAACAATATTTATCAAGTCCCAGTGCCAGCCAATGCAGTTATACTGACGGATTCGTGTTTTTATTGAAAGAAGCAAATACATCAAATGCCTACCAAAATTTAGCCGTTGTTCCAGGAACTGCTATTCCGATAAAATCCAATACTGTTCGCGGACCCGGAACAATCTGTCCTCCGGCAAACGCGCAGTATTTTGATGCTTTTAATGAATACCAGCATCCGACAAATTTTAACGGGCAAACCAAGGTTTTGAAAGCAGAATCTTCTGTTACGCCGGGAACGTTGTACCACATTAAATTGGTGGTTGCCGACCAAGGCAATAATTTATACGATTCTGCGATATTTTTAGGCGCTGGAAGTTTTAAAATCCAAAAAGATTTGGGTCCAGATCGATTGCTGGCAACTCAAAATCCGCTTTGCGAAGGAAGCACTTTAAACCTTGATGCAACGACGACAAACGCAATCAGCTATCAATGGCTTAAAAACAATGTAACAATTTCTGGCGCCACAAATGCTACTTACACGGTAACAGAAACAGGTGTTTATTCTGTTCAAATTGAACTTTCAGGAAGCTGTTTTTCAACCGGAGAAATCACGGTAGAATATTCTCCAAAACCAGCACAAATCAACACACAGCTTATTCAATGTGATGAAGACAATGATGGTTTGGCTTTCTTTAATCTTAGCCAAGCGACAAATACAATTACAGCAAACAACAATTCCCTGTATGCTTCTTATTTCTTGACATCAGAAAATGCTACAGACGACATTTCTGCAATCGCAAATAGTTCAAATTTTGAAAACACACAGTCCATTGTTTATGCACGGGTTGAAAATGATTTTGGCTGTTTTACCGTTTCAGAAATAACTTTGGCTATTTCAAATAACACAATTGCCAATCCCGCCAATTTAGAAACTTGCGATACCGATTCCAATCCTGCTGACGGAATTTCGACTTTTGATTTAGAAGAAACTGAAGCTGGCATTTTAGCCAACCTTACGGGAGGAAATGTGGTTTATTATACTTCGAACGCAGATGCTTTATCTGGGTTAAACCCAATTTTAAATCCTGCTTCTTTTCAAAATACTGTTGCTTACCAACAAACAATTTATGCCAAATTAAGCAGCGGCATCGAATGTTATGGAATTGCCGAATTTGATATTATCATAAATTCATTTCAAGGAAATTTTGCAGACGCACAGCGAAACCTTTGTGCAGGAAGTTCGATCCAATTAAATGCGGGTTCTGGATTTTCAAGTTATTCTTGGAATACAACTCCGGTTCAAAATTCCCAAATTATAACGGTTTCGACTGCTGGAACCTATATCGTGACCGTTTCCAATATATTTGGATGCACGACTACTAAAAAATTCATTGTTACTGCTTCAAGCATTGCAGAAGTGGCTTCGGTTTCTGTAAATGATTTTCAGGGAGGAAACAATTCAGCTACTATAAATTTGACACCTCAAAGCATCGGGAACTATGAGTATTCTTTAGACGGAACCAATTACCAGCTAAGTCCGACGTTTTCAAATCTTTCGCCTGGAGAATACACGGTTTATATCAACGAAGAAAATTGCGGCCAAATTGAATATGTTTTTTATGTAATGGATTACCCCAAATTTTTCACGCCAAATCAAGACGGCTTCAATGATATTTGGAGAATTCCTTTCCTTCAATTTCAGCCAAAAGCAACCGTTTCTATTTTTGACAGATATGGAAAATTAGTACATTTTTTCACAGGCAGCCAACCCGGTTGGGACGGAACTTTAAACGGTAAAAATCTTTTTTCAAGCGATTATTGGTTTGTTATCAAACTTGAAAATAGAAGAGAAATCAAAGGACACTTTTCACTTGTAAGATAATTGTATATCTTTGATTTTCAATTCCCCCGGTTATGAAATTCAAGTGGTTACTCTTCTTTATATTTCTTTCAATTAAATCTTTTTCGCAAGGAGAAGCTTCGAATTGGTTTTTTGGAAGCAAAGCAGGCATAAAATTCAATGCCGATAATACCATTACAGTTTTATCTACCAGTCCAAACCCTATTGCAATCAATACCAATGAAGGCTGCAGTTCATTTTCTGATTCTAGCGGAAACTTACTTTTGTATACAGACGGAAGAACGATTTGGGACAGAAATCACGTGATTATGCCTAACGGCAATTACACTACTGGAACTGGACTTTTTGGCGATCCTTCAAGTACGCAATCTGGGATTATAATTCCAAATCCTGTTAACCCCAATTTATATTATGTTTTTACGGTTGACGAACCTCATCAAGTAAATGCGACGGTGTATCCAAACCAATATACCGGAAATTATAACGAAGGAAACGGTGTCACTCAAACCATTCCTGATGCAGATGATGGGTTCAATAACGGATTGAATTATTCTGTCGTTGATATTTCGGTTATGGGTATTAATGGGAGTATTGGTGATGTAATTAATCGAAATACCCATTTGGTGACTTATGATCCAAACCCTTTTGGGGAAGAAATAAAATATAAAAGTTCTGAAAAAATTACAGCAGTTAAAACTCAAGATGGATTAGGTTATTGGGTTATCACACATTTTACAAATAAATTTTATGTTTTTAAAATTGATGGAAATGGCGTAAATCAGACTCCAGTAATTTCTCAAACGAATCCGTTAGTTCCAATTTCTGGCTATAGAAGAAATTCAATTGGACAATTGAAAGCATCTCCTGATGGAAAAAAAATTGCAATTGCACACAATCAAATTGGTACAGAATTAGGTGGTTCCAGCAATAACGGAGCTGTTTATTTGTATGATTTCAACAACCAAACGGGTGTTGTTAGCAACCCAATTTCTATTATGCAAAATGAAAACCCTTATGGAATTGAATTTTCTGCAGAAGTAAAAAAACTTTATGTATCGACAAGTGCTGCCATTATTCAATTTGATTTAGAAAGTAGCAATATCCCATTGTCATCCATTGGAATTTCTAGCCGCGCTAACGGTTCATTGCAATTAGGTCCTGATAAAAAAATATACAAAGCAAATATAAATACGTCAAATGACTCCACATTAGATGTCATCAATGATCCAGAACTGGAAGGATCACTGTGTAATTATCAGCCAGAAGGAGTTTCATTGGGATCAGGAGTTTCTAAATTCGGACTTCCTCCATTTATCACTTCCTTTTTTAGTTCCAATATTACCGCTCGAAATTTGTGTCTTGGAGATATAACCAATTTTGAAGTGAATGTAAACGGAAACATCGATACAGCAACTTGGGATTTTGGCGACGGAAGTCCTGCGGCGAGTTCAGTCTCTCCTAATCATACTTATACTGCAATCGGAAATTATAATGTGACAGTGACACTTGTGGTTGAAGGAACACCAATTACAAATTCAAAAAACATCACTATTTCTGCCTTACCAGATGCTTTTCCATCAAGCTTAACGCAATGTAGTCTTACTTCTGCGATGACTGATATTCCGTTTAATCTTTCTCAAGCAACTGATGTCATTAACGGTGGTAATTCAAACTTACTCGTCTCTTATTTTAAGTTGCAGTCTGATGTTAACAACAATATAAGTGAATTACCGACAAATTATTCAAACGTTACCAATCCTGAGCAGATTTTTGCCAAAGTTTTGAATCCATTGACTGGATGTTACACGTTGACAACACTTGAATTAATTGTAAATTCCTCAACGAATCCTGAAATTAGTATTCGAAAATGTGACGATTCTACAGAAGACGGTTTGACACAATTTCAATTGTCAGAAGTTTTGATCACAGGAATTTCGGCAACAGCAACAACTACTTATTTTACGAGTTTAAACGATGCTTTTTTAGAGCAAAATCCCATAAACGTTTCGTTTACAAATACCATTGCCAATACACAAACCGTTTTTGCAAGAGTCGAAGAAAATAACGAATGCCAAGGAATTTATTCTATAAAACTAACGGTTGATAAATTACCCCAAATTGAATTACAAGACACCAAATATATCTGTACCAACCGTCCCACGCAGTTTATTACTTTGACCGCTGGTTTGTTGCAAGTAAATGCTGCAAACTTCACGTATGACTGGTCAACAGGGCAAACAACCGCGACAATTCAGGTGAACCTGCCTGGAAATTATACGGTGAAAGTAACCAGTCCATTTGGTTGTGAAAAAACAAGAACAATCAGCGTCTTGCCATCAAATGATGCGACGATTCAAAATGTCGTTATTCACGATTTAGTGGCTAACAATACGGTTACCGTTGTGCTTGATTCCTCAAGTATCGGCGATTACTTGTACAGTCTTGACAGTCCGAACGGTCCTTTTCAAGAGTCAAATCATTTTGAAAATGTGGAAGCAGGATTCCATACCATTTATGTTTACAGCACAAAAGGTTGCGGAACGACGCAGGAAGAAATCTCGGTTCTTGAAATTCCAAAATTCTTTACGCCAAACCAGGACGGCGTGAATGACACTTGGAATATTATTGGAATGAATGCTTCTTTTTATGCCAATTCAAAGATTTATATTTTCGACCGTTTCGGGAAATTATTGGCAGATGTGGATCCCAAATCTCCAGGCTGGAATGGTGTTTACAACGGATATAATTTGCCTTCGACCGATTATTGGTACTTGGTTACTTTAGAAAACGGAAGAACTGATCGAGGCCACTTTAGTTTGGTTCGCTAAATTTTTATTATTCTTTTTCTGAAATTAAGATTTGGCTAAAATTTTGGCTCCATCCAAATAAATTGGTTTTAGCCAAACTATTTTCCAGCTTCTATGTCTTTTTTAGATCACGATTGATGGCAAACTGCATCACTAGCCCTGATTGAAACGGAAAGCCCACAGGCAAAAGAGCTATTTTTTCATGGCAGAAAACAGCGACCGAAGGAAGCTCGTTTTGTGGCATAGAAAAAAAGCTTTTTGCCGAGGACTTGCAGGGAAAAGCAGGAATAGCTTCACATAAAAAAAGCCACTCTTTTCAGAATGGCTTTTTATTTATATAGAAAAATGTCTTATACTTTAAAACGTTTTCTGTCAGTTTCAGTTAAGTAAATCTTTCTCAAACGGATTGATTTTGGCGTAACTTCAACATATTCATCTTTTTGGATGTACTCTAAAGCTTCCTCTAATGAGAAAATGATTGGAGGAATAATCCTTGCTTTTTCATCATTTCCTGATGAACGAACGTTAGATTGTTTTTTCTCTTTAGTTACGTTTACACACATATCATCTCCACGAGAGTTTTCTCCAATTACCTGGCCTTCATAGATCTCAGCATTTGGCTCTACGAAGAATTTACCACGATCTTGTAATTTATCGATAGAATATGGAATCGCTTTACCTTTTTCCATAGAAATCAATGAACCTTTGTTACGTCCAGCAATTTCTCCTTTGTAAGGCTCATATCCAATGAAACGGTGTGCCATAATAGCCTCACCAGCAGTTGCAGTAAGCAATTGGTTACGCAATCCAATAATTCCACGAGATGGAATGTTGAATTTAACGATCATACGCTCTCCTTTAGTTTCCATAGAAAGCATTTCACCTTTACGTAAAGTCACAAACTCTACCGCTCTACCTGAAAGATTTTCTGGTAAGTCGATTGTTAATTCTTCAATTGGCTCACATTTTTTACCATCAATTTCTTTGATAATAACCTGTGGCTGACCGATTTGCAATTCATATCCTTCTCTTCTCATTGTTTCAATAAGAACCGATAAGTGAAGTACACCACGACCAAAAACCATAAATTTATCAGCAGAATCAGTTTCACCTAACTTCATCGCTAAGTTTTTCTCTAATTCTTTTGTTAAACGCTCGCGGATGTGACGTGAAGTTACAAATTTACCTTCTTTACCAAAGAATGGTGAATCGTTGATAGTGAACAACATACTCATTGTTGGTTCATCAATTGCGATTGAAGCCAACCCTTCTGGGTTTTCGATATCAGCGATAGTATCACCAATTTCAAAACCTTCAACACCAATGATAGCACAGATATCTCCAGCAATTACTTCAGTTACTTTCTTACGTCCAAGACCTTCAAAAGTATGTAATTCTTTAATTCTAGATTTTATTACAGTACCGTCTCTTTTTACCAAAGAAACTGCCATTCCTTCTTTCAAAACTCCTCTTTCAAGACGACCGATAGCGATACGACCTGTAAATGCAGAAAAATCTAAAGAAGTAATCAACATTTGAGGAGTTCCTTCAGATACCTTAGGAGCTGGTACGTGAGTAATAACCATATCTAATAAAGGCTCAATGTTCTGGGTTTGGTTTTTCCAATCGTCAGACATCCAGTTGTTTTTTGCAGAACCATAAACCGTTGGGAAATCCAATTGCTCTTCAGTTGCTCCAAGTTCAAACATCAAGTCAAAAACTTTTTCGTGAACTTCTTCTGGAGTACAGTTTTCTTTATCCACTTTATTGATTACAACACAAGGCTTCAACCCTAAGTCGATCGCTTTTTGCAAAACGAAACGAGTTTGTGGCATTGGTCCTTCAAAAGCATCCACCAAAAGGCAAACACCATCGGCCATGTTCAATACACGCTCTACTTCTCCACCGAAATCCGCGTGACCAGGAGTATCGATAATGTTGATTTTAGTTCCTTTATATTGAACTGAAACGTTCTTTGAAGTAATAGTAATACCTCTTTCACGCTCTAGATCATTGTTGTCAAGGATAAGGTCTCCCGTGTTTTCGTTGTCACGGAAAAGTTGACAATGGTACATAATTTTATCAACCAAAGTAGTTTTACCGTGATCGACGTGGGCAATAATTGCAATGTTTCTGATTGATTCCATTCGATTTTTTTAGAGGGTGCAAATGTACAATTTATTTTAATATAAAAAATGTTTTTTCTAAAGGACTTAACTTATTCATAATAAGAGGTTAAGTTATTGATAGAATAATAACACTTCTTATAAAATTTTAACATAAATAATCTGAACAAAACAGTCTTTTCTTTATATTTACAAAAGATGAATCCCCTTAAATGTTCAGAACCTCTAATAAAATTATCGGAATATACTTAACTATCGGAATCTTATGGATCTTAATCAGTGACAGATCTTTCAAGTATTTTGGAGTTGGAGATGATTCTCTATTTTTTCAAACCTTAAAAGGTATCGGATTTATTTTAGCATCTGGATTCATTTTTTGGCTGATGTTAAAAAGATACGAAGATAAAAATGAAAAATACCTCAACCGCTTAAAAAGCAGAACCGAAGATTTAAGGATTTCTAACGATCGCTATACCATTGTCACTAAAGCAACAAACAATATCATTTGGGATTTTGATTTTAAAAAGCAGGAAGTATTTTGGGGAGAAGCCTTAACCCGCCTGCTTGGCTATGAACAGCTTTTAAATCACTACATGTGGTGGATTGACAAAATTCATCCTGAAGACCGCGATCGGGTTTTAAAAAAATTCAATAATTTCATCAAAAATACTGAAAAAGAAAATTGGTCAGACGAATATCGAATCATTACCCAATCTGGAAAAATAAAATACATGCTTGACCGCGGGTATCTTTTATTCAACAAAAAAGGCAAACCGATCAGAATGATCGGATCTATGGAAGACATTACTGAACGAAAAAAATATGAAAACCACTTAGAAGATCTTTATTCTCAAATCAATAAGAGAGTGAACGAGCTGGCCATTTCAAATGCTGAATTAGAACAGTTTGCATACATTGCTTCGCATGACCTTCAAGAACCACTTCGAATGGTAACTCGTTTTCTTTCAGAAATTGAGCGAAAATACCAGGACCAACTTGATGACAAAGGAAAAGAATACATTCACTATGCTGTTGATGGCGCCCAAAGAATGCGAACCTTAATTCTGGATTTATTAGAATATTCTAAAATTGGTAAGTTTGATCAAAATCCTGAAACAATTGACGTGAATGTCCTTTTAGAAGAAATTGCGTATTACAATGAAATTGCTTTAATAGAAAATAATGCCAAACTTATTTGGAAGAACCTCCCAATTATTATCAATCGAAGAACTCCAATTCAGGTTGTTTTTCAAAACTTAATCGGAAACTCAATTAAATACCACAATCCAGAAGGAACCACAATAATTGAAATCACGTATAGTGATCTTGGAACTAAATGGCAGTTTTGCGTGAGTGACAACGGCATTGGAATCAATCCTCTTTTTTTTGAAAAGATTTTTGTTATTTTCCAAAGATTGCATCCAAAACACGAATATTCTGGAACCGGGATTGGTTTGGCGATTTCAAAAAAAATCATTGAAACTCAAGGCGGAAAAATCTGGGTTACATCGGAAGAAGGAAAAGGAAGCCAATTTTATTTTACAGTAAGTAAATAGTTTTATTATATTTGTTTAACCCAAATTCAACAGCCAAGTGAAATCAATTCAAATTCTATTGATTGAAGACAATGAAGGCGACATCCTATTAACAGAAGAAGCACTTTTGATGAGCAAAATCAAGAATAAAGTTTCTGTTGTAAGAGATGGATGGGAAGCTATGCTTTTTTTGGAGAAAAAGGAAAAATATGCCACTGCCGAAACTCCAGACCTGGTATTACTTGATATAAACATTCCGAAATTGAATGGCCATGAAGTTTTATCTAGAATAAAATCGAACCCCCAAATCTTACATATCCCCGTAATTATGCTTACAACTTCCTCTTCTGAACAAGATGTGCTAAAAAGCTACCAGAACCACGTGAATTGCTTCATTACAAAACCCGTTGAAACTACTAAGTTTTTAGAAGTCATCAACGGCATTGAAGATTTCTGGATCTCTATTGTTCAACTGCCTAAAAAACCATAAGATGACTTTTCACAAAGAAGGCATTCATTTTTTAATTATCGAGGATAATCAAGGTGACATGGTCTTGATACGCGACTATATTAAAGAAGAATTCTTAGATCCAGTATTTTATGAAGCAGAAACTTTAGACATTGCAAAAAAGCACTTAACTTCAGATTACAAGATTGATATTATTCTATTAGACCTGATACTCCCTGACTACCAAGGCGAAGAACTGCTTAATAAAATAATTCCGCTTGCAAAATCAATTCCCATTATAATCTTAACAGGATATACCGATAAAGAATTCAGCATGAAATCATTATCTTACGGCATATCTGATTATCTTTTAAAAGAAGATCTAAACGCTCCTTTGCTATTCAAAAGTATCTTATACAATATTGAACATAAAAAAATACAGGAAAAACTCGGCGAATCTAAAAAAAAATACAGAGACTTATTTCAAGCAAGTCCTTTACCAATGGTGGTTTACGACACAGAAACTTTACAATTTTTAGACGCTAACGATGCTGCTTTACGAAAATATGGCTATTCTCGAGAAGAATTTCTTAATTTAGAAGTAGCTGATGTTATTTACAAATCACACCAAGAAAAAGTTACAAATGCTTTAGAAAAAATTAAAAGCGATAGCTCTTTCTTCGAAATTTCACTTAAACACATTAAAAAAAACGGCCAGTTAATTGATGTTGAAACACAAAGCAATGAAATTATTTTTGACGGAAAAAAATCAAGATTAGTTTTAGCAACCGACATTACTGAAAAACTGAAAGCTGAAAAAGAAAATGCTTTAACAGAGCAGCGTTTTAAAGCATTAATTCAAGATGGTTCTGAACTAATTACAATTATAGACACCAACGGCTATTTTCAATACATAAGTCCAAATATCAAGAAAAGATATAATATCGATCCAGAAAAATATATCGGAACTTATGCTTTTGACAAATTGCACCATGATGACTTGTCTTTTTTCAAGGAACAATTTCAAGAGTTAAAAAACCAAAAGCGAATTACCACAAAACCGTTCAGATATTTGAAATTTGAAAACTCGTGGCGTTGGTTTGAAGCAAGCATCATTGACATGACTGACAATATCGCCGTAAACGGAATTGTTTTGAATGCGCGAGATGTAACCGAAAGAATTGAAAACGAGATTAAAATAAAAGAAAGCAATCTAAGGCATGAGGCCATCGCAAAAGCAACAAGCGACGCCATTTATGAATTTGATTCTACTTCAAAAAAGATTTACATAGCTGGTTCAAACTACAATAAAATCTTTGGTTTTAATTTTAATGACCAACAATATCTCGATTTAGATTTTTGGCTAGCCAGACTTCATCCAGATGAAATTTTAGATGTGCGCGAAAAAATTGCAGCAATTGACCCAAATTCTTCAAACCTTCATCACGAACTTGAATATCGATTTAAAAGAGCAGACGGAAGCTATGCTTACGTACTTGATCGTTTTGATTTAATTTGGGAAAATGGACGCCAAATAAAAAAAATTGGCGCTTTACAAGATATAACGGCTCGAAAGTTTCAAGACACTATTTTATCTTTTGAAAAAGACATTTACAAATTAAACGCAGCTCCTGAAACAAATTTAAATACAGCGTTAGACAAAGTAATCAGCAATATAGAATCTTTGATTCCAGGCGCTATTTGCTCCATTACAGAATTAAAAAACAATAAGATACGCCATATCGTTGTACCATCACTTCCGCAGAGCTTCATTGATACGTTAACTTCGATTGACGGAAAAAAGAAAATTTTTACATCTGAAAATGTTTTTGTTTTTGACATTCAAAATGATCCGTTGTCAAATAATTTTGCGCCTTTAGCCACTGAATATGATATAAAATCATGCTGGTCAATTCCTATCAAAAAAACAAACGGGAGCACTATTGCCAACTTTATTGTTTATTACAAAACAAATAAATATCCAACTCAGGAAGAAATCACTTTACTTGAAAGAGTTGCCAATCTTGTAGGTGTTGTTATTGAAAGTAGACGCGCGAGCGAAGACTTAAAACAAGCCATTGATAGATATGACATCGTTGCAAAGGCCACAAGTGACACTATTTGGGACTGGAAAATTCAAGAAGACAATTTTGTTTGGAACAAGGGAATTCAAGGGGTTTTTGGATACAAAAAAGAAGACGTAGGTACTACTTCAAAATGGTGGTTTGACAGAATCCATCCTGAAGACAGTCTTCGCGTATCGGTAAAACTCTATAATTTCCTTGAAGAGAAAGTAGAAAAATGGCAAGATGAATATCGTTTTAAATGCGCCGATGGTAGCTATAAATTTGTTTTTGATAGGGGTTTTTTAATTAAGGACAACGATGGAAAACCTATCAGAATGATTGCTTCTATGCAAGATGTGACAAAACAAAAAGAAGAAAACCAGCGTTTGAAGCTGATGGAAACCGTAATTACTCAAGCAAATGATGCCGTAATTATTACCGAAAGCGACACATCAGAAAATGCAATTCCAAAAATTATTTTTGTAAATAAGGCTTTTTCAAAAATGTCAGGATATAGTGCATCTGAAGTGATTGGCCACTCGCCTCTTATTTTAAATGGTGAAAATTCAGATCCAAAAGAATTAGAAAAATTAATATATGCCATACAAAATGAACAAGTTGCTCAAATTGAAACCATCAGTTACAAGAAAAATGGCGAAGAATATTGGGTAAGCTTTTCAATGATTCCTATTTTTGACCGAGATGGAAAAATTTTACATTGGATATCGATTCAGCGTGACATTACCAATCAGAAAATTCAAGAAAAAGAAAAAGAGCAATTAATCAGAGAATTGACTCAAAACAATAAAGATTTAAAGCAATTCTCTTATATCACATCACACAACTTAAGAGCGCCACTATCAAATTTAACCGGATTATTAAATTTGATAGAAGATATTCCAGTAGAAAATTCAGACTTAAAATTAATTTTAAACGGCTTCACAAAATCCACTCACTTATTAAATGAAACAATAAACGATTTAGTAAAAGTAGTAATCATCAAAGACAATCCTTCTATTCAAAAGGAAGAAGTGCTTTTCAGTGAAGTTTTTGAAAGCGTTTTTAACCAACTGAGCTACTTGATCAATCTGCATCAGCCGATTTTAAAAATAAATTTAGAAAAAGACTCACTTTCAAACATAAATAAGGCCTATCTTGAAAGTATTATTTTAAATTTGCTTACCAATGCAATCAAATACCGAGATCACTCTCGAAAACTAAAAATTTCAATATCAACAAAAGAAAAAGAAGATTTGACGATTTTGACATTTGAAGACAACGGAATTGGTATTGACATTGAAAGAAATAAAGACAAAATCTTTGGATTATATCAGCGATTCCACAATTATCCTGATAGCAAAGGTTTAGGATTGTACTTAGTTAAATCTCAAGTTGAAACAATGGGCGGAACAATTAATGTCCAAAGCGAGGTGAACAAGGGAACAAAATTTACATTAACATTCAAAAAATAAATAAAATGCTGCATAGAATCTTATGCGTAGATGACGACCCAATTACCTTGATGTTATACAAAATGGTAATTGCAAAATCTTCTTTTACAGAAGAAATAATTACGGCTAAAAACGGCCAGGAAGCCTTAGAATATTATGATAATTTAAAAATCAATAATGACTGTTGCTGCCCTGAACTTGTTTTTTTAGACCTCAACATGCCTATTATGGGTGGCTGGGAATTCTTAGATAATTTTACCAAGGACCAATACGCACCATTTAATACAAAAACGAAGGTCATCGTATTATCTTCTACTATTGACCCTAACGATATTGAAAACTCAAAAAAGTATCCAATGGTCATTGATTTTATGTCAAAACCGATAACAAAAGAAATGCTCGAAGGATTAAAAGAAAGATTATAAAACGCAAAAAGCTCTCAAAACTGAGAGCTTTTTTATGCTTTAAAACTATCGTTTAAAAAAGTTTTAACCAAAAAAAAGTCCTCAAATGAGGACTTTATATTTTTTCAATTTTCAATTCTAATTATAGAGCTGAAACGTGCTTAGTCAATTTAGATTTTAAATTAGAAGCTTTATTATCATGGATAATGTTTTTCTTAGCTAATTTGTCAATCATTGAAATAACTGTAGATAATTTTGCAGAAGCTTCTGATTTATCTGTAGCTAAACGCAAAGCTTTAATTGCATTACGAGTAGTTTTGTGTTGGTATTTATTTAATACTCTTTTCTTTTCGTTACTTCTGATTCTTTTAAGGGCTGATTTATGATTTGCCATTTTGTTTTTTAATTTTAGATGTAATTATTATAAATACTAGTTAAAAAAGAAAAACCTCCCACAATTTTAAAAAATCACTTTGGTTTTAACTAATAAAATAAAAACAGAGACACCAGCCTTTATTTTATAAAACTAATTTACAACTAATTTAGTAGCCCGTAGCGGAATCGAACCGCTCTTACATGGATGAAAACCATGCGTCCTAACCGATAGACGAACGGGCCATTTTCCTTTTTATAGTTAAGGAGAACTGTTGCATCAAAAAAAAGTAGTAGCCCGTAGCGGAATCGAACCGCTCTTACATGGATGAAAACCATGCGTCCTAACCGATAGACGAACGGGCCTTGCTTCTCTATTGCGGTGGCAAAAATACAACTATTTTTTATTTGTGCAATAGCTACTTCAAAAAAATTTAATTTTTTTTTATTTTCTTTAGTATGCCTTGGCAAAAAGCACTCTTCCAGAGGATGGTTTCCCAGTAAGGACGCAGGTTCCCGCCTCTTCTACTCGATCCAAAGGAATACATCTAATTGTTGCTTTTGTCAAATCTTTTATTTTTTCTTCGGTTTCCGCGGTTCCATCCCAATGTGCTGATACAAAGCCAGTTTTGTTTTCAAGCACTTCTTTAAATTCTTCAAAATCAACAACTTCTGTAATATGAGAATTTCTATAATCTAGGGCCTTATTAAACAAATCTTCTTGGATTTTTTCTAATAAATCACCCACATAATTTACAATTTCGTCTTTTAAAACGACTTCTTTTGACAACGTATCTCTTCTGGCAACTTCAAAAGTTCCATTTTCCAGATCTTTTGGACCAACCGCAATTCTCACCGGAACTCCTTTTAATTCCCATTCTGCAAATTTAAATCCTGGCTTTTGAGTTGTTCTATTATCGAACTTAACCGAAATTTTCAATTTTTTGAATTGAGCTACTAAAGTATTTGCTACTTCAGAAATTGCAGCAAATTCTTCGTCTGATTTATATATAGGAACAATTACAATTTGAATCGGCGCTAAATTTGGAGGCAAGACCAATCCGTTATCATCAGAATGCGTCATGATCAAAGCACCCATCAAGCGCGTTGAAACGCCCCAAGAAGTCCCCCAAACATATTCTTGCTTTCCTTCTGCGTTTGCAAATTTCACATCAAACGCTTTTGCAAAATTCTGTCCCAAGAAATGCGATGTTCCTGCTTGAAGCGCTTTTCCGTCTTGCATTAATGCTTCAATACAATACGTCTCCACAGCTCCAGCAAAACGTTCTGTTTCTGTCTTAAATCCTTTCACAACCGGAATAGCCATGAAATTTTCAGCAAAATCAGCATACACATTAATCATTTGTTCTGATTCTGCAATAGCCTCCACTTTTGTGGCGTGAGCCGTGTGCCCTTCTTGCCATAAAAACTCGGCTGTCCTTAAAAACAAACGGGTTCTCATTTCCCAGCGAACCACGTTGGCCCATTGATTAATAAGTAACGGCAGATCTCTGTAAGACTGGATCCAACCTTTATAAGTTGGCCAAATAATAGCTTCACTTGTCGGACGAACGATAAGTTCTTCTTCCAGCTTGGCATTTGGATCTACCATTAATTTTCCTGGTTTGTCTGGGTCATTTTTTAATCTATAGTGTGTAACGATAGCACATTCTTTTGCAAAACCTTCTGCATTTTTCTCTTCTGCCTCAAACATACTTTTGGGCACAAATAGCGGAAAATAAGCGTTTTGATGTCCGGTTTCTTTGAACATTCTGTCAAGCTCCGCTTGCATTTTTTCCCATATCGCATAACCGTAAGGCTTGATGACCATACAGCCTCTAACCCCTGAATTTTCGGCTAAGTCTGCTTTCACTACCAGCTCATTATACCACTTGGAATAATCTTCTGATCTTTTTGTTAGGTTCTTACTCATATTGAATAGTTTGGCACAAATATTGTTTAACTTAATTTAACTAAATAGTTTCAGCAAAACTAACTATTTTTGTATTGTCCAACAATTTAAATTGCTCTAGATATGAAAACTAATTACTTTTCCACCAAAAAAGCATCCAATTATTCCCTATTTGGATTGCTCGCAATTTTTATGACGTCATGTTCGTCATATCAAAGTTCTTCATACGATTCAGATGGCATTTATGGTGAGCCTCAAAGAAGAAATAACGCAACTGAACAAACTAATACTCAAAATACGGGATACTTTGCATCACTTCAAGAAGATCCTGAATTTTTTATTGATTCTGAAAACTATAGTTCCCCTCTTTACAACGGACGAGATAAAGATACAGTTTATGTAACCGAAACGGGTTATGCCGGCTGGGGAAGCAACCCTGAAGGCGTAACAATAAATTATTATGACAACGGATGGGGTTATAACAATTGGTACGGACCTGGTTTAGGCTGGGGATGGGGATTAGGCTGGAACAGTTGGTATGGTGGCTGGGGCGGTTACGGTGGCTGGGGCTGGAATAGTCCTTTTTATGGAGGATGGGGTTACGGTTACGGCGGAGGCTGGGGTTATGGAGGCTGGAATAATTGGTATGGAAACGGGTACTACAATAATTATTATGGAGGAAGAAATTATTATGCTAACGGAAGAAGAGGAAGCTATGCAAATAATAACATTGCCGGAAGAAATAATTTTGGCAGGGTTTTAAATGGTACAAATTCTAGAAATAGAGAAGCATATAATTCAGGAAGAAGAAGTTCAAATACTACCTACTCAACTAGAAATGTAAACAGAGCTTATAATTCATCAAGAAATAACGCTACTAGAAACAACAGTTACAATACAACTAGAAATAGCAATAACAACACAACTAGAAACAATTCAAATTACAATACCACTAGAAATACTCGTAATAACAACTATAGCACTCCCGCAAGAAGCAATAGCTCTAGAAATCAAAGTGTAACTCCTTCAAGATCTTATAGCGCTCCAAGTTCATCTGGTGGCGGAAGATCAGGAGGTTCGTCTGGCGGCGGTGGAAGATCCGGCGGTGGTGGAAGAAGAGGATAATTTTAGCTAAAATTTAAATGCCTATGTTTTGACTTAACCGTACGAGCATAGGTATTTTTTTGAAAAATTTATAAAAAATACAACTTATGAAAAAATATTTTTTACTCTTAATCACAGGATTATCTTTGAATTCTCAAGGTCAAGAAGTCGCTGACGCAATGAGATATGCTCAAGATAATTTAACCGGGACAGCTCGATTCAGAGCTATGAGTGGTGCTTTTGGAGCACTGGGTGGTGATTTTTCATCATTAAATGTAAATCCTGCCGGTGGCGCCATCTTTTTAAACAACCAATTATCAATTTCTTTAAGCAATTTGTCTACCAAAAATAACTCTGTATATTTTGGAAGCAAAGCAACTGAAAAAGACAATTCTTTTGATTTAAACCAACTTGGAGCCATTTGGGTTTTCGAAAACACAAACGAAGAAAGCAATTGGAAAAAGTTTACTGTGGGAGTAAATTATGAAAACACAAATAACTTTGACAACCAAGTTTTTTCAAGGGGAATAAACCCGAACACTTCTGTATCTGAATATTTCTTAAGCTATGCGAACGGAAACAATATGGGCGATTATGCAATGGATCAAACCTTTATTGGAACCCAAGGAAACCTGATTACTTTAAATAATGCTACCAATCAGTATGTCTCAAACACACCGGATGGCGGAAATTATTATCAAGAAAACACAATGGTTTCAACTGGATACAATGGAAAATTATCTTTCAATTTTGCGACACAGTACAAAGACCGATTTTACTTTGGATTAAACCTTAATTCCCACTTTACAGATTATACAAAGCGCACAAGTTTTTACGAAGATTATCTCGACACACCCGGAAGCGATCCATCAGACCCAGTGCAAGAATTGCGTTTTGACAATGAATTGTACACGTATGGAAACGGTTTTTCTTTTCAACTGGGTGCAATCGCTAAAATTACCAACGAATTACGTTTAGGAGTTGCTTACGAATCTCCAACTTGGTATAACCTTCAAGACGAAACGTATCAAATCATGAGCGTTAAAACATCTTCAAATCAAATTTTCATTGAACCTTATAATTATAATGTACAGTATCCTAATTATCGCATTCAAACTCCAGGAAAATATACAGGAAGTTTGGCGTACGTTTTTGGATCTTTAGGACTTATCAGCGTAGATTATACAATGAAAGATTACAGCAACACTAAATTCAGACCAAATGATTCGTTTTTTGCAACAAGAAATGACCAACTTGAATCTTTATTAGATGTATCTTCTGAAATTAGAGTGGGAGCCGAAGCCAGAGCAAAACAATGGAGTTTCAGAGGCGGGTACCGTTTTGAACAAAGTCCGTATAAAAACGGAAATACGATTGGTGATTTACAGGGAATTTCAGGTGGTCTCGGTTACAACTTTGGTGGAGCCAGAATCGATGCTGCTTACTCCTATTCAAAAAGAGATACGCAACAAGCCTTTTTCAATCAAGGATTAGTTGACATGACAAACATTCAATCCGTGAATAACAATGTGACCTTCACACTACTTTTAGAAATGTAATTAAAAAACTTATAAAATACTTAAAAGCCACCTCAATAAGGTGGCTTTTTTTATGCCCTAAAATTACAACTTTGGGATTTTTTTATGATTTCACTCAATTACCTTTGCATGAAAGTTCTTTTACTTATTTCTATCAAGAAAATGGTATCGATTCGTTCGAAAATAATAGGGAATCGTGTGAAAATCACGAACTGTCGCGCAACTGTAAACAGCTCCAAAAGTTTTTATCAAAATAGCCACTGAGAATAAATTTCTTGGGAAGGAAGATAAAAATGCTGTAAGTCAGGAAACCTGCCTTTTTCAATTTGACAATGCTTTCGCGGTTTAAAGTTTTTGGTTTATTTTTTTATAGAAGAAGTCTGTCTTCTTTAAAAAACCACTCCCTTTTTTCTTCGTAAAAAATTGATTTAATAAAGACTTTTCAAAAAACAAATCTGGCTTTTTTTTAAAAGCTATGCAACTTTTTTTATACTAATGAATACCAAAACAAACGCAACGATTACAGCCATTGGAGGCTTTGTTCCTGAAACAATTTTAGACAACAAAACACTCGAAAAAATGGTTGACACCTCTGACCAGTGGATTACTTCCAGAACGGGAATTAAAGAAAGAAGAATCCTTTCTGACAAAACATTAGCCACTTCAGATATGGCCGCTTTTGCCATCAAAAACCTTATTGAAAATTCAAACATCGATCCCTCTGAAATCGATTGTCTTATTTTAGCCACCTCTACACCAGATCATATTTTGGCACCAACCGCAAGCATTGTTTGCGAAAAAGCAGGTTTAAAAAATGCGTGGGGATTTGATTTAAACGCAGCCTGTTCGGGTTTTTTATATGCGCTTTCTGTTGGAGCAAGCTTAATTGAAAGCAATAGATATCAAAAAGTTTTGGTGATTGGCGCGGATCAAATGAGCGCCATTGTGAACTATGAAGATAGAAATACCTGTATTCTCTTTGGTGATGGAGCCGGTGCCGTTTTACTAGAGCCGACTTCGAGTGATTTAGGCGTAATTGACAATGTTTTTAAAACTGACGGAAACGGAATCCAATTTCTTTCTGTTCCTGCCGGAGGTTCTCTTTTTCCTGCTTCGGAAGAAACGGTCGCCAATAAAAAACATTTTGTGCAGCAAGACGGAAGAACCGTTTTTAAAAATGCCATCAAAGGAATGAGCTCTGCTTGCCAAGAAATTATGGAAAGAAATGAACTTGCTTCAGAAAAAATTGATTGGATTATTCCACACCAAGCCAACTTGAGAATTATCCAAGCCGTGAGTGACGCTTTAGATTTCCCGATTGAAAAAGTCAAAATTAATATTGAAAAATACGGAAACACGACTGCAGCAACGATTCCGCTTTGTCTTTGGGATTTTAAAGATGATTTTAAAGCAGGACAAAATCTGTTGATTACTGCTTTTGGAGCCGGATTTACTTGGGGAAGCACTTTTTTAAAATGGGGAAACTTAAGATCTAACAACAACTAATAATGACTTTAGAAGAAAAAATAAACGCCTCAGAAACGCACATTTTTAAAGCAATTTTTCCGAATACAACCAATCATTACGACACCTTATTTGGCGGAAATGCCATGCAATTGATGGACGAAGTGGCTTTCATTACCGCAACTCGTTTCAGCAGACAAAGAGTGGTAACGGTAAGCAGCGACAGAATTGATTTTAAAAAACCAATTCCTTCTGGAACTTTTGCCGAATTAATTGGAAAAGTAACTCATATCGGAAATACGAGTATGCAAGTTCACGTCGAAATTTATGTCGAGAAAATGTATTCTCGGGAAAGAGAAAAAGCCATTACCGGAAATTTTACTTTTGTAGCCATAAATGAAAACAAAGAACCTATTTCTGTTATAAAATAATACTTTTTACTGCAGATTCGCCGATTTTTTCTTTTGTAGATCTGCAGTAATTTTTATTCGTACTCTTTCAAATACGACTTCTTTTCTTCTAAAAATTCGGGTTTATTTGAAGTCGTTTTAAATTTGCTTTTAACTGAAATTCTTCCTTTTTCAATATCTGGAACAAAGGTAAAAAAGTGCAAATGCGGGCCGGAAGACCAACCAACGTTGCCACTTAAAGCAATTTTTTGTCCGGTATTTATCAAATCTCCTTTTTTAACTAAAGCCGAATTCGTGTCTATATGCGTGTATTCAGCAAACGTGCCGTCTTCATGGTAAATCACAACAAAATTATTATTCTCGGCACATTCTTTTTTCATGCAGTTTCCTGAATTCTGATCTTGCACGTCGACTACAATTCCTTCGCGGGACGCTAAAATTTCAGTTCCGACAGGCATTGCAAAATCAAGCGCAAATTCATTCTGGTGCGAAACCGTTCCGTTGTAGCCCTGCCCTATCAAATATTCTTCCCCTTTATTATAAGGAAGCTCGTAAGGAAAATTAATATCGTATTTTCTTAAATCAATGTCGCCCAAAAAAAAGGAGCTTTGATATTTAAACGAAACTTTTTTGGTTTTATCAATGACCGTTAATTCGGTTACGACAAACTTTTTTGTTTGTGCCGGAACCAATACAAACGCTTTTTTCAAACTGCTTTTCATATTGACCAATTCGGTTCTGATGACAACCGAAACGGGACAAAATTCACTGTTATCGGCATAAACTATTGTTTTTCCATCGACGAATTCACGATAGACTTGAACATCACGTTTTTGTGCAAAAAGTGAAATTTGAAAAAACAGGAAGAAAAATAAGATTTGGTTTTTCATAGTGTAAACGTATAACATTGGGGACAATTATCAAAAACCGTGCGAAATATTTATGGAGATTTTACGCAAGGATCCAAAGGTTTAAAAAAGGCAGTGCCGTTTTCAAATAGCCCCGATTGGCAGCAGCAGCCTTTTCTTCCGTTTTCGGAGAAAAGTTACTGCAGAAAGCGGGACGAAGTTTAAAAAATGTACATGCGTTTGTGCTTCTGGAAAAAGAAAAAGTCGCTGTTAATGTTAGAAGTAATACAATTTGAAAGCGAAACAAGCGGGGTTTGAAGAAAAAAGCTTAATTTTGCACTCCAATTTACAATTCTATGAGAACCAAGACGTTAAAGAAAAACAAAATTAATGTAATCACTTTAGGGTGTTCTAAAAATGTTTACGACAGCGAAGTGCTGATGGGACAATTGCGCGCCAGCGGCAAAGATGTGGAACATGAGGCGCCTGCAGAAAGAGAAGGCAATATTATTGTGATCAATACTTGCGGTTTTATTGATAATGCAAAGGAAGAATCTGTGAATATGATTTTAAATTATGTTGACAAAAAAGAGCAGGGAATTGTGGATAAGGTTTTTGTAACCGGATGTTTATCTGAACGTTACAAGCCAGATTTGATTAAGGAAATTCCGAATGTGGACCAGTATTTTGGCACTACCGAATTGCCAGGATTATTGAAAGCGCTTGGTGCAGATTACCGCCACGAGTTGCTTGGAGAGCGTTTGACAACGACTCCGAAGAATTATGCGTATTTAAAAATTGCGGAAGGTTGTGACAGGCCTTGCAGTTTTTGCGCGATTCCCTTGATGCGTGGCAAGCACGTTTCTCAACCGATAGAAAAGTTGGTTAACGAAGCCAAAGGTTTGGCAAAAAACGGCGTTAAAGAGTTGATTTTGATTGCTCAAGACTTGACATATTATGGTCTTGATTTGTATAAAAAGAGAAATCTTGCTGAATTATTAGAAAATTTAGCAGCCGTTGAAGGCATTGAATGGATTCGTTTGCATTATGCTTTCCCAACAGGATTTCCGATGGATGTTTTAGATTTGATGAAACGCGAGCCAAAGATTTGTAATTATTTGGATATTCCGTTGCAACATATTTCTGATTCCATTTTGAAATCGATGCGAAGAGGAACAACCCAAGCAAAAACAACAAAATTGATTCAAGAATTCAGAAAAAAAGTGCCAGAAATGACCATCAGAACGACTCTAATCGTTGGTTATCCTGGTGAAACAGAAGAAGATTTTCAGATTTTGAAAAACTGGGTTGAAGAAATGCGTTTTGAAAGATTGGGCTGTTTTGCGTATTCTCACGAAGAAAATACCCACGCTTATTTATTGGAAGACGATGTTCCTGCAGATGTGAAACAGCAACGTGCCAATGATATTATGGAAATTCAATCTCAAATTTCTTGGGAATTGAACCAAGAGAAAATTGGCAAAGTGTACCGTTGTATCATTGACAGAAAAGAAGGCGGCCACTTCATCGGAAGAACTGAATTTGACAGTCCGGATGTTGATAATGAAGTTTTGATTGATGCTTCAAAAGCGTATTTGAAAACGGGAGAGTTTGTAAATGTGAGAATTACTGACGCAGCCGAGTTTGATTTGTATGGTGAAGCAGTGATAGAAGAATAATATTAAAAAGGAGTTTCTAAAGAAGCTCCTTTTTTTAACATCATAAAGTAAGTAGATGCTTCTTATTTGGTCTAAAAATTGATTAAATTTGTTTTTTAAATTGATTCTATGAAAACTAAATTTCTTTTTATCGCATTATTTTTTTTAGTATTTGGAACAACTGATGGATTTTCTCAATATTATGGAAACGAAGGTTATGGAGGAGTAGATCGCTCTATTGGATCAAGCGTTAGACAAAATAAGCCAAGCAAAAAAAATGCCGAAAATAAAGATTATGCAGATGTTTATACAGAGTATCTCACCAAAGAAATTAAACTCGATGGATTACAACAAGCTGCTGTAAGGTCAATTGTAAATGATCACAAAGATAGTTTGGAAGAAATCGCAAAATCAAATTTACCAAGTATCGAAAAAAGAGACAAAATGCAATTCATTTATGATCAAATAAATACAAAAATTATAAAACTCCTTTCTAAAGAGCAATCTGATAATTTTTTAAAATTAAAAGAAGAAGCAGAAAAAAAAGCATTGACTTATTAAATTACAATACCAGTAGCCCTGATTCTTTCAGGGTTTTTATTTGCTTTGAATACCAGAACAATTCAAAATCTTCTAAACCCGCATTTTCATAATCGGATTTGATTTCTTGAAAAGTATATGTTTTTGAATTTAAAACTGAAATTTTCGACAGCATTTCAGCCAACCAAATTCCTTGTTCTTTATTTGTTTGGATACTAAAAATATCTTTTTTAGAATGGAAATCTAAAGCAGTCATTTCCCAAGAATTACTTTTTTTAAATTTGGTAAAATGTGAAAGTGTTGGTTTGTTTCCAATCCAAACTACTTTTGCTGACGGCTTTGTAGTAAAATCTTCTTCGTCTTGAATGGCATTGTAAATAAAATCATTCGGCACTTTTGTTCTTGGAATTTTAAATTCAAACCAATCTTGCAACTGAAAGTCAAAACAGATGCCGTGCATAAAATTGAACAACGATTTTTTTAATCCAAAACTGAATTGGTCGTGATCGGTTCCTAATTTATCGATGTGAATGATGTCGTTATTAGCAAAAGTTCCGATAGCTTCTGTTTCTTTTAAAACACCGAACTTTTCAGGATACATTCCCACCGGACTGTGAGCTGTCATTGCAAATTGATGCCAAAAACCAGATTGTAAAATACCTATTTCGAATAATTGACGGACCATTTCTAAAGAATCAATTGTTTCTTGTGCTGTTTGCGTCGGAAAACCATACATCAAATACGCGTGAACCATAATTCCGGCTTCAGTGAAATTTCGGGTCACTCGGGCAACTTGCGCTACGGTTACTCCTTTTTGAATCAGTTCCAGCAATCGATCAGATGCTACTTCCAAACCTCCAGAAATGGCAATACATCCCGAAGCTTTCAATAACAAACACAAATCCTTTGTAAAACTTTTTTCAAAGCGAATGTTCGTCCACCAAGTCACTGTCAATTTTCTACGAAGAATTTCCAAAGCCAAAGCTCTCATCAAAGCCGGAGGCGCCGCTTCATCTACAAAATGGAATCCGTTTTGGCCGGTTTGC
This sequence comes from Flavobacterium macacae, assembly GCF_003865365.1. Classification (GTDB taxonomy): domain Bacteria; phylum Bacteroidota; class Bacteroidia; order Flavobacteriales; family Flavobacteriaceae; genus Flavobacterium; species Flavobacterium macacae. The sequence continues at coordinate 114,801 of NZ_RQVR01000006.1, read as the reverse complement.
TCAATGAGTTCCTCCATCCTATCGCACAACAATTTGGCGGCAACTGGCTCATATACTTTTATATAATCTAAAGAAATATCGCAAAAAGTACATTTTCCCCAATAACATCCGTGCGCCATAGTGAGCTTGTTCCAACGTCCATCGCTCCACATTCGGTGCATTGGATTTACAATTTCTATAACCGAAATGTATTTATCTAAAAGCAAATCAGAATAATCTGGAGTTCCCACTTCTGACTGTTTGTAATCTTTTTTTGTTGAATTATTTTTATAAACTATTTTTCCGTTTTCAAGAAGAAACGTTCTTTTAAATTGGCCATAATTCGGATTTTGAACATTAGAAATTAATTCTTCTAACGGAACTTCTCCGTCATCAAGCGTAATAAAATCGAAGAATTCCATCACACGAATATCTGCCAAAGAACGCAATTCGGTATTTGGAAATCCGCCTCCCATTGCAATTTTACTCTTTGGAAAATATTTTTTTATAAATTGTGCACTTCGGAAAGCACTGTATAAATTCCCTGGAAAAGGAACCGAAAAACAAACCAATTCAGGTTGCAAATCGCTCATCTTTTCGTTCAAATTTTTTAAAAGAATTTCATCAATATACGTCGGTTCGTTTTGAAGCATTCCATAAAGTTCATCAAACGAATTTGCCGAACGCCCCATTCTTTCAGCATAGCGGCTGAAGCCAAAATTTTCATCAACACATTCGATGATCAGATCCGAAATATCTTCAAGATATAAAGTCGCCAAATGTTTTGCTTTATCTTGAGTTCCCATCGTTCCAAAAGCCCAATCTAATTCTTCCAATTGCGAGAAACGAGAAGCTTCTGGAAGAAAATCTTCCTGGCAGATCAAATGGGAAAGCGTGGGATTTTTTCCTTGCAAAAAAAGAATTACAGAATCAATTGTTTTAAAATATTCTTCTTGCAAAGCCAAAATTCGCTTGGCATTATCTGATTTTTCTATCGTATTTTTTTCTGCTTCCGCAAATAAATCGACCAACCCTTTTTTTGAAAACAATGACAAAATCACTTCAATACCCAAATCAGATTGAAAACACGAAATATTTTTAGTATTTAAAAAACCTTTGATATAAGCCGTCGCCGGATATGGCGTGTTCAGCTGTGTAAAAGGTGGCGTGATGAGAAAAACTGATGTCATTTGCATTTCATAAAGATTGTAAAATTACTCCATATTTTTGATGAAGTCGCAGATTTGCTAATTTTTTTGAATTTGCAATCTGCTTTAAAAACACTTACTTTGTACTCACTTAATTTATAAGAGGAATTTTAAATTATGAAATCAATTATTTTCAGTCTTTTCTTATTGCTTTCGGTTTCCGGTTTTGCCCAAAAGAAGAAGGAAATCCGATTTCTTTTTGCCAAAAATCCTTCAGAAATTAATTTTGAAATTTCGCCAGACAGCACAAGATCTTCGTTTTCGATAAAAACATTTGGAGAAATTTCTACAGGAAAAACCGATTCTGAATCGTCAACTTACTTTGGATTCAGTCATCGAAAAGCGACAACGATTCGATCTTTGCCGTCAGTTGCTTTAGAAGAGTATTATGCTGATCCTTCAAAATATGTCTTGAGCCAACGCATCTATTTGATTGTTCCTTTTACTGACAAAATTTTTGCCATTTGGAAATGCAGTGTTCTGGGCGCAAAATAAAAAACTCCCGATTTCTCAGGAGCTTCTTTTAAAAATTTATTAGAATTCTTCTTTTGAATAAAATTCTTCAACAGATTCTTCTCTTATTTGCTGTTCTTCTTGATACAATTTTTTCAAATATTTTACCATTGCAAAAAATAGAATGACAATTAAGAAAAATATCGTGGCTACAAAATAGGCATTTCCTAAATTAATCGAAATCATTCCAGCGCCAATTCCATCGCCCAGGGATGAAAGCAAATTTACATCACCTGAAGATTTGATCATAATTCCGTAGCTCAAAAGAAAAATAAAACCGACCGTTGAGAATATAATATGAAAAAGTCCTTTTCTTTTTGATTTTGTAAAACTGATGACTAATCCCGAAAGCGCCATTAACAATGGAACTGCCAAAATCACAAAGAATAAAATCTTAGCTGTTTTTTCATCTTTTGTTTGTTTTCCTAAATTCCCTGTTTCTTCGCCCTCTTGAGAAGCATTTTCTTCACTGTCTTCTGACAAAGAATCATTTTCTATTTTGTTATCAAACAGATCTTTGCCCATTTTTTCTTTGATGGTTTTTGCCATTTCGCTTTTTTCCATCTTGTCTTTGACATCGTTTCCAATAACATAATCGAAACCGGTCACTGAAACCAACTCAGTCGTATTGCATTTTATGGTCAAAAACGGAAAGAAAAAACAAATGATAATGACTGTATAACCTGGAATTGGAAGCAGGTCAGAGATTATTTTTAATGCTTTCATAGTTTCGTTTGTAGTTGCTGAAATTTTGATCAAACTTACTAAAAATTTTTATATTAAATTTTCACTAAAGCATCTGTTTGAATGCTGTCTGAAATTGTAAAAAGCCTATTCATTCATTGCTTTTGACTTTATGACTTATTTATAAAATTTTGCCTTTATTTTCTTTATTTTTACAAAAAAATTCAACTATGCCAACCGACTGTATCAGTTACCAAAACTCTGGTTATTTTACTTCACTAATCAATGATTATTTAAATCAGAAACCAGACTTACAGTCGCTTTACAATCGATTTCCTTCTCCTGAAAACTTTAAAAAACAGCTGGTTGAAAAAGCAGAAAATTTCAATTTGGATGCGGATTCCAATAGAAAAACATTGGTTGCAGTTTTAGAAAAACAATACTCCAATTTGAATGTTTCTGACTTGACAAATGTAAATATCAAGTCGCTTTCAAGTTCCAAAACGTTTACGATCACCACCGGACATCAGCTGAATTTGTTTACAGGTCCGTTGTATTTTTTGTATAAAATAGTTTCCACAATTAATCTGACAGAGGAATTAAAACGGAAATATCCCGAATATAATTTTGTTCCTATTTATTGGATGGCGACGGAAGACCACGATTTTGAGGAAATAAATTATTTCAATCTTCACGGAAAAAAAGTGCGCTGGAATGCCGAAAACGGCGGTCCAGTCGGAAGATTATCAACCAAAGGTTTGGATGAAGTTTTTGAAGTTTTTGCTTTAGAATTGGGAATTGGAAAAAATGCAGACTATTTGAAGAATTTGTTCCAAAAAGCCTATGTTGGGCATTCTAATTTGGCAGAAGGGACTCGTTTTTTGGCCAATGAAATCTTTGGAAAATCTGGATTGGTTATAATCGATGCTGATGAATCTGAATTGAAAAAACAATTTGTTCCTTTTGCGAAAGAAGAACTTTTAAAACAGACTTCGCACCAAAAGGTTTTGGAAACTTCTGAACATTTAAAAAACTACAATATTCAAGTAAATCCAAGGGAAATAAATCTTTTTTATATCGAAGATTCTTTCCGCGAGCGAATTATTTTTCAAGATGGATTTTACTATGTAAATAACACAAAACTGAAATTTTCGGAAACTGAAATCTTAGATTCATTAGAAAATAATCCAGAAAAATTCAGCCCGAATGTGATTATGCGTCCTTTATATCAAGAAGTTATTTTACCGAATCTTTGCTACATTGGCGGTGGCGGTGAATTGGCGTATTGGCTGGAATTAAAATCTTATTTCGAAGCTTCCAATGTCACTTTTCCGATTTTGCTTTTGCGTAATTCGGTACTTTTGGCTACTGAAAAACAGGCTAAAAAAGCAGATAAATTAGAATTGTCTTGGGCTAATTTATTTTCAAAACAAGAAGCTTTGATGAATGAGAAAGTCAAAACATTTTCTGAATTTTCAATTGATTTCACATCGCAAAAAGATTTTTTAAGAAAACAATTTGACGATTTGAATGTGATGGCAACTGCGACCGACAAATCTTTTATCGGCGCTGTAAAAGCACAGGAACTGAAACAAATCAAAGGTTTAGAAAATCTGGAAAAACGTTTATTGAAAGCGGAGAAGAAAAAACACGAATCCCAATTGGAGCGAATTGCAGACTTGCAGAACGAGCTTTTTCCGAATCAAAATTTGCAGGAGCGCGTTGTAAATTTTTCAGAGTTTTATTTGGAAAACGGATCGGTTTTGATGGATAAACTGTTTGAAAATTTAAAACCTTTGGAACACGAATTTTTAGTGATTGTCTTGTGATTTTTCAGATCCGGTTCAGAGATTTTTTTTATATTTTTTAAAAAAAATGGGAGTTCTAAATTTTGGCGAATTTATTTGGTACTATAACTAGAGACTGCATCGACAAAGATAGGGTGACGATGCAAAAAAATCACTGGCCTTGCCCGCTAACCCCGATTGCAGGGGAAATCAAAAAAATTTCTTCTTTAGAAATTTTTTATTGAACCGAAAAGCGGGACTGTCTTTTGCTGATAATTCGTGGATTTTCTGTTTCTAAATCTTCTGAAAATTTTCGTATTCTGTTAAAAAACACTACTTTTGCGCCAAATCTAAAAAAAAAATATAATGGCAACGAACAGAACATTCACAATGATTAAGCCTGATGGCGTGGAAAACGGACACATCGGTGGAATTTTAAACATGATCACTGAAGGTGGTTTTAAAATTGTTTCTTTGAAATTGACGCAGTTGACTGTGGCTGATGCTCAGAAATTTTATGAAGTACACGCTGCTAGACCTTTCTACGGAGAGTTGGTGGAGTTTATGTCAAGAGGTCCGATCGTGGCTGCCATCTTGGAAAAAGAAAACGCTGTTGAGGATTTCAGAACATTGATTGGCGCTACTAATCCTGCTGATGCTGCTGAAGGAACTATCCGTAAAAAATATGCAAAATCTATTGGAGAAAATGCTGTTCACGGTTCTGATAGCGACGAAAATGCTGCGCTAGAAGGTGCATTTCACTTTGCTGGAAGAGAGCAATTCTAATTAGAATGGTTTTTTGAATTGAGTATTGAGATTGCTATTGCAGTCTGAAATATATAAAAAAATCCCGATCACTTATGCGATCGGGATTTTTTTATGCTTTTTATTGCGAACCATAAGTTATCTGAAAACGATTTCTTTGACGACATCGCGACGGAATTCTTCGTTGATCATGCGTATAATTTTTTCTTTTCCGTAGCTTAGTTCCTGGCGCAAAACGGCTGAAGTCAATTCAACATACAGGGTGTTCTTTCGAAGCGTCACTTCTTTGGTGTAACTGTTCACGCCGTTTCCCATCAAAGAAATCCACGCCTCTTTAACGGTAATCTGGTCGATGCCAGTTTGCAATTTGTTGGATTGAATAATGTGTTTTAAAACATCGCCAACCGAGTTTTCGTTATTTAGTCTCTTCGCCATCTATAAGGTTGATTGGTGTTGCTTTTTTATAATGGTATTCGATGTTTTGCTGGTTTAAAACAACCATTTTTTCATCAGAAATTGATTTTAATTCTTCTTTCCAAGTGGCATAATCAGTTTTATAGCTCAAGACAATTTTACCGTCATTATCAATCACCTCAAGTGCTTCAGACGAATCATCGGCCAGAAATTTACCGTCCAACTGCGGACTTACTTTTTTACGGAAGCCTTTGTAATCTTTATCAATCTTGAAGAAATCATAAGTCATGTTGATTTTATAGTCCTTTTCAGAACCGTCTGCCAAAATTACTTTTTCAATTTCCCAATACCCGTTTAATTTCTGCGTTTCTTCTTTTGAAACTTTTGCACAAGAAACTAATAATGAGGCCGTAAACAATAAAATCGCTATCTTTTTCATATTCATTTTTAAAAAAATAAATTTACCATTTATTACCTTGATAAAAAAGTTTCTGAATTAAACAATTCACAATTTTTAAAGTGTAATTGGAAAACGAATTTTTATGAAAAAATGACACTTTCAGTAGCATTTGGTTTCTTTTTTTCGAATGCCGTTTTTTGAATTTAAAAATGGGAGAAAACATGAAATTGCTTTCGAAAAAATGCCCAAAACGCACATGGATTTACAATAAGGAGATGGTTGTAATTCGAATACGAAAAGTTGCTGACATTGCCATTTTAGTCTAATCTGATTGCGAGGAATGTTTCGCAAAAAAAAATGCGCTAATCCATTAGCACATTTATTTTTTTATCTTTTTTACTGGAGTCTTTTTCTTTGTTTCCAACTGCTTTTTTTGATTGAAGAAATTCTTTACCGCTATAAAGAAAACCACCCAGCCTAAAAGCGCAAAAAGGTAATATAACGGCTGGATTGTACCTTCGCATATTCTTGCTGTCAAAATTAAAACCACAAACAAGATATAAAGATGTAGCGGTTTTACATTGTATATTGAAAATGCCATTTAACTTTTAGTTTATAGTATATTTCAAACCTAAGCTAACTCTACTAAAAGTTGCTTTATCTGAATTTAGAAGCAAATCTCTATTAGTATCCTTTCTTATTTCGATTCCAAATTTATCATTAAAAACATATCCTACTCCAAAATTTAAAAAAAAGCTATTACTTATTTCAAATAGAAATGTCTCTGTTAAGTATTGTCCGGTACCGTTTGGATATCTTAAATTGTATTTTATATCCCCAGATGGAGTACTGTAACCCATTGAAGCATCTAAAAATATTTTGTTTTTTGAGCTTATAAAAAAATTGTGCCTATATCCTAGATTAAAATTTAAGAAAGTAGATTCTAAAGTAAAATCGCTTCTTTCATTCACAGGATTATTTTGATTTCCAATATGTTTAGAGCTCCCAGAATATTGTTCTAAATCACCTCGAAAAAACACTTCAGATTTCCCATAAGAAAAAACCATTGCTATCTCAGCCCCACCACCAAAATTAGTTTTTGTTAATTTTTCAGAATCTTCATAATTATAATAAACTGAAAAATTTGATTGATTTGCTAAAGCAAATACACTATACTTAAATTTAATTTTTTCTGTTTTTTCTCCAAAAACTTTACTAGATTTCCCTTGACATAAATTAAATCTTTGCACGATTTTCTCAATATCATTTCGAACATATTTTAATTTGATAAAATCATTAAAAGTTAGTTCATCACACTTTAAAATTGTATTTAATTGATTTCGAAATTCGTTATTTTCTTTAATTACATTAGTTTCATTCAAATGGAATTTTTTGTATATAAGTTGCACAATTTCCGTACCTTCACCTACCTGATAAAAAAATCTGGTTTTATTACCATCATAATGTGAATACAAATTACAAGGACCTTCAACTATTACATTTAAAAAAAGAACTTTACTTATAAATATCGGGTCTTTAGAATAACTTTCATAATTTAAACTTTCATCTATATTTACCTTTTTTTTAATAAATTTACTATCTCCCTCAATCCCAAATTCAATTATATCATCAACTTTTAATAATTGAAAATCAGAATCTTCATTAAATTTAAATTTAACTAAAGAAGGATCTTTGAAACTCATATTTTTAAAATAAACTGTGGGTTTTTTCATCATTTTTATTGATGTAGTAACCTGCATTTAAATCTTGTGAATGCAATTGTAAATTTATAAAAATTGTGAATAGAGCTACTAAGTAAATTTTTAATTTCATAAGTCTTTATTTGTTAATTTATGCTAAAGTATTAAATTTAATTAACATTTTTGAATTAAAAAACTTTTATAAAATCATTTAAAGAAAGAATCCACAAATTCATGCTTGTTAAATACTTGCAGATCATCTATTCCCTCGCCTACTCCAATGTATTTAACTGGAATTTGGAATTGATCAGAGATTCCGATAACAACACCGCCTTTTGCAGTTCCGTCCAGTTTTGTTACAGCCAGCGAAGTCACTTCAGTTGCCGCGGTAAATTGTTTTGCTTGCTCAAATGCATTTTGGCCTGTTGAGCCATCCAAAACCAATAAAACATCGTGTGGCGCGTCTTCAAGGACCTTTTGCATCACGCGCTTTACTTTTGTCAACTCGTTCATCAAATTCACCTTGTTATGCAGACGGCCTGCGGTATCAATAATCACCACATCTGCATCTTGAGAAACGGCAGACTGCAACGTATCAAATGCAACGGATGCTGGGTCGCTGCCCATTTGCTGTTTCACGATTGGCACGCCAACTCGGTCAGCCCAAATCTGCAATTGGTCGATTGCGGCGGCGCGAAAAGTATCGGCAGCACCAAGAACGACTTTATATCCGGCTTTGTTGAATTGGTGGGCTAATTTCCCGATGGTGGTGGTTTTACCAACTCCGTTTACACCGACAACCATCAAAACATATGGTTTTTTATCTTTTGGAATTTCAAACTCCGTGGCTTCACCTGAATTGGTTTCTGATAGAAGCCCGGCGATTTCTTCCCGAAGAATTTGGTTCAGTTCGTCAGTTCCCAAATATTTGTCAGCGGCAACGCGTTCTTCGATTCGGGTTATGATTTTTAAGGTGGTGTTCACGCCAACATCTGAAGAAACCAATATTTCTTCAAGATTGTCTAAAACCTCATCATCTACTTTTGATTTCCCGGCAACTGCTTTGGTCAGTTTTGAGAAAAAAGATGTTTTTGATTTTTCAAGACCTTTGTCTAAGCTTTGTTTTGCTTCTTGGCTAAGGTTTTCTTTTTTTTCTGATGAAAATATTTTTTTAAAAAAGCTCATTTTTAATGATTGTTAGATTGTTAGACTACAAGACTTTTTAGACAATCTGAGTCCAGAAGCTAAAAGAAGGAGAAAGCGTTTTTAAATAGGCCCGATTGCAGCGAAAATCCTTTTATGCCGGGGTTCGGCATAAAAGATTGTGGCGGAAAGCAGGAACTACGTTTAAAAATGCCTTGTGTTTGGCTTCTGATAAAACTTGGGACAAATATAAAAATAAAAAAGCTACTTTCGAATGAAAGTAGCTTTTCTATATGCTGTTTTGGTTGAATTATTTCTTTTTCAAGAATTCGTCAACTAATTCAGGAGCCATAACGCTTTCTACGAAAGTATATGCACCAGTTTTTGGAGATTTTACCATTTTGATAGCTTTTGTCAATCTCTTAGAAGCTGTCTGTAACGTTGCAACGGTTTTCTTTGCCATGATTCAAATGTTATTTGATATTTTAATAAAATTCAAATGGGACCATCTGAATTTTTAAAAATCTCTAATTATTACTTAATTTCTTTGTGAACAGTTACTCTTTTCAAGATTGGATTAAATTTCTTAATCTCTAATCTGTCTGGAGTATTTTTTTTGTTCTTTGTTGTGATGTATCTTGATGTACCTGGTTGACCACTTGTTTTGTGTTCTGTACATTCTAAAATTACCTGGATTCTATTACCTTTCTTTGCCATCTTGCTATATAGTTTTTAGGAAGGATTATTTAATAAATCCGTTAGCTTTAGCTTCTTTCAAAACTGCAGCGATTCCATTTTTGTTGATCGTTTTTACTGTAGATGCAGCTACTCTAAGAGTAATCCATCTGTCTTCTTCAGGAAGATAAAAACGTTTTTTAACTAAGTTTACAGAAAATTTTCTCTTAGTCTTGTTCATCGCGTGGGAAACGTTGTTTCCAACCATCGCTCTTTTACCCGTAAGGTCACAAACTCTTGACATTATGCTTATCTTTTATCGTTATTCAAAATCAGGGTGCAAAGAAACGAAAAATAAACCTTTGTTCAAAATAATTATTGTACATTTTTTAAAATTTCTTTCTGAAGCATCTCGAACGCCTTATTTACCGCTCTATCAATGACTTTTTCTCGTGGCTGCCCAAAATTAAATTCTTCAATTATTGTCTCTTTTAGAGAAGAAATTGCGATAAAAACGGTTCCGACCTCACAATCGGTATCGTCTTTTGTCGGACCAGCGTTTCCGGTGATTCCGATGGAATAATCGGTTTTCATGATCTTTTTTACACCTAAAGCCATTTCTTCTGCCACTTGTGCGCTCACGACAGAAAATTCTTCTATTGTTTTTTCAGCAACGTTAAGCACTTCAATCTTCGCTTCTTTGGAATAACTGACCACGCTTCCCTTAAAGTATTTTGACGAACCTGGAATGGACGTAAGCATCTGCGCAATTTTTCCGCCGGTGCAACTTTCCGCCGTTGAAATGGTCTGGTTCTGCTGGGCAAGCATTTTTCCCAAAACAAACTCTAACGTTTCGCTTTCATCAAATCCAACGATAATATCGCCGATAATTTTGGTCAATGAAATGATATTTTCTTCGATCGCTTTCTTCAAGAGCTCTTCGTCGGATCCTCTGGCTGAAAGCCTCAACCGTACTCTTCCTGGGTTCGGGAGATAGGCCAATTTGATAAATTCAGGCAGGTTATTTTCCCAATCTTCAATTCGTTCAGCAACCAGGCTTTCACCTTGCCCGTATGTCAAAATGGTTTTATGGAGGATAAACGGACGTTCGTATTCTTTAATAACTTTTGGAAGAATTTCATTTTCAACCAAGTATTTCATTTCATAAGGAACGCCGGGCAAAGAGACAAAAACAGTGTTTTCTTTCTTCATCCACATTCCTGGAGCGGTACCAACCTGATTGTGCAAAACCGTAGCTTTTGAAGGAACAAGCGCCTGATCTTTATTCATTTGCGAAGCAGGCCGTTTCATCACCCTTTCAATCAAGTCAATGACGTGTGCCTCGACTTTTTTATCCACGATCAATTCGTCTTCAAAATAATCGCAGAACGTTTTTTTAGTCACGTCATCTTTTGTCGGACCCAAGCCTCCGGTAATTATCACCAAATCTACTTGGTTCTGCAACCTTTGAAATGTTTCTAAAATATGATTTCTATCATCCGAAACCGAAAGCACCTCGTGAATTTCAATACCAATCTTATCTAAAGATTTTGCTATAAAAGCCGAATTGGTATCTATAATTTGGCCGATTAAGATTTCGTCGCCAATGGTAACTATTGTTGCTTTCATAGCATTTTTACTTGCAGCTTTTTTTAAATATTAAAATCCTTGCTGATTTCTTTTACTGCTTTTTCTATTTTATCAGCAATACTTTTGTACGTTTCTTTGATTTCCTTCTTTTTCCCTTCGCGTTTTGTCCAATCTTCTACCAAAAGAATTTCTTCAAAAGCGACCGTCATTCCCAATAAATCCAAAGTCGGTTTTATCTTGTGGGCATAACTGTAAGCCAACTTATAATCTTTTTCTTTGATTCCTTTTTTGACATTTTTTAAATCTGCAGGAACTTCAGTCACAAACAAATTAATGATGTCTTGCACGAAGTCACTGTCATTGTCTGAGATTTCGTAAACTTTTGCGAGGTTGTAATGTATAGCCATTATTTTACTTGTATTCTAAATAATTTTTGTCCTTCTAAAAAACCTTCCAAAATATCATCCGGATTTACTTTTGCAACCCCTTCAGGCGTTCCTGTAAAAATAATATCCCCAATTTTTAATGTAAAATATTGCGATACATAAGAAATCAGCTCGTCAATTTTCCACAACATGTGAGTTGCCGTGCCTTTTTGCACAGAATTTCCATTATTGGTCAATTCAAATGTAAGATTTTCTAATGACTTGAATTGCGATTTCGGCAAAAATTCTCCGATAACCGCCGAACCGTCAAACGCTTTCGCTTTTTCCCACGGAAGTCCCTTTTCTTTTAATTGCGCCTGCACGTCACGTGCCGTAAAATCAATTCCCAGGCCAATTTCATCATAATATTTATGAGCAAATTTTGGATCAATGTGCTTACCTACCCTATTTATTTTCACCAAAATCTCCACTTCATGATGAATATCACTACTGAAATCAGGGATAAAAAACGGAAAATTTTTAGGCAAGATTGCTGTATCGGGCTTCAAAAAAATCACAGGTTCCGTTGGTTTTTCGTTCTGTAATTCCTCTATATGTTTGGTATAATTTCTACCGATGCAGATTATTTTCATTTTCTAAAGTTTTCAGGATTCAGCGTTCAGTGCTCAGACATTTCAGTTGCGTCACTGCCAGCCAAAAACTACTTTGTATTTAATTTCCTCAATTTAATTGCCGTCAAAACTTTTTTAGTGTACAACGGAAAATCAGCATTTTGAATCCATCCAAAATAACCTGGTTCAGTTTCAAGAATCTTGTCAACTTTTGCGCCTTTGTGCTTTCCGAAGGCAAAAATCTCCTCGTTATCCTTATCCAAACCAATGAAACCGGCAAAATCTACCGATTTTTTTCGTGTCGTATACTCTGAAAGCGATTTCATATCGTGTGGCAAATCTTCATAACGGTCCAATTGCGACTTCAAAATCTCATAGGTAGCCATCGTATCTGCTTCTGCAGAATGGGCGTTTTCAAGACTTTGTCCGCAATAAAATTTATAAGCCGCACTTAAAGTCCGTTCTTCTTTTTTATGGAAAATGGTTTGGACATCTACCGAAACGCGATTTTTCATGTCAAAATCCACTCCGGCACGCAGCAGTTCTTCCGCCAATAACGGAATATCAAACCGATCTGAATTAAATCCTGCCAAATCAGAGTCTTTTACCATGTTATAAATCGTCTGGGCCAATTCTTTAAAAGTCGGTTCGTTAGCCACTTTTTCGTTGGTAATTCCGTGGACAGCGGTCGTAGCTGCCGGAATCGGCATTTCTGGATTTACCAGCCAAGTCCTGCTTTCTTTGTTGCCGTTGGGAAAAACTTTAAAAATTGATATTTCAACAATCCTGTCCTTACTGATGTCGATTCCTGTAGTTTCAAGATCAAAAAAGCAGATTGGTTTTGTAAGTGTAAGTTCCATTTTATGGGTTTTTGTATGGACTACAAATATAAAAGGTTTTGCGTTTACAATACTTAAATAACCCTTTTTTTATAATCCCTTTAAGACTAAAACAGTAGGGAATTATTTTATATAAGAAGCCAAACTCAAGGCTTTATTTACTTCATTTTCCCGCTTTCTGCAGTAGCTTTTCTCCGAATAAAAATCGGAAGAAAAGGCTACTCCTGACAATCGGGGCTATTTAAAAACATTAGGCTTTCTTTTTACTTTTGGACCAAAATTCTCTCTAAACGATTCTTCTATTTTTTCAGTTGCAGTGTACCACAATAAAGTAAGTCTTAAAAAAAGCCCGAAGATTGAAATTTAACCCCGATAGTGACTTTTTTTTGAGGTCGTTACTTTACCAATAAATAAAAGAACAGCGAGTGGCACCAGCGGGAATTTCATTTAAAGAATGCCTAAAGTTTGGCTTCAAAAAAATTATTCAAAAAACGTTTTCACTTTTTCGGTTTCCAATCGCTTTTTCAGCCAGTCATTGATACGTTTTCGGGCATCGGCAGAAAGTCCTTTTTTATTGGTTTCCATTACCACAATTTTCACCTTATCCCTTTTTATACTGTCTTGAAAAGACACAGTTTCAGAATACGAACACGACTTGATTTCAGGAAAAATTGCCTGGACTTCTGATAAAATTTGCTTCCCAATTTCAGGTTTTGAAATAATGCTGTCGGTCGCTTTTTGTTTTTCTTTCAGCGCCAAATTCAGCCGGTTGATTTCTGTTTTCAACTTATCAATTTGATTTGTATTTTCCTTTCCATCATTTAAAGAAAACCCTTGCTTAAAGAGCAGCTTGGTATTCTCTAAAGAATAAGCATTTGCCCTTTTGGCGATTTCTCGCTTTTCTTTATCCGTTAAACTGCTTCCTCCATAAATTAAAGAAATTTGTCTTTTTTGGGGATCAATTTCATTTTTCAACAGATAACTGCCTTCAAAAACACTGACATCAGCAATAAATTTATTGGCTCTTTCCGTAAATCTTTCGGCTTGCACTAAAGCATATCCAAAATAAATACTAGGAATCAAAGTGACCGCGATGATGAAAGAAGTCCAGCGCACGACTTTCTTTTTCTGGTCTTCCTGAACCAAATTGGTGATCGGAAATTTTAAAAACCGTGAAATCAAAACCGAGGAAATTCCGATAAAAACCGTGTTGATGGTAAACAGATAAAACGCCCCTAAAAAGAAATTCAAATCGCCATTTGCCAAGCCAAATCCTGCCGTACAAAGCGGCGGCATCAACGCCGTGGCAATGGCAACTCCCGGAATTACATTTCCTTTTTGGCGGCTGCTGATGGCTACAATCCCGGCCAAACCACCGAAAAGTGCAATCAAAACATCATAAATAGTTGGACTGGTTCGCGCCAAAAGCTCGGAATGTGCTGTGGACAACGGACTCAACAAAAAGTAAACGGTAGAAGCAAACAGGCTGGCAATTACAGCAAAGACAAAATTCTTGAGAGCTTTTCGGAACAATACAAAATTGTATGTAGCGATGCTGTAGCCCATTCCGTTGATGGGTCCCATCAGCGGCGAAATTAACATCGCACCGATAATTACGGCTGTAGAGTTCATGTTCAAACCGATGGAAGCGATGAAAATGGCAAAGACCAAGATCCAAAGATTGGTTCCTTTAAAGATAATGTCTTTTTCAATATTTTGGTGGATGACGCTGTAATCATCCATTTCTGAAGTCAAGTTGGTATAGGTCAGGAATTTTCTAAGCAAGTTCATTTTTCACTTCTTTAAACAGTTCCTTTAAATGTACGTATTTTTCCTAAAACAAAAAACTCCCGAATCGCTTCGGGAGTTTTTTTATGGATTTCAAATTTTAATAATCTCTGTTTACATCAAACGCTTCCAAGTATTCGGCAACGCGTTTCACGAAGCTTCCTCCTAATGCGCCATCGACAACTCTATGGTCATACGAATGCGAAAGGAACATTTTTTGGCGGATTCCGATGAAATCGCCTTCTGGAGTTTCAATAACTGCCGGTACTTTTCTGATCGCACCCAGCGCCAGGATTCCCACTTGTGGCTGGTTGAGGATTGGAGTTCCGAAAACGCTTCCGAAAGTTCCAACGTTTGTAACCGTATATGTACCGCCTTGCGTATCGTCTGGCTTTAGTTTTCCTGCTTTGGCACGGTTTCCTAAATCGTTAACAGCTTTCGCCATTCCCACCAAGTTCAATTGGTCCGCGTTTTTGATAACGGGAACAATCAAGTTTCCGTTTGGCAAAGCGGCCGCCATTCCAAGGTTGATGTTTTTTCTTTTTATGATATAATCTCCGTCAACAGAAATGTTCATTCCCGGGAAATCTTTTAATGCTTTCGCAACCGCTTCCATCATTATTGGCGTGAAAGTCAGTTTTTCACCTTCGCGTTTTTCGAAAGCATCTTTTACTTTAGTTCTCCATTTTACGATGTTCGTTACATCCACTTCGATGAACGACTGGACGTGGGCCGAAGTTTGAACCGAAGCCACCATATAGCCCGAAATCAGCTTGCGCATTCTGTCCATTTCCACAATTTCGTCACCACCGTTTACAGAAACGGGTGCTGGAGATTGCGCTTTTGGTGCAGGAGCTTGCGCAACTGGCTGTGCTTTTGGAGCCTCCACTTTTTGCTGTTTCCTATCGGCAACATAACTAAGAATATCATCTTTTGTCACTCTTCCGTCTTTTCCAGAACCGCTGATTCCTTCTAATTCAGCTACCGAAACCGCTTCTTCTTTAGCGATATTTTTCACTAAAGGCGAAAAGAATTTTTCTGAATTTGAAAAATCTTGTGGTGTTGCAACTGCTTGTTGCGCACTTTCAACTGTTTTTTCGATTGTGGCCGCAGCTGCCGGAGCGTCGTCTTTTGGCGCTTCCACCACTACGCCGCCTGAAACTTCGATGTAAGCAATGGTCTGACCTACTTTTACGACGTCATCGACATTGAAAAGTATTTCCGACAAAACACCTGAAACTTCTGAAGGCACTTCTGAATCTACTTTATCAGTAGCGATTTCAAGAACTGCTTCATCGGCTTCAATTGGGTCGCCTACTTTTTTTAACCAATTGGTAATTGTTGCTTCTGCAACGCTTTCTCCCATCTTTGGAAGTTTCAATTCAAATTTTGCCATATTGCTAACCTAATGGTGGATTTTTATTTTATCGATGCAAAATTAGTGATAATTTCTAGGTAATACTACGAATTATATAATTTTACAGGATTATATTTTAAATACTTAAACCACAAATTTAATATAATTTTAGGCGATTAAATAGCACGAATCATTAAGTTTTTGCTAAAATTCTTAATGCTAAAAAAATACGCTTAAAATTGCACTACTTCTCCCCTATCATTGCTGCTGTTGCTCCCGATGATGAAATTGGAATTGCCAGGCAGTATTTTAAAGGTGGTGTGCTTGCTTTTTTGTGTTTCTAAAATCGAAATGCATTCTTTAAAGGAGAGCTGATTTTGATCTAAAATCAGTTCGGTTATATTCCTACTCGAAAACGTTTGCGAAAATAATGCTTTTTGGTTTTCTAAATTGTGAAATTCTATGTTTTTTTTAAGTGTATTTTGCAATTTTTCTTTTAAAACAGAATCATTCGAGCAAAAAACAAACTTTTCAGGAATTGATCGGCTTGCTTTTTTTCCTTGGAACATTTTGATGAAAGAGAAAAAAACAATTCCGATTTTCATAAATAACGAGAAAAAGAAGGATGTCCTGAAATGTTTTTTATAAAAGAAGTTCATCGCTTCCTGAAAACGTTTCATATAGGTTCCGTCTTTGACAGTGCTTTCTCCTTTATAATGTATGACCGTGGTTTCATGGAAATAATAGTTCTGTTTTCCGGTTTTCAAAACCATATAGGACAGGTCAATATCATCAGAATACATGAAACAGTCTTCGTCAAAACCGCCTACTTCTTCATAGGTTTCTTTTTTCATTACCATAAAAGCGCCGACCAAAATCTCCACTTTTCCGGTTTGGTTTTCGGTGAGATGCGAAGCATAATATTTTCCGAAGGATTTTATTGACGGAAAAATTTTATACAGACTGCATATTTTGGTAAAAGCCACGAATGGCGTTGGAACGCCACGTTTTGATTCGGGCAGAAAATTTCCGGTCCCGTCGATTAACTTGCAACCTACGATTCCTAAATTTTCTTGTTTTTTGGCAAACGCCAAGACTTTTTCGAAGGTATCTTCGCCAACAACGGTGTCTGGATTTAAGATGCAGATGTATTCACCACGCGCTATTTTTACGCCAATATTATTGCCTTTTGGGAAACCTGAATTTTCTTTGTTTTCAATTAAAATGACTTCCGGAAAACGCTCTTTCATCATCTGGCAACTATCATCTGGCGAATTATTATCGACCACAATAATTTCGGCATTGAAGTTCTGAGTCGCTTTTTGGACACTCAAAACGCATTGCTCTAAGAAATGGCGCACATTATAATTCAGGATAATAACAGATAATTGCATTGGACAAATATAATTGGAAAATGTGTCAAAAGGAAAACTTAGTGTCTTTGAGAATTATCTTTATTTCTCTAATCTGTTTCTAGATAAAATCTTTCTTTAACTTCCTTGCTCGAACTTTCGTCGGTTCCTGAAAAATCGATAAATTCTATTTTTGGCTTGAGGCTTCCTTTTTGCATCGACAGATACATTTTGTGCAAGATAATTTTCTTCCCGTTTACCATAGTTTTCACTTGTGACTTCCCATTTTTATGGATTTCTAAGTACATTTTCTTGTCAGGATAAGAAACCAGGCAGAATTCATAATGGTTTTCTTTTTGCTTTTTTATATCGATTCCGTAAGCGAGATTGCGTTGCATTTTTGTGAGTTCTTCTTTGGCTCCGCCTTTTGTGTACGCTATTTTGTGGATTTTTATAGGCTCAATGCTATTGATTTTTTTATGTTCAAAATTAGCTTCATAAACAAAGGTGTTGTGGTTTTGGGAATGCTGGATGTAAAAAAGATGCGTTGCCGATTTTTCAGGAACCGGATATCCTTTTTGGGCAAAAGCGCTTATTGAAATGCAAAGTATGAGGAAGTAACTATTTTTCATATTTACCTATTTAGCTTTTTACGAATTTACTAAACAATTGCAATTGTAAGTTTTTATTTATGTTAAAGATTATTTACCCAAAATAAATCAGCAACAGACCAAAACTCACTAGCGTTTTTTCTTTTGCTGTCCTGGCGCGTAAGCTTTTGCACTTTTACTTCCAGACATTTTTTTTGCGTGCCCAGGCGATATTTTTCCTGATCTCGATGATGAAATGTGAGTATTGCAACTTACTATTAAAAGGGATATTACTAGCAAAACCGCTACTTTTTTCAATGCCATACAAGTTTTCATAATTTTACTTTTTTTTTCGAATTTACAACCTTTATTCCGTGAATCAATGAATTTATTATTAGTTTATTGAATGCTATCTGCCCAAATATTATAGAAAGTACCCGTCAAAAATTTGAAAGTCAAAAAATTGGCATTAAAAAGCTTACTTTTGCAGAAAAATTACCGCAGTGAATTATTTATCAGTAGAAAACATATCAAAATCCTTTGGCGAAAGAACGCTTTTTAAGGACATTTCGTTTGGAATCAACAAGGACCAGAAAATTGCTTTTATTGCGAAAAATGGCTCTGGAAAAACGTCGATAATGAAAATTATCAATGGTGAAGACGAGTCAGACACGGGCCAAGTAGTGATTCGCAAGGATATTAAGATGTCTTTTTTGTCTCAGGATAATAATTTGCAGGAGGAATTGACGATTGAAGAAAGCATTTTTGCGAGTGATAATGAGACTTTGGACGTGATCCATCAATATGAAAAAGCATTGGAAAATCCGGAAGATGAGGAAGCGTACCAACGTGCTTTTGACCGAATGGACCAATTTAATGCATGGGATTTTGAGACGCAGTTTAAGCAGATTCTGTTTAAATTGAAGCTGGAAGATTTTAGCTTAAAGGTGAAAAATCTTTCGGGTGGACAGAAAAAAAGATTGTCTTTGGCGATTATCTTGATCAACCGCCCCGATCTTTTGATTTTGGATGAACCTACGAATCACTTGGATTTAGAGATGATTGAGTGGCTGGAAAGTTATTTTGCAAAAGAAAATATTACGTTGTTCATGGTGACGCACGACCGTTTCTTTTTGGAACGCGTCTGCAACGAAATCATTGAATTAGACAACGGGAAATTATACCAATATAAAGGAAATTACTCGTATTATTTAGAGAAAAAAGAGGAACGAATTGCTTCGGAAAATTCAAGTGTCGATAAGGCTCAAAACCTTTTCAAAAAAGAATTGGAATGGATGCGAAGACAGCCGAAAGCGAGAACGACAAAGAGCAAATCGCGCCAGGATGATTTTTATGTAATTAAGGAAAAAGCCGAAAGCCGACGTAAGGAAAACAAGGTCGAGCTGGAAATCAATATGGAACGAATGGGAAGCAAAATTATTGAGCTTCACAAGATTTCGAAGAAATTTGGCGACAAGGTAATTTTGGACAATTTCAGTTTTGATTTTCAACGTGGCGAACGTATTGGAATCATCGGTAAAAACGGAACTGGAAAATCTTCTTTCTTGAATTTACTGACCGGAACGATTCCGTTAGACGGCGGAAAAGTGGTTGTTGGAGAGACGATTAAGATTGGATATTATACGCAAAGCGGAATTAATCCAAAGCAAGGACAGCGCGTTATTGATATCATTAAGGAATACGGAGAATATATTCCGTTGACGAAAGGAAAGATCATTTCAGCTTCGCAATTGCTGGAGCGATTTCTTTTTGACGCCAAAAAACAATATGATTTTGTAGAAAAATTGAGCGGTGGCGAGTTGAAACGTCTGTATTTGTGTACGGTTTTGATCCAAAATCCTAACTTTTTGATTCTCGATGAGCCGACGAATGATTTGGACATCGTGACGTTGAATGTTTTAGAGAGCTTTTTATTGGATTATCCTGGATGTTTGCTGGTGGTTTCGCACGACAGGTATTTTATGGATAAGATTGTAGATCATTTATTTGTGTTTAGAGGCGAAGGTGAAATCGAAAATTTCCCAGGAAATTATTCTGATTTTAGAGCCTATGAAGACAGTGCTGATGTGCAACAAAAAGAAGACAATAAGACGGAGAAAAAAGCTTGGAAGCAAAATAATCCGACAGTAAATTTGACTTTTAACGAGCAGAAAGAATTTCAAAAAATTGAACGTGAGATTAAAGATTTGGAAATTGACAAATCTAAAATTGAATTGTTGTTTTCGGAAGGAAAAGTCCCAGATGCTGAAATTGAAAAGAAAGCAAACGAGTTGCAAGTGATTATCAAAAAAATGGAAGATAAAGAGGAAAGATGGTTTGAGTTATCTGCCAAAATGGAAGGGTAATTTCACGCAAAAACACAGAGATTTTTAGAGATTTAAGATATTAAAAAACCGCAACAATTATTTTTGTTGCGGTTTTTTGTTTGTATTATATTACGGGGTTGGATGTCGATTTGCTTGATTTCACTTTTGTATTCTGATGGAAGCAAAATATTTTTTATGACTGAATCCATTTTTACTAATTTACTTATTTTATAAAATTTAATTATTGGTTTTATTGGAGCGAAATTATTATTGAATAGTTTTTTCTTTACAATTTCAGGAACAATTAATTTCTGAACGCCTATTAATATATAGAACCGAATTGTTCCCAAATGCTTTTTATATTGGTGGAACAAATCGATTGTGAAGTTACTTTTCTGTAAATTCTCTTCTAAATGCGAATCTCGAACTGGCAACCAATCGATGTAATTTGCAGGCAATTCTTTCAACTCCATTCGTAATCCTACTCGATAAAAAACATTATAAACCTCTTCTTTTTCAGCATTGGTCAGTTTTCTTTCAAGCAATTCATAGGCAGCAATTGAATAATGAATCAGCATAAAAAGTACGTCACGATAAGCCCAATCAGGTATCACTTTACCTCTACTTTCTTCCACTTTTAAATGGATGTTGTTCATAAAATCAATCGCTTGATTAGCTTGATCCGTTGGCGAAAAAACAATTTTTCTGGCGTAATTAACGGTTGAAAATAATCTTCCCAAAGGATCTGACGGTAATTTCCCAGTATAATACAGCCAATCTACCGCTTTGTTCAATGCAAATTCTGCGGAAGCTCCAGCAAATATAAAAAGGACGGTATCGCTCTTTCCCCAAATTTTTCGAACAATTGAATTTTTCGCTACAAACAGTTCCATAATCTCAGTTGATTTATTTTATACAAAATTACATTTTTTTTATTTCAAAAGTACTTTGTGTTTCAAAGTTTATTAACTTTGTCAAAAAATAAACATAGAAACGATGAAAAATAAACGATTAATTGGCATTTTAGGAACTATCGCAGTCCTTTTATGCATTCCTTTGGTGGCAATGCAGTTCACAAATGAAGTGAATTGGACATTTTCTGACTTTGTAATTGCTGGCGGTTTGTTACTTGGAACCGGACTTTTAATTGAAACTGTTGCCAGGAATATTAAAAACAAAAAAATAAGAATTGGAATTACAGTTGCAATTTTGATTGTACTTGCTCTGGTTTGGGCAGAATTGGCAGTGGGCATTTTCGGAACTCCGTTTGCTGGTTCTTAGCAATAATTTAAATACATTTATAAGAATTTTCAAGCAACCTTAATTGCTTCTTTGAATCTATCCTACAATAGAACTTCCCAATTGATTTATAAATGAAATTAAAATTACTATTTTTAAGTACACTTTTATTTTGCTTCACTTCCACCTTTTCACAAGAAAAAGATGAACGTTCCTACATTTTAAAACTAAATGCAACCTCATTAGTTGATGGTTTTTCATTCCCAACCGTGCAGTTGGCTTTGGAGCGAAAATTCAATAAATCCTTCAGCGTACAAGGAGAATTTGGGCTGCAACTTTATGAATTAGGTCAATCTGTTGATACTGTTTCATTAGATGCTAAAGGCTTTAGGGCAATGGCAGAAGGACGATTTTATTTCCTGAATTATTATAAAAAAGATAAAAACCAGAAAAGAATATCTGATGGTGTTTATGTTGGAATACAACTATTTTATCGTGAAAACCAATTTAGCAGAAATACAAACTACTATTTTGAAGATAGCGAAAATGAAAACTTGTACGAAGATAATTTTGATGTCAAAAAAAATATTTTCGGCGCCAACTTAGCTTTAGGATTTCAGAAACAATTTGGACATTTTGTACTTGAACCCTATATGTATATTGGAATAATGAAACGAGATCTAAAAAACTTTGACCGCAGTTATAATCCTGATTTGGGACATCTTGAAGATAACGGTCCTCACGATTTCTTCGGAGACACTGATATGCACGAATCTTCTGGATACAAAGCTAATTTTTCATTTGGACTGCGAATCGGCTATCGATTTTAAACTAAAAACCACAACCGTTACGTTGTGGTTTTTTATTTATTTCTACCAAGCTATTGGATTGTAATCTTTTAAAAATTTTCCAGACCAATGTTTTCCAGAATTTATTCCGTCAAATAACGGATCCATAACTCTCGCTGCCCCGTCAACAATATCCAATGGCGGTTGAAAATCTTGTTCTTCTTGTTTTCTTTTTGCCAGCTCTGCCGGATCTTCGTCGGTTACCCAACCCGTATCGACCGCATTCATAAATATCCCGTCTTTGGCTAAAGTTCCTGCAGCTGTATGGGTCAGCATATTTAAGGCGGCTTTCGCCATATTGGTATGCGGATGGCGGTCTTCCTTGAAATCTCGGTAGAATTTTCCTTCCATAGCTGAAACATTTATGATGTGTTTTTTGCCTGTGCTGTCTTTTTTCATCACTTCTGAAAGTCGGTTGCACAGCACAAAGGGAGCCACAGCATTCACCAATTGCACTTCAATCATTTCCGTAGTTTCAATTTGGCCCAGTTTCAAGCGCCAGCTGTTTGTTTTTCGCAAATCGACTTGTTGCAAATCGGCATCTAATTTTCCTTCTGGAAAAACTTCCTGCGAAACCAAGGCGTTATCAAAAGAATACGGAATCTGGGATAATTTGGCGGAAGCCCTCAAACCGATTCCCGGTTCGGGTCCGTGCCAAGTTACGGGCATATTTTGGTTGGAAGAAGCGTCGATCGTCAGCACTTTTAATTCTTCCAAACAATTCAAATGGTCTTGTAAAAGGCTTTGCACCTCGGGAGTAAATGCTGAAATCGGAAGCTCTTCATTTTCCATCATATGGGCATAAAATCCGGAAGGGCGCCTCACGGTTTGGGCCGCATTATTGATCAGGATATCCAATCGACCGTATTTTTGTTCGATGAAATTACAGAAAATTTCCACACTGGGAATGTGTCTCAAATCCAATCCGTGGATTTTTAAGCGATGTCCCCAGTCTTTGAAATCTTCCTCTTTCGCAAAGCGAATGGCGGAATCTACTGGGAAGCGCGTTGTAGCAATAACTGTCGCGCCGCCTCGCAAAAGCATCAACGTAATATGGTAGCCAATTTTTAATCGAGAACCGGTGATCACGGCAATCTGCCCGCTGACATCAGCCGTTTGGAAACGTTTTGCGTAATTAAAATCGCCACAATTGCCACACATTGAATCATAAAAATGATGCATTTTGGTGAATTTCGTCTTGCAGACATAGCAGATTTTAGGAACTTTTAATTCTAACATTTCCTTGTTCAATAAATCGTTGGAAGCCATTAATTTTGGAGCCACAAAAACACTTGCTTCACGAGCGGAACGGATTCCCGTTTCCTTTCTGGCAACGCGGTCTCTCGTTTCTTCTTTTCGTTTGGCTAAAGCTTTGGCATCTTTTTTCCTTTTGGCAAACTCTTCTCGGTCTGGTCTTGAAAATTTCCCTGCCGCTTTGATAAGTGCTGTTCTTTGCTCTTTTGGAATTTCAAAAATCTGAGTGGTTTCCGCATTTAATTGTTCTAAAACAGCAATGCATCTGTTGATTTCTTCTAAGGAAATACTGTTTTTTAATTCTAATTCTTCGTTCATTGTCATACTATTGGAATTCATTCTTAAGAGAATTCGACGGTTACAAAGGTAGCTTTTATTTTTTGCCACGGATTATAACAGATTTAATCCCAAAACTTTTTTCATCATTCGTTTTAGACTTTTTAACTTTTGACTTTTTTGTATCTTCGCCACCATGCAACACCTTGTAAAACCGTATTTAAAATTCCTCTGGAAATCCACAAATGCCCACGGAGTCCATTCGCCGTTTGTGTTTGACTTGATTCGAAAATGCTTTTATGACAGCAAAAATCATCCCCAATATAAAGTTTTAGAAAGCTACCGAAATTCGCTTCTGCAAAATAAAAACACAATTGAAGTCACTGATTTTGGAGTTGGTTCACGGGTTTTTAAATCAAACACGCGAGCTATTAATAAAATTGCTGAAAATGCAGGAATTTCTCCGAAAGATGCCCAACTTTTATTTAGAGTTGTAAATTATTTCCAACCAAAAGCTATTTTAGAAATCGGAACTTCTTTAGGATTGGCTACTTCTGCCCTAGCCTTAAATGATTTTTCAGAAGTTACGACTTTAGAAGGTTGTCCTGAAACGGCAAAAGTGTCGCAACAACAATTTGGGGAATTTAATCTAAAAGTTAATTCTGTTGTGACCGAATTTGAAAGTTATCTGAAAACCTTACACCGCACTCCTCAAACCTTACACCTCATCTATTTTGACGGAAATCATTCGAAAGAAGCGACTTTAAACTACTTTAATTTGCTTCTGCCCACTATTTCGAACGAAACCGTTTGGATTTTTGATGACATCCATTGGTCAAAAGGAATGGAAGATGCTTGGGAGATTATAAAAAAACACCCCAAAGTAACGGTCACGATTGACACATTTCAATGGGGATTTGTTTTTTTCAGAAAAGAACAAGCGAAAGAAGATTTTATTGTCAGGACTTCAAAATCGTTCTTTCTCGATAACCTCTTAGGAATAAAAAATCTTTGGGGATTGCTTCACTGATAATTGCTATCACGCTTCTTTCTATTTTTTATTAAGCTTATTGAACTCCTTGAACAGCTCTAATAAATTCATAATCGATTTCACTAAATCATTGGTTTCGATCAATAATGAAAAATACAATTTGGTATTTTTTGGGCTTGTTTCAGTAGTTCTGATTCTTCTGATTTGTTTTGAAATTAATTCGGAAACAGTATCCAAAACAACTTGTTTGTCGTCTAAAATAAGATCGATTTTATTAAAATCTTCCGTTTTAAAGCTGTCTTCTAATAACTGCAATAAATTTTGCAATTGAACATCAATCGTTTTCAAATCACGAATTTGATTGAATTTCAATTGTTTGTGATTGTTATTCACATGCGAATAACTGTTGGCGGTAATAAAGTCAATAGACTGCACCATATCTTGTAAATAACCAAGAATTAAAATGTAAAATTTACTGGCTTCCACCGAATTATCATCCAAGTTTTTGATGAAATAAAACACGTTGCTTTTCAGCTCGTCGATTTCTTTCTCTAACTTCTTCTGGTCCTTTTTATTTTCTTTAAGTTTTGCCAAGTCTTGCAAACTCAGGTTGTCAATCAAATTAGAATATAAGGCACTTGTTTTTCTAAACACTTTTGAAATCTGGGCAGAACTTTCTGAAATCATTTCATTGACATTGGCAATGTCTTCTCTTCTCAAGCTTTTTATTTCATCTTCCGCTATCAACTTTTGCTTGTGTTTTCTAGCGCTTCTGTAAAGCATAATTCCCAATAACAGCAATAAGCCTACAAATGCAAAAACTTCACCTACTTTTAAAATATAGGCCAAGAAAAAGCTCAGTAAAAAAGCAACGATTGCAGTGAAAAACCAACCGCCAATTACTTTAAAAACTCCTGCAATTCGGTATACAGCACTTTCTCTATCCCAAGCACGGTCTGCAAGCGAGGATCCCATTGCAACCATAAATGTCACATAGGTTGTTGAAAGCGGTAACTGCATCGATGTTCCAATAGAAATTAAAATACTGGCCACCATTAAATTAACAGAAGCTCTAACCATGTCAAATGCTGGTTCATCAGCTGACCTTTTTGAGGCTTTTTCTACACTTTTAAACCTGCTGTCAATTTTAATCTGTAATTTTTTGGGTAAAATATAATTGACTCCTTCGCCAATAATAACCCCAAATCGAACAATCCCTCTCGAAGCTATATTGGGAGAAAATTTTTCAACTCCTTCGCCCTGTCTTGAAAGATTAACGCCAGTTTCAATAACACTTTTTGCCTTTTTTGACGTCCAAAGTGTTACTACCATTACAATTCCTGCAAATAATAAAAAGTAAAATGGTGCAACAATGCTATCATCTGCTAAACCTCCCATCATAAAAGCATCGCCCGAGATACCGCTTCCGCTAAAAATTTCATAGGAGTTGAATGCTGCAATTGGCACTCCGATAAAGTTCACCAAATCGTTTCCTGCAAATGCCAATGCCAATGCAAAGGTTCCGACAAGAATGATAACCTTTAAAATATTAATTTTAAGAACGCTTATAAGCAGTTGAGAAAGCAAAAGGAAGAATACAAAATTGATTCCTAAAATAAGCAATTGATGGTGTGTAATCCATTCATATTGGTCTTTACTAATGAATGAAACGCCTTTCAACCCTTTGATTAAAATAAAAAATGTAATGGCTGTTATGGCAACCCCGCCAAAGATGGCTCCAAAATATTTTAATTTTTTGACGTAGTGAAATGTAAATATCAGTCGGGAAACATATTGGACCAAGGCCCCAATTGAAAAAGATAAAACTACAGAAAGCAAAATACTATATACGATTTCGGAAGCTTTTTTAGTGTTGATGTACGTCCCTAAACTGTCAAGAGTGCCATCAGTAGTATATATTTTATAAAGCGCCAAACAAACGGCAGCTCCCAATAACTCAAAAATAATAGAAACTGTGGTAGAAGTTGGCAACCCTAAAGAGTTGAAAACGTCTAATAAAAAAATATCCGCAATCATCACGGCCAAGAAAATACACATAACGTCATTAAAACTAAACATGTGAGGAACAAAAATACCGCTTCGGGCAATTTCCATCATGCCGCTTGAGAACAAAGCGCCTACTAAAACACCTGCACTGGCGACGATCATTGTCGTCTTGAAAGACACTGCTTTAGAGCCAATTGCAGAGTTCAAAAAGTTCACAGCATCATTACTGACGCCAACAACTAAGTCTATAATTGCCAAGACTCCCAAGGCAATTAACATGATTACATAAATCTGTTCCATTTTGTTTTGTAAATTTTATGCAAAAATCCTTTAAGTAATCGGCACTAATGTTAACATAACGTTATTAAAAAACAAAGAAACTATTACATATTTATATAGAATATTTAAAATACCTACGAAATAAGCTCACTTGAAACAAAAAAAGCTATCCAAAATTGGATAGCTTTTTCTAAAAAAATATATTGAAATACATTATTCTTTTGCTTCAGCGTTTTCGTCAGCTTTAGCACCCATTCTTTCCCATTTGAATTTTGGAGCAAATTTCAATTTCAACTCTGCAATCTTAGCATTGTCTTTTGAAGACAATCCTTCTTTTTCAACAGTGTTTTTTCTTGAATCTAATGCTTCATACATTGCTTTGATATAATCAAAATCTTCTCTTGAATAAGAATCTTTGTTTTTATCAAATTCATTGTAAAAATCATTGTAAACCGTCAAGATATTATCTTTGTTTACCCAAGAAAAATCCATTTTTTCTCCGATTTTTCCAGCTTTAAAATAAGCTGCACTTAAAACTTGTTTTCTATCGCCTGTTACGGGAGCCATTCCGTCTGCCTGAGCTGCCATAGATTCCGCTTCTAGCCTTGCTTTTAATTCTGCATATTTAGCTTTTGATCTGTCGACTCTTTCTTGAGCAGCCGTTTTATCTTCTAAAGCGGCAATTTCTGCTTCTGCTTCTGCTGTTCTGGCATTATAATCTGATTCGATAGCCTGCCAATTCGCTTTTGCATCTGCAACAGAAACATTGCTTACTGAGTCAACATAACTTTCATAACGGTCAAAAGTTACTTCAGCCGTTTTTGATTCTTGCTTACAAGAAGCAAATCCTAATGCGATGATTGACGCACTTGCAAATAAATTAATCTTTTTCATAATGGTTGGTTTTAATTAAAATTGTTATTTAAAATTACTTTAAAAAAAAGAATCATCGAAATTTAACTTAATAATTTAGCAATAATTTAATATCTAATCCAAATATTCATAATTTTATCTTAAATCAGTAATTGCCGTAATTTGCAAAAAATTAGTACTTTTAGACCTCAAATAAAAGATATGTCATTAATCAAGATTACCAATATAAAAAGGGACTTCACCCTCGGAAACGAAATCATCAACGTTTTAAAAGGAATTGACCTTACTATTAATAAAGGAGAATATGTTGCATTAATGGGACCATCAGGTTCTGGAAAATCGACGTTAATGAATCTTTTGGGATGTCTAGACACGCCCACTTCGGGACAATATATCTTAAACGGAAACGATGTAAGCCAGATGACAGACGACAATCTGGCCGAAATCCGCAACAAAGAAATCGGTTTTGTCTTCCAGACGTTCAACCTTTTGCCCAGAACAACCGCTTTAGACAATGTGGCCCTGCCCATGATTTATGCCGGATATTCAAAATCAGACCGAAAAGCCAGAGCAACAGAAGTTCTGAAACAAGTGGGACTTGGCGACCGAATGGACCACGAACCCAACCAGCTTTCAGGAGGCCAAAGACAGCGTGTGGCCGTTGCCAGGGCGTTGGTCAACAAGCCGTCCATCATTCTTGCCGATGAACCCACAGGAAATCTGGACAGCAAAACTTCGGTAGAAATCATGAACCTTTTCAATGAAATCCATGCCAACGGAAACACCGTGATCTTGGTGACCCACGAAGAAGACATCGCCGCTTATGCCCACCGGATCATCCGTTTGAGAGACGGCTTGGTCGAAACGGACACCATTAACGAAAACATAACCGTTCACAGATAGAAATAGGATTTCCTTTTTCAGAAGCCCTACATCACGCTTCTTTTAAATGAAATTCCCGCTTTCTGCAGTAGTTTTTTTGAAGAAAAATCAAAAAAAGCTACTGCCGCCAATCGGGGCTATTTTCAAACTTTAGGCTTCTTTTAAATTTGAAGATAAACATTGACCACAAAATCCCAGATTCTAGACATAAAAAAACTTAGCAACTTTGCATCCCAAAGACGCTGCAACTTAAAAAAAATGAAAGTATACACAAAAACAGGCGACAAAGGAACCACAGCACTTTTTGGAGGGGACCGCGTTCCCAAGCACCACATCAGAATAGAATGTTATGGAACTGTTGACGAATTAAATTCCCACATCGGGTTAATACGCGACCAAGACATCAACCCAGGTTACAAAGAAATTTTAATCCAGATTCAAGACCGGCTTTTTACGGTTGGCGCCATTTTGGCAACGCCACCACAAAAAGAGATCTTAAAAAACGGAAAACCACGATTAAATATTCCAAAGATCATTGAAGGCGACATCCAATTGCTTGAAAATGAAATTGATGAAATGGAAAGTGAATTGCCACAAATGACTCATTTTGTGCTTCCAGGAGGCCACACCACCGTGTCATATTGTCACATTGCACGCTGCGTTTGCCGCCGTGCAGAGCGCCTTTCGGTACATTTAAATGAATTAGAACCCACTGATGCCTTTGTCATTAAGTACTTAAACCGACTTTCTGACTACCTTTTTGTACTGGCACGAAAGTTGTCCTACGACTTGAAGGCTGACGAAGTGAAATGGATTCCAACGAAGGAATAATTTCAAATTATGAATTGCGAATTGATTGCAGTGTTTACAAGGCTTTCACCTCATAATTCCTAATTTATAACTCATCACTAAAAAGACGTTCTTACATTTTTTTTAAAATAAAGACAATTTTACTTGACTATCTCAGTAAAAAAATTATTTTTGCATAAATTATAAAATCGACATCAGATGTATTGGACATTAGAATTAGCATCTTATTTAAGTGATGCGCCGTGGCCTGCTACCAAAGACGAGCTTATCGACTACGCTATTAGAGCTGGAGCGCCCTTAGAAGTAGTAGAAAATCTTCAATCTATAGAAGATGAAGGCGAAATCTATGAATCAATGGAAGAAATTTGGCCAGATTATCCAACTGACGAAGATTATCTTTGGAACGAGGATGAATATTAAAAGATAATATCAAATTGAAAAGTCTCTCGCGAGGCTTTTTTTTTGTTTAAATTTACAATCTTATTATAAATAGAAATATATAACAATCATGAGTTTCATCAATAGCATATTAAAAGCTTTGGTTGGAGATAAATCAGAGAAAGACGTAAAGTCAATCATGCCGATTATCGCCAAAATTAGAGCATACGAAGAAACATTGGCCGCCCTTTCTCACGACGAGCTGAGAGCAAAAACCATTGTCTTCAAAGAAAAAATTAAAGAAGCAAGAGCAGATAAAGATGCTAAAATCGCTTCGTACAAATTGGAAGTAGAGAAAATCCAAGACATCGATGCAAGAGAAGACATCTATGCTTGGATCGATGCTTTGGAAAAAGAAGCTTACGATATTTCTGAAAAAACATTGATGGAAATTCTTCCTGAAGCTTTTGCGGTGGTGAAAGAAACAGCAAAAAGATTCAAAGAAAATACAGAAATTTCGGTTAAAGCAACTCCAAAAGACTTGGAACTTTCTGCTACAAAACCGTATATCCAGATTCAAGGCGATAATGCTGTTTGGGCAAACACCTGGAATGCCGCTGGAAAACAGATTACTTGGGACATGATTCACTACGACGTTCAGTTGATCGGCGGAATTGTTTTGCACCAGGGAAAAATTGCTGAGATGCAGACGGGTGAAGGTAAAACGTTGGTAGCAACGCTTCCTTTATACTTGAACGCTTTGACAGGAAACGGAGTGCACCTTGTAACCGTGAATGACTACTTGGCAAAACGTGACAGCACTTGGAAAGCACCTATTTTTGAATTCCACGGAATGACTGTTGAATGTATCGACAATTACCAGCCAAATACCGAAGGACGACGAAAAGCGTATAATGCTGACATTACTTATGGAACAAATAACGAATTTGGTTTTGATTATTTGAGAGATAATATGGCACACACGCCAGAAGAATTGGTTCAAAGAAAGCACAATTTTGCAATTGTCGATGAGGTCGATTCGGTTTTGGTCGATGACGCCCGAACGCCATTGATTATTTCTGGGCCGGTTCCTCAAGGTGACCGCCACGAATTTAATGAATTGAAGCCAAAAGTGGACCACTTGGTGAATTTGCAAAGACAAATGGCCAACGGATTCTTAGCAGAATCTAAAAAACTATTAAAAGAAGGAAACACAAAAGAAGCAGGATTTTTATTATACAGGGCTTACAGAAGTTTACCTAAAAATAAAGCATTGATCAAGTTTTTAAGTGAGGAAGGCGTTAAGCAATTGCTTCAAAAAACTGAAAATCATTACATGCAGGATAACAATCGCGAAATGCACAAGATCGATGAGGCTTTGTATTTTGTAATTGAAGAAAAAAACAATCAAGTGGAGCTGACAGACAACGGAATCAAATTCCTTTCTGGCGATACTGATAGCGATTTCTTCGTTCTTCCAGACATTGGAACTGAGATTGCAAGAATCGAAAAAATGAAATTGGAGAAAGATGCCGAAGCGGAAGAAAAAGAAAAATTATTCCAAGATTTCAGCATCAAGAGCGAGCGTATCCACACACTGACCCAATTATTAAAAGCATATACTTTATTTGAAAAAGATACTGAATATGTGATCATGGACAACAAAGTAATGATCGTTGACGAGCAAACAGGCCGTATCATGGACGGACGCCGTTATTCTGACGGTTTGCACCAAGCGATTGAAGCCAAAGAAAACGTAAAAATCGAAGCGGCTACCCAAACTTTTGCAACAGTTACACTTCAGAATTATTTCAGAATGTACAGCAAATTAGGCGGTATGACTGGAACTGCGGTTACGGAAGCAGCTGAACTTTGGGAAATCTATAAATTGGATGTTGTTGAAATTCCAACAAACAGACCAATGGCTAGAAAAGACAAAGAAGATTTGATCTACAGAAGTACGCGTGAAAAATTCAATGCAGTTATTGAAGACGTAACGAAACTGGCTGAAGAAGGAAGACCGGTTTTAATCGGAACAACTTCGGTAGATATTTCTGAGTTATTGAGCCGTATGCTTAAGATGAGAAATATTCCGCACAACGTTTTGAATGCAAAAATGCACAAGCAAGAAGCACAAATCGTTGAAGAAGCAGGAAAACCAGGTGTTGTAACAATCGCTACAAACATGGCAGGCCGTGGAACGGATATCAAGCTTTCTCCAGAGGTCAAAGCTGCGGGAGGTTTGGCAATTATCGGTACAGAACGTCACGATTCACGTCGTGTTGACCGTCAGTTGAGAGGTCGTGCCGGCCGTCAAGGTGACGTTGGTAGCTCTCAATTTTATGTTTCGCTTGAAGACAATTTAATGCGTCTTTTTGGTTCTGAAAGAGTGGCTAAAGTAATGGACAGATTAGGCCTGAAAGAAGGTGAGGTGATTCAGCATTCGATGATGACCAAATCAATCGAGCGTGCCCAAAAGAAAGTAGAAGAAAACAACTTTGGTGTTCGTAAACGTTTGTTAGAATATGATGACGTGATGAACGCGCAGCGTGAAGTGGTTTACAAACGCCGTCGCCACGCTTTGCACGGAGAACGTTTGAAAGTAGACATCGCAAATATGATGTATGACACGTGCGAATTGATTGTGGAAGACAGCAAAGTAACAAATGATTTCAAAAACTTTGAATTCGAATTGATCCGTTATTTCTCCATTACTTCTCCGGTAACCCAAGAAGAATTTACAAAACTTTCTGCGCAAGAATTGACAGGAAAAGTATACAAGGCAGCGTTGGATTTCTACACAGAAAAAACAGCAAGAAGCGCCAGAGAAGCTTTCCCAATCATCAGCAATGTATATGAAAATGAAAACAACCAATTTGAAAGAATCGTAGTTCCTTTTACGGATGGAATCAAGACGTTGAATGTGGTTACTGATTTGAAAAAAGCATACGAATCTGAAGGAACGCAATTGATTGGTGATTTTGAAAAAAACATCACACTTGCCATTGTTGATGAAGCTTGGAAAAAACACTTGCGAAAAATGGACGAATTGAAACAATCGGTTCAATTGGCAGTCCATGAACAAAAAGATCCATTGCTTATCTACAAGTTTGAAGCATTCAAATTGTTCCGAAAAATGTTGGATAACGTGAATAAAGAAGTGATTTCTTTCTTGTTCAAAGGAGATTTACCGCAACAAAATGCTCCTGCAATTCAAGAAGCAAAAGAAGTGGTCCGTCCAAAAGAAAAATTGACGATTTCAAAAGACGAAATTCCAAATACAGATCAAGCGGCAGCGGTAAACCAAGAAGCGGGACAAACGCAAAGACCTCAGGTAACAGAAACGATTGTTCGCGACCAGCCAAAAATCAACAGAAACGACAACGTTACTGTGAAGCACGTTTTGAGCGGTAAAACGGAAACTATGAAATTCAAAAAAGCAGAAGCACTTTTAGCTTCTGGTGAATATGTTTTAGCGAATGACTAAATAAGTATTGATAATTGAGATTTCAGAATTGAGATTTTCAATTAAATTAGAATCCCCGATTGCAAATTGCTTTCGGGGATTTTTTTTATATTTGATAAACACAAAAAAGTATGAAAGCAATATCACTTCGCCCTTTCATTGGAGCAAAAAACTTCACAATATCCAGAAACTTTTATAGAGACTTAGGCTTTGAAGAAATCGTGCTGTCTAACACTATGTCGGTTTTCAAAAAAGACGAATTTGCTTTCTATTTGCAAGATGCTTACGTCAAAGATTGGATCGACAACACGATGTTATTCTTAGAAGTTGAAAATGCGGAAGAATGCTATCAAGAACTTTCATCATTAAATCTTCCTGCAAAATATGAAGATGCAAGGCTCTCTCCGATTCAGCATAATGATTGGGGAAGCGAGTGTTTTGTACACGATCCGTCAGGGATATTGTGGCACTTTGGCGAATTTTCCAAATAGCAAACATTAATCCCCGAACTGCAGAATTCAGGGAATTATTTTACCTATTTTTGTGCTCCCGAAAAAGCCACACAAATGAAACTGACAAAGGAGCAAATCGCCATAATCAATTCTTCTGGAGACATCAAAATAAACGCCGTTGCCGGTTCTGGAAAAACGACTACGATTCTGGAATACGCGAAAGCACGACCTAAAAACAGCAGAATTTTGTATTTGGCGTTCAACAAATCGGTTCGATTAGAAGCTTCTGAAAAATTCTCGAAAAATAATTTAGACAATGTGACTGTAGAAACAGCGCATTCTTTGGCATACAAACACGTGGTTTTTAATTACAATTATCGTGTTCGGAATCAAGATTATAAAACCAATGAAATCGTTGAGCTTTTAAAATTACAAGGAAATTCAGAAAAACATTTTGAGTTTGTAATTGCCAATCACATCTTGAAATTTGTCGCTTATTTTTGCAATAGCGATAAACGAAAAGTACAAGAATTGAACTATTTGGATATTGTTTTTGATGAAAATGCCAAGAAAGTTGCCCAATCATTTTATGCCCAAATCGAATTACAAACGCGTCATTTTTTAGCCAAAATGGACAAGGGAGAAATTGAAATCACACACGATTTTTACCTGAAAAAGTTTCAATTAGAAAATCCGAAATTGGCTTTTGACTATATTTTGTTTGATGAGGCCCAAGATGCTTCGCCTGCAATGTTGGCTGTTTTCTTGAAACAAAAAGCGACAAAAGTGATTGTTGGCGATACACACCAACAGATTTATGGTTGGCGACACGCGATAAATTCTTTAGAAAAAGCAAAATTCAAGACCTTTCATCTTTCCACAAGTTTTCGGTTTAATCAAGATATTGCCGATTTGGCGATGGGCGTTTTGGATTATAAAACCCATTTTGATAATTCCGATACGATTTCAATTTCGGGAAATGGAACCAATAAAGCGTTTGATTCCAAGGCGATTATTGCTAGAACAAATCTCGGATTGCTTTTGAAAGCGATTGAATATGTGACCGAAAAGAAGAACATCAATGAAATTTATTTTGAAGGAAATATTAATTCTTACACCTATGCAGAGGAAGGTGCGTCGTTGTATGACGTGTTGAATTTGCAGAATAAAAACCGTGATATGATTCGCGACAAGCTGATTCGGGAGATGAAAACGATGAAAGATTTGGAGAAATATATCGAAAGCACCGATGATTCTCAATTGTCGATGATGGTGGAAATCGTGAAAGAATATGGCAATAAAATTCCGGGTATTTTAAAATCCTTGAAAGAAAAACATGTTGCCAACGAAGACAAACACAAGGCCCGAATTATTTTTTCGACGGTGCATCGTTGCAAAGGAATGGAATATGACACCGTGCAGATTGTAAATGATTTTATAACCGAAGACCGATTGATAAAACTGAAACATTCGGGAGAAGATATCAATGTGGCTCGAATGAATGAGGAAATAAATTTGCTTTATGTGGCAGTTACACGAACAAAAAATACGATTCGAATTCCAGAGAAATTAGTTCCGAAGAATTTTCCGGTTTCGGCAAATATTCACCTGATTAAGGAACTTCCTGAAAAGGCAGACCCGAAGAAATATGCTTTTCCAAAAAGAGAAATTTCAGAAACAAAAGCGATTCCGAATTATGTTGAAAAATCGCGCGAAACCAATAAAGATGCGTATCGCCCTTGGACAAGAGAACTCGATGAAGAATTGACCGTTTTGTGGATGGAAGGCATTAATCCGAAAGATTTGGCATTGCATTTTGGAAGAACCAAAAGTGCTATTAATTCGAGGATGAAAAAATTAGAATTGTTTGATTAAAAAAAGGAATAGTTTAATGTTTGAGGTTGAATGTTTTGGAATACTTACTTTTGAAATAAATAAAAAATAGAAAAAAATGGAAAAAATAAAAGAACTTATAAAATTGCTTTTGGCTGATTTCGAATTGGAAAACGAAGAAGAAATCATCGAAAATTTAAAACTGGCCAAAGAAAATCCAGAGGAATATCTAAAAGAAAATGATGCCGAATGGTTGCAAGAATTTGCTCCAGAAGATGCTTTGCAATTTGCAATTACCAATGAAATTTTTGATTTCATTATTATCGGAGATAAAATTGATGAAATCCACGAATTGATTGTGGACGAATTTGAAGGCGATTTTCCGGAATATCCTTATGAATTAAAACTGAACACGACAGATTATCTGCAATGGGTTTCGAAACAAATTGATGAAAATTATCCTGAATTGGAACTGATTGAATTTGGAGACAGTTTTGGAGATTCCATCCAATTGATGTTGGTTTTAAAAGAAGATGTCGCTCGAATTAAAGAGCTTTGTGCTGAATTTATTATTCGATGTAATACCACTGATGAAATTCTAAAAATGTAAAAACAATTTACTTTGAAAATATTTTCGTACATTAAACGTTATTATCTTATACTAAACCAATAAACCCTCATAAATTATGAAAAAAGTATTTAGAATTTTAGGGATTGCTGTATTTGCTGTAGCGATGTCATTTACAACGCCTTCAGAAAAAAAATTGATTGTAATTGATGCGGGGCACGGCGGGCACGACATTGGAGCAACACACGGTTTTCACAATGAAAAGAAAATTACTTCAAACATTGCAAAAAAGATCAAAGGTTTGAATACTGGCGATAAAGTTGAAATTGTTTTGCTTCGTGACACTGATAATTTTAAATCTTTGACTGACAGAGTTGATGAGATTAACAAATTGAATGCTGATTTGGTTATATCACTTCACGTAAACAAAAATGCAAATGAATCAGCAAGCGGTGTTGAAGCGTATGTTAGTGAAGAAAATTCAAAATATGAAGTTTCAAAAGCACACGCCGAAGAATTGGTTTCTATTTTATCAACAGAAAAAATCAAAAGCAGAGGTGTAAAAACCGCTCCTTTTATGGTTTTGAAAAAATCTAAAACAGCCGCAGTAACTTTAGAATTAGGGTTTCTTTCAAATTCAAATGATAGAGAATATTTAATAAGTGATCAAGGTCAAAACGAAATTGCAAGCAAGATTTCAAGTTATTTAAATAAATAATTATATTTATAATTATCTTCTTAAAATCCTTCAATTGTTTCGGCAATGGAGGATTTTTATTTATATTTATGCCTCTCAATAAAAACATTATGAAAAAAATATTTTACACTGCACTTTTAGTTCTTGCTTCTTATTCTGGATTCTCGCAAGATGCCGCTTCGATGAAAGCAGGTGCCCAAGCATTAATTGACAAAACTGTTGCAAAAGATTATAACGCTCTATTGGACATGACCTATCCGAAATTATTTGAATTGGCTCCGAGAGAAGCTGTTTTAGAAAGCTTGAAGTCTACTTTTGATGGAAACCAAGGATTTAAAATAGTGATGCTGCCAATGGCGCCAAATTTTGTTTTTGGACCCATTAAAAAAATTAGAACGCAATCTTTTGCTATAATCGACCATGACAATTCTCTTCAAGTAATCTGGGACGAGCCAATTCCTGCTGAAGAAATAGAAAATTATGTGGGTTTATTTAAGACCAATATGAAAACCGAAAATGTGAGTTATGATGCTGCCAAAAAAACAATGAACATCAAGGCAAAAGCCAAAATGGTCGCAGTAGCTGATGAAACCACAAAAAACAAATGGACGTATTTGACCTATAGTGATCAAATGTTTGCCGTTTTATTTGATGAAAACATCAAAAAACAACTAGGCCTTTAACTAAATTTTTGATTCCCAGAGATATGATTTAAGATGTAATACTTTTCAAAAGACTGGAATCCCTATTCATAATTCATTAATCTAAATCAAAAAAAATGGCAAAAAGTCAAGACGCAAAAAAAACTGCAAAAAAAGAACCTCTTAAGACTGCAAAAGAAAAAAAAGAGGAGAAACGCGACAAAAAAAACAATCCAAAAAGAGATTAATTTCAATCCCCAAAACTATTTTTGGGGATTTTTTTTGCCAAATTTTTCTAAAAAAAAATAAATACCCTTTCATTTAGGATGCTGTTTTTCTACTTTTGTGAAAAAGCCAAAAAAAATATTTTATGGAGTTATACTATTCGTTTTCCGTTCTCATCGTTCTTGCTTCGTTTTTTGCTTACCTCAATATTAGATTTTTAAAACTTCCAGCAACCATCGGTATCATGATCATTGCCATGATATCTTCCATCTTGCTTGTAATTTCAGGAAATATTTTTCCAGACTTATTTTTAAATTTCTCAAAGCTTATAGCTGAATTTGATTTCACGCAAGTTCTTATGGGAGCAATGCTTAATTTTTTGCTTTTTGCTGGTGCCATCCACGTTAATTTGAAAGATTTAAAAGAACAGCGAGCACCAATTATGGTCTTTTCAACCATAAGCGTGATTATTTCAACGGTTGTAATTGGAGTCATTCTGGATTATGTAACCACTTTTATGGCATTAGACGTGCCTTTTATTTATTGCCTTTTATTTGGAGCCTTAATTTCTCCTACCGATCCCATTGCCGTTTTGAGCATCCTGAAGAACGCAAACGTTCCAAAATCTTTAGAAACAAAAATCGCCGGAGAATCTTTATTTAATGACGGTGTTGCCGTGGTTGTTTTTGCCGTAATTCTCCAGTTAGCGCAGGATCCCGCAAGTGATTTTTCGTTACCGCACGTTTCATGGCTGGTAATAAAAGAAGCCTTGGGTGGTTTTCTTTTGGGAATACTTCTGGGTGTTGGCGCTTCTAAAGCTATTCATAGGGTAGATGACTATAAAGTTTCGGTTTTAATCACACTTTCTGTGGTAATGGGCGGTTATTTAATAGCGCATGCAATGCACATTTCTGGACCACTGACCATGGTTGCGGCCGGATTGATCATTGGAAATTTCGGCAGAAAAAAATCAGCAATGTCGCCAGTTACAAAAGATTATTTAGATAAATTTTGGGAACTTATTGACGAAATTCTAAATGCCATCCTTTTCCTTTTTATCGGTTTTGAATTGCTTCTGATTCCAAATATTATAAGCTTCTGGAAAATTGGACTGATCTGTATTGCCATTGTGCTTTTCGCCCGATTTATTTCGATTTGGATTCCTACTAAGATTATTCCTTTCAAGAAAAAATTCGAAAAGTCTACCATCAAAATACTGGTTTGGGGCGGACTTCGAGGCGGTGTTTCGATTGCCTTGGCGCTTTCCATTGCCGAAGGTCCAAACAAACAAGTGATTATTGCAATTACTTATTTTGTAGTGGTTTTTTCAATAATCGTTCAAGGATTGACTATCGGAAAATTAGCCAATAAAATTTTACCAAAAGCAAAATCGGCAAAAGTTTAAAATGATAAACACGAATTCTACGACTTCTTTATTTCGTGGAATTCGTGTTATTTTAGTTATAAATTATCCGGCAACACTTTACCCGGATTCATAATATTTTTTGGATCAAAAACCGTTTTAATTCCTTTCATCAAAAGCAATTGCGTGGTGCTGAAAGCAATATCCATATAGTTTTTCTGAACATAGCCAATGCCGTGTTCGCCAGATAATGTTCCTTTTAAGGCCACTGTCAATTCAAAAATTTTACGAATTCCTTTCGGAATTTCAGTAGTCCAATCTTCATCAGACATTTCTCCTTTTACGATATTTACGTGAAGATTCCCGTCGCCTGCGTGCCCATAACAAACCGATTTAAAACCATATTTGTTTCCGATGGATTTAATTCCTTCCAATAATTTGGGCAATTCATATCGAGGGACCACCGTATCTTCTTCCTTGTAAATTGAATTGGCTTTTACCGCCTCTCCCACTGCTCTTCTCAATTTCCAAAGGGCATTTTTTTGGTCTTCAGAATCAGCAAAAAGAATTTCATCAATATCAAATTGTTCTAAAACTTCGGTAATTTTCTCTGCTTCAGAAAATAAAACATCCGGATAATTTCCATCAACTTCAATCAGCAGATGCGCTTGTACTTCGTCTTTAATAGTCAAACTTACGCCATCCACAAAACGCAACGTCCAGTCAATCGCGTCACGTTCCATAAACTCTAAAGCACTTGGCGTAATTCCGGCCTTAAAAATTTTGGCAACCGCTTCGCACGCTTGGCTTGCATTGAAAAATGGCACTAACATCAAGATATTATGATTGTTTTTCGGAAGCAATTTCATTACGATTTTAGTAATAATTCCGAGAGTTCCTTCACTTCCAACCAGCAACTGTGTCAGATTATATCCCGTAGAATTTTTTAGCGTATTGGCGCCTGTCCAAATAATATCGCCATTGGGCAACACCACTTCCAGATTTAAGACATAATCTTTGGTTACGCCATATTTTACTGCTCTTGCACCACCGGCATTTTCAGCTACATTTCCACCGATGAAACAGCTTCCACGACTGCTTGGGTCTGGCGGATAAAACAAGCTTTTTTCAAGAACAGCTTCTTGCAAAGTCTGCGTCACCACTCCAGGTTCCACAGTCACTTGCAAATTTTGTTCGTCAATGTGAAGAATTTTATTGAAACGATCCATTGAAAGCCCGATACCGCCGTGAATACTCAAGGCACCACCGCTCAAACCTGTTCGTCCCCCAATTGGCGTCACCGGAATTTCATATTGAAAAGCAACTTTCATTATTTCAGAAATTTCTTCAACGCTTCCGGGTTTTAAAACTACGCTTGGCGGAAAAACATAATCTTCCGTTTCATCATGTCCATACGCTTTTCTAGTTTCTTCGTCTAAAAAAAGAAAAGTGGGGCTGACAATCGCTTGTAGTTTTTGGATTATTTCGGTAGATAAAATAGCAGTTTTCATAATAATAATTTCAAGTCGGTAAACGATTTTCAAAAATACTATTTATTTGTGAGTTTCAATTTTAACCAAAAGAAAAATGCCACAGCGTAAAGGATTTATTTTCGGATGATCCGTGAAAAATCGATTAATCTGTGGCAAAAAAATTTTATAGGAAAATCAATAATTAGTAGCCTTTGTTTTTTTATAAATAAAATGGTCCACAGAATATTTTCCGCTTCCGGTTATGAACAAAAGAAGATAGATCAGAAGGTATAAAGAACCTAATTCGCGTTCTGTAAAACCATGAGAACCATGGATGACAAAAACAGCGATGATCATGGTGACAATCAAAGGCACGACCACCAAACGGGTTGCAAAACCAACAAAAAGCAATCCAGAACATACCACTTCAGCAAAAACCGCTAAACCTAGAGAAGCCGAGTGGCCAACGCCAAGCGGATCTGGAAATTGGCTTGTATCTGCCCCTGACATCAGCATTTGCCACTTCCCGATTCCGTGAACGAGCATGAAACAGCTGACTGTGGCTCTGACAAGGAACAGCATGCTATTGGTGAGCCCTTTATTTTGTGCTGTACTGAAAATTTTCATCATTATTTTTGTGGTTTTTTAGGATTAAATTCTTCGCCTAAAATTACAGAAAATTCACAATATAAAAAATCCAGGCCACGTTAAATTTTCTTTTTTAAATTTGGAAGAAATAGTGCTACAATTCCGATTAAGGGCAAGTAAGCACAAATTTCATAGACTCTTTCAATTCCGATGTGGTCAGCAGTATACCCTAAAAGCGCAGAACCTAATCCGCCCATTCCAAAGGCAAATCCGTAGAAAAGGCCAGAAACCATTCCCAGTTTTTTAGGAAGCAATTCTTGTGCATAAACCAAAATTGCTGGAAAAGCGGATGATATTATAATTCCAATTATAACCGAAAGAGTTCCTGTCCAAAATAAATCAGCATACGGCAAGAGCAGTGTAAATGGAGCGGCTCCTAAAACTGAAAACCAGATCACATATTTTCTCCCGAATTTATCTCCTAAAGGACCTCCAAAAAGTGTTCCGACTGCACAAGATGCTAAAAACAAAAATAAATAAAGTTGCGCGTCTTTTACCGAAAGTCCAAATTTTTCAATCAAATAAAAGGTAAAATAACTAGACATACTTGCTGTATAAAAAAATTTCGAAAAAATTATTACAAGTAGAATTATTACTGAAATTACAATTCTATTTTTAGACAAATTGGGAAGCACAATTGCTACTTTTTTCTTTGATCTAAGATTCAAATGTTCGGCATACCATTTTGCAATATGTCTCAAAACAAACAACGCAATCACTGCCACAATCACAAATAAAAGAATGTAACGTTGGTCATTTGGAACTACCAAAAGCGCCACTAACAAAGGACCAATTGCAGTTCCAGTATTTCCTCCTAATTGAAAAACGGACTGTGCCAGGCCTCTTTTTCCGCCAGAAGCAAGGAACGAAATCCGGGAAGCCTCAGGATGAAAAATCGAAGAGCCAATCCCGACTAAAATTACCGAGAGAATAATGACATAAAAATTCGCCGCAAATGAGAGCAAAATGATACCGCAAAGCGTAAAAAGCATGCCGTAAATCTGAGAATACGGCTGTGGTTTTTTATCTGTATAAAATCCGACGAAAGGCTGCAAAATCGAGGCCGCCATTTGATAAGCAAACGTAATCAAGCCGATTTGCGTGAAAGACAATTGATAGCTATCTTTTAAAATAGGGTAAACCGACGGAATCACTGCCTGAAGCATATCGTTCAGTAAATGTGCAAATGCAATCGAAAATAAAATGGGATAAACCGTTTTTTGAACATTTTCTGAACTGGCCGAAGGACCAACATTTAAAGTATCTTTCATAGGTATTCTAATCTGATGCAAAAGTAAGCTACGGATTTGAAATTAAATCTTAAAAAATGATAATTTGTCTGATTTAGAAATTCAGAAGAATTAAATACCAAATCCCCAGCGTTATAAACGAAATCGGGATTCCGAAACCAATCATCATGCTGCTTAATTTTGGTTTTAAGCCGTGGCTTGACGCCAAAATCGCTGCGGTAATCATTGGCGCCATTGCCGAC
The DNA here is from genome assembly GCF_003865365.1 of Flavobacterium macacae. Classification (GTDB taxonomy): domain Bacteria; phylum Bacteroidota; class Bacteroidia; order Flavobacteriales; family Flavobacteriaceae; genus Flavobacterium; species Flavobacterium macacae. The sequence continues at coordinate 71,999 of NZ_RQVR01000006.1, read as the reverse complement.
TCTAAAATAGAAACATCCACTTCCATTCCGACGCCTTTTAGAATTAATTTATAGAAAATAAAAAAGAAAAGTGGCGTAAGAATCAATTTAAAAAACAACCCTAGCGCCAAGAAATTATAATGGTGGCTTCGTTTGTCGAATTTCAGTTGCAATCCGACAGCAACCAAAGCAATTGGCGTCACCGTGTTTCCTAATCTTTGGAAAACCGATTGCAAATCATCTAAAAAATCGAAATGAAAAACGTTCATTATTACGGCTAAAAAGAAAGCAATAAACGGAGGGAAAAATAAAATTTTTGAAACAATTGCTTTTGGATTCGGAGTTCCCCTTGAATAAAAAGAAGCCACGATTATTCCAAAAGTCGCCATTACTACAAAGGTTCCGGGTTGATCCACGACGATTGCAGTTTCTAATCCTTTTTTGCCGTAAAGTGCTTCTATAACAGGAAATCCGACGAAAGAAGTATTTCCCAAACCAGCTGTTAAAACCAAGCATCCAATTAGTTTCTTGGACCAGCCGAAGTATTTTCCTAATCCGGCGAAAAACAAATAGGCCAATAAAAAACCAATCCACGCAACCCCAATCGGAAATAAAAGCTGGGTGCTGATTTCAATTTTTGGGATGTAAAACAAAGCCATAGCCGGCAATGAAATATAAATCACGAATTGGTTCAAAACGGTGTGCGAATTAGCCGGAAACGCTTTGGCTCGTTGCAAGGCGACTCCTAAAATCATACAGAGAAATAGTAAGATTATGCTGTCCATAAATATTTTTCAGAAACTTTGCTACTTTGCAAATTCGCGACTTTAAAACTTAATTAAGCCATTTCAGCGTTCCACTTTTTTACTTTGAAATTCAGCAACAAGATAATGAAAAAGCAAACTGATCCACAGAAAAACATTCCAAAAACCATTGGAAAAACCGTTCCATTATGCAAAAGGCTGACCAAAGCCGAAACGCCCGCGCCAGTAATCATTTGGATAAATCCGATTAATGCCGACGCGCTTCCTGCGTTATATGTAAACGGCGCCAAGGCCAAAGCCGTGCAATTGGGAACCAACAACCCTAGCGAGAGTAAAAAAGTAAAAATCATGGCGATCAAAATGCTTGGAGAAAGCAGATCCAATCCGAATAAAGAAAACATCAAAACAGAAATTCCGAGCAACACAAAACTTGCAAAAGTAATCACTTGAAGCGAGGAGTATTTATTCAAGAGCACACGATTCAACTGGCTTCCGATGATGAAACCCATGGCGTTTCCGCCGAAAACCCAACCATACTGCTGTTCTGTAAAGTTGTGGAATTTCATAAAAACAAAAGGCGAACCGCTAATGTAGGCAAACATTCCAGCCATGGCAATGCTACTGGCCAAAGCATAATATAAAAAGGTTTTCTCTTGAAAAACATCGGCATAATCTTTCAAAACGTCTTTCGCTTTTAATGATTTGGCACGATTTGGATTTTTGCTTTCCGGAAGAAAAAAGAAAACACAAACGATCAAAATAAAACTAAAAATGGTCAAGAAATAAAAAATGGTTTTCCACGAAGAAACCGTCAAAACCCAACCCCCGATTGTTGGTGCCAAAATAGGCGCAACCCCAACAATCAACATTAAAATCGAGAAGATTTTTGCCGTTTCAGAAACCGGAAATAAATCGCGAACCACTTCCCTGCTGACCACCATCCCCACGCAACCGCCCAATGCTAAAACTACCCGCATGGTTATCAGCCAGTTTATGGAAGGCGACAAAGCACAACCGATCGATGCCAAAAGAAATAATGAAAGTCCGAAAATTAACGGTTTTTTTCGTCCGAACTTATCGGTAATCGGACCATAAAATAATTGTCCGAGACTGATTCCGATAAAGTAACTTGTCAATGATAATGCGACTTGAGAAATATCTGTGTCTAATGACTTTGCGATAGCTGGAAAAGCGGGCAAGTACATATCGATTGAAAATGGCGCCAATGCTGATAAACCTCCCAGGATAAAAAGCAAGGAGTATTTTTGTTTTGTGGTCATAAAAATTTTGAGATAATTTTGTAGAGCGAAATTAAGGTATGGATATTTGTTGGAGCGGTTTTGTTTCTTAAATAATTCTTAATAAAATTTTCAATCAAAATATATCAACTAAATTTGTAATATAATTTATTACAGTATGATTTCAGGCAAATTCGCCATAACGCTTCACATTCTTACGTTGCTGTCAAAATTCCCAGACGAGTATTTGTCTTCAGAATTTATTGCAAGAAGCATGAATGTGCATCCGGTTTTGGTTCGGAAGGAAATTGCCAACCTGAAGAAAAACAAGGTAGTGGAAAGCAAAGAAGGAAAAAATGGCGGTACGAAATTGTTAAAACCAGCTTCTAACATCAATCTTGATGATATCTTTAAGATGACTTTTGAAACCGTTTCCTTGGGCTACTCTAAAAATGACCCGAATCCGAAATGCCCCGTTGGAAAAGAAATTAATGAAAAACTGGATGAATTGTACTCAGATATCAACCAAAAGATCAGCAAACAATTGAGCGGGATTTCATTGACTGCATTCTCCGATCAGTTCTAGCTCTTTTTTTACCCTAAACTATAACTTTTTTTATTACTTATAAACATACAAATTATGAAAATAGCAATTATCGGGGCCACTGGTTTCCTTGGCACAAGCCTAACTCAAGAATTCACAAACAGAAAACACGAAGTAACCGCAATTTCGAGGTCTGAAAAAGATTCTGACATTGAAAATTTAAAATATGTTGCCGTTGATGTGAACGATATTGAAGCTCTGGCTTCGGTTTTAAAAGGTCAGGATGCCGTTGTGAGCGCCTACAATCCGGGATGGACCAACCCAAATATTTATGCTGATTTCTTGGTGGGCGCAAAAGCCATCCAAGAAGCTGTAAAACTTTCTAGCGTAAAAAGATTAATCACTGTTGGCGGAGCCGGAAGCCTTTTCATCGACGGAAAACAATTGGTTGACGGCCCAGATTTTCCTGCTGACATCAAACCGGGAGCTGTTGCAGCCCGTGAATACTTAGACATCATCAAAGAAGAAAAAGAATTGGATTGGGCCTTTTTCAGCCCGGCAATTGAAATGCACCCAGGAATCACAACAGGAAGAACTGGAAAATACCGTTTAGGAACTGAATCTCCTGTTTTTAATGAAGAAGGAAGAAGTATTCTTTCTGGTGAAGATGTGGCGGTAGTTTTGGCTGATGAAGTTGAAAATCCAAAGCACCACCAAGTTCGTTTTACGGCAGCTTATTAATTAGGCACAAGGTTTTAGTTCTGGGATTTTGATTGAACTTAAACATTTCTCGCAAAGGCGCACGCTCGCACAGCTTATGATTTGAAAGCTTTGCCGCTACGCGACTTTGCGAGATTTTATTTATGCAGCTTTTCAAAACTTAGCAAATTTGCGCCCAGCCACTTTGCATCTTAAAGCCTTTTCGCTACTTTTACTTTTCAAAATCTTAAACGTGTCGAAATCAACTCCACATAAATCTGCCTTGAAAGAAAAAGACGGAATCGAACAGCCTGAAAGTATTGGCAGAGAATCTGTTGCGCAAATTATTCAGTCCAGAAAAAACCAACCTTCTGCTGAAGAATTGATTTCGGGGATTTTGAAAGGAGACAAAACTGCGTTATCAAGAGCGATTACTTTGGTAGAAAGTACAAATCCAAAGCATTTAGAAAAAGCAAATCAGGTCATTCAAGCCTGTTTGCCTTATGCCAATAATTCGGTTCGCTTAGGAATTACAGGCGTTCCAGGTGTAGGAAAAAGTACCTTTATTGAAGCTTTTGGAAAGTTTTTAACTTCCAATGGAAAGAAAGTAGCCGTTTTGGCCGTGGATCCAAGCAGTACGATTTCTCACGGAAGCATTCTAGGCGATAAAACCCGTATGGAAGAATTAGTAAAGGATGAAAATGCTTACATCAGGCCTTCTGCGTCAGGCGAAACGTTGGGCGGTGTTGCCCGAAAAACGCGTGAAACCATTATCTTATGCGAAGCTTGCGGCTTTGATTCGATTGTGATTGAAACCGTTGGCGTTGGCCAAAGCGAAACTGCTGTTCACAGTATGGTTGATTTCTTTTTGTTACTAAAAATTTCAGGGGCCGGAGATGAATTGCAAGGAATCAAGCGCGGCATTATGGAAATGGCCGATGCCATTGTCATCAACAAAGCTGACGGAGATAATATCAAAAAAGCGAATTTCGCCAAAGTGGAATTCAATCGAGCGTTGCATTTATTTCCGGCGAAAAGCTCCGGCTGGCAGCCCAAAGTTGTGACGGCAAGCGCGATAACTCACGATGGAATTTCGAATGTTTGGGAGATGATTTCAGAATATTTAAATCTTACCAAAGAAAACAATTATTTCAACGAAAGGCGCCAAGACCAAAACCAACATTGGCTTTTGGAAACCATCAATGAACAGTTGAAAACCAATTTCTTTAATCATCCAGAAATCAAAAGTTTATTGGAGACAAATAAAAAAGCGGTGCAAAACAATGAAATTTCACCGTTTGCCGCCGCTTCTATTTTACTTGAAAAGTATTTTAAGCCTTAATACAGAAGTCACAGATTTGTTCCAATTAAAAACTGACAACTGCTTTTCGAATACTTATTTACTCCTCATACCTTCCTATTTCGCGATCATAAAATTCGTTAGCCTCCACAATCAAACCTTCCATAACTTCGTTGAGTTCTGCTTCGTCAAGGTCTTCAGCTTCTTCTAAAAACTCGACTTCGTCGTCTTTTAAATTGATTATGAATCGTGGATAGTCCATGTGGATGATAAAAATATCTTCTGGAAAATCAGTGTTGTCTCCTAATAAAAATTTTGGTAATTCCATTTAAGTTATGAATTATGAGTTATGAATTATGAGTTGCTACTTGCAATCTCTTCTTTATTTTCTGAACTTATGATTAGCTTTTTAGTCAAATAATTAAAGCGAATATACAAAAATATGGCGGCAACGGTCAAACCTGCCAAAAGGCCGATCCAGATTCCGGTGGCTTTCAGTTCGGTGAATTTTCCTAAATAATAGGAAATCGGAAAACCAACAACCCAATAGGCCGCAAAAGTAATGTACATCGGAATTTTTACATCTTGCAAACCACGCAAAGCGCCTAAAACCACAACTTGGATTCCGTCAGAAATTTGGAAAATAGCGGCCACTAAAAGCAGTTTTGCTGCAATTGCAATTACTTCTTCATTGTCTAAGGCCAACAGCGTATTGTCCATATTTAAGAAGAAATGAGGCAAAAATTGATGGAAGGCAATAAAGAAAATCGCAAAAATGGTTTCTAAAATTATCGCCAGTAAGAAAATAGATTTTGCCACGACAACCAATTTCTTAAAATCTGACAATCCTTTTTGGTTGCTGACCCGAATCATCGCAGCAACGCTCAATCCCATGGCAAACATAAATGTCGCCGAAGCCAAACTCAGCGCAATTTGATTTGCCGCCTGGCTCGTTTTTCCTAAAGAACCTGAAAGCCAGATGGCTGCCGTGAACAATGCCACTTCAAAAAACATCTGCATTGCCGAAGGCAGGCCTAAATCTACGATTTTTTTCAGCATTGATTTTTTGATATCGTGGAAACTGAAATTCTGGAAATACGCTTTTAATTTACTGTTTTTTGACAAGATCACGTGCATGAAAATCAGCATCATAAATCTTGAAATCACGGTTCCCAAAGCAGCTCCGATAATTCCCATTTTTGGAAAAATCCAAATTCCGTAAATTAAAAAATAGTTCAAGATTACGTGCACGACGTTGGCCATTATAATGGCATACATCGAATATTTGGTCATCGAAAGTCCGTCGGCAAACTGTTTGTAACCTTGATAGACCACCATCGGAATCAATGAAAACGCCACCCAGTCAATATAAGGTCGTGCCAAAACAATCACTTCCTCAGGCTGTCCCATATAATTCATCAAGGGTTTTGCCAAGACAATTACCCCAAACAGGGAAATTCCTAAAATGGTGCATAAAAATAATCCGTGATGGAAAGCCGAACGAATATCGTCGGTATTTTTTGCGGCGTCAGATTGCGCGACAATTGGCGTTATGGCTGTTGAAAAACCTATTCCCAGCGAAATGGCTATAAAAATAAAACTGTTGCCAAGCGAAACGGCAGCCAATTCTGTAGCGCCAAGCTTCCCTACCATTATATTATCTACGATTCCTATCAAGGTATGCCCAAGCATTCCTAAAATAATTGGATAGGCTAACTTTAAATTATAGCCGAACTCTTTTGTGTATTGCTGTATGTTCACGATTCTGTGGAAAATTTGGGACAAAGATACAATCCGTGTGTACTATTTCCACACTTTTAAAGATAATTACGTATTTTTTGTTAAAAACACAATATTTATTAAAATACTGATTACTAAACACTTCATCCATAATTAATCTTTTAACAATACTTTAAAATTTAACATTTGGAAGGGTGGCGTTATTATTGGTAATTTTAATCTACTAACAATTTAATAACCTCTACTATGAAAAGATTAAAATCAATGGCAGCAATTGCCGTGCTATCCTTAACTGTTTTTACAACAAACGTAAATGCGCAAGAAAAAGAAAGTATCATTGGCGATACAAAAAACTATGACCAAGGTTTCCGATTGGGATTCGGGGTAAACGCGGGATATGTATTTGAAGACGCTTATGACTTTGCTTTGGGTGCCGATGCAAGATTGCAATATGACCTTTCAAAAAGAACATCATTAACCCTTACAACAGGTTTTACCAACCTTTTTGTAGGTGAAGAAGGAATCAAAGATTTAGGTTTCATTCCCGTTAAGGCCGGATTTAAAGCTTTTGTTTGGGAAGATCAATTCTATGTTTTAGGTGAAGTGGGTGCTGGTTTCGCGGTAACTAATGGTTATGACGACACTACCTTAATTTTATCTCCAGGAATTGGTTACGCAAACAAATATTTTGATGCGAGTCTTCGTTACGAATATTATAATGATTTCCCAACGCTTCAAGGTCCAGGAAACAACGAAGGAATCGGACAGCTTTCGCTTCGTTTAGCGTACGGATTTACTTTGTAAAAATAAAAAACACAACAAAAAAGCCTTGGGATTCCAAGGCTTTTTTTTATTTCTCATTTTCTAATTCACTTCTGTAAAAATCTAAATTATTTTCTACCTTATCTTCTAATTCCGGAAATTTAATGTCGGTATATTTCAAAAGCGCATCAGAAATAGTCTGCAAAACAATGTGTCGGGCCAGATCTTTGTCGTCTGCGGGAACCACATACCAAGGCGCGTTATCTGAAGAAGTCGCCTCGATAGCTTCGCCATAATAGTCAAAATACTTTTCCCAAAGTTTTCTTTCTTTCAAATCTCCGGGCGAAAATTTCCAGTTGTGTTTTGGCTTTTCCAACCTTCTCAGCAATCTTTGGCGCTGTTCTTCCTTGCTTAAATTTAAGAAAAACTTTAAAATTATCGTTCCGTTGGAAACAATATGATTTTCAAAATTGACAATTTGCTCATACCGTTTCTTCCAAAAATGCTTAGGGATATCATCTACAGAATCAATTCCCGGAATATTTTCATTCAAAATATATTCAGGATGCACTCGCGTGACCAAAACATTTTCATAATGCGTGCGATTAAAAACCGCAAATTTCCCTTTTTCAGGCAACGCAATATAATGGCGCCACAAATAATCGTGCTCCAGCTCCGTTGAATTTGGCGTTTTAAAACTATGGACCACAACGCCACGCGCATTAAAATCCTTGAAAACCTCGCGAATCAAGCTGTCTTTCCCGCTCGTGTCCATTCCTTGAAGGCAAATCAAAACGCTGTATTTATTATGCGCATACATTTTGTCTTGCAATTCGCTTAGTTCTTTTCTGGTCTTTTTGAATTGCTTTTTCATCTCGTCTTCCGTCGCTTTAAATTCAACTTTGGTAGGCAATTGGCTTAATTTCTTTTTGCCTGTAAATTTAAAATCGTCTGTATTTATCGCATCCATATCTTATTTTCGCTTTAATTTTACATAAATGTATATATTTATATCAAAAAACACGTTCTCTACATTACAATTATTTTAATTAGAAGCCCATCCCGCTTTCCGCTGTAATCTTTTTTAAAAACCACTTTTTTTGCTGAAAGAAAATTCAGCTTCCGCTGGTCGCTGTTTTTATTTTGCAAAAAATAGCGCTTTTTAAAAAAGGATTTCCGCTACAATCGGGGCTATAAACAACACTTATGAAAAAATTCACCTTAGAAATATTATTTCAAATCATCGGAATCGGTTCTGCATCGGGTTTGGTGTACAAAGACAATTCCCTGTTTATCATTTCAGACAATGCTTCGGTTTTATACGAATACAACATCGAAAGCAAAAAATTAGACCAACACAAACTTTTGGAAAACAATCCAGAAATTCCAACAGAAAACATTCCGAAAAAGATAAAACCGGATTTTGAAGCCATCACTTCCTTCGGAGAAGACTGCTATATTTTTGGTTCTGGTTCCACGGAGAACCGCCAAAAAATGGTGTATTTTGATTCCAGCCAAAAGCAAAAAGTATCTGAAACTGACGTTTCTGCCTTGTATCAAGTTATGCAAAGTTTTGGAGAAATTAGTGCGGAAGATTTTAATATCGAAGGCGCCGTTTACACTGGTGAAAACTGGTTTCTGTTCAATCGGGGCAACGGAAAATCTTCAAAAAACGGAATTTTCACGATTGGCGGAAAAAATTTATCCGAAGAATTTTCTGTTTTATATAATTCGTATAAACTTCCGAAAATAAAAAAAGTACAAAGCTCTTTCACCGATGCGGTTCGTGTGGACAACAAAATTTATTTCTTGGCGACAGTTGAAGACACAAAATCAACTTATGAAGACGGAGCCGTTTTAGGAACTTTCATCGGAAGATTAGACATCGAAAAAATGAAAATTGATTTTACCAAAAAAATTTCAGATTCGCATAAATTTGAAGGAATCACGGTTTACAAGGAATCGGCAAAAGAAATCGAATTTTTGCTTTGCGAAGACAAAGACAACGCTGATTTGAAGTCAGATATTTTTAGATTAACCTTAGAAAAAAAATAATTTTCTGTTTTAAAAATTATCGTAATTAAGTGTAATTCTACTTATATAATTAAATTGCCTACATCTTCAATCATTTTTTCCTGATTTGATGTAGGCAATTTATACACTATTTGATTCTAAAAATTACTTTTCAATCTCTCTCAGACTATCCATTTTTTTATGTTCTAAGAAACCTTTGATGTCTTCAAAATGTTCTTTGACGCGCTTGTTACCAAATTCAAAAACCTTCGTAGCCAATCCGTCCAAGAAATCCCTGTCGTGCGAAACTAAAATTAAAGTTCCGTCAAAATCACGAAGCGCATCCTTGATGATGTCTTTGGTTTTCATGTCCAGGTGATTCGAAGGCTCATCCAAAATCAACAAATTCACAGGTTCAAGCAATAATTTGATCATTGCCAAACGCGTCTTTTCTCCTCCAGAAAGCACTTTTACCTTTTTTGTGGTATCATCACCGTGAAACATAAATGCTCCTAGAATATTCTTGATTTGCGTTCTAACTTCTCCAACGGCAATATTGTCAATGGTTTCAAAAATAGTAGCATTTTCATCTAATAAGGAAGCTTGGTTTTGGGCAAAATATCCAATTTGGGCATTGTGGCCTACTTCCACAGACCCGCTGTCGATCCCGATTTCTTTCATAATTGCTTTGATCATCGTAGACTTACCTTCTCCATTTTTCCCTACAAAAGCCACTTTATCGCCACGTTCAATGACAATATTGGCGTCTTTGAAAATCAAGTGGTCGCCATAGGATTTCTGCAAATCTTTCACGATTACAGGATAATTTCCGGAACGTGCAGCCGGCGGAAATTTCAGCTTCAATGCCGAAGTATCCACTTCATCCACCTGAACGATTGTCAGCTTTTCAAGCATTTTTACACGCGATTGGACCGCATCCGTTTTCGAGAAAGTGCCTTTAAATCGGTCAATAAAAGCTTGATTGTCAGCAATCATTTTTTGCTGTTCGTCGTATGCTTTCTGCTGGTGAATTCTTCGGTCTTTTCTTAATTCAAGATAATGAGAATATTTTGCCTTGTAGTCATAAATTCTTCCCATTGTCACCTCAATCGTGCGGTTTGTGATGTTATCGACAAACGCCCTATCGTGCGAAATGACCACAACAGCTTTTGCCGAATTAATCAAGAAATCCTCCAGCCATTGAATCGATTCAATATCCATGTGGTTCGTCGGCTCATCTAAAAGAATCAAATCGGGCTTCTGTAGCAAGATTTTTGCCAGCTCGATTCGCATTCTCCAACCTCCAGAAAACTCTGAAGTCGGGCGCGTAAAATCTTTTCTTTCAAATCCTAAACCAACCAAAATCTTCTCCACTTCCGCTTCGTAATTTACTTCTTCAATGGCATAAAATTTTTCGCTCAAGTCAGAAACCCGCTCGATTAATTTCATGTAGTCATCGGATTCATAATCAGTCCTCACGGTCAACTGCTCATTTAAATGATCAATTTCGGCTTTCATCTTAAAAATTTCTCCAAAGGCTTTTGACGTTTCTTCCATTACCGTTGCGTCATCTTTGGTCAGCAAATGTTGCGGAAGATAAGCGATTACAGCATCTTTTGGCGCCGAGATATTTCCGGTGGAAGGTTTGCTTTGTCCCGCGATGATTTTCAGAAGCGTTGATTTTCCGGCTCCATTTTTACCCATCAAGGCAATTTTGTCATTTTCATTTATCGCAAAAGAAACATCGCTGAAAAGTGTTGTACCGCCAAATTGTACTGAAATATCGTTTACTGTAATCATTTTAGATTATTGATTGTTGGATTATTAGATGATTCGATTGCTCGAATTTTGAAGGTGCAAAGATAGCAGAATTAGAGAATTAGACAATTTCAAAAAGGCATTGCTTTGGCTTTTCTCCTTTAAAAATAAAATTTTTGCCTTATATTTAGAGTGAGATTTCCAAATGATGATAAAAACTACTCCCTTCTATACCCGATTGGCACATGTCCTAATTTCAATAATCTGCCTATTTTATTTGGCAATTATTGGCCAAACATTGATTGCGCCGTTGATTTTCGCCTTTTTGTTTGCATTATTGCTTTTGCCGTTTGCCAACGTTTTAGAACGCAAATTCAAATTCTCCAGATCGCTTTCTTCTGTTGCCGTATTAGCAACTTTAGTTTTAGGGATTTCAGCAATTGTTTACCTGCTGTTGAACCAATTGAGCGATTTGACCAACGACCTCCCTGCCTTCAAGGCACAGCTTTTGCAAACCTCCACGCAAATTCAAGATTGGATTTCAGACACTTTTCACGTTAATAATTCGGAACAAATCAACTACATTAATTCAGCAACAAGCGATGCTGTAAGCCAAGGTACATCATTGTTAGGACAAAATTTACTATCGGTTTCGTCTTTAATGCTCTTTTTGGTTTTTATCTTCTTATATACTTTTTTCATCCTTTTGCACCGAAGGATTCTACTCAATTTCTTGGTTTCTCTTTTTAATGACAAGCATTCAGAAACGGTTTATGAGGTGGTTTCCAACATCCAATATATTGTCAAAAAATACATCGTCGGATTATTTCTCCAGATGCTCATCGTTTCGATTTTGGCTTGTGTTTCTTTTGAAATCATCGGAATAAAATATGCTTTTTTACTCGGTCTAATTACCGGGATTTTCAACATCATTCCTTACATCGGAATTTTAGTGGCTACACTGTTAACGGTTTTGCTGACATTTTCAACAATGGGCTCTACCACCGTTCTATTTGTTCTGGCGACTATTTTTGTCATCCATTTGATTGACAGCAATTATATTATGCCAAAAATCGTCGGTTCAAAAGTGAAGATCAACACTTTAACCGCTTTAATCGGATTGGTGTTGGGTGAATTGATTTGGGGAATCAAAGGAATGTTTTTATCGATTCCGATCATTGCTATCTTCAAGGTTGTTTTTGACCGAGTGGAAGGCTTAAAACCTTGGGGATATGTTTTGGGAGAAGACGAATATGTTGCCACGCCCGAAGTTATAGCTGTTGAAGAAATTGAAACTCCTAAAGAGTAATTTTTGGATTTTTTAGTTCATACCAAACTTCTTCGGTTCCATCCAATTCAAAAGAATTGACGAATTTCATCCCTACTTTTTCTAAAATTTTTCTGGAATTTAAATTATCAGAATCTGCGTAGGCATTGATTACCGGAAGTTTCATTTCAGTAAATCCAAAATCCACAAAGGCTTTTGCCGATTCAAACGCATAGCCTTTTCCCCAATGTTTCTGGATAAATCGGTAGCCCAAATCATAAAAAGTTTTGTGCCCGTTGACATTTTTTTCTAATTTTAATCCAGACCAACCGATGAATTCGCCAGTTTCTTTGAGGATCACAGCCCAACGGCCGATTCCGTTTTCAAGATATTGCTGGCGAATGTGTGCGATTGCTTCACGACTTTCTTCAATAGATTTCACAGGTGTTTTACCCAAATATACATGTACTTCGGGATTTGAATCCAGCTCAAACATTCCGGCATCATCAGTCGGAAGCAGTTCTCTCATCAATAAACGCTCTGTTTCTATTGAAGTTTTCATTACTGATTTATTGTACGCTAATTTTAAAATCAGTAATCACCGGATCTGCTTTGCCGTATTTTGACTCGTCGATAAAAAGTTCCACTGCCAAACTGGAAGCCATGCCCAAAACAATATTTGACTGGTTATTATTTTTCATAATCACTTCAATATTAACTTCTTCTAATTTTGTTTTCAAAGCGGTTGCCAAAACTTCACTTCCCGAAAACACTTTCATTAATCCCATTGTAATTTTATTTTTAGTTTATTTTTAAGCTCAATTATTTTATTACCTAAATTGATTATAACAATTAATCTTGCTCCTTTTCTTCTTCTTCCTCCTCAAAATCTTGATCATCCATTTCAAAGAAAACAGGCTCAATCATAATTCTATCTGCAAAACTGTCAATTCTTTCAGTCACGTTTTCAGTGAATAAAATGCGTTGCGTCTTCCCCATCGCTTCTGACATTCTCGCCAATTTGGTATCAAAACGAAGGCGCAAAAGTTCATCCGCATCTTCAATAATGTACATTTTCAGCTGATTCACGTCGAAACCTGCCGAAGCAAACATTTCACTGATTCGGTTTGGGGTTCCTATGAGGACATCAATTCCTAAAGAAATATGGTTTTTATCAAAGTCAATATCGCCTTTATCATGAACGCCATAAACTCTCAAATCAGTATAATTTCCGAATTTTTCAAAGAGAATTTTCATTTCAATCAGCTTCTCTTTGTTTGGAACAATAATCAAAGCTCTCGGCGATTCCTCAAATTCTTTCTCTAATCTTTGGATCACATTGATGACCAAAGTCGTCGTTTTACCTGATTTTGCAGGAGCAATAATTACGCAATCTTGGCCACTTTTAATGGTTGAAAACGTGTCTTGTTGCATTTCATTTGCTTCGGTCAAGCCATTTTCAACTAAAGCTCTTTGAAGGTTTTCGTTTATTTTTCTTAGTTTCATATTTTTAGTTAATTAGGCAATAGCCATTAGCCAACAGTTCTCTCACTTTTGCCTTTTGGCTACTTTCTATTGGCTCTATTTATTTACTAGCAAAAAGCTTCACATCCGTTTCAGATATCTCGCTTCCGCCAAGAATTATCAGTCTTTCGATTACGTTTCTCAATTCACGGATATTTCCGGTCCAATCATATTCTTTTAGCAAATCGATGGCATCGTCAGAAAATTTCTTTTGCGTATTTCCTTGTTCTGTTGCAATTTTATCTGTGAAATGATTGATCAACAACGGAATATCATCTCGTCTGTCATTCAACGCTGGAACTTTTATCAAAATTACCGCCAATCTGTGGTACAAATCTTCTCTGAAACGTCCCTCCTCGATTTCTTTTTTTAAATCTTTGTTGGTTGCCGCAACAACGCGAACATTGACTTTTATGTCTTTGTCCGCACCAACTCTGGTAATCATACTTTCTTGCAAAGCTCTTAAAACTTTAGCTTGAGCCGATAAACTCATATCGCCAATTTCGTCTAAGAAAATCGTTCCCCCGTCAGCCGCTTCAAATTTTCCAGCTCTGTCTTTCACTGCCGAAGTAAAGGCTCCTTTCACGTGGCCAAACAATTCGCTTTCAATCAGTTCTGACGGTATTGCTGCGCAATTCACTTCAATTAAAGGTGCGTTTGAACGATCGCTTTTTTCGTGCAATTGGTGTGCCACCAATTCTTTTCCGGTTCCGTTTGGACCCGTGATCAACACTCGTGCATCCGTCTGCGCCACTTTTTCAATGATTTCCTTGATGTGGTTTATCGCATCGCTTTGACCAATCATTTCATAGTTTTTGCTGACTTTTTTCTTTAAAATTTTATTCTCAACGACCAATTGCTTTTTGTCCAAGGCATTTCTGACCGTATTTAAAAGCCGGTTCAAATCAGGCGGTTTCGAGATGTAATCAAAGGCACCCAGGCGCATCGTGTAGATGGCCGTTTCTATATCTCCGTGGCCTGAAATCATCACCATGGGGATTTCTGGCTTTATCTTTTTAACGGCTTCGAGCACTTCTACGCCGTCCATTTTAGGCATTTTTATGTCGCAAAGCACCAAGTCGTAATCATCGTTTTTGATTTTATCAAAACCTTGCTGACCGTCTTCTGCTTCTTCTACTTTATATGTATCGTTTTCTTCAGAAAGGATTTTTGTCAAAACTCTCCTGATGGCTGCTTCATCTTCTATGATTAATATTTTGGGCATTCTCTTTTGGGTTTAAGGTTTTGGGTTTAAACTTCTCAAAGTTACTTAAAATCGATAGAAATTTGATTAACTTTTTTCTAAGCCTGAACGATTTTAGACAACGTTTATTGACAACTATTGGTCCAAAAGTTTACAAAAAAGCGGAAAGTTTCTCAACTAGCCCCGATTGGCAGCAGTAGCTTTTTCTTCCGTTTTCGGAGAAAAACTACTGCAAAAAGCGGGAAATACGATTGCTGAAAAATCCCTAACGATTCGCTTCTGAAAATTAATATTTAAGCCATTTGTATAATTCTTTCCATGTTGGTTTTTTGCCGTACATTAAGATCCCGATTCGATAAATTTTTGAAGCAAACCAAACTACTAAAAAGAAGGTTCCGAACAAAATTACCAATGAAATCAATATCTGCCACCACGGCACACCAAATGGAATTCGCATCAGCATCACAATTGGCGATGTCAACGGAATCATTGAAAATGTGGTGGCAACGGTACCGTGTGGGTCGTTTAAAACGCTGAAAAAACCAACATAAACTGCTAACATTAAGGGCAAAATAATTGGCAATAAAAATTGTTGCGAATCGGTTTCATTATCCACTGCCGCACCGATTGCCGCGTAAATTGAACTGTACAAAAAGTAACCGCCGATGAAATAAACGAGGAACGAAATGACCAGTGTCAGCAACGGTAATTTGAAGAATTCGTTAGCATAAAGCTGTAAATTTCCAAGCGAGCCTTCGGCTGCTGTAGTTGCCATTCCCGCTGCTGGTGGCGTTATGTTGATTCCTAAAAACATAGACGCAACGGTTAATAGAATTCCTCCTACAATGGCCCAAATCACAAATTGTAAAACTCCAGCAAGGGAAGTTCCGATGATTTTTCCCATCATTAATTGGAACGGCTTTACGGAAGAAATGATAATTTCAATGATTCTGTTTGTCTTTTCCTCGATAACGCTTCGCATGACCATATTGCCATAAATGATGATAAACATCATAATTAAATATCCAAAACCTGCGCCAATAAAGACTTTGATATAATTTAAACCTTTTACATTTTCTTCTCCAGACGCTTTTGAAAGCGACACTTTGACGATGGCTTGCGCATTTTTAATGGCCAAGGTATCGAGGTTTGCAATTTCAAGATTTGATTTCGTGAGGCGTTTTGCTATTGTAGATTCCAAATCGCTAACAAAATCGGGATCAGGACTTTCATTTGAAATGTATTTTATTTCACTGGCCAGTTTTTTGTTGTCCAACTCTTTTGGGATCACCAACAACGCTTCAAACTTTTCTGCATTGATGCTGTCTTTTAAGGACGCCAAACTTTCTGTAGTTCTATCAAGGTAACTGTATTCTTCAGAATTCTTGAAATCCTTTACAAAAAGTCCGGATGCATCGTGGATAACGATTTCTTTGGCGTCTGATTTCATCGTACTCAAATATCCGACGAAGGCCGCCAAAGCAACCATCAATAACGGACTCAAAAAAGTCATGACAATGAATGATTTATTGCGGACTTTGGCAATGAATTCTCTTTTTATGATTAATGCTAATATGCTCATTTCTTTGAATTTTTTAGACTGTTAGATTTTTAGATTTTTCGAATTAGATTGAAATCTATTTTGAAACAGTTTGGATAAAAATATCATTCACGCTTGGAATTTTTTCTACGAAATGGGTCACCTGTCCGTTTTGTGCCAATAAATTTAAAAGTTCGTTTGGACTTGAATTCCCGATTTGGATTTCCAACTTTAAATCATCATTTAAAGACTTGAAATTAGCTTGGCCTACCGTGAATTTTTGCGTCAATTGATACATCAGTCCTTCCACGTTTGAAGTCATAATTCCGATTTCGAAGGTATTGGAACGGTATTGTTTTTTAACATCAATTAATTTCCCTTCGATCAATTTGTTTGATTTGTGGATCAAGGCGATATCGTCGCAAAGTTCTTCCACGCTTTCCATTCGGTGCGTCGAGAAAATAATTGTGGCACCTTGTTTTTTTAATTCCAAAATTTCGTCTTTGATTAAATTGGCATTTACCGGATCGAATCCGCTGAAAGGCTCGTCAAAAATCAGCAGTTTTGGCTTGTGCAAAATAGTGACCACAAACTGGATCTTCTGCGCCATACCTTTGGAAAGTTCTTGGATTTTCTTGTTCCACCACCCTTGGATTTCCAAGCGGTCAAACCAATAATCCAACTGCTTTTTGGCTTCGGCTTTTGAAAGTCCTTTTAATTGCGCCAAATAAAGCGCCTGCTCACCGACTTTCATCGATTTGTACAAGCCTCTTTCTTCAGGCATATAGCCGATATCTTTTACGTGGTCTAAGTTTAATTTTTGTCCGTCAAGCAAGACTTCGCCTTTGTCTGGCATCGTGATTTGATTGATGATTCTGATCAATGAGGTTTTCCCCGCACCATTTGGACCTAAAAGGCCGTAAATGCTTCCTTTTGGAACCTGCAGTGAAACATTGTTTAAAGCAGTATAATCGCCATATTGTTTGACTACATTTTTAACTTCAAGTATGTTATCCATTATGCTTTTTGATTTATTTCATCAATTTGGCTATTGTAGCCTCGAGTTGGTAAAAGTAAGTAAATTGGAAATGAAATTTAACTTCATTTCAAAAAAAAACCCACCCTCATTTGCACAAGGATGGGAAAAATTGCTATGAAAAAGAAAATTACTAGCGAACTAGTAATCCTCAAATATATAAAAAATTTAAAACACTACGAAAACATATCCTTAACTTTTTCAAAAAAAGATTTTTCGCTTTTTTCTGGCTTTGGGATAAAATTTTCTTCAGAAAGTGATTTTTCGAAGAATTGTTTTTGTTCTTTATTTAAGTTTTTTGGAGTCCAAACGTTTACATGAACCAGCAAATCGCCGTTTCCATAACCATTAATACTTGGAATTCCTTTTCCTTTTAAGCGAAGAATTTTACCTGACTGGATTCCTTCTTCTAATTTAATTCTCACTTTTCCGTTTATGGCTTCAATATCTTTTGAAATACCTAAAACGGCTTCCGGATAACTGATATACAGATCCAAATGAAGATTTTCACCTTCACGTTTCAAAAATTCGTGCTCAATTTCTTCAATGGCAACGATTAAATCTCCCGGAATACTGTTGTTTCCTGGCGCATCGTTTCCTTTGTTTCCCACTTTCAATTGCATTCCGTCAGTTACACCTGCAGGAATTTTTATTGAAACGGTATCGTCTTCTACAACCATTCCGTGTGCGTCAGCATTGCTTGGCTTTCCGTCTAGAATTTGGCCAGAACCGCCACAAGACGGACACGTTGAAGCCGACTGCATTCTGCCTAAAATGGTGTTTGTCACACGCATTACTTGGCCTTGCCCGTTACAGGTCGTACAGGTTTTATAGGTAACGCCTTTTGCCTGAACTTTTCTTTTTACTTTTACTTTTTTCTCCACGCCATTGGCAATTTCTTCTAAAGTCAATTGCACTTTGATACGAAGATTGCTTCCTTTTGCCCTGCGAGGCCCACTGCTTTGTCCGCCGAATCCACCGCCAAAACCGCCACCGAAGATGTCCCCGAATTGGCTGAAAATGTCGTCCATATTCATACCGCCTCCATGGAAACCGCCTCCGCCACCGCCTCCGTCAAAAGCTTGATGGCCATATTGGTCGTATTTCGCTTTCTTTTGCGGGTCGCTTAAAATTTCATAAGCTTCGGCTGCTTTTTTAAAGTTTTCTTCTGCTTCTTTATTCCCTGGGTTTTTGTCAGGGTGAAATTCAATGGCTTTTTTTCTGTATGCCTTTTTGATTTCAGCAGCGTCTGCAGATTTCGAAATGCCTAATATTTCGTAAAAATCTTTTTTCATATTCCTATATTATTATGTGGGGACAAAATGGATTATCCCAACGAAACAAAAATTATTGTCCGATTACAACTTTTGGAAAACGGATGATTTTGTCTCCTAATTTGTATCCTTTTTCAAGAACGTCTACGATTTTTCCTTTCAGCTTGTCAGATGGTGCTGGAATTTGCGTGATTGCTTCTGCAAAATCTGCGTTGAAAGCGTCTCCAGCTCTTACTTCTACTTCTTCAAGACCTTTTGAAACCAAGGTGTTCTTTAATTTTTCATGAATTAAATTTACACCTTTAGCCATAGCCTCGTCTTCTGATTTTGAGATTTCGATCATTGCTCTGTCAAAATCGTCAAGAATAGGCAACAATGCTAACAAAACTTCTTGGTTTGCGGTTTTGAAAAGCTCCATTCTTTCTTTAGAAGTTCTTCTTTTATAGTTTTCAAATTCAGCAAAAAGACGCAAGTGTTTGTCTTTTTCAGATGCTAAATCTTGTGTCAATTGCTCTTCAATGCTAAGTTCTTCAACAATTACCTGTTCGTCAACTTGATTGGCATCTAAAGTTGTTTCGTCGATTTCTTGCTCCTTTTCTTGGTTTTCAGCATTCATAGTGTTCTTATTTTTAAATATGTCTTTAAATTTCATAATCTGCTTTTCGTGGGATTGCAAAAGTACTGCCAATTGTGAAAAAATGTCATATTGTCACAGATTTATTTTAAAGATGCGGTGAATCGGCAATCTTGTCAAAGATTAAAAATGGAAATGGCGCTTGGGCTAACCCCGACTGCAGGGAAGAGCATTCGCCTTTTTTGGCGAATCTCTGGAATAAGGCGGGACTAAATTTAAAATTAGTTGCGAGTTTGAGTTCAAAAAAATGCGTTTTTAATATAATTTTAAGAGCTTTAAAAGAAATATTTTGATATGTTTGCGCCAACTAAATTTAATTTTTTATGAAAAATCGTATTGCATCTCTATTGATTTTAAGCGTATTAACTTTGACTGTCTCTTGTAAAAACGACAAAACTACGGAAGCTGAAACCACGGAAGCTGGTACAGTGAAAGATGTTTCAGGAGAAGCGACTCAATATATTGTGGATGCACAAGCGTCTAAAATAGAATGGACGGGATCAAAACCAACAGGAAAACATACAGGAACTATAATGCTTGCTGATGGGGCTGTTTTTTTGAAAGACAGTGTTCTTGATTCTGGAAAATTCAATATTGACATGAACACCATTGTGGTGACTGATTTGACTGGAGATGAAAAATCAAATTTAGAAGCGCATTTAAAAGGAACCGCGCCTGATGCTAAAGAAGCAGACATGGATCACTTTTTTAATGTGAAAAAATTTCCTGCTGGAAGTTTTGAAATTACAAGTGCTAAATCAGAAAACGGCATGACGACCGTGGAAGGTAACTTGACTTTAAAAGGTATTACGAAAAATGTAAAATTTCCTGCAAAAGTAGCTATTGACGGAGATATGATGACTTTAGAAAGTGAGATCTTTTCTATCAACAGAACACTTTGGAATGTTAATTATGCTTCAAAATCAGTTTTTGATAACTTGGGCGACAAATTTGTCAATGACGAAATTGAATTGAAGGTTATCGTTACTGCAAAGAAATAATTATTAATTCACCCCCAGAAAAAGCTCTATTCCTTCAAATAGAGCTTTTTCTATTTTTAGTCTAGCAGGTTTTGGAGCGCTTTATCTAATGTTCTGTATTTGAAGACGAATCCGTTGTCTTGTGCTTTTTGAGAAGATACGTTTTGACTGGACACCAATAAGATGTGCATTTCGCCGAGCGCTAATTTGAGAATAAATGTGGGAACATTTGGAAAAAAATAAGGCTTGTCTAAAACTTTGGCAACCGATTTCACAAGCTCTTCATTATCCACAGGATTTGGTGCTGTGGCATTATAAATTCCTTCCCACTGATGCTGTACGGCAAATTGGTACAGATGTGCCAAATCATCAATATGGATCCAAGATTGCCATTGTTTACCGTCGCCATAAGGTGAAGCTACGCCTAGTTTTATGGGCTTCATTACTTCTTTAAGCATGCCCCCTTTTTTTGAAAACACAAGTCCGGTTCTGATTTTGCAGACTTTTATATTTAATCTTTTAAAATTATCAACGGCCTGTTCCCATTTAACAACCACTTGGCCGAGAAATGAATTGTCGACCGATTTGTTTTCTTCTGTATAAATTGTGGATTTACTGTCGGGATAAATTCCGATGGCAGATGCCGAAACAATTTGTTTGACTTGATTGGGATGTGATTTTAAAGTACGATAAAGTAAATTTGTACTTAACATCCTGCTTTCAATAATTTCTTGCTTGTATTTTGAGGTCCAACGTTTTGAGATGGATGCTCCTGCAAGATGAATGATCGCATCCACACCAACAATTGCTTTTTCATCGATGATTCCCTGTTGCGGATTCCAATAAAAACCTTGGTAATTTTGCTCGTCTTTAATGTCTTTTTTTGAAGTGGTGAGATAATGGATTGACATTCCATTTTGCAATAACAGGGAAACTAATTCTGTTCCAACCAAACCAGTTGCTCCTGTAATCAAAATTTTCATAGCGTATATTTTTATCTTTATCTCAAATTTACAACTACTTGTGTGATAATAAATGTTAATTAAGGTAGGTTTAAGAATTAGGAGTTATAAGTTACTAAGTTGTGAATATGTACTTCATAATTATTTCACACGAACGCTCCATTCAAAATCCATTTCTGAAACTTGTTCTCCTTTTTCATTGACACCAATGGATTTCATCCAGAAAGTTTGCCCCTCGCCTGTTTCGATTGTTTTTTTGACAGCATCTTGAATCAGATGTCCGTCGTTGCAAGTAAAAGTGATTCTTCCTGTTGCTTTTTTGGTAAAGTTCCCTTTGTTATTGGCGACCAGCATTGAGATTTTGTGGCCACTTTCCTTTATATGATACATCACTAAAGCGCCGGTTGTCAATTCAGCGGCCATGGCTTGCACGGCGAAATACATGGAATTAAACGGATTTTGGTTCATCCAGCGGTGTTTGACAGCAACCACGCATCGTGTTTCACTCATTTCCTTTACACGCACACCGCTTATAAATGCAGATGGCAATTTGAAAAAAAGAAATTTATTTAGGTTTCCAGCAGTGAATTTCATCTTTTTTATTTTTCATAAATATAGAAAAATTGATTTAAAGATTAAAAAATTAAATTTTACAAAGATTTATTTCAAAAACAAAATCTCCAAAAAAACCACTAAACATTAACAAACAAGTCATTACAACAAATTAAACAAATTTACATTTGTTAATTTATTGTTAAATATAAGTACTGTGTAAAACAAGATACTGTCTTTTAGCCATATATTTGCATAGGATATTATTATATACTTTTAATCATGGAAACATCAAACGAAAAATCAACAGGAGCACTATTACATTTGAGCGTATTTACGCAGTATTTTATTCCGTTCGGAAATTTTATTTTGCCCGCAATAATTTGGGGAGCCAGAAAAAGCAATTCAAAATTTGTGGACCACCACGGAAAGCAGGCTTTAAATTTCCAATTGAGCATTTTGCTTTACAGTTTGCTTTTAGCACTAATCGCCATTCCGATTTTTATTTTTACGCTTTTTAAAAATATTCCGTCGCGAATGTATTTTAACGAAGATAATTTTCAACTAGAAAACTTCAACCTTGAAAATATCACTGGAATCGTGTTTGTTGCAATTATGGCAGTCTTTTTATTTTGTGTCTTAAAAATGGCCGAATTTTTCTTAGTCATTTATGCCTCTATAAAAGCAGCAAACGGAGAATACTACAAATTGCCACTCACCATCAATTTTATCAGCACCACAGAACCAAACCATACCGCCAATCAAGAACCACAAATTCAAGCAGAGTAATCGTCAAAAAAATTATCATCAAAAATCGAATCATCATCATCAATCATCAATCAAAAAATGAACAGTTTAATTAACAATCTAAAAGCACATTATGAACATTGAAAACACTAAAGCCCAGATGCGTAAAGGTGTATTGGAGTTCTGCATTCTTTCAGTCTTAAAGGAAAAAGACGCTTATACTTCAGAAATACTTGAAACTTTAAAAAGCGCAAAATTACTTGTTGTGGAAGGTACCGTTTATCCTTTATTGACAAGATTAAAAAACGACGGATTACTCAACTATCGTTGGGAAGAATCAACTTCTGGACCGCCAAGAAAATATTATGGCCTGACAGAATTAGGAAAACAATTTTTAAAAGAATTAAATGGTACCTGGACAGAATTGTCAGATGCCGTAAACATTATAACCAGCGAAAACTAAACCATCATGAACAAAACAGTAAATATTAACTTAGGAGGTATGTTTTTCCACATCGATGAAGACGCGTACCAAAAATTAAACCGCTATTTTGAAGCCGTAAAGCGCTCATTATCAAATTCAACAGGAAAAGAAGAGATAATGAAAGACATCGAAATGCGTGTGGCTGAATTGCTTACAGAAAAAAATCGCGGCGACAAGCAGGTTGTTGGACTCAAAGATGTGGAAGAAGTGATCGTGGTAATGGGACAACCAGAAGATTATCGAATTGATGACGAAGGCGCTCCAGAAACGACTTACAGCTACAGCTCTTGCACAAGAAAATCTAAAAAACTGTACCGTGACAAAGACAACGGAATGGTTGGCGGTGTTTTATCTGGATTCGGCCATTATTTAGGCATTGATGCTTTGTGGCTAAGAATCTTGATGGTTATTTTATTCTTCGGATTCGGAACCGGACTTTTAATTTATATCGTGCTGTGGATTTTAATGCCTCCAGCCGTGACAACTACTGAGAAACTTGAAATGACAGGCGAACCGGTAACCATTTCAAACATTGAAAAAAAAGTTCGTGAAGAATTTGACACCCTTTCTGAAAAAATCAAAAATGTAGATTATGATAAATTCGGAAATCAAGTTCAAAATGCTGGAGAAAGAATCGGAAATGGCTTAAGCAATGTAATTCTGAAAATATTTTCAATCATCGGAAAAGTAATCGGTGCCTTTTTGGTAGTAACGGCCGCTTCTACTCTAGTATCCTTATTATTGTTCGCCATCACGGCAGGTTCCTTGACTTTAGGAGAATTTCCGTGGACCGGATATGTTGAGAATTTTACTGAAGTACCACTTTGGATAATCGGTATCTTAACGTTGGGAGCTGTTGGAATTCCGTTTTTCTTCTTGTTGATCTTAGGTTTGAAATTATTGGTTACCAATATGAAATCGATCGGAAATACCGCAAAATATACATTATTAGCACTTTGGATAATTTCTGTTGGATTTTTAATTGCAATGGGAATCAAACAAGCGACACAATTTTCTTTTGATAACAAAGTAGTGATCAAAGAAAACATTGCCTTAAATGCATCAGACACCTTGTTCGTTAAATTTAGATACAATGATTTTCATTCAAAATCAATTGATGACACAAGAGAATTTGTATTCACACAAGACAGCATCGGAAAAGATATTATCCTTTCAAATAATATTGAAATAAACCTTTTAAGCACAGATCAAAAACAGCCTTATCTTCAAATTGAGAAAAAAGCAGAAGGAAAATCATCTTTAGAAGCAAAAAAGAGAGCTGAAAGAATCAATTATAATTTTAAAATTAACGGAAACAAAATCATTCTAGACAACTTTTTCACAACCGAATTAGTTAATAAATACCGTAATCAAAAAGTAAAAATTTACCTTTATATTCCTGAAGGAACTGTTTTTGCTCCAGATGAAACTGTTGACAATTTCACATCCCACAGTGGTTCAAACTTCTCATTATTTAGTGATTACAGAGACGATGAAAACAGAAATTTAGTTTACAAAGCAACAAAATCTGAATTAAAATGTTTAAATTGCCCTGTCAGAGATTATGATGAAAATGGAGAAGAAATTAGGTTAGAATATGATTCAGATAAAAACACAACCACCTCTGACAGCACTTCGACTACCACGATAACCATTAACAACGATGGCATGAGGATCGAAACTCCTCAAACAAATACAAAAAAACCGAAAGGTTTAGAAGAAAATAAAAACGGTGTAATCATTAAATCTAATTAATTATGATTCGAATTATCATTTACCTCATGAAATTATTCATTGTTTTTTTTTGTGCACTTTTCTTTTCTTCTTGTGGCTTCACAATGCGCAGTGATGGATTCTTTGACAACGGAATTACGGGAAGTGGAAACACAAAAACCGAATCAAGAACAGTTACTTCACCTTTTGAAAAAATAGATGTAAATCAAGGAATAACAGTCATTGTCGAACAATCTGACAGCACCGCAATTACTGTTGAAGCTGACGACAATATCATTTCTCACATCATCACAAAAATCGAAAACGGAATGCTAATTATTGAATCTGACAATAGTTTTAGCGCTAATTCAACTCCAACAGTAAGAGTTAAAATGCCTATAATTTCTGGACTTTACGCTTCAAGCGGTTCAAGTATAAAAAGCTCAAATACGTTAAAAACTGAAGACATTAAAACCACATCAAGTTCTGGAAGCAGCGTGGAAATTAGTGTAGAAGCAGATAATATTGTTGCCGAAACATCAAGCGGAAGCTCCATGCAAGTTTCAGGAAAAGCCTTAAAACTTTCAGCCGATTCTTCTAGTGGAAGCACCTTAGACGCCGGATCTTTATCTGCAAACGATGTGACAGCAAAGTCTTCAAGTGGCAGTTCTACAGACGTAAACCCAATTCTTAGCTTGAACGCAAAAGCATCAAGCGGAAGTTCAGTAAACTATAAAAAAACGCCAAAATCCCTGATAAAAGAAGAATCTTCTGGCGGCAGCGTATCACTTTAAAACTAAAAATCCTGATAAGAAATTATCAGGATTTTTTTTGAACCAAACACAGTTACATTTTTCAAACCTTTTTCCTGCTGCAGCAACTCGCTTTAAACCTGTTGAGCACAGGCTTAAGAGCTCAAACAAGTGCCGCATCAGGGTTATTTCTCAAACTTCCTGGCCTTTTTTAAAAATCAGTTTCGGCATCTTTGCCTCCAAAAAAATGCATCATGCTTAAAATAAGAAACATCGAAAAAAAACAATTTCTTACAAATAAATAAACGTACAACTTATTCATTGTTTCTATATATTTGTCTTGAAAACCCAAATTTATAATGAAAAAAAAACTACTATTTGCCCTACTTTGTGTCAGCTGCGTTTCTTTTGCCCAAAGCAAAGAAAAAATTAAAGGCACAAAAACAGTAACGATCGCTCCTCGTGAAATCAAAGCCTTCGAGAACATTGAAGTTGAAGACAACATTGAAGTTTTTTTAATCAAAGGAGACAACAACGCTCTGGAAATTGAAGCAGATGAAAACCTACATGAAATCATTGAATCGACGATCAACGCAGGAACGCTCCACCTTACAACTACAAAAAACGCTACGGGCTATAAAAAACTCAGTGTAAAAATTACGTACACCAGCGATTTAAAATTGATTACAGCAAAAAACGAAGTCACTATCAATGCACTTTCTGACATCGAATTAGACAATATTACTTTTAAAACTTACGATTATACCAAATTATTCTTAAACGTAAAATCAAGGATTTTCACCATTTTTGCCAATGACAAATCAAAAGTGGAACTGAATGTAAAATCAGAAAATGCAGCGGTTGAATTAAGCAAAAATGCAAATATGAAAGCCTTGATCTCATCAGAAGAATTAAAGTTTGACATGTACCAAAAGTCAATAGCCGTGGTTGAAGGCGACATTGTCAATTTAAAATTGCGCCTTGACAACAATGCTTATTTTACTGGAAAAAACTTATCCGCAAAAAATGCCGAAATCATTACAGAAGCTTATGCAACGGGAAGTATTTTAGTAACTGAAAAAACCATTTTAGACGTTTCGGGAAAATCAGAATTACAGCTTTTTGGAGATCAAAAAATAGAAATCAAAAGATTTACTGACAGCGCAGTAATCATGAAAAAGCCAACAAAATAAAAACAAAAAAAAATCCCGAATTCGCATTCGGGATTTTTTTATCATTTAATTTCTGAAGAATAAATTATTCTAAAGCTGCTAGATAACGTTCTGCGTCAAGAGCGGCCATACATCCCGTTCCTGCCGCAGTAATCGCTTGGCGGTATTCTTTATCTTGCACGTCTCCCGCAGCAAAAACACCTGGAAGATTGGTTTTTGTGGATTTTCCTGGCGTAATCAAATATCCCGTTTCGTCCATGTCTAATTGGCCTTTGAAAATATCCGTATTGGGTTTGTGGCCAATCGCAATAAACAATCCTGTAATTGCAATTTCAGCTTTTTCCCCCGTAACATTATTTACCATTCTCAGGCCTTCCACAACTTGGTCTCCTAAAACCTCATCCACTTCGGTATTGTAGATCACTTTTAAATTTGGTGTGTTTTCAACACGGTGCTGCATTGCTTTTGAAGCTCTCATCGCATCTTTACGAACAAGCATGGTTACGCTTTTGCAAATATTGGCTAGATAAGTGGCTTCTTCAGCCGCAGTATCTCCCGCTCCAACAATGGCCACATCTTGATTTTTATAGAAAAAACCATCACACACCGCGCAGGCAGAAACACCGCCCCCGCGTAATTTTTGCTCACTTGGTAAGCCTAAATACTTTGCAGTAGCTCCAGTCGAGATAATTACGGTTTCAGCATGAATTTGCTTTTTCCCATCAACGATAACTTTGTGGATGCCGCCTTTTTCTTTAGAAAATTCTACAGAAGTTGCCATACCGATTCGAACTTCCGTTCCAAAACGTTCTGCTTGCTGCTGCAACTGGACCATCATCGTTGGTCCATCAATTCCTTCTGGATATCCTGGAAAGTTATCAACTTCAGTAGTGGTAGTTAATTGTCCACCAGGTTCCATACCTGTATATAAAAGAGGCTTCATGTCAGCACGAGCTGCATAAATGGCTGCAGAATATCCGGCTGGTCCAGAACCTATGATCAAACATTTTACTTTTTCAATTGTATCAGACATAATGTGTATTAAGTTTGTATTTCCAGATGCAAAAATACGTTTTTATTAAAAATTTTCAGCCATAACTAAATCACTTTTAACTATTCAAAAATAATATTATCCTATTTTCATATTTATGTTGCAAAATTAAAATTTAGCAGTATATTTGCACTCACAATTTCGGGGTGTAGCGTAGCCCGGTTATCGCGCCTGCTTTGGGAGCAGGAGGCCGCAGGTTCGAATCCTGCCACCCCGACGCAAAGCCTGCTTTGGTAGCATAAACCTCTTAAATTTTATAATTTAAGAGGTTTTTTTATTTTACTCTAATAAAAATTTATTTTGAGAATTATTGCAATAGAACTTAGATACTTCAATGGCATTCCATTTTACACATCAAAAAGAGCAGATATTTACTGACCCTTGCTGTTTTATATTCAATATTTAAACAAAGACAAGAGTTTTACTTCCAACCTGAATCTATCAAGAAAGACAGCCATTATAAAATAACATTTTAATAAATGTTTTAAAACTAAGAAAGCAACAAACCTTATTCCTTAAACATATTGTAAAATAAAATTGCAAAATCATTTTTTTAACAATAATAATAAAATATAAATAATTTATATTTTAAATTACAAAAAACTTCTTTTACGAAACGTTAAATAAAAAAACATAACCCAAATGGCAAGGTACATTTGACCTGAAAGCGATAATTAATTCGCAAGTAAACCTCAAATAATGAATAAAATTTTACAGACAGCAATTGCAATTGCCCTATCTTTTTTTCCAATACTTACTGCAGCTCAAGCTCCTCCTTTAGGCACTGTTGCAGATTTTGTTCTATTTTCAACAGACGGCGCGGTAACAAACACAGGATTATCACAGCTTACCGGAAATGTCGGCACTAACAATGGGCCAATTACCAATTTTGGAAATGTAGATGGATTGATGCAGGGCGCAACCAGCACTACAGCAGCTGCAGTAGCCGACCTTACAATTGCTTATAATTTTTTAGATGCCGCCATACCGACTTACTTTCCAGCACCTTTATTAGGAAATGGCGCCGTATGGACACCTGGAATTTATTCAGTGGCACAGACTGCTACGTTGGATAACACTCTGACATTAGACGCGCAAGGAAACGGCAATGCCATATTTATTATTCAGATTGAAGGGGCTTTTTCTTCAACCTCTGGATCACAGATAATTTTGGCAAATGGCGCCCAAGCATGCAACGTATTCTGGAAATAGAGGGACTGGTAAATCTTGCCACAAACACATTATTTAAAGGAACTGTTATAGCAAATAATGCTGCAATAGTTTTCAATACAGGCGTACAATTAGAAGGCCGTGTTTTATCAACTACCGGAGCAATTACCATTTCTGGTACCGTGTCAAGAAAACCTTCTGGATGCGGAAGCGCTGTGTTAACTGGCCCTCTGGCACCAAGTTTAGGAACGGTGGCCTGTTATACCATTTTCTCTGGAAATGGTGGCGTAACCAATACAGGAGTCACTTATATTACTGGAGATGTGGGAACAAATGTAGGATTAGCAACTGGCTTCCAAGCAATGAACGTTACTGGAACTATCCATCCTACTCCTGACGTTTCAACCGCACAGTGCAGTGATGACTTGAATGTGGTGTATGCTTATTTGAATACGCTTACGTCAGACATACCGCTATTGTTTCCCGCAGATTTTGGAAATGACCTGGTACTGACACCACATACCTATACTTTAGATGCCGCAACAGTCTTGACAGGAAAAGTAACTTTCAATGCGCAAGGAAATCCAAATGCCATTTTTGTAGTGAAGATTAACGGAGCGCTTTCTACCAGCACTTCTGCTACGGTCGAACTTATCAACGGAGCACAGGCAAAAAATATCTTTTGGAAAGTAGATGGTGCCACAAACTTAAATTACAATTCTGTTTTTAAAGGGACCGTCATTGGAAATAATGGCGCAGTAATCTTGAATACGGGAGTAGCCATCGAAGGAAGGGTACTAAGCACCACTGGAGCTATCAGTACGTTTACAATCAGTGCTACCATGACGCCAGGCTGTGAGGCCTTGGGGATAAAAGATTATGTATTGCCTGTAGCAAAATTTTATCCCAACCCGTTCAGCTCCAGCTTTACGGTAGGTGTTGACAATGGCTTCCAAGATAACAGTAGTGAGCTTGCCGTATATAATTCTGTTGGATCTATTGTATTGCAAAAAAAATTGACAGATACTACAAATACAATAAGCACAAGCCTTCCTTCTGGGGTATATTATTATAAGCTACTTAGCGACAGCGGTAAAGTACAGACTGGAAAACTGGTCGCAAAATAACAGTTAAAAATCAAAATGCGCTCCTGAAATGGAGCGCATTTTTACAAGAATTCTGTATTGCTATAAGTATATACAGAATATGTAACAGTATAGAAGTTACGCTATTTTTTTAAAAGTTCATATGTCTTTTTTAAAAAACATATTTTGATAGACTTAATTCTACCCAGGGCTATTCAGAGAGCTTTCGTTGGCAGCTTAAACCTCTTAAATTATAAAAATTTAAGAGGTTTTTCTTTTTCCTTAAAATTGCTACCATAATAATAGTAACCAAATCAATAATAAAGCTCTACGCGTAAGCAACAGGTTTCACTGTTACAAACCGCTTTGTAAAATATACGACAGCATCTAAATGGAGATATTTAGCATAAATTTCATTAAATTTGTTTCTGCAACCTCTTATTGATCAAACGTGCTGAAAAAACTATATTTTGAAGGTCTTTACGGAAACGACTCCATCGAGTTTGTCAAAGGCCTAATTAATATTTCTCCGTTTGGTGTAATTGGAAAACAATTTGATGGGGAAGTAAAACCTCATATCCACAACAATCTTTTTCAAATTTTCATTATTGAGAACGGAACTACCGAGCTCATTTTCAATGAAATGCAATATTCAATTTCAGGACCATGCTTTATTACGGTGCCAAAAAATACCGAACACGGATTCATGCACCAAACCGATATGAAAGGTTGGATCATAACCTTGTCAGACAAAGTACTTGAAAATATGCTGTTCCGGGAAGCCGAAGTTATCTTCGAAATGGATGCCATCCATATTACTACGGTCAATCTTCAAGACGAAATATTAAAAGAAGTATATCAAACGATGCAAAAATGCGTGGAAGAATACTTGAACAATCTTCCGGGTAAACTTTTAATGCTTCAAAATTTGGTCGGGCAGATCATAGTCCAGCTGTATCGACTTCCTTCTGAATCAAGAAAAATCATTACTTCTCCAGATAATTCTGGAAAAATTTACTTCAGGCGTTTTCAGCAATTAATCAAGGTTTCTTATTCCTTTAAAAAAACCGTTGAAAAATATGCCCATGAATTAGGTATTTCTGCTGGTCATTTAAATCGTATCTGCCACTCTATAGCGGCAAAATCGCCCAAAGACATCATCATTGATTTTTTCATTACCGAAGCACAATTGGCATTAACCAATCCTGAAAATTCTATTACGGAGATCTCTTATAATTTAAGTTTTGAAGATCCGGGGTACTTCACGCGGCTTTTTAAAAAAAGAACGGGATTGACGCCAAAGGCCTTCCGTGAAAAAATTGGGGTCAAAATTCACTAATTTTTTGCTGGATTCTCGGTTTTCCTGTGGCTTGATTTGTCTCATTTTTAATTCAATAGTCCTATAATAGACTTTTTATTTAGTTCTAAATTTGTAAAACTCAAATAAGTGAGCGGTCACTCAATCGTTTTCGAGATCACTCACTTTTGATAAATTAACATTTACAGCTATTAAAATGGAGTATCCACTTATTGAAAAAATTGAGACCACAATTGTTGATTTGCCAACAATCCGTCCGCACCATCTTTCTATGGCCGTAATGAGAAGCCAGGCCATGGTCATTATTCGTCTATTTTGTAGCGACGGCATTGAAGGAATTGGGGAATCCACAACGATTGGAGGAATTAGCTATGCCGATGAATCTCCAGAAGGAATCAAACTTAACATTGATACTTATTTTACCCCGCTTTTAGTCGGAAAGCCTGCCACACAAATCAACGCATTAATGAAAATGCTGGATAAAAATGTGTCGGGAAATAATTTTGCCAAATCAGGAATTGAAACTGCCTTGTTAGACGCGCAGGGAAAACGATTGGGCGTTCCGGTTTCTGCTCTATTTGGAGGCACGATTAAAAATACGCTGCCCGTTTTATGGACGTTAGCAAGTGGCGATACCCAAAAAGACATTGACGAAGCGCACCAACTAATCAAAGAAAACCGCCACAATACCTTTAAACTGAAAATTGGAGCTAAAGATCCGGATGTAGACGTAGCGCACGTTTCAGCAATTAAAGCTGCCGTGGGTTCTTCTATAAAAGTGACGGTAGATGTAAATCAAGCGTGGTCAGAATCGGTGGCTAAAAGATACATTCAAAAACTGCAGGACAACGGCGTTGATTTAATTGAACAGCCCATTGTAAAGACAAATTTTGAAGGCTTGGCACGTTTAACAGACTATTTTGAAGTTCCAATTATGGCAGATGAAGCAGCAGGAACAGTAGTGGACGCTTTTAAATTGGCTAAAATTTATGCGGCCAGCGTATTTGCCTTAAAAATCTCAAAATCAGGAGGCTTGACTAATATTCACCGCCAAGCAGCAATTGCACAAGGTGCTGGCATCTCACTTTATGGCGGCACGATGCTGGAAGGAACTATCGGAACTTTGGCTTCAGCCCATCTTTTTGCAACGCTTCCAAATTTAGATTGGGGAACAGAACTTTTCGGGCCTTTGCTTTTAACGGATGATATTGTAAAAAAACGTATTGTCTACAAAGACAACGGAATGGAAATTCCGCAAGGTCCCGGTTTGGGAATTGAGCTGGACATGAATCAAATTGAAAAATACAAAAGAAAATAGCTATGTTATATTTAGTAGAAATGGATGTAAACATCCCGGAATCTTGGAGTGAAGAAAAACTGCAGGATTATATCACAAGAGAAAAAGCGTGTTCGCAAGGACATCAAAAATCTGGCAAATGGGTGTATTTATGGCGTGTTGCTGGAAAATACTCGAATGTCAGCGTTTTAGATGTAGAAAGTCCGGATGAATTGCACCAAATTATCAGTTCATTGCCTCTCTTTCCTTACATGGATATCAACGTGAAGAGTTTATGCAAACATCCGAATGCCATTCGCGAAACAATGATTTAAGAAAACAACAAACAAACTAAACAATTATAAAATGAAAAGAATGGACCAGGCAGTAATTGATGCTGCAATAAAAGAAATTACTTCGCAAGAAAAAGCAGGACAAGGAAACGAAAGAATAAAAGAAATTACAAATCGTCTGATGAGTGATTTGTTCAATGCAATGGCTGATTTAGACATTACTTCTGAAGAAATGTGGAAGGCTTGCAATTTCTTGACCCAAGCTGGAAAAAGCAACGAATTTGGATTGCTTTATGCAGGTTTAGGCATCGAGCGCTTTATCGATGTAAAAATGGATTGGGAAGATGCACAAGCCGGAATCGAGTTAAAAACGCCTCGTACCATCGAAGGTCCGTTATATGTTGCTGGTGCTCCAGAATTTAACGGATTTGCAGAATTAGAAACAGTTGCTGAACCAGATAGCGAAAGATTATATATGTCAGGCGTGGTGCGTGATGAAGACGGAAATCCAATCAGCAATGCTAAAGTAGAAGTTTGGCATTGTAATTTAAAAGGTTTGTATTCTATTTTTGATTCTTCACAACCAGCTTATAACCTTAGACGTAGCATTATCACAGATGCTGAAGGAAGATATGAATTCAAATCTTTTGTGCCCGTGGGTTATGCATGTCCTCCAGGTGGATCAACAGATACCTTAATGTCTTTATTGGGACGCCATGGAGCTCGTCCGGCTCACATTCACTTTTTTGTATCAGCGCCAACCTACAGAAAGTTAACTACGCAGATCAACATTGAAGGAGATCCATTGACTTTTGATGATTTTGCATTTGCAACACGTCCTGAATTAGTTCCTCATATTACACGTTTGTCGCTTGAAGAAGCAAAAGCAACTGGTAAAGACGAACCGTATGCATCGATTTCTTTTGATTTCAACATGATTCACGATAGTGATAAAATTGTACCGGGAGAAAATCAAAGAACCAGAGTTTCTTTAGACAAATAATAAACTTTTTTCATAGAAAAGAATTGTGAACCTTTCTCCAGCGATTCTTTCTTTACAATTTCATTTTTAAATCTCAATGCAAGTATTAGGCTAAAAATAGCCTGATCGGGATTTTTATTGCCAAAAAAATAAAATATGAACGTTACAAAAGAATATATAGACAGTCTATTGGTTCATGATAAAGAAGCGGGACAATACAAGCACAATCGCGAATCTTTTACCAATCCAGATCTTTTTGAATTAGAAATAAAGGCCATTTTCGAGAACAATTGGGTGTACTTAGCACACGAAAGCCAGATTAGCGAAAAAAATGATTATTTCAGTACTTTTATTGGTACACAACCTGTTTTTATTGCTAAAAATAAAGAAGGAGAATTAAATGCTTTTATCAACGCCTGCTCTCACAAAGGAGCAATGCTGTGCCGTCATAAAAAAGGCAACAAAGCAACGTTTACGTGCCCTTTCCACGGTTGGACATTCAATAATTCTGGAAAATTACTAAAAGTAAAAGATCCAAGAGAAGCCGGTTATCCTGACGAATTCAATTGCGAAGGTTCTCATGATTTGAAAAAAGTAGCCAAATTTGATTCTTATAAAGGATTTCTTTTTGGAAGCTTAAATGAAGACGTTCAATCTTTAGAAGACTATTTAGGCGATACCAAAGTGATTATTGACCAAATGGTAGACCAAACTGAAAATGGTTTGGAAGTGCTAAAAGGGAGTTCGTCTTATATCTATAACGGAAACTGGAAACTGCAGATCGAAAACGGTGCTGATGGCTATCACGTGAGTTCGGTTCACTGGAATTATGTGGCCACAATGGGACGCCGTAATTATGAAAAAGAAGGAACAAAAGCGGTTGACGCCAATTCGTGGTCAAAATCAGTAGCAGGAGTTTATGGTTTTGATAACGGACATATTTTATTGTGGACAAGAAAATTAAACCCAGAAGTCAGTCCGAATTACCATACTAAAGATGCTTTAATCAAAAAATACGGAGAAGACAAAGCCGATTTCATGATTAATTACACTCGTAATTTGGCTGTTTATCCAAACGTCTTTTTAATGGACCAATTTTCTACTCAAATTCGTGTCGTGAGGCCAATTTCAGTAAACGAAACAGAAGTAACCATTTATTGTTTTGCTCCAAAAGGGGAAGAAGCTGAAGCGAGAGCAACGCGCATTCGCCAGTATGAAGATTTCTTTAACGTAACAGGAATGGGAACTCCCGATGATTTAGAAGAATTCCGCTCGTGCCAAATTGGTTACAAAGGAATTTCGTCTAAATACAGCGACATGAGCCGTGGTGCCAAACATTGGATTTATGGCCCAGACGAAAACGCAACAAAAATGGGCATCAACCCAAAATTAAGTGGAATTAAATCAGAAGATGAAGGTTTGTTCCTAATGCAACACGAGTATTGGCAAAATGTTTTGAAACAAGCCGTGGCCGACGAAGAAAAAACTACAACCGTTTAATTTCCGAAAAAAATGACAGATTACAGCAAAATACTAGCCTTTTTGTACAAAGAAACGCGTCTTCTTGACGACAAGCAATGGGACGAATGGTTGAAATTATACCACGAAGATTGTACCTACTGGATGCCCGCTTGGACCGATGAGGACGAATTGACGCAAGATCCTCAATCTGAAATTTCTTTAATTTATTACGCAAATAAAGGAGGTTTGGAAGATCGTGTTTTCCGTATTAAAACGGAAAGATCATCGGCTTCAATGCCAGAACCAAGAACGGCGCATAACGTTACGAATGTAGAAATTCTTGAAGAAACGGAAACCGAAATTAAAATCCGTTTTAATTGGCATACTAACAGTTTCCGTTACCAAACATTAGATCAATATTTTGGAACTTCCTTTTATACTTTATCAAAAGAAGAAGATTCGTTCCAGATTACCAATAAAAAAATAATTCTTAAAAACGATTATATCCGTCAGGTTTTGGATATCTATCACGTTTAAATTACACAAATATGGCAAAAATTGCATTGAATTTTGAAGATGGCGTAACCCGCTTTATCGAAAGCAATTCTAACGAAACTATTGCAGAGGCAGCTTATCGCGTAGGCGTGAATATTCCGCTTGACTGTGCTGATGGTGCTTGCGGTACCTGTAAATGTCTATCAAAATCGGGATCTTTCGATCCAGGAGATTATATTGAAGAAGCGCTGTCTGATGAAGAAGCGGCGGAAGGTTACGGTTTAGCGTGCCAAATGCGCGCCCAGTCGGATATGGTGGTTGATATCTTGGCAAGTTCTGAAGCTTGTAAAGTAACTGCTACAGCCTTAGAAACTGAAATTACTGCGGTGGAATTTGTTTCATCTGAAATTGTAAAGTTAAAAGCTAAAATTTTAGACGGAAGCTCCATTAATTTCTTGCCCGGACAATATGCTCATATCGAGATTCCTGGTTCAGGATTAACGCGCTCGTACTCGTTTAACTGTTTGCCCGACACTAATGAAATGGAGTTTTTGATCCGTTTGCTTCCCGACGGATTAATGAGCAATTATTTGAGAGAAGGTGCTCAAGTGGGAGAAAAACTAAGCATTACAGGTCCAATTGGTAGTTTTTATAGCCGTGAATTTACAAAACCAACACTTTTATTTGCTGGTGGAACCGGAATTGCGCCTTTCATTTCAATGTTGGAAAAATTAGCCGTTGAAGGAAATAACCAAGAAGTGAAATTGTTTTACGGAGCGACAGTGGCAGAAAATGTGGTGGAACTAGACCGTATCAATGCCTTGGGAGTTAATCTTCAAGTTTACACTTGTACCTCAAACGAAGCGGCAGCTAATCATGCAAATGGGTATGTGACGCAATGGGTTAATAAAACGGTTTTAACAGCTGACGTTTATGATGTGTACATCTGCGGACCAAATGCCATGGTTGATTCGGTAAAAGCTTCCTTAGAAGAAAATCAAATCAAGCATTCTAATTTCTATACAGAAAAATTTGTTCCAACAGGAGCCGTTTCTGCTTAATACAAACAACTATGATTTTTCATAACAGATTTAAAGATAAAGTAGCCATTGTTACCGGTGCCGCACAAGGCATCGGTAAAGGCGTGGCGATAAGAATAGCGAATGAAGGTGCCAAAACCGTTTTAGTGGATCGCTCTTCGGTGGTTTTCGACATTGCAGATCAACTAAAAAAAGAAGGATTTGACGTGATTGCGGTTCAAGCCGATTTAGAAACTTTTGAAGGCTTTCAAAACGTGGCCCAACAAACGGTCCGTGCTTTCGGAAAAATTGAAATCCTGATAAATAATGTTGGTGGCACCATTTGGGCAAAACCTTTCGAAAAATATGAAGAAGACGAAATTATCAAAGAAGTAAATCGCTCGCTTTATCCCACTTTATGGGGTTGCAGAAGCGTCTTGCCAGCGATGATTGAAAACGGCGGCGGTGTGATCGTTAACGTCTCATCAGTAGCGACACGAAGCGTAAACCGAGTGCCTTATGCAGCAGCAAAAGGAGGCGTAAATGCCATTACGGCTTCCTTGGCTTTTGAACAAGCTGAAAACAATATTCGTGTAGTTGGTGTAGCTCCGGGAGGAACAGAAGCGCCACAACGAATTATTCCCAGAAATGAAAACCCGCAAAGCGAAGCAGAAAAATTGTGGTACCAGCAAATCGTAGACCAAACAAGAGAATCTTCATTGCAGAAAAAATACGGTACCATAGAAGATCAAGTGGCTGCAATTCTATTTGTAGCATCAGATGAAGCAAAATATATTACGAGTTCCACCCTTGCGGTTGCAGGAGGCGATTTAGGATAATCTTTTTTGAATATTCTAAGCATACTTTAAGATCAAACGATTAGAAAAAGAGTAACTTTATAGTACCTAAAAACACGTTTAAATTACTGATTTTCAAAACAAAAACAAATACAAAATGTCTTTAGTTAAATTAACCAACTTTGAATGTCATTACGAATTTGAAAATTTCGGGCATGACCAAGTCATTATCTTTTCTAACTCATTGGGAACAGATTTTTCAATGTGGGAAAAACAAGTAGATATCCTAAGCCATCATTTTAATATTTTACGGTACGACACACGGGGTCACGGGCTTAGTACAAACGATAAAGAAGCATTAACAATTGCCGAGTTAGGCCAAGATGTGATCGAATTGTTAGATCAACTACAATTAGAAAAGGTTACTTTTTGCGGTCTTTCTATGGGTGGCTTAATTGGCCAATGGTTAGGCATTAACCATCCGAAGCGTTTTGAAAAAATAATTTTGAGCAATACCGCTTCTAAAATCGGAAATGCCGAAGGATGGAATGCCCGTATTGACCAAGTTGCCAAAAATGGTTTAGCAAGTATTTTAGAAGGAACAGCGCTTCGCTGGTTTACGGAAGATTTTAGAAATAACCATTCGAACGAAGTTGATGCAATTTTAGAAAAATTTGCAAAAAATAGCCTAAAAGGATATTGTGCCAATTGTGCCGCTGTTCGTGATGCCGATTTCAGCGACCAATTGCAAGATATCGAGGTGCCCACAATGATTATCAGCGGTATCCAAGATGAAGTTACTACTGTAGAAGATGGAAAATTCATGGCGAAAAGAATACCAGATTCGCGCCATTTTGAATTGAATGCAGCCCATTTATCAAACGTTGAATTAGGTGAAGAATTTTCAAAATACATCATTTTCTTCAACCAACATTAAAAAAATTATGAAAAAAGTACCTCAATTAACCCTGAACGAAGCGGTTGCTTTTGTTAAGGATGGCGATACATTATTGCAAGGCGGATTTGGGATGACAGGAAATCCTGTTCACCTGATGCATGCTTTGGCAGAAACCACTACCAAAAATTTAACTTTCATTGGAAACAATGTAGGTGAAGTAGGCATCGGTGGCGGCAGATTATTAAGAAACGGACAGATTAAAAAAATGATTGGTTCGTTTTTTACCAGCAATCCAGAAGCGGTAAAAGCTGCACAAGACGGAACCGTAGCATATGAATTGATTCCTCAAGGAACGTTAGCCGAAGCTTTACGTGCTGGTGGTGCAGGAATCGGTGGTTTTTATACGCCAACGGCTGTTGGAACTCCAATTGCAGAAGGAAAAGAAACAAAAGTAATTGACGGCGTGGAACAACTTTTTGTAAAAGGAATTCGCGGCAATGTAGCTTTTATTCGTGCTTGGAAAGCCGATACCGCTGGAAACTTAGTGTATCGTATGACCGAGCAAAACTTTAACCGAGCGATGGCAACTGCCGCAGACTTGGTTATTGTAGAAGTAGAAGAAATTGTAGCGGAAGGAAGCATCGATCCAAATGAAGTGCATACGCCGGGCTGTTTTGTAAATTATTTGGTGCAGGCGACACTTACGGTAGAAGATTTAGGTTCTTCTGCCTCTGTTGGAAAAGGGAAAAAAGTAAGCGAAGACCGATTGAATATGGCAAAACGCGCACTTCAGGAACTTAAAAAAGGAGATGTTGTCAACTTAGGAATTGGTATCCCAACTTTGGTAGCCGATTTTATTACGCCAGAAGCAGGAATTATTCTGCATACCGAAAACGGAATGTTGGGCGTTGGTCCAGAACCGGCAGATGGCGGGGGCGCAATGGATTATCCTGTTAATGCTGGGAAAATTCCAATTACGGCACTTCCGGGAAGCAGTTATTTTGACAGTGCTGAATCTTTCGCCATGATTCGGGGTAAGCACATTGACATCGCCATTATGGGAGGTTTAGAAGTAGATGAGCATGCCAATTTAGCCAATTGGGCTGTTCCGGGACAACCACTTTTAGGAGTTGGCGGTGCGATGGATTTAGCTTCAGGAGCAAAACGTTTAATCATCACCATGAACCACAACAATAAAGATGGAAGTTCTAAAATTGTTCCAACGTGTAAACTGCCGTTAACTGCATTAAATAATGTGGAAATGGTGATTACAGATTTGGCAGTTTTTAAATATATCGATAAAAAATTGACGCTGATTGAATTAATGCCAGGTGCTACTCTTGAAGAAGTAAGAGAAAAAACCGAAGCAAATTTCATAGAGCAATTATCATAAATTAAAAAGGCAGAAATAAACATCTGCCTTTTATTTTCTTATTAATCAATGATAAACAAAGTTATTAAATACAGCATTGGTTCCGATTTGATCATTTATGTATTTAGATGTATCATCGGATTTTTAATAGGATACCAATTATATATTCAATTTCCGGAACACGAGCTGTTTTGGACTTTATTATCCATAATTTTGGTTATATCGCCCGAAGCCAAAGATTCAAAAAGATTGGCAATTGAACGATTTAAATCCAATTTAATCGGTTCAGGAATCGGATTATTATGTTTTTTAATTCATACACCCAATGTTTTTGTTGTTTTATTAGGCATCATATTATCCATTTTAGTATGCTATTTTTTTGAACTGATGAATGTGGCGCGCACCGCTATTGTGGCGCTCGTTATTGTTTTAATTCACGAACAGCATCTACTGACTTGGCTCGGTGCCATTGAACGATTTATATCTGTGGCTCTTGGATGTTTCATCGGATTGTTTATTACTATTTTCACCTCCTATATTATTAATTATTTGAGAAAAAAAGCAAATCTTCCACAAGAAGAAACGATTAATCTAAAAAATTAAAAAAATGAATACAGAAGCTTATATCATAGACGGAATTAGGACTCCTATCGGAAGTTTTGGCGGTACACTTTCTGCCGTAAGAGCAGATGATTTGGCCGCTATCGTTATCAAAGAATTAGTCACTAGAAATCCAAATATACCACAAGATGCTATTGACGATGTAATTTTAGGATGTCACAACCAAGCGGGAGAAGACAACAGAAATGTGGCACGTATGGCTGGTCTTTTGGCTGGTTTGCCAGTTACCGTTCCGGGTGAAACGATTAACCGCCTGTGTTCTTCAGGAATGTCGGCAATTATTCACGCGTCTCGTGCGATCAAAGCGGGAGATGGCGATGTATTTATTACTGGTGGCGTAGAAAATATGACGCGTGGTCCATTAGTGATTTCAAAACCATCAAAAGCATTCGGAACCGACTCTAAAATGGAGGACTCTAGTTTCGGATGGCGTTTTGTAAACCCTAAAATGAAAGCGGCTTACGGAGTGGACCCAATGGGAATTACCGCTGAAAATTTAGTGGATTTGTATAATATCAGTCGTGAAGACCAAGATCTTTTTGCTTACAATTCCCAAATGAAAGCAACAAAAGCGCAAGAAAATGGCGTTTTAGCAGAAGAAATTATCACGGTATCTATTCCGCAACGAAAAGGAGAACCGTTACAATTTACAAAAGACGAATTTGTAAGACCTTCCACAACTTTAGAAACTTTAGCGAAATTAAAACCCGCCTTCAAAGCAGAAGGA
The DNA here is from genome assembly GCF_003865365.1 of Flavobacterium macacae. GTDB lineage: Bacteria > Bacteroidota > Bacteroidia > Flavobacteriales > Flavobacteriaceae > Flavobacterium > Flavobacterium macacae. The sequence continues at coordinate 30,796 of NZ_RQVR01000006.1, read as the reverse complement.
ACGGTAACTGCAGGAAATGCATCAGGTTTAAATGATGGAGCCGCGGTCACTTTTATCGCTTCTGGAGCCGCTGTTCAACAATATAATTTGAAACCGATTGCTCGTATCGTAAGTTCAGCCGTTGTGGGCGTGGAACCAAGAATTATGGGAATAGGCCCTGTTCCTGCTGCCGAAAAAGCATTAGCAAAGGCAGGCTTGACATTGGCTGATATCGATATCATTGAATTAAACGAAGCTTTTGCCGCCCAAAGTTTAGCGTGTACAAGAGCTTTAGGATTGGCAGATGATGACACACGAGTGAATGTAAACGGTGGTGCCATCGCTTTGGGGCATCCGCTTGGAATGTCAGGAACGCGTATTGTGCATACTGCCGCCCTTTCATTGCAACGTACCAATACAAGATACGCGCTTGCCGCAATGTGCGTGGGCGTTGGGCAAGGGTATGCGGTAATTATTGAAAGAGTTTAAAATTTAAAACATTCATAAGCTAAGACTTTATAAATGAGTAAAAGAGATGACATACTCAGTGCCGCAGCAAAACTCTTCAGAGAAAATGGAGCAAGAAGTACTTCTACAAAATCGATTGCTTTGGAGGCCAAAACCTCTGAAGCATTGATTTTTAAGTATTTCGGAACTAAAGAAGGGTTGCTTGAGGAAATTATTAAAAAAGGATATAAAGAAGCTACTAAGATTATTGTGCCCAACCTGATGGAAAAAGATGCCCTGTCTTACATCTTAAAAATTGTTGAAATTTCCCATATTCTGGTAGTTGCAAATCCCTCTTTTTGGAAAATGCAGCATAAAATTATGGCACTGAATCCCATTTCGCAGAAGTATCATGACAATTTAATGAAACCTTGTTTTGATCGATTAAAACAGGCTTTTTCAGAATTAAAATATGAGAATTCAGAGCTAGAAGCACAACTTCTTTTAATATATGTGGAAGGAATGTGGCGCTACTTTGCGAGATCTCAAGATAATTTAAAACACGGAGAAGAACTAATAAAGCTCATGAAACGGAAATACGATAGTAATTAATTTAATTGTCCTCTGATATTTGTAGCTAATTTTAATTTGGAAAGCCTTTAATTATGATGTAAATATCTTCCGATTTACGGGCGTACATTTTATTATCAAAAAATGAATGCGACAGATGCCAGGAATTTATTCCGAATTATTAATGCGGACGGCAAAGCCGATTATTTAAGAATACTGCGGGTCATGTTGGTGATACTGAAAAACTCATTCAAATTCGTCACATAAGAAACTGTTTAAAGCAGATTCTAAATACGAAACTGGTGTGGCAATAACACATGATTTAGCTATAAACGAAGTTAATAGTTTTGATATGACTCCTTACAATCAATAGGCACCACGTCCAACGAATAGATAAATTTTAAAAGTAATTTAAAATAAAAAAGAGTTAAGATATTGTTTTATCTTAACTCTTTTTTTGTGCTATTTTTTATTTCCATGTGAACGCTTACTTAAAATAATTTCACAACCAGCTTATTTCAACAAAGCAATTAGTTCGGTGTTTTCTTGCATGGTAACATGATCAAGAGCTGTTTTTCCTCTGTTGTCTTTGATTGTTTTATCTGCTCCAGCATCTAATAATAATTTTACAATTTCTGGCTTTCCAAAAGTGGCAGCAAAAATTAAAGTACTTGCTCCGTTAGTATTCAGCTGATTCACATCGGCTTTGTTTTCTAATAATAATTTTGCCATTTGTGGTAAATTTTTAAATACAGAACCCATAAGTGCATTGTTTCCGGATGTATCTTGCGCATTTGGATTCGCTCCGTTTGACAATAATAATTGAACAGCGTCTGCATTATTGTTGTAAACCGCTAATATTAAAGGCGTAAATCCTTTGGGATTGGCTTGGTTGATATCAACTTTATCAGCAATCATTTGCTTTAATTGAGTAACATTGTTTGTTCTTGCTGCTGCAAAAATATCTTGGGCCTGCATTGTTGCGGCAGAAAAAATAAGTACTAGTGCTATTAAAATGTTTTTCATAATATTTGTTTTTTTAAATTGAGGAGTAAAATAAATTACTCCTCAATTTTATTTAGAAGAACTTACTTGATAAATTCTTTAACGTCATCAAAAGTTAACTTTGTAGCCTTTAACAAACGGTTACCGTATTCTTTATCAGCTTGGTAAAAATGTGCAATCATTTTTTTAACAATTAACTTGTTGTGAACTGCATTCAAAGCACCTCCTAAATTTTTAATCAAATTATCCTGATCTTTTTTAGAGAAAGAATTATACAATTCACCAGCTTGTTGGAAATTGTTTTGTTTGTCAATCACGTTTTGAACTGTAGTTGTCCCTGCAGCAAATACTGATTTAGAATATTCAAACTTTTCGTCTTCTTTTACTGCTGGCAAGTTGGTAGAAGGTTGGTAGTTCACATCTCCTTTTTGCAAACGAGTTGACATATAACCATCCTTGTTATAGTTTGCAACTTTTACAATTGGCTGGTTCACCGGAATTTGTTGGAAGTTACCTGTTAAACGGTGTCTTTGTGTATCTGAATAAGAGAATAAACGACCTTGCAATAATTTATCTTCAGAAGGCTCGATTCCTGGTACTAAAGTTCCTGGAGAGAAAGCAGCTTGCTCTACTTGTTGGAAATAGTTATCTGGATTTCTGTTTAATGTCATTGTTCCCACTTTTACAGAAGCAACTTCGTCAGCTGGCCAAATTTTAGTTACATCTACTGGATTGAAATCGAATTTATCAAAATCTGCTTTCTTCATCATTTGCACATACAAATCCCATTTAGGAAAGTTTCCTTTTTCGATTTCGTTACGCAAGTCTAAAGTAGCGTGCTCAATGGCAGTTGATTGAATTTTAGCAGCATCTTCAGCCGTTAAGTTTTTAGCTTCTTGTTGAGGAACCCATTTGTATTTCACGTAAGTAACTTCACCTTTATCATTCACCCATTTGTAAGCATGAACGCCGTTACCTTCCATTTGACGGTAGTTAGCTGGTGTTCCGTAATCAGAAAACAACCAACTTAACATGTGTGTAGATTCTGGTAAATTTGAGAAGAAATCAAAGACACGGTTTGGATCTGAAGCACCATTTGTCACAGGAGACGGGTGGAATGCGTGAACCATATCGGGGAATTTTATCGCATCACGAATGAAGAATACGGGTAAGTTATTACCAACTAAATCGTAATTACCTTGCTGCGTGTAAAATTTCACTGCAAAACCACGTGGATCACGATACGTTTCAGGTGAACCTTGTTGGTGTGTTACGGTTGAAAAACGAACAAATAAAGGTGTTTTTTTTCCGGCTTGGTTTAAGAAATCTGCCATGGTTACATCAGAGAAATCCTTAGTGGCAACAAATTCCCCAAATGCGCCAGCTCCACGAGCGTGAACGACTCTTTCTGGAATTTTTTCACGGTCAAAAGCAGCTAATTTTTCAATTAAGTGCATATCTTCTAATAATACCTGACCATTGTTTCCAATCGTTTTTGAATTTTGGTTGTCACCAACCGGAGCACCTGAATTGGTAGTCAAAGTTTGGGCAAAAGAAAAAGTGGTTGCCAAAACTAATCCTAATGTAAGTGTTTTTTGTAACATAAAATTAATTTAAATGATTTGTAAAATTTTCTACAGCACAAATTTACTTCATCATTAGGGGCAATTTCTGGAGTTCCGAACGTTAGAATTTATATCCAAATAAGTTATTGTTATCGTAAAAGTTTTGATTTTAAGTTTAAGAGTATAAAAACGATTACGAGTCTGTGATAAAGTATTGAAATACAAGAAAGCATAAAAAAAGCAGAACCGTAAGTTCTGCTTTTGTGCGAAATAATAATAAATTAATCTGATCACCTTTAAAAAGACTTCAACCTATTTTATGTCATTTTTTAAAACGTAAGACACTCTATATAAAACAATAAACTCTTTATTTATTGTTTTATAGTCTTATTTAATATTTAATTTAAACCCTATAATCAAAAGTATCTTTTCTTAATTAATACCAAATTCAAGATAAGCTTTTGAACAGGCCAAGAAATTGGCCCATCCTTCCGTATTTCCCATGCCATTTTATTCCAGCTTCGTTATTTTCCATTTCTTTTGAGATAATCCGAACAACCGCCTTCTACTCTACTGCTTCTAAATTGAGTTCCACAAACATTTTCTTCGCTCCTATTTCCCAATAAAATTATCTGGATATCCGTTTAAATCAGGCTGAAAAATTTAGAAAAAAGCACAAAAAAAGCCTTCCGATTTGGAAGGCTTTCTATATTTAAAAACAAGCTTAAATTATTTAGCGTGTTTCGCATATTTCGTTTTGAATTTATCGATACGTCCTGCAGTATCAATTAATTTAGATTTACCTGTGTAAAATGGGTGAGACGTTCTTGAGATCTCCATTTTCACAACTGGATATTCAACACCTTCGTGAATGATAGTTTCTTTAGTATCTGCAGTAGATTTAGTAATAAACACTTCTTCATTTGACATGTCTTTGAAGGCAACTAATCTGTAATTTTCTGGGTGAATTCCTTTTTTCATCTTAAATTATTTTTTATTCGATTTAATTATAACTTGTTTTGCAGCTTTCCAATCTCTGAAAAGGTATAAACTCACTATAACTTTTTAGTTTTTAAACTTTTATTATTTTGAGTTTGCAAATTTACAATTATTTTCCAATAAACAAATCATTCTGCACGTTTTTTTTCTGCCATTATCATTTGATTTTTAGCTGACTGTAAATTGGGAATTGTTATATTTGTAGATTAATTTAAAAACTTAAAATATGAGCGAAATTACATCACCTGCAAAATCAGCAGTTCAATACGGAGTTATCTTTGGAGTAATTATGATTTTAGAATTTGTAATTACTTATTCCTTAGGGATTGATTTGATTGAAAACAAAACTTTAGGCTTAGTTTACAATCTTCTTAATTTTCTATTTCTTCCTATCATTTTGATTGTAATTGCTCTTAATAATTTTAAGAAAAACGTCAACAATGGCTTTATGTCATTTGCACAAGGATTAAAAGCAGGAGTTACTGTAACAGTAATTGCTGGTTTAATTTATGCAATATTCAACATTATTTTTAATCTAATTTTTCCAGAATTTGCAATTGAAGTTATGTCAAAAACAAAACAAGTGATGATAGAGGCGAATCCAAATTTAACTCAAGAGCAATTAGACATGTCAATTGCAATGGCTGAAAAATTCTCAAGTCCTTTTATCACAGCTCCAGTAACCGTGGCGATGTATGCTTTTATTGGACTAATTTATTCACTTATTATTAGTGCAATTTTAAAAAACGATCAGCCTCAAGGTTATTAATAAATGAATCTATCCATTATAATTCCGCTTCTTAACGAAGAAGAATCCTTACGCGAACTCCACAATTGGATTGTCAAAGTAATGGATTCAAACAATTTTACGTACGAAGTTATTTTTATCGACGACGGAAGCACTGACAATTCGTGGCAGTTAATCGAAACGCTTTCGCACGAAAATCCAAACATAAAAGGAATACGCTTTCTTCGAAATTATGGCAAATCGCAAGCATTACATGCTGGTTTTGCAAAAGCCGAAGGAAATGTGATCATTACAATGGATGCCGATTTACAAGACAGTCCTGATGAGATTCCAGAATTGTATCATATGATCATGGCAGAAAATTTCGACTTGGTTTCAGGTTGGAAAAAGAAGCGCTATGACTCTGTGGTTTCAAAAAATCTGCCGTCAAAATTATTCAATTGGGCGGCACGAAAAACATCTGGCGTGCAACTGAATGATTTCAATTGCGGTTTAAAAGCCTACAAAAATGTAGTGGTAAAAAACATTGAAGTTTCGGGCGAAATGCACCGTTATATTCCAGTTTTGGCAAAAAACGCTGGTTTTGGAAAAATTGGCGAAAAAATTGTCGTCCACCAAGCCAGAAAATACGGCTCTACTAAATTTGGAATGGAACGTTTCATCAATGGATTTTTAGATCTAATTACCATTTGGTTCCTGTCACGCTTTGGAAAAAGGCCCATGCACCTTTTTGGCGCTTGGGGACTTTTAATGTTCATCATCGGATTTTTGTCCGCCGGTTATATCGGATTCATCAAATTATACCGATTATATGACAAACAAGATACCATTTTAATCACCGATAATCCGTGGTTTTATATCGCTTTGGCCACCATGATTATTGGAACACAATTATTTTTAGCCGGCTTCTTGGGAGAAATCATTCTTCGAACAAAAAATAATGAGGAACGCTATAAAGTTTCTAAAGAAATAAATCTTTAAATTTAAATATTGAATTTAAAATTTTCATCAAAAATGCACATCGAAAAACACATATTAGACAACGTAAATATCTGGCTTACGCCAACATTCGACGAAAAAACACAAACTGAAATCAAAGAAATGATGACTTCTTCCCCAAAAGAATTGGAAGAAAGTTTTTATAAAAATCTTGAATTCGGAACTGGTGGCATGCGTGGCATCATGGGCGTGGGAACGAACAGAATCAACAAATATACGCTTGGAAAAAACACGCAGGGAATTTCTGATTACATGAAGAAAGTTTTTCCTGGCGAAGAATTAAAAGTAGCAATTGCGTATGACTGCCGTCACAACAGCGATACTTTAGCAAAAGTTGTAGCCGATGTTTTCTCTGCAAACGGAATTAAAGTCTATCTTTTTTCGGAACTGCGACCAACCCCAGAATTGTCTTTTGCTTTAAAATATTTAAACTGCCACGCCGGAATTGTTTTGACTGCCTCACACAATCCGCCTGAATACAACGGATACAAAGTATATTGGCAAGATGGCGGACAATTGGTGCCACCTCAAGATGCAGAAATCATTGAAATCATCGAAGCCTTGCAGTACGACCAAATCAATTTCAAGGCAAACGAAAATCTGATTGAGTATATTGACAAAAAAATTGACGACGCTTTTGTAAAATCAACTATTGAAAACGCAAGTTTTGATACTCCGGCAGAAGCCAAGAAAAATCTGAATATTGTTTACACCGCATTGCACGGAACTTCGATCAAATCGATTCCTGAAGTTTTATCAAAAGCAGGATATTCTAACGTAAATAGCGTTCCAGAACAAGCGATTCCTGACGGAAATTTTCCCACGGTAAAATCTCCAAATCCGGAAGAACCAGAAGCCTTGACGATGGCTTTGGCTCTGGCAGAAAAACTACATGCAGATATTGTTGTGGGAACCGATCCAGATGCTGACCGACTTGGCGTTGCCGTTCGTGAAAATGACGGAAAAATGATTTTGCTGAACGGAAATCAAACCATGGTTTTGATGACCGCCTTTTTATTAGAACAATGGAAAAAAGAAGGCAAAATTACCGGAAAAGAATTCATCGGAAGCACGATTGTTTCTACTCCAATGATGCTTGAATTGGGCTCAGCTTATGGCGTGGAATGTAAAGTTGGATTGACCGGTTTCAAATGGATTGCCAAAATGATCAAGGATTTCCCGAACCAAAAATTCATTGGCGGTGGCGAAGAAAGCTTCGGGTTTATGGTTGGCGATGCCGTTCGGGACAAAGATGCTGTTGGCGCGACCCTATTAATATGTGAAATCGCCGCACAGGCAAAAGCCAATGGAAGCTCGCTTTATAAAGAACTTTTAAATCTTTATGTAGACTTCGGATTTTATAAAGAATATCTAATTTCAATTACTAAAAAAGGAATTGAAGGCGCCAATGAGATCAAACAAATGATGATTGACTTGCGCGAAAATCCTTTGAAAGAAATCAACGGACAACGTGTTTTGATGGTAGAAGATTATCAAAATGCTACGGCCAAAAATCTTTTTACGGATGAAATCGAAGAATTAAAAATTCCGAAATCAAATGTATTGATTTATTACCTGGAAGACGGAACCAAAATCTGCGCAAGACCAAGCGGAACAGAACCAAAAATAAAATTTTATTTTAGCGTAAACGAACCTTTGGAAACTGTTGAAAATGCATCTGAAGTTGAAAAAGCTTTAGACCAAAAAATTAAAAATATCGTTGCAGAAATGCAGTTACAATAATGGACAAAAATTTAAAGAAATTAATACCTTTTGCTTTTCAGTATAAAAAAGACATTGTTTTAAACATTGTCTATAATATTTTTTATGCCTTTTTCTCGACAATTTTGATGGTTTCAATGATTCCAACATTAAATGTATTATTTGGGCTCAACCAAAAAATTACTGAGAAACCTGTATATACCGGAATTGAAAATATAAAATCGTTTTCTGAAAATTACCTCAATTATAAAGTTACCGAACTAACAGAAAATAGCGGGTTTCAATATGCAATGGTTTTTGTGATTTCAATAATTATAGTAACCGCATTTTTAAAAAATTTTACCAACTATTTGGCATCATTTCATATAACCAGACTTCGAAATGGCGTTTTAAGTGATTTAAGAGAAAAATTATACCTTGTAATCATCAAGCTACCTATTTCTTATTATTCAGAAAAGAGAAAAGGAGACGTTATGTCAAGAATGCTTGGCGATGTCAATGAGGTTAAAAATGCGTTTTTTCAGGTTTTAGAACTTGTGGTCAGAGAACCATTAACAATTATATTTTCAATTGTTGCAATGTTTCTTATAAGTGCTGAGCTTACCTTATTTGTATTTTTATTCATTCCTATTTCAGGAATTATAATTTCCCGTATCGGAAAAAATTTAAAATCGAAATCAACTAAAGCACAAGAAGAAAACGGAATTCAAATATCAATTCTTGATGAAACTTTAAGTGGCTTAAAAGTGGTCAAAGGCTTTAATTCTGAAAATGTATTTATTTCAAAATTTAATTCCTCTTTAAAACGCTTACTCCATTTATCTAATAGCATCGGGAACAAAAATAATTTAGCTTCTCCAATGAGTGAATTCCTAGGGATTTTGACTATAGCCGTTTTATTATGGTATGGCGCTCAGTTGGTTATTGTTGACAAATCGTTATCACCCACAACTTTCATCGCTTACATTGCTTTGGCATACACAATTTTAACTCCAGCAAAAGCAATTTCAAGAGCTTCTTATCAAGTAAAAACTGGATTAGCTGCCGCAGAGCGCGTTTTCACTTTAATGGAGCAAGAAAACACAATCACTGATAAAGTTGATGCTATTGAAAAACATTCATTTAAAGATAAAGTCACGATTGAAAATATAAATTTCAGTTATAAAAAAAATGAAAAGGTATTGAAAAACTTTTCTCTTGAAGTTCCGAAAGGAAAAACAATTGCTCTGGTTGGTCAATCTGGAAGTGGAAAAAGCACCATTGCCAATTTGCTTACTCGTTTTTACGATGTTCAAGAAGGTGTAATTGCGATTGACGGAATCAATATTAAAGATTTAAAATTAAACTCTTTAAGAGAAATGATTGGGTTAGTAACTCAAAAAAGCATACTTTTTAACGATAGCATCAAAAATAATATCCTTTTAGGAAAACAAGATGCGACTGATGAAGAGGTAATTGATGCATTAAAAATTGCTAATGCTTATGAGTTCATAAAAGATTTACCAAACGGCATTCACACGAATATCGGGGATGCTGGAGATTTACTTTCCGGAGGACAGCAACAGCGTTTAAGCATCGCAAGAGCGGTTTTAAAAAATCCACCGATTATGATTTTAGATGAAGCGACTTCGGCATTAGACACAGAAAGTGAAAGATTAGTTCAAGTAGCTTTGGAAAATATGATGCAAAACAGAACTTCAATTATCATCGCGCATCGCCTTTCTACCATCCAAAAAGCGGATAAAATCGTGGTGATGCAAAAAGGTCAAATCGTGGAACAGGGAACCCACGAAGAACTTTTAGCCAAAGAAGGCGTTTATAGAAAACTAGTAATGATGCAATCTTTTGAATAGCTAAAAATGTATAAAAACAATCCAAATATTAGCATTCCCGATCCAGACACCGTTGTATGGAAATATTTGGATTTGTCAAAATTTCTCGATCTTTTGATGTCGCAGAAACTATTTATGTCAAGGTCTGATAAGTTTGAAGACCAATATGAAGGAACTTTCAGCGAACCCACTTTTGAAGAAATTAAAAAAATTGCAGAAAATAATCCAGAATTTTTAGACGTTTACAAAACCCAAAGAAAAAATGTAATCATCAGCAGTTGGCACATCAATGAATATGAATCTTTTGCGATGTGGCAGATTTTTACCCAAAACAGCGAAGGCTTGGCCATCCAGTCCACGATTGGAAGAATTCAAGAATCGTTGCATTTGGAAAACCAATTTGAACAGCATATTGGCAAAGTAAATTATATCGATTATAAAAAAGAATACATTCCCTTTGATGATGATTTTTTTCCTTTTTTATTCAAGCGAAAAAGTTTTCAATATGAAAGAGAGGTTCGAATAATTTCAAATCTTTCTTCGCATAATTTATCCATCAACGAGGGCGTAAAAATTGACGTGGATATCAATAAACTGATTGAAAAAATTTACATCCATCCAAAATCTGAAAACTGGTATAAAAACCTGGTGATCCAATTGGTAAAACAATTGGGATTTGATTTTAATATTGGAAAATCTGATTTGGAAAGTGACATTTTAATTTAAAAAAAAATCCTTAAGTTTTTAGCTTAAGGATTTTTTTTTATTCTTCTGTTCCGTTTTCAATCGGATCGTATTTTTCTGTTTTCCAATCAGGAGAAAGTAGGTCTACATAATAATAATGGACTAAATCATTTTTATCAAATGCACCATTCTTATTGATATCTTCAATCGTTCTGTAATACAACCTGTTTTGTGCTTCCACGATATTCCAGTCAATCAATTCTTGAAATTCAGCAGAAAGTTTTTCAAATTTATTCCCGCTAATTTCGCTGATGTAAAGACTTTTGATATCATTGGCGTCTAATTTGCCATCTTTATTCGTATCCATATCGACCAAAGAATACACCAAAATCTGCTTCTTTGTCTTATCAGAAATGGTATTCAAAAAAGTCACCGTTTGCATTTGGATTTTTTTATCAGTCAAAGGCCTTAAAGCCGTTGAATCAATATGCTGAAACTTCAAATTTTCAAAATATCCGGTCAATTCAAATCGGTTGTAATTTGAAATGGCATAACTCACTGAATTGGTTTTGCTTGAACCGTACGCTTTTGTATTTCCTTCATAAATCCTGACATCGCCAATCGCATGGATCAGGTATTTGGTCCCGTCCATATGAATTGGCAAATCTGCAATTTTTATCTGTGAAGAATCCGCCTTAACGGTCGGTTTCGCTTTGGCATCTTCATAAATCACTTTTGGCATTGCTTTTTCCTTTTCGGTACAGCTTCCTAAAAAAGCCGTAATTGCGATAATATAGAGTGAAAATTTTTTCATTGTGTACACTTAATAGTCATTCAAATATAAAGATAAATCTTCAGAATTTCAATTTATAATTTCGCCGTCAGCTTCACATTAAAAACACGCGTCGTCATATAATTCGGAATTCCGTACTGCACTTTTGTGTAAACATCACGGACCCAAGTATTTGTTATCGCATTTTGATTATTAAACAAGTTAAAGATTTCCAATCCCAAAGACAAATCTTTAAATTTCTTTAACCAATGTTCTTCTGGTCTTGACTTGTTGTTTTCAGTAAATACATAGGAAAACCCAACATCAGCACGGCGATAATCACGCAAACGGCTTTGATATTGGTATGGATCTGCATACGAAGGCGAACCTCCTGGCAAACCGGTGTTGTAAACCAAATTCAGGTATAATTTTAAGCTCGGAATATTTTTAACATAGTCTTGAAACAGAATTCCAAATTTCAGTCGTTGGTCCGTCGGCCTTGCGATATAACCTCTGTCGTTGATATTTTCTTCTGTTTTCATATACCCAAAGCTGAACCAAGACTCCGTTCCCGGAACGAATTCTCCGTTCAAACGCGCATCAAAACCGCTGGCAAAAGCCTTCGCATCATTATTTGCCGAATATCTGATTCTCACGTTATCTAAAGTATACGTATTTACATCAGACATTGATTTGTAATACGCTTCGGTAACCAATTTAAAAGGGCGTTCCCACATTTGAAAACTATAATCGTTGCTCAACACATAATGAATCGACTGCTGTGCTTTCACGTTTGGATTCACCATTCCGTCAGCACCGCGAAGTTCTCTGTAAAATGGCGGTTGGTGGTACATTCCTACAGAAAGGCGAAAAACCATATCGCTTTCCCAGTCTGGTTTTATGGCAAATTGACCTCTCGGACTGAAAGTAGTTTGGCTTTTTCCGTCTAAATTATCTCCGGAAACCTGCCAATTGTGCGCTCTTACACCTAAATTATACCAAACATCATGGCTACCGATCTCGCTTTTTTTGCTCCATTGCACATAACCCGAAAGACGGTCAATTTTTGTAAAATTCATAGCTCTTACATTCTGAAACGGAACCAATGGCCCAAGATATGGATTATAAGGCTGGTCGCGAGGAACATCAATTATGGGCGGATTCAGTGAAAAACCCGCAGAATCAATCACTTCCCACTCCACTACCCGATCCCTGATGTCTTCCCTTGTATATTTGAATCCCCATTCGATTTTATTTTCATTGATATTATGAAAACCTTTCAATTCTGCATTGACAATCAAGGCATCCAAATCGTTTCTGGCGTGATTCAATTGCGACCCCGCTTCTTGTGTAAAAACAATATCTCCAACAGTATCTGAACCAATATTGGTATCTAATTCCCCAAAACTATAATTGGACTGAATGTCGAAATATTCTTTTTCTAAAGTATGATACGCAGAAGCAATCAACTTTAAGGTAAAATTTTCATTGACTTGGTAGGTCGTTTTCAACGCTCCAAAAAAAGTATCATAACGGTCTTTTTCTTGACCTTCATAAAAAACCAAAAGCGCTTTTGGATCATCAATTGTTCCAAAATTGGTCTGACGCGTTAACGGTTCGTAATTGTATTTATTTTGAGAAATATTTCCAAGAAAAGCAAACTGCCATTTGTTATTTGGCGTAAAAGTCACATAGGTTTGTACGTCAGCAAAAGTGGGCTTAAAGTTCGTTTCCGTTTCTTGACTGTTTACAAAAAGACTGTTGTCACGGTATCTCAAGCCTACAATTCCGGCCCATTTCTGGTCCTTTGAAGCGGATTCCACCATCAAGGCACCGCCCAGAAGACTGGCTTCCAGCGAAGCTCCAAATTTCCTTGGAGTTCGATACGTAATATCTAAAACAGAAGATAATTTATCGCCATATTTTGCCTGAAAACCTCCGGCAGAAAAGTCCACATTCTGGATCATATCCGTGTTTGTGAAGCTCAAGCCTTCTTGCTGGCCCGAACGAATCAAAAACGGACGATACACTTCAATTTCGTTGACATACACTAAATTTTCATCATAATTTCCACCACGAACATTGTAGCCACTGCTCAATTCGCTATTGTTATTCACGCCTGGCAGTGTTTTTAAAAGATTTTCAACGCCGGCATTGGCACCCGGAATTAATTTTATGTCTTGAGGCGCAATATTGGTAATTCCCTCTACTCTTTTTCGGCTGTCCACAATAATTACCGCACCAATTTCTTCGAATTTTTTATTCAAAACCGGATTGAATTCTAAATCTTCGTTGGGTTTCAATTCGACTTCAACGGTGGTTTTTTTATTAGAAACATGCGAAAAAACAACCATTACTTTTTTATTCGCAGGAACATTTAAAATATAAAATCCTGTTTCGTCAGAATTTGTTTTTTCTCCACCAGCGCGCACATCTACGTCTTGAACGGGCTGATTGTTTTCATCTAAAATAACTCCCTTAATCCTTGCTGTTTGGGCAATGGCTGAAAAACCGACAAAGAAAAATAGTATTGCGAATAAACTATATTTTGTTTTCAAATGTGTCCTCTTTATTATTGTTTATTTCTAAAAAAATGCGATTCAAAGGTAGCCGAATTTCCTAAATTATCAGTCACCACAACCTTTAAATCATTTCGCCCGTTATCTGCAATATCGTCTGCAAAATCATAGGAAAGCTTCTTGGTTTTGTAATCATATTCAAACAAAATCCATTTGCCGTTCAAATATCCGTTATATTCTGCAATTCCTGATAAATTATCTGAAATATAAATTTCCAATTTTTTCTGACTGCTGATCCATTTTCCTTCCACAAAATTTGGATTGCTGATTCTTGGCGCAGTTGTATCTTTTGCCAAAATAAAAGCGCCTAAATCTTTGGTATATGTCGTAAAAACAGTTCCTTTTCTGTAGGTTTTATTATATCCAAGACGTTTTCCTTCGCGTGAAGCAATGAATGTTTTCTCGCGATCCGCTTCGGACAAAGTGGCATCGTCAAAAGTAATTGTAATGTTATTGTGCACCGGAATCGACTCGTTGTGAAGCAAAAGAACGCTATCTTTTACATCAAAATCGATATAAAAATCATCATAAAATGTTCCGGCAGGAATAAAAACAGTCACATTATCTTTGGCATAACTATGGTCCTTTCTGGCTTTCAAGAAATAATCAGAACGTTTTTCATCCCTTAAAATGGTAGCTGGAAGATTTGAATACTGAATCGGGATATTGATTACGCTCTTATTTTGATGAAAATCAGAAACCTCAATTTGAAGATTTTGATATAAATTCGGCTTCACTTCAATCATACCATACGTACTATTCGAAGTAATAAGGCTCAACAAATAAGGCTCTGCCATAAAAAGCCGTTGCACTCTTTGGCCCGTTCTTTTATAACGCGTAAAATCAATCAAAGCGTTGATGTACCTGCTTTCATCAAATGAAAAAGTATCAAATTTGTAACCAAAATAAGGCTTTCCGTTGCAAAGCGCACGAACTTGAAACACGCCATTTTTGTTATATGATTTATCAAAAAGATCGTAGGTATTCACTCCGAAGCCAATTTTTCCGTTGGCAATGATTTTTTCACTGATGTAGCTTCCGTCTTTTTGTTGCGTAAGACTTACTTCTAAAGGTCTTTGGGTTTGATTGACGCTGGAGCTATCCCCAATGGGATACACGACCAAATTATTGATTATTGGAGATTTTGTATCAGAAACCATTTTATCAAAACCAAAAAGCATTGGATTTATGGTTTTCTCTGTTTTTGAATCCCGTACTTCAAAATGCAAATGTGGCCCTCCAGAACCGCCTGAATTTCCGGAAAAAGCGATGATATCTCCTTTTTTGAAAACCAATTCGCCTTCTTTTGGATTCATTTCGACTTCAAAGGCTTTTTGGGCGTATTGATTTTTTTTGATGTAAGCTTCAATTACGGGCGAAGCTTTTGAAAGATGTCCATAAACTGTAGTAAAACCGTTGGGATGCGTGACATAAATTGCTTTTCCATAACCCCAAGTGGAAATTTTAATTCGAGAAACATAACCATCTGCCGATGCGTAAACATTCAATCCTTCTTTTTGCTGGGTTTTAAAATCCAAGCCCGCGTGGAAATGGTTGCCACGGAGTTCTCCGAAAGTTCCTGACAGAAAAAGAGGAATGTCTAGCGGTGAACGAAAATAATCTTTTGGGTACTCCGTCTGTCCAAAAACGGACATTGAAAATAGGATAAATAACAGGCTGTTTCGCATCATAAAGGTTTTTGCTAATATAAAAAAAATAGCAATAGATAAAATTGAAAAGTAAAAATCTTATAACTTGCTATTTTACAAATTATTACAATAAAAGAAAGAGAATATCATAAATAGTAAAGAAAAATATTGCAATAATAAATTAGGAATTGTAGTTTTGTAAATTAAGTAATGAATTTTGATTCAGATGAGTGAAATTGCGCAAATCATTGATACTCTTGAAAGCAAGCTCGAAAAATTATTAGCGAAGATTGATGGTTTAGAAAAAACCTCGAGAGCAATGCAACAAGAATTAAATCAAGCCGCAATGGTTATGCAAAAGCAGTCAACAGAAATGGAGGCGTTAAAAGCACAGCACGAATCGCTTAAAATCGCAAATTCATTATTGGGCAGTGAAGAAAATAAAAAAGATACAAAGCTTAAGATAAATTCATTAATCCGTGAGATTGATTACTGTATAGCACAGCTTTCAGATTAGCAACTATGGACGACAAGCTTAGAATTAAAATATCAATTGCAGACCGGGTGTATCCTTTGACAGTAGAAATGTCTCAGGAAGAAGGACTGCGAAGCGCTTCAAAAAAAATTGATATTATGATTAAACAGTTTGAAGAAAATTATGCGGTTCGCGACAAACAAGATGTTTTGGCCATGTGCGCTTTGCAATTTGCATCGCAATTGGAGCAAAAACAGATTGATTCTTCTGCAGACAATGTAGAAGCCAATGAAAGGTTGAAAAAGATTAATGACTTATTAGCAAGTTATCTTGACAAATAATAAAAAACGTTCTTAAACATAGACTAAAATACTGCCTACATTAGTTCATATTTGGTAAACTCAACACTAACAATTTAGAATGAGCAAATCATCGCTACTATAGCAAGCCTTTTAAGTAAGGAAGCTTGAACAGCGAGTTAGCTCAAAACTTGTCTTATCGAGTTTATACAATCTCCTAATGTAGGCTTTTTTTATACACAAACCTTAACAAACATGGACAGTACATTAATTATAATCATTTCAGGAATCGTAGGACTTGCGGGCGGTTTCATCATTGCAAAACTATTAGAAAAGAGCAACGTCTCTAATCTAATTAAAAATGCAAAAAAAGAAGCAACCTCGATCTTAAAAGATGCAAAAGCAGAAGCTGAAACGACAAAACAAACTAAAATACTTCAGGCAAAAGAGAAATTTATCGAATTGAAAGCAGAACACGAACAAGTGATTCTTTCAAGAGATAAAGCAATGATCGAAAAAGAAAAAAAGACAGCTGAAGCTGAAAAAAGAGCAAGAGACAAAGAATCTCAAGTGTCAAATGAACTGGCGAGAGCTAAAAAAACGACAGATGAATTTGAAACTAAAATCACGGACTACAATGCCCGAATTGAAATTTTAGATAAAAAACAGGCGGAAATTGACAGGCTTCACAAAAGCCAAGTAGAACAATTAGAAGTAATTTCTGGATTGTCTGCTGAAGAAGCAAAAGAACAATTGGTGGAAAGCCTTAAGGCAGAAGCCAAAAGCGGTGCCATGTCTTATATTCAAGATACGCTTGAAGAAGCAAAATTGACAGCACAGCAAGAAGCTAAAAAAATCATCATCAATACTATCCAAAGAGTTGGAACGGAAGAAGCTGTTGAAAACTGCGTGTCTGTCTTCAATATTGAATCTGACGATGTAAAAGGTAGAATCATTGGCCGTGAAGGTAGAAATATCCGCGCTTTAGAAGCAGCAACTGGTGTTGAAATCATTGTTGATGACACTCCAGAAGCAATTATTCTTTCTTGTTTTGACCCAGTTCGTAGAGAAATTGCTCGTTTGGCATTACACAAATTGGTTACTGACGGACGTATTCACCCAGCGAGAATTGAAGAAGTGGTTGCCAAGACAGCCAAACAAATTGACGATGAAATCATTGAAGTTGGAAAAAGAACTGTTATCGATTTAGGAATTCACGGCTTGCACCCAGAATTGATTAAAGTGGTAGGAAGAATGAAATACCGTTCATCTTATGGACAAAATTTATTGCAACACTCTCGTGAAGTTTCCAAGCTTTGCGGCATCATGGCTGCCGAACTTGGATTGAATGTAAAATTAGCGAAAAGAGCTGGTCTACTTCACGATATTGGTAAAGTGCCAGATACAGAAAGTGATTTGCCACACGCATTGTTAGGTATGCAATGGGCGGAGAAATATGGTGAAAAAGAAGAAGTTTGCAACGCCATTGGAGCGCACCACGACGAGATTGAAATGAAATCATTACTTTCTCCAATCGTTCAAGTTTGTGATGCCATTTCTGGCGCAAGACCGGGAGCTAGACGTCAAGTGTTGGATTCTTACATCCAAAGATTGAAAGACCTTGAAGATATTGCTTACGGATTCCAAGGTGTGAAAAGCGCTTATGCAATTCAAGCCGGAAGGGAACTTCGCGTAATCGTGGAAAGTGAAAAAGTTTCTGACGACAATGCTTCAAGCTTATCTTTTGATATTTCTCAAAAAATCCAGACTGAAATGACGTATCCTGGACAAGTAAAAATTACTGTAATTAGAGAAACCAGAGCGGTTAATATCGCCAAGTAATCTGATCAACTTCCATAAAAAAAGCTCCTCAATTCAATTTGATGAGCTTTTTTTATTTATGAATAATTTCTTTAATTCAAGAAAATACGACAAATATCTTCAAGACAAACTGGCTTTAAAAAATAATCTTTCACTTCATCCGGAAATTCTTTTGCGCGATCAAGATCAAATGGACTGTTCGAAGAGCTTACCATATAAATAACTGTTTCTTTATTCAATGTCCCTTTTATCTTTTTATATTCTTCTAAAAACTGCCATCCGTCCATGATTGGCATATTGATATCTAAAAGAATCAAATCAGGAAGACCGCTTTCATTATTTGAATTTTCTTTCAAATTTTTAATCGCATCTTCACCGTTTATAAAAAAACGAGAATTTACTTCGATGTTATTTTTCTTCAACAGATTCTTAAGTATGAAATGATAAATTTTATCATCATCAACTACATAAACATCATTAAACTTTTTCATTAAAATATATTTTAAATGCCGTACCTATTCCAACTTCACTTTCCACTTCAATTCTTCCGCCCATTGCCTCGACTTGATTTTTCGTTATAAAAAGACCAATTCCGCGGGCGTCAGGGTGGTGGTGAAATGTCTGATACATTCCGAAAATTGAATTTTTATTCTTTTTTAAATCGATTCCGATTCCATTATCGGAAATTGTGAGCATTTTTTTTCCTTCGTTTGAACTAAAAGAATATTTAATTTCCAATCTCCTCTTTGGATCTGAATATTTGATCGCATTTGTAGTCAGATTCAAAAGAATACTTTCCAAATACGCAGGATTGTAATCGATGAATACGTCCTTCGGTATTTCATTCAAAATTTTTACTCCATGATTATTAATTTTTTCACTGAGGACATTTAATGTTCTTTGGAAAAATTCATTTAAGTTCAAGTTTTCCCTGATAATTTTAATCTCTGTATGAATACTCACTAAATCATTGAGATGGTTTATGGTCTGCGTCAAATCATTTGAAATTGTTCTCAAATGCCCCAGTGCCTCATCTCTTTCAGACGTATCTTCAATGTCATCAACCAAATCTAACAACATGGACAAGTTACCTGCGTGTGAACGAAGATTGTGAGAAACGATATGCGCAAAATTTAATAAGCGACTGTTTTGCTCACCAACAATATCGAGGGTTTTTTGCAATTCATCTTCCTTTTCTTTTTGCGATCCAATATCAGTGTGCGTACCTATTAATTTGGTCGGGTTCCCATTTTCATCAGTCTCAATGACTTTTCCTCGATCCAAAATCCACTTATAATTTCCGGTCTTGCCCCGAATTCTATGCGAATTTTCATAAAAAGCAGTTTCCCCCTTTAAATGCAAATCAATATCTAAAAGATATTGCCCCAAATCATCAGGATGTACTTTTGAGATGCATTTTTCAAAAGAATCTATTGAATCCACAAAATCTAAATCCAATATCTTTAAAGATTGCGATGAATAAAAAACAGAATTATCTTTTAGATTCCATTCCCAAACACCGCCTAGCGAAGCTTCCAATGCAGATTCAAAACGTCTTTCAGATAGGACTAATTTTAATTCTTGTTCTTTATTGGCAGTTATGTCTGTAATTCTCCCATAAAAGACAACACTTCCGTCTTCCAGGGCTTCTGGTTTTGCAGAACCTTTTAACCAGCGGATACCCTTATGTGGCAGGTTTACCCTATATTCATGAGTCCATCGTTCTAGATTTTTTTTAGATTTTAAAACTGATTTCAAAAAACCAGGTACATCTACTTTTAAAATCCTATCCGTTATGACACGTTCTGCATTTTTTTCTAATTGATCTTGGCCAAACCCATATATCTCCATAGCCGAGTGACTTACGAAAGGCATCGTATAAGTGTTGTCATCCTCAATCTTAAATTGAAAAATTAAATCTGGAATTTCTTTCAGAAGTTTTTCATAAAATTGGGTCTGCGCTTCAGATTCACATGAATTTGAGCTGTTATCAAAAAGCATGAATAGTTATTTTTTGGTTTGGTACTGCAAAAATATAGAGGATATGTTACGTAGCAATGAACATATTCGCAAAAAAAACTTAAAATCGTTGAATGGTTACTTTCTTGGGTGAAATACGTTTAAAATTTGAGCCAGATGTCTTCTATCCAAGTGAACATAAATTTCTGTTGTGGTAATTGACTCGTGGCCTAACATCAATTGGATGGATCGAAGGTCAGCCCCGTTTTCTAAAAGGTGCGTAGCAAAAGAGTGCCTAAAAGTATGGGGACTTATTGTTTTCTTTAAATTCGTCTTCACAGCCAAGTCCTTAATTATGGTAAAAATCATCGCTCGAGTCAACTGCTTCCCTCTTCGATTTAAGAATAATGTATCTTCGTGGCCTTTTTGAATGTTCAAACAAGAACGACTTGTTGCTTTGTAAATCCCTATATATTTTTGCGTCAAATTCCCAATTGGAACAAATCGTTGCTTATCTCCTTTTCCGCTGACCTTAATAAAACCTTCCTCAAAAAACAAATCCGAAATTTTTAATGAAATTAATTCAGATACGCGAAGACCACAACCATAAAGCGTTTCCAGAATGGCACGATTTCTCTCGCCTTCATTTGAAGACAAATCAACAGCTTCAATCAAAATGTCAATTTCTTGAGTCGATAGCGTATCTGGAAGTTTTCGGCCTATTCTTGGAATTTCGATTAATTCCATAGGATTATCGGTTCGATACTCTTCAAAAATTAGGTATAAGAAGAAACTGCGCAGTCCCGAAATGATACGCGCTTGCGAACTAGGATTCACATATTTTGAAATTTCATAAATGAATTGCTGTACAATTTCTTCAGTAATATTTATTGGATTAAAAGAAAGATGATTCCTTTCTAAGAAATCTGTCAATTTTTCAATATCAAAAGTATAATTTTCAATAGTGTTTTTTGACAATCCTCTTTCAATCTTCATATAAGACTGGAAACTTTTTATGTAAGTGGTCCAATTTGACATCAATCAAAGTTATGTTAAAATTCAGGTAAGCTTTTTTAAATGAGGTAATTTAATATATCAAACAAAAATAACTAATTATGAAGTTTTTCAATGCAATATATCTCACAATTGCTCTTTCACACACAGCTTCTTATGGTCAAGATGAAAAAGTTTCTGATAGTTCCAAAGTAGTAATAACTAAATTGGGGATTGGCGTAAAAGCTGGTTTCAATTTTTCAACGGTTTCCCAAGGCGATTTAAAAAAAGCACCTGATGCAAGAACAAGCTTTTATGTGGGCGCTTCTTATGAATTTCCGATTATTGAGGATTTACTTTCCATCCAGCCCGAAATCATATATTCCCAGCAAGGTTTTGAAAAAAGAGAAATGATTTCTGAAGAAAGGTTTAAATCAATATATAAAGTCAACTATATAACAGTACCTGTTTTGGCGCGGTATTATATTGTTCGTGGTTTTAGCTTAGATGCGGGACCGCAATTCAGCCTTCGCGTACAAGATGATTTTAGGATAAGTGAGAACGATGCAGAATCTTCCCTTTTACAGCAAACAAATTGTTTTGATTTTGGATTATCTGGAGGCTTAAGTTTTCAATTTGAAAGCGGTATTTTCATAAATGGAAGGTACACTAGAGGTTTTAGAGAAATAATCGAAGGCTCTAATGCAAAAAATACGGTAATTCAGTTTGGGATAGGCTATAAATTTTAACTTTTTATTTATTCTGAACGCTACTTTCTTGAATATCGAATGTATGCATGCATATTAATTTACACTATTAATAAAAAAGTTTATACCATAACCATATTTTTTACATAATTACAAATCAAATAGTTAATACTTTGTGAATTAAGAAAATTTTAGAATTTCAAGGTCGGTTCTGATACTAATTTTGAAATACAAACCCTTAAAAATAACAATTATGAAACTATTAAAACAGATTACCGCAGGAACAATGATGTTAGTAGCAGTTACAGCAAACGCACAAGAAGCAGACAACACAAGATCAATGACACCTAGTTTTGGTGTAAAAGGTGGAGTTAACTTTGCAACCGTTAATGGCGACGGATTTGACAGCCCAGATTCTAGAACAAGTTTTCACGTAGGGGCATTGGCCGAATTTCCATTGGCAGAAATGTTCTCACTTCAAGTAGAGGCATTATATTCTGGTCAAGGTTTTGAAGTAACACAAAATATTCCGTTACTTGGAGAACGTAAGTATGAATATCAATTAGACTACATCAACGTGCCAGTTCTTGCAAAAGTGTATTTATTCAAAGGATTTAGTATTGAAGCAGGTCCGCAATTTGGTTTCTTAGTAAACGAAGAAATTGATTCAGATCCAACAGGTGACGGAGGAGATACTGTAACTGATGCTGCAAAAGATTTTGAATTTGGTTTTGCCGGTGGTGTAACGTTCCAAACTGAAATGGGATTGTTTGCATCCGCAAGGTATACACAAGGTGTAACTGAAATCTTAGAAGACAGGAATGATTCTGATAATAAAATCACCAACTCTGTTTTCCAAATTGGTATTGGATATAAATTCTAAGAAATAAAATTTCCAAAACAGAAAAGCCTCTCAATTCGAGAGGCTTTTTTATTATAAAATCTACAATATTAGAATTTGTAGATAAGACCTAAATTGATGTCTCTTAAATCAAGACCGAAGTTAAAGCTATTTACTGCTTCAGCATTGTCTTCATCTAATTTATCAGAGCTGTAACCCAAAATTCCCCATGTAGCTTCTAATGCAAAGTTTTTTGCAATAAAATAGCTTACACCTGGTGCAACTTGAACTCCAAATCCGTTGTATTTTACATCTTCAGCTCCTGGTAAATCAATTTCTGTTTTTCTTGTTCTGTAATCAACGCCAAGTTCTCCGAAAATTGAAAATTTAGATGCTGGAGTTACGTAATACCTTCCAAAAACACCTACAGAAAATTCATTTGATTTTTCTTCAATTGGCGATGTTTCGTCTTTAAGAGAAACATAACCTAATCTAGCGCCAAGTGCAATATTTGGTGTCACAAAAAACCCAATGCTCGGAGCTACTTCAAAAGCACTAATTTTAGCATCATCTTGCTTTTGAGATCCAAATCCAATCGCTCCGGTAATAAATACATCTCCGTTAGCAAAACCCTCTTCAGTTGTTTCTTGAGCATTTGCAAATCCGAATGCGAATAGTGCCGCTACACTTAAAATTACTTTTTTCATGTTTGTTTCGTTTTAAAGTTATTACGCAAAGTTATAAGAAACATTAAACACGTTTTTTCTTGCAAACTCGAGTTATCAACAAAGTTTTCAACAGGTTGTAAACAATTTACTGCTAAAATATAACACATAACCAAGTGATTGTTAAATAACTCGAAGTGCTGCGCTTACTGATTGACTGTCATTTTTAACTTTTTATTAATTTTAAATCAGATTAGTATTGCTAAATTTGAGAAACAATCAAAAATAATATACCACAATTTAAAATGTCAACTATGAAAAAATTAATCTTAGCCGTAGTATTTGTATTTGCAGCGGCAACAAGTTCAAATGCACAAGTGGTGCAATTTGGTGTAAAAGGAGGAGCTAACTTCTCAAGTTTTAATGGAGACACTGGAAACATTGATTATAAAAACAAAACAGGTTTCCACGTTGGGGCGATGGCAGAAATTAAAGTGCTACCAAATTTCTCTATACAGCCCGAAGCCTTATTTTCTTCACAAGGCGCGGCATCAGATGTTGATGGCGTTGATGATTTCAATCTTGATTACATTTCTGTTCCTGTTTTAGCTAAATTCTATTTGATTACAGACAGGCTGAGCATTGAAGCAGGACCGCAGTTTTCATTTCTTGTAAATGATTCTGCAGATGTATTGGATGAATTTGGAGAAATTACTGATGGATACAAGCCAAAATCGTTTGACTTTGGTCTTGCTGGAGGTTTAGGCCTTAAAATCGCAGGAGGTTTATCAGCCCACGCACGCTATACAATTGGTTTAACCGAAATTTCAAAAAATGCTGACGCTAAAAACGCGGTATTCCAAGTTGGTTTAGGGTATTTATTCTAAAAAAAAAGTAAAATAATAATCAAAAGCCGTTGTGTTAATTCACAGCGGCTTTTTTTATTGGCTTAACATTTTATAAAGAATTAAATTACATATTTTTACCAAAATATCAATTATGAAAGTCATCATCATTAACGGGCCTAACTTAAATCTTCTTGGCAAACGCGAACCTGAAATCTATGGAAGCCAAACTTTTGACGATTATTTTTCAATTTTAAAAAGCAAATTTCCAACGCTAGAATTGCATTATTTTCAAAGCAATATCGAAGGCGAAATCATCGGTAAAATTCAAGAAACCGGTTTTGATTTTGATGGAATCATTTTAAATGCGGGCGCTTACACCCACACTTCCATCGGAATTGGTGATGCTGTGAAAGCCGTTACAACTCCCGTTATTGAAGTCCATATTTCCAATACATTTTCAAGAGAATCGTTCCGCCACCAATCTTATATTTCGCCAAATGCAAAAGGGGTCATCATTGGTTTCGGATTGGAAAGCTATCATTTGGCAATTCAATCTTTTTCCAAATAAAAGGTTTGGTGATGCAACCTTGTTGTAAAAATTTTCGTCTATTAAAATAATACGCAATTAATTTAATTCCTCTATATGAAAAACCTTTACGCATTTTTATTCCTTTTAATTTCGTTTTCAAGTGTTGCACAAATCAGAGGAAAAGTCACTGATTCTTCTGGAAACCCGCTTCCTTCAGTGAATGTGTATCTCGAAAACACCTACACCGGAACCTCATCAAACGAATTGGGTTTTTATGATTTGAATGTAAAAACCACCGGAAAATACACGGTTGTTTTTCAATTCTTAGGTTTTAAGACGCAAAAATCAGAAATAAATGTTGACAAATTGCCTTTTAATTTAAATGCAACGCTTGTTGAAGAAAATATTTCTGTGGCAGAAGTGGTGATTTCTAATCAAGAAAATCCGGCAAATGCCATTATCAAAAGTGCGATTGCTTCTAAAAAAGAGAATTCAAAAATGACGGATAAATTTACAGCCGATTTTTATTCTCGAGGAATTTTTAGGGTAAAAGATGCCCCTGAGAAAATTTTTGGCCAAAAAGTAGACGAAGACGGCATTTTGGATTCCACGGGAACCGGAATTGTCTATCTGTCAGAAACCGTTTCAAAGATTACTTTTCAAAAACCGGACAAATTAAAAGAGCAAATCATTGCTTCAAAAATCAGCGGAAACGATAATGGCTTCAGCTACAACACGGCGATGAATACAAATTATGACTTTTATGAAAACTACATCGACTTCAATATTAATATGATTTCCCCGATTGCCGACAATGCTTTCAACTATTATAAATACAAAATGGAAGGAACATTTTTAGACGACAATAACAATACGATTAACAAAATCAAAGTCATTCCACGAAGAGATGCGGAACCTGTTTTTGAAGGTTACATTTATATAATTGAAGACACTTGGGCCATTTATGCGGTCGATTTAGACTTAAAAGGCTACAGGATACAAATCCCGATTTTAGAAACAATGAACTTGACGCAAAATTTCAGCTACAATTCAAATTCAAAAATTTGGTCAAAAAGCTTGCAGACTTTAGATTTTAACGCAGGCCTTTTCGGAATTGGTTTCACCGGAAAATTCACGCATGCCTTCAGCAATTATGAATTTAAGGAAGCCTTTGAGAAAAAAACGTTTACCCGTGAGGTCGTTGCAATTGACAAAGAAGCGAACAAAAAAGACGACAATTTTTGGAATTCATTTCGTCCTGTTCCGTTGACTGAAGAAGAATCAAAAGACTATATCAAAAAAGACAGCATACAAACAATCAGAAAATCCCAAACGTATTTGGATTCTGTGGACAAAAAAAAGAATAAATTCAAGATTTTTGACGTCATCAGCGGTTATTCCTACAGCAATTCTTTTGAAAATTGGTCCGCACGTTACGATGGAATCTTGAAATTTCCGGGGTACAATACCGTTCAAGGCTGGAATTTCAATACAGGTTTTTCTTATACTAAAAGAAATCCTGAGGAGCGAACGTACTCCTCTATTGGCATAAAATTAAATTACGGAATTGCCGAAGACCGATTGAGAGCTTCCGCTTATTATTCTACGCGGTTTAACAACCAGACCAATGCTTACTTTACGGCATCTGCCGGAAATGAAATCGTTCAGTTCAACCAAACGCCAGCAATTTCAGATATTGTAAATATGGTCAGCACTCTTTTCTTTAAGGACAATTATGCCAAATTATATGATAAAACCTTCGCCCGAATCGGCTATCAGCAAGAAGTTGTCAATGGCTTGACATTATTTGGAAACGCAGAATATTCCAGAAGAAAATCACTTTCAAACAACACCGACTATGTTTTAATCAAAAACGATAAAGAATTCACTTCGAACAATCCTCTGTTTCCTGCTTTAGACATTCCGATTTTTGATACGCATCGTTTGGCAAAAGGAACGATTACGGCACGTTTTAACTTCGCGCAAGAATACATCACGCGTCCTGACGGAAAGATGAATCTGGCTAATGAAAAATACCCAACGCTTTTTGCAAGCTATGAAAAAGCCTTTGCCGGAAGTGAGAAAAACTATGAATATGATGCGATTTATGCCCGATTGAATTACACTTTAAAACTTGGAAATAAAGGCGAATTGGCTACTAATTTTAAAGCCGGAAAATTCTTTGGAGCTGACGGAATTTCGTTTGCAGATTACAAACATTTTAACGGAAACCAAACCCACGTGGGAATGTCAGAAAGTTATTTGAACGTTTTCAACTTGCTTCCTTATTACAGCAGAAGTACAAATGATTCTTATTTAGAATTGCACGCAGAATACAACGACAAAGGATTTATTATGAATAAAATTCCGTTGTTGAATTTATTGAAAACCAATTTAATTTTAGGAGTGCACGCTATCGGAGTTCCTGATTTCAAGCCTTACAGCGAATATTCTGTAGGTTTGGACAATCTTGGTTTCGGAAAATTCAAAATGCTTCGTTTGGATTATGTTCGTTCGTATAACGGCAGTAGTTATCAAGGCGACGGCATAATCTTTGGATTGAAGTTCTTGAATGTTTTGAATTAATAAACTAACATGAATTGCACAAATTTTCACGAATAACATAAACCTAGAATTTGTGAAAATTCGTGCAATTTGTGTTTAAAAAAAAGGCGTTTCAATCG
This sequence comes from Flavobacterium macacae, assembly GCF_003865365.1. Taxonomy (GTDB): domain Bacteria; phylum Bacteroidota; class Bacteroidia; order Flavobacteriales; family Flavobacteriaceae; genus Flavobacterium; species Flavobacterium macacae. The sequence continues at coordinate 3,425 of NZ_RQVR01000006.1, read as the reverse complement.
AAACGCCTTTTTTTTATATAAATTTAAAACTTATTCTGTTTCAATAACAGCTCCAAGTGCTTTTAGTCTTTCTTCGATATTTTCATAACCTCTATGGATTTGCTCGATATTTTGAATCTTGCTCACTCCTTTTGCAGAAAGTGCCGCAATCAACAATGAAATTCCTGCACGAATATCTGGTGAAGACATGGTAGTTGCTTTCAATTGCGATTTAAAATCGTGACCGATAACCACCGCTCTGTGCGGATCGCAAAGAATAATTTTTGCTCCCATATCAATCAATTTGTCGACGAAAAACAAACGGCTTTCAAACATTTTTTGGTGAATCAAAACGCTTCCTCTCGCCTGTGTTGCCACAACCAAAACGATGCTCAGTAAGTCAGGAGTGAATCCTGGCCAAGGCGCATCAGAAATGGTCAAGATCGAACCATCAATATAATTCTGGATTTCATAACCGTCAGTATGAGCCGGAATAAAAATATCGTCGCCTCTTTTTTCTAAGGTAATTCCCAATTTTCTGAACGTTCCCGGAATTACTCCAAGATTTTCCCAGCTTACATTTTTGATCGTAATTTCACTGCGGGTCATTGCTGCCAAACCTATCCAGGAACCGATTTCAATCATATCTGGAAGAATCGTGTGCGTGCAACCTCCAAGAGATGCCACGCCTTCAATTTCTAATAAATTTGAACCCACTCCGGTGATTTTCGCTCCCATAGAATTCAGCATTTTACAAAGCTGCTGCAAATAAGGTTCGCAAGCCGCATTATAAATTGATGTTTTTCCTTCGGCTAAAACGGCAGCCATCACGATATTTGCAGTTCCGGTTACAGAAGCTTCGTCAAGCAACATGGTTGTCCCTTGCAACTTCTCGGCTTCCACGCCATAAAAATAATCTTCTTTATTGTAACGAAAAGTAGCGCCAAGACTGATAAAACCTTCAAAATGCGTGTCTAATCTTCTTCTTCCGATTTTGTCCCCACCTGGTTTTGGAATATATCCTTTTCCGAAACGGGCCAAAAGCGGCCCAACGATCATAATGGAACCACGAAGGGAACTTCCTTCTTTCTTGAAAGCTTCTGATTCAAGGTAGGCCATATTTATTTCATCCGATTGAAAAGTAAAAGAACCTTTCCCGATTTTCTCGATTTTTACACCAAGATTTTTCAATAATGCAATCAGCTTGTTGACATCAATAATATCTGGAATGTTATTGATCGTTACTTTTTCTGGAGTCAACAAAACGGCACACAAAATCTGTAATGCTTCATTTTTCGCTCCCTGTGGCGTGATTTCTCCTTTTAACGGAACGCCACCTTCAATCTTGAAAGTTTCCATTTTAAATAATTATGAGTTATGAATTATGAATTATGAGTTCGTATCCAGATGCTGACAAAACTCTTAATTCACAATTATAGTGGTTTTCTGTTGTTGTTTTTGTTTTGATTATTTGGCTTTTTTGCCATAATCTTTGGCTTGATTGCCATTTGGCTTTTGTTGGAAAGCTTTTTGTTGGTGCGCATCAATTCTGTTGTATTCAACAATTCTTCTGACGACGCTTTCATATCGATTTTGCCGTTTGACAATTCAAACAAATGCTCAAAAATCACATCATCTTTGACGGTGTCTTTATTCCAACTCAAATACGACTTTTTCATATGGTTGGCAATCACGATGATCAACGCTGTTTTTAAATCTCCCTCTTCCCATTTGTTTGCCACGTCAATCATGTACTTGATATTATTGCCGTAAAAACGATATTTAGGGAAATTTTGCGGGTAATTCAAACGCTCTGGCTTTTGCTGCAGCATTTCACGCGAAGGCACCGGATAAGGGGAATCAACGTCTAATTTAAAATCAGACATAATGAAGAGCTGGTCCCAAAGCTTGTGCTGAAAATCGGGAACGTCGCGCAAATGCGGATTCAAGCTTCCCATCACTGCAATAATATATTTTGCCGCTTTGTTGCGTTCCACCCTGTCTTCAATTTCAGTAGCTTGTTCAATCAATTTCTGCAAATGGCGCCCATATTCTGGAATGATCAAATGCGGTCTTTCGGCATTGTACTCTAAGTGATGGACGATGTCGTGTGGGTTTTCTTTTATATACATAAAATTTGTGCTGCTTAAAGCGAGATAATTCCCGGTACTGTGGAAACTGCCAGATATTTATCGATAATGCTTTGTGAACTTTTCATTCTGACGTTTACAGAAATGCTCGTGAACTTTTCATTCTTTGATTTTGTAGTCTTAATCACAGCTCCCATATCGTTGAAAGCGTTTTCTACAGTAGCTACGTTTTCATTTTCTGTTGGGACAATAAATTTAAAAAGATATTCTGCTGGCCAAACATTTGCATTATCCAATTCTTCTTTTAGCCTTTCATAAAATTCTTGGGTCTTCTTATCCATCTTCAAAATTAAAATAGAAGCAAATATAGTGTATTGATTTTAGATTCTATAATTATGGAAATAATTTAATATACAAACCTATAAGGCGCACTTCTATTTTTTAATTATTTATAAAATGAATACCTGTGCAATTGGAATTATTCTAACCTGAAATCTATTAGCCGACTACAAAAAGGCTGCAGAAAAAAAAATCAAATTGCCCTAAAATATCCTGCTCCTTTTCCATACTTTATCCATACATTATCCATACATTATCTATGCTTTATCCATACACTATGACCCGTCCTAAAATAACTATACAGGTTATTAAATTAATCCTGCTTTAGCTATACAAATATAATTTTTAATCCTAAACTTGCTATACAATTGTTTTTTGGTCATAAAAAATTCTGTTATAGTTCTTCCATCGTTTGTTTAATTTTTCTGATTGTAAATGAGCTTGGTTAGGGGTTAAATAATCACAACTTGCATGAGGTCTTAATTCATTATAAGACTTGATACTTTTACTTACTTGATATCCTGTTTGGTCAAAACCTAAGGAACTGGAGTAAAGATTAAATTCTGTTTTAATAATGCCATTTACTCTTTCTGCTAATGCATTTTCATATGGATCTCCATTTTCGGTCATGCTAATACCGATGTTGTTTTTTAGCAATAAATCAACATAGTTGTGAGAACAATACTGTGATCCCCTATCAGAATGATGGATGATTGATTCATTGTACAATCTATTATTGAGAGCCATCTTTAAAGCATTAATACATCCTTCTGCTGCCAAGTCCTGACGAAAACTATATCCCATTATTTTCCTAGAATAAGCATCCGTAATTAAACTTAGGTAGCCCCATTGATTGGTTAATCGGATATAAGTTATATCACTTACCCAAACCTGTTCTGGTCTTGTTATTGCAAGTCCTTTTACCAAATTACTATACTTTCTCATCCAATGCCTAGATGGAAAAAACGGTCAAATTGACCACCCAATTCCAGTTCAAATTGACCACCTGTTTCGGTT
>NZ_RQVR01000056.1 GCF_003865365.1 Flavobacterium macacae | reverse complement strand
TTCACCGCCAACGGTACTACGTGTATGATTCCAAAAGGGATTTCACCAAACGGTGACGGAAAGAACGACACGTTTGACCTTACGGGTCTTCAGGTAAGAAAGATCAGCATCTTCAACCGTTACGGTACGATTGTTTACGACTACTCGAACTACACCGACCAATGGCACGGACAGTCGAACAAGGGCGACGAGCTTCCAGACGGCACTTACTACTATTCTTTCGAGCGTGAAGGAGGAGAAAGCAAGACAGGCTGGGTGTACATCAACAGACAGAGAAACTAAAAACCAATAACTGCGGGATGACCGCGCCATACAGGCGCGGTTTATCTACCGCATGAAACATTAAAAAACTAATGAAGAGACTACTTATCACCGCATTGATCCTTGCGTCTCTTGCCGACGCAAACGCGCAGCAGGATCCGCACTACACGCAGTACATGTACAACATGAATGTCATCAACCCGGCCTATGCGGGATCAAAAGAGAATTTATCTTTCGGGCTTCTTTATAGAAAGCAGTGGGTGGATATCCAGGATTCGCCAGAGACCTTTACCTTTTCAGGGCACAGCCCGGTAGGCAGAAACGTGGGTCTTGGACTATCGCTGATCACCGACAAGATCGGACCGGTTGAAGAGACGAACGCTTACGGAGATTTCTCCTACACACTTAATCTTGGCGGGGAACACCGCTTGGCATTAGGGCTTAAGGCAGGACTTACCTTCCAGAACATCGGACTTTTCTCTGACATCAACGGCTCTCTTTCTGACCAGACAGATGAAGCTTTCTCAGAGAACAGCAGCAATACCTACTTCAACGTGGGAGCTGGATTCTTCTACTATACGGATAATTACTATGTGGCACTTTCGGTTCCGAATATGCTAAAGAGCAAGCACCTTAGTATCAGAGAATCGGGCGAGGAGCGACTTTATGGAGAAGAAACACAGCATTATTTCCTGACGGCAGGTTATGTCTTCCAGCTTTCAGAAAGCGTGAAGTTCAAACCTTCGGC
>NZ_RQVR01000055.1 GCF_003865365.1 Flavobacterium macacae | reverse complement strand
TCTGCAGCAACATTTTGACCGTTTTGATCCGTTAATAAAGACCTATTATAAGTCACAGTATCGTTACAAGAACCAAAAGAAATGGAAAGGGTTCTTGAATTATTGCCACTGTTTCCATAATTACCAAAATGGCCACCATTTCCTGTATCAGCATTTTGAAATAATAAATAGATGGTATCCGTAATAGCACCAAATGGATTGGAATTAATATCATAGTTATAGCTTGTTACTAAGATTACTGTAGCATTTGCAGGAAGTACTCCTCCAACGGGTTCTAAAACCTGACCACAACCTCCAGCAGCCAAAATATTTGCATTTATGGTAGCAACTTTTGCAGCAGTTCCCGCATCTTGCCTTAATCCGCCCCAACTATTGCTGGGCCAATTCACAATCATTGGAGATGTATTTATCGCTGCAGGTCCAACTTTAAAACGAACCATTTCATTTCTGCCTTCCGTATTGTTTGTTCCATCACAAGCATCAACCAAGATACTTTCAATCTGAAAACATTGTGCAAAAGAATTTTGAGAGAAAAAAAGGGAGAAAATAAATAGAAAGGAAGCCTTTCTTAAAATATTTTTTAATTTCATCGTGGAATTTTTAAAATCAGCCAAAGGTATCTGTTTTTTTGGAAATTAGCTGTGTCGATGCACTTTACCAAATTATTAATAAGATCCTAAATCTGTAATTATTGTCTTTATAAATACTTAAAATATTTTCGTAACTTTTTTATTCTTAAAAAAGGAATTAATTGCGTTGTCTATTGATGTAAACCCAGCCTGTAAATGCGTCAACGCCATCTCTTTGAATTACATAATAGTAAGTAGCGTCCGGAAGATCTTGAGCATTATCAGTCTGTCCTTTCCATTCTTTTACATAATTTCTACGGCTATACACTTTTGTTCCGTATCTATTGAAAATGGTTAATTCTTTTACATTTAATCCAGTAAGATCAAATTCGTCATTTTTTCCATCTCCATTTGGGGAAATCCCTTTTGGAATATTACATCCCACACCATTAACGACATGTGTTTCTGTAATTTCACAGTCGTTCGAAATGGTAACCGTAAAAGTCATTGGATATACCGGATTCATAAGTCCAGAAACATATTCTGTTACATTAAAAGTTTCCATATTTGAACCCACTTCAATTCCGTCAGCATTTCTCCAGATATAATCAACATCATAAATGTTAAAAGAATCAGCTACAGGATTTACTTGTAAAATCAAGTTTTTGTCAATACAATCTTCTGTAATCGTAGCCGTTTTGTTTTCAACTGTTACGTTCAATGTTACTGCAGACGCACATTGTCCTGCATTTGGAGTAAAAGTATAATTTCCAGAAGCGGTATTGCTCACAACTGCCGGAG
>NZ_RQVR01000054.1 GCF_003865365.1 Flavobacterium macacae | reverse complement strand
AAAAATAAGATGCAAATGATTGGTCATGATACACCAAGCATGCACTTCCATTCCCTTATTGTTTTGGCAAAATTCTAAACTTTCCAATACTAAATCCTTGTACTCGTTGCGGGTAAAAACATCCAGCCACCCAACCACGGCAAAACTCACAAAATAGAGTCCTTCGGGATTATGGAATTTATAATTTCTGCTCATTTTTTAATTCAAATATAAGAAAAGGCATTCTTTTTTAATGACCGGATAGTAGGAAAATATAGTGACCACGCGAAGGGATTCGCGCGGTAGCGGGGATTCGCGCGGTAGCGGGGGATTTGGAAAAGGTATTAAATAAAAAAACAACCCGAGGCTGTTTAGTTTTTTGAATGCGATAATACTATAAATCATTGATTACATGCAGATGTTAGATAGAAAAATCAACCACCCAACACGTCGGATACATTACATACTTGTTTTATTTCAATACGTTAGAAATCTAAAATCTCATATCTCTAACTTTGAACCACTAACAAATTTTATGTCATTAGTATTTTCAAAATGCGATAGATTATTATTCCTTAATTTTTTTTTCTTGCCTGAAAACTAATGAAAATAAAATTATATAGATTGCAGTAATTACAACCATACTTAATAAAATATTATCAAAAAAGAAAAGTGCCTTTTTTATAAATTTATCTAAATATATGAATGTAAATATGCCAACTATTGAAACAATTGCCAAAATACTTTTATCTGATTTTTGATTACTTTTTATAATTCGGTATGCGCAAAAAAGTATTGTCAAGATTATAGGAATTGTAAAAGTCATTAATAAAAAATGTTCGTATTTTTCATTAAACCCATGTGTTTTAAAATCTAAATTATAAAAATATGGGTCGGTTAAGACTAAATAAATTACTAATAAGGCGCTACAAATACCTGCAAAAAGATGTACTTGTAAATAACTAAATACGGACTTTAATACTTTTTTATTCATTTTAATTAATTTCTTGTTTTATTCATTTCATGTTCCCCGCTCCCGCGCGAATCCCTTCGCGTGGACCCCGCTCCCGCGCGAATCCCTTCGCGTGGACAAATTACAACTTAAAGTTCTGAAAAAACCCCAGCTCCCGCGCGAATCCCTTCGCGTGGACAAATTACAACTTAAAGTTCTGAAAAACGCAAACACCATCTAAAATTCCCTTCACACCTGCCCCCAGCTCCCCCAGCTCCCGCGCGAATCCCTTCGCGTGGACACATTACAACTTAAAGTTCTGAAAAACCCCCGCTCCCGCGCGAATCCCTTCGCGTGGACAAATTACAACTTAAAGTTCTGAAAAACCCCCCGCTCCCGCGCGAATCCCTTCGCGGGGACAAATTACAACTTAAGTTCTGAAAAACGCAAACACCATCTAAAATCCCCTTCACACCTGCATAATCAGAAGCACTG
>NZ_RQVR01000053.1 GCF_003865365.1 Flavobacterium macacae | reverse complement strand
ATTGGTTTGCGCTATTTTAATGTTTTTGGAAGAAAACAAGATCCAAATGGTGCGTATGCGGCAGTTATTCCGAAGTTTGTTAAGCTTTTAATGGATCACGAAAGCCCTGTTATCAATGGAGATGGTAATTATTCTAGAGATTTTACTTATATTGACAACGTAATTCAAATGAATGAATTGGCAATAAAAACAGAAAACCCAGAAGCAATAAACACGGTTTATAATACGGCTTTTGGAGATAGAACCACCTTAAATAATTTAATAAGCCATTTAAAAGAATATCTTTCAGCGTATGACAAAACAATTGGTGAGATTCCGGTTTTGCATGGTCCAGAACGGGTTGGGGATATTCCACATTCCTTGGCAAGTATTGAAAAAGCAAAGAAATTGCTGGGATATGATCCTAAATTTTCATTAAAAGATGGATTAAAAGAAGCAATTGATTGGTATTGGAAAAATTTAAGATAATTTTGCAAGGCATTTTGCCATCAATTAATGAGTTGGGAATAAAAGGATATAAATGAAGATTAAAAAAATATGTTGCATTGGAGCAGGTTATGTTGGTGGACCCACAATGGCCGTAATTGCTCAAAAATGCCCCGAAATAGAAGTTACTGTAGTCGATTTAAACGAAGCTAGAATAAAAGCTTGGAATGATGCAGATACTAAAAATATACCGATTTACGAACCCGGACTTTCGGAAGTTGTTGCCGAGGCGCGTGGTCGTAATTTGTTTTTTTCTACCGATGTGGAAAAAGCGATTGATGAAGCTGACATGATTTTTATTTCGGTAAATACGCCCACAAAAACGTATGGTGCCGGAAAAGGAATGGCTGCTGATTTGAAATATATTGAACTTTGTGCCAGACAAATTGCCAAGGTTTCCAAATCAGATAAAATTGTTGTTGAAAAATCAACACTTCCCGTTCGAACGGCTGAAGCGATAAAGAGCATTTTAGATAACACCGGGAACGGAGTTCGTTTTCAGATTCTTTCCAATCCAGAATTTTTGGCTGAAGGAACTGCTGTTCAGGATTTATTGCATCCCGACCGAATATTAATCGGAGGTGATACCACTGAAGAAGGACAAAACGCCATTAATGCTTTAGTTGAAGTATATGCAAATTGGGTTGACAAGGATAAAATTTTGACAACCAACCTTTGGTCTTCCGAATTGTCAAAGTTGACTGCAAATGCATTTTTGGCGCAACGCGTTTCGTCGATTAATGCCTTGTCAGAATTGTGTGAAAAAACAGGTGCCGATGTTAGCGAGGTAGCAAAAGCAATTGGAATGGATAGCCGAATTGGCTCAAAGTTTTTAAAAGCATCAGTAGGTTTTGGAGGTTCTTGTTTTCAAAAAGATATTTTGAATTTGGTATATATTGCTAAATCCTATGGTTTGCATGAAGTTGCTGATTATTGGGAACA
>NZ_RQVR01000052.1 GCF_003865365.1 Flavobacterium macacae | reverse complement strand
AATGCCTGCTGCTGGCGTGAGCATCAAATTAGAAAAGTACAATGAGCAGAAAAAAACCTGGTCGTTTGTGGATGAAAAAATCACAGACCATAACGGCCGAATTACCGATTTTCTGCCTTCAGAAAAACCGAACCTAGGCATTTACAAACTGACATATTATACCAGCGATTATTTTAAAAAAAACAACACCGATAGTTTTTACCCTTTTATTGAAGTGGTATTTCAAATAAAAGACGCAAATCACTATCACGTTCCGATCACACTTTCGTCATATGGCTACTCTACTTACAGAGGCAACTAAACCCCACTTCTCGAGCCTATTGCTCGTAACGTACAACATTTCTAAAAACGCAACCTTTATGGCTGCGTTTTTTTTGCCCTAATTAAAATGTAAGAAAAATAAATAATTTGGAATAGATATTTTGTTATATTCGTTAAAATAATTCGGGTCAAAGTTTCGTGTATACCGCTATTTTTGGGTGTTTATGCGAAAGTTTGTTTCGCTTATTTATGAGTTGTGCGCCATTGCCCACATTGCGACAAAAAACCTTAATTTTATAAGAAATAAAATCATGAACGTTCAATTATCACCAAATTTGCTATTATCAAGATGTCCTCATTGTCGAGTAGATAAGCCTAACCTAATTCAAAAATATCATTTTATAACAGCAGCTCATGATGGCACAAATCCCAGAAATTGGGGAATTTATCAGTGCCAACGTTGTGGAGGAATTATAACGGCATATGCAAGGCAACATTCTGTTTGGGTAAGTGAAGTCTTTCCAGGTGAAATTTCGATCGATGACAGCATTCCGATTAAAGCTAAAACGTTTTTAGATCAGGCAATAAATAGTATCCATGCTCCTTCTGGAGCAGTAATGTTAGCGGCTAGTTTAGTAGATTCTATGCTAAAAGAAAAAGGGTATAAACAAGGCAAATTATACGGGCGAATTAATAACGCGTTAAAAGATCATTTAATTACAAAAGAAATGTCTGATTGGGCACTTGAAGTTAGACTAGATGCTAATGATGAACGACACGCAGATGAAGAGGCGGAATTACCAAACGAAAATGATGCAAAAAAAGTTATAGATTTCGCTTTAGCTTTAGCAGAGTTTTTATTTATTCTTCCGTCAAAAATTGAAAGAGGAATTGAAGATGCTAAGACAAGTACACCAGAAGAATAAAACGGCACATAACAGCCAGAGTTTCGTTGGGCTTGCAAAGCCAACAATGAAACTCGTGTTGAACGGAACCGCTCTACATCCCTCCCTTATGGGGTTTACGATACATGAGTAAGAAGAATTTCAAGAGGCTATTGTGCCTCTTTTTTTTGGAGTAGTTTTCTTTACGTGGTTTTCAGTGTTTTCCTTCACTTTCGGGCACAAGTGCCCTTACCCATAAAGTTAGTTTTCACAGGGATTGGTG
>NZ_RQVR01000051.1:215-1446 GCF_003865365.1 Flavobacterium macacae | reverse complement strand
CGATTTCCCAATACTTTTACCTTTAATTTCAGCTGCAAGAGTTTGAGCTTTTGCCGTTTCCAGGTACTGCTCAAAAAACCGTAATGCCGGATTTTCACAAAACCTTTGGGCAAAATATGCAATGAAAACCGACGTATAAATTCCTGATGCGTCAATGTCATCTGTTTTTTAAGGCCCTCTTGACGATAATCCTTATAATCAAAAGTGACGTTTTGCGCATCAACGTTTTTAATGCGATGGCTGCTGATGGCAATTTTATGGGTGTACCTTCCCAAATATTCCACGACCGATTTTGGACTTCCAAAAGGTTTCTTGGCAAAAACCACCCACGGTTTCTGCCATAATCCTTGCCTGATTTGCTCGTATTTTATAGGTTCTTTTTCTTTGATTTTTTCACAAAACTTCGCCCTAAAGATCTTTGACAAAGCTTTCACTGGAAACAAAAAATTACCATCGGATCTTATGTTTTGCCACACTCCATTTTTGTCCACTCCTCCACCAGGAACAATGCAGTGCAGATGCGGATGTAAACTCAGATTTTGTCCCCATGTGTGCAAAACGGCAATCATTCCCATTTGTATGGCTTTGGCCTTGCCAAATTTTTGAAGCGTTTCCCAAGTCGCTTCAAATAACGTATCGTACACTAGTTTGGGCTGATGTATCGCCAAGGAATTGATGCTATCGGGCAGGGTGAAAACTACATGAAAATAAGGTACGGGCAAGAGTTCGCTTTCTCTGGCCTGTATCCAATCCTCCCGTTTGCTGCCTTGGCATTTTGGGCAATGCCGGTTGCGGCAGGAGTTGTAACTTATCGATAGATTCCCACAGCCATCGCAAGCATCGATATGGCCCCCTAAAGCCGAGGTTCGGCATTTTTTGATGGCAGATAGTGTTCGGAGCTGCCAGGTGTTCAGGCCCATGTGTTCTGTTTTTGTACCCAGGCGTCTAAGTACATCGGCTACTTCAAAGAACGGCTGCATTTTGCAAAAAGCGAATCGAGTGGACTAAACTTTTGCTGACTCTCGAGTTGTGCAATCTGCAAATACTCTAAGGTTGTTTCTAAATTTTGGTGTCCCAAAAGGTCTTTTAGGGTAACGATATCCATACCGTCTTCGAGCAGATGTGTGGCATAACTATGACGCAGTGTATGCACGTGTACCTCCTTTATCACGCCCGCTGCCTTGGCTGCCTGCTTGACCGCCCATTGCACACCACGCTGGGAATACCGATT
>NZ_RQVR01000051.1:0-205 GCF_003865365.1 Flavobacterium macacae | reverse complement strand
TAACGAGAGTCAAAATCACCTCCAGAGCGTTCAACAGGCTGGCCGTTAAAGAGATAATCCTGAGGTTTTTCGGCTTGAATATATTTCTGTAATCCTCGTATCAAGTGAAGCGAAAGCGGAAGGTAACGGTCTTTTTTGCCTTTTCCTTGCACGACCTTGAGCTGTTTTCTATCAAAATCCAAGTCCTGCAATCGTACGCTTCTGG
>NZ_RQVR01000050.1 GCF_003865365.1 Flavobacterium macacae | reverse complement strand
AATCGGATAGTTTAATGCTAGCGTTCGTTGATGGGGGCGGAGCTGCTAATTTTATCACTTTTGGTGGTGGTTCTTCTGGTGGCGGTCCTGGTGGTGGCGGTCCTGGCGGCGGCGGATCATTTGGAGGAGGTGGAGGACCTAATTCAAGAGGAGTTGGTAGAAATTATGGACAGATTTCATTTTTAGGGACGGGTGGTTTTACATTTTTTGGAGCTCCTATAAGATTAATTCCCTTTGACGCTGGTGCATCTTCGTATTTCGGAGGGGCTATTAATGTATATCAAGGCAACTGGGAAAAATACTTAAAAAAAGGGTTAAATTCACCTACAGGCAGGTATTTAATGCACGAGTATGGTCATTATTTACAAGAAAAACATGGAGGAAAAATAAATTATTATACTCAAGTTGTACCGGCTAGTTTAGAGTCGTTTAACAATGATAATATGGCTCATGGTAATAATTGGACAGAAGTACAAGCTAGTACATTGGCATGGGTATATTTTAATTACCCTGATGTTTTTGATACTGAAAATGTAATAAACTATAACGCTATTTCTTTTTATTCACCTAATTTGCCTCTGCCTTATGAACTTATACAAATATTGGAAAATCAATACATAAATCACCCTGACTACAAACCTTCGTAATTATTTATAATGAAATTTTTTTTATCTTATATTTTAGTCATTTTTTTATTTATTTCATGTATAGATAAAATAGATTCAAGAGAGTTTGAAGTAATTAATAATTCAAATCAAAGTATTTATACAATAATACATAAAGTAAATATTGAAGATGATACAATTAATAAATATGGTTTTGTTGGAGATTTTACAGATTCTATTTTAAGTAATACAATAAAGGAAATTAATAGACCAATAGACTGGGGACGCTATATGAATAAATCATATGGGATGAAATTTAGGCTATATTTAATAAAGAAAGACAGTATAGATAAATATGGATGGGAAGGCATCCGTAAAAAAAATATCTACAATAAAAAATACATACTAGATATTGATGATTTGGATAGTTTGAATTGGAGAATTAAATATGATGGAACTCATAATTAAGTATATAGAAATGTTAATTTTTTAGTTAAAAATTAATAACCCCCTTTAAAATAACTGTACTACGGTCTTAATACGCTTGTACAGTTAGCTGGAGTTGGTTTAATATTGGTATTTAACAGCTCTTGCCTAATCGGGAATCGGCTTATGAACACAACGGACGGGAATAACAAAATTGTTGGGGCAGAACATAATGGCGATGTATTTTAGGCATTACGATAATGCTAACGGACGGTTTAACTGTATGGACCGGCTTGCAGATTTAATGCCTGGTATAACTCCTTATCGATTTGCATTTAACAATCCTAACAGTTGGAGCGACCCCACTGGACTATTTGAAAATCAAGCTAGCGCTTTCGCGTATATGAATCAATTAGGGATTTCAGGTT
>NZ_RQVR01000005.1 GCF_003865365.1 Flavobacterium macacae | reverse complement strand
AGATTTAATTGCTCCAACGGCAATTTCTCAAAACATTACTGTTCAATTAGGAATAAATGGCCAAGTAGCAATCACTCCAGCTCAAATCAACAATGGTTCTTTTGATAATTGTGGAGCCGTAACTTTGGCTTTAGATGTTACAGATTTTACTTGTGAAAATGTGGGTCCAAACACCGTAACATTAACTGTCACTGATGTAAACGGAAATGTTTCGACTGCAACAGCAATAGTGACTGTTCAAGATGTAACGGCACCAATGGTAATTGGTCAGTCCATTACAATCTACTTAGATGCAAGTGGAGTCGCTTTAATTAATAGTGCCGATATAAACAATGGTTCTTTTGACAATTGCGGTATTGTTACGCTTGATGCTTCAATAAGAAACTTTACGTGTGCCAATGTAGGTCCGAATGATGTCATTCTTACTGCTGTAGATGCAAGCGGAAACAGCTCCACGGCAACTGTTGTAGTAACAGTAGTAGATATTTTAGCGCCAACTGTTATTACACAAAATATCTCAGTTCAGTTAGATGCAAATGGCCAGACAACCATTACTCCGGCTCAGATCAATAACGGTTCAACTGATAATTGCGGAATCGCAAGCTATGCTTTAGATGCCACTGATTTTACTTGTGCCAATGTGGGTGCCAACACTGTAACGCTTACCGTAACTGACGTAAACGGAAATGTTTCAACAGGAACTGCAGTAGTAACTGTTCAAGACTTGATTGCGCCGACGGTGGCAACTCAAGACGCAACGGTTCAGTTAGATGCTAACGGTAATGCAACCATTACGCCGGCTCAAATCAATAACGGTTCGACGGACAATTGTTCTATAGCGACGTTTGCCTTAGATGTCACTGCTTTCACTTGTGAAAATGTGGGTCCAAACACCGTAACATTAACTGTCACTGATGCTAACGGAAATGTTTCAGCAGGAACTGCAATTGTAACTGTTCAAGATGTAACGGCACCAACAGCAATTACACAAGATGTAACAGTTTCTTTAGACGAATTTGGAATGGCATATATTACGGTATCAGACATCAATAACGGTTCATTTGACAACTGTGGAATTGCATCAGTTACTTTAAGCCAAGAATCTTTTGAATGTACACAAACGGGAGAGAATTTCGTAACTATGACGGTAACAGATTCAAGCGGAAACGTTTCTCAAATGGAAGCAGTAATCAATGTAATCAATACATTTGGAGATAATGACGGAGATGGATTTCCAGATAATTGTGACGATGATGACGATAACGATGGAATCCTTGATGCTGATGACAATTGTCCATTAACTGCAAATCCTGATCAAATCGATACCGACGGAGATGGTCTTGGCGATGCTTGTGATCCAGATATTGACAACGACGGCGTGTTGAATGAAAATGACAACTGTCCTTACCTTTACAATCCAGGTCAAGAAGACATCGATAAAGATGGAATCGGAGATGCTTGTGATCAAGTAGATGTCAATATTTCTCAAGCATTTACGCCAAATGGTGACGGTATCAACGATACTTGGGTAATCATCAATATTAAAAATTATCCAAATTCAACTGTTAGAGTTTTCAACAGATGGGGTGCTGAGGTTTTCAAAGCTAAAGGGTACCAAAATGATTGGAATGGCCATTATAAAGATTCGAGCAATACGCTTCCAGAATCATCTTACTATTATCAAATTGATTTAGGAGATGGGACACAAATGAAAGACGGCTGGTTCTACCTAACTCGATAATCTTAATTAATAAATGACAATCATTATGAAAACAAAATATATATTAAACGCAGTAACGTTATTTTTCTTTGCGAGTTTATCATACGGACAACAGGAAACAAACTTTACTTTTTACCGAAACAATATGAACATCATTAACCCCGCTTATGCGGGGGCTGATGCTCAAACTTTGGTTTCAAGTAGTTTTAAAAGCCAATGGACAGGAGTTAAAGATGCTCCAGAAACGCAAGCAGTTTCCTTTGGGACCACGACCGGGCAACGATTAGGTTTGGGACTTTCGGTAATCAACGACAAAACTTTTGTTGAAAAACAAACTTCGGTTTTCGTTGATTTCTCTTATTTGGTTCCAATTAATGAAACGGTAGATTTATACCTTGGCGTAAAAGCGGGAGGGAATTTTTATGACGTAAATGTTACTGGTTTAGAAACGTATAACGTTCAAACGGATCCCAGCCTGGTAAACATCAGCCGATTTAATCCAAATTTTGGAGTCGGAGCTTATTTGAAAAGTGAAAAATGGTTTGCTTCTTTTTCATCTCCAAAGATTTTGAGTACGCAACGTGCCAAAAATGAAGATGGAGTAGCAACCGTTGCTTCAGACCGAGTTCACATGTATTTTAGTGCAGGATATGATTTAGATTTAAATGATGTCTTGATATTGAAACCATCAACTTTGCTTCGTTACGTTAATGGAGCTCCGGTTTCAGCCGATATAACAAGTGTTCTGCATTACAGAGAGCAATTCGGTGTGGGTGTGGCTTACAGAACCGATAGAGCTTTAAGTACGTTGGCTTCAATACAAGTTAGCAATTGGCTAGATTTTGGATACGCTTATGAATATTCAATGCGAAGCGAATTAGTGGACCGGGCAAGAGGCTCTCATGAGTTTTTTCTTAAATTCAATTTGACGCCAAAAGCAAACAAAAAATAGTGTTTGTAAGTAGCTTTTTTTAAACGGGAACATTTTTGTTCCCGTTTTTTTATACAGAAAAGAGAAAAATATATCTTATAAGAATTCATCAAAAACAATTATTTTTACCAAATGAAAAAACCGCTTCCAAGAAAGCCAGCGCCAAAACGAAAGCCAAAAAAGAAAAAATCGTTCTTTTCAGGAAAAGTGCTGTCGTATACCTTTGGAGCAATTTTTATTCTTTTTTTAATTGGAGCGGGTTATCATTACCGCAACGGGCTGGCCTATTATTTCAGTTTTAAAACCGACAAAGTCTTAAGTGAAGAAAAAGATAAAAAATTGGCCGATGTGCGAATTTATCAAGTTTTGAAAAAGCACGACACGCAGGTCTATGGTTTTGACGTGTCTGAATATCAAGGAAAAATCGACTGGGAAAAAGCAAATTCCATTGAAGAAAAGTTTCCATTGGATTTTGTTTTTATCCGTGCAACTGCGGGGAAAAACAAGGTGGATACTAAATTCAAGGAAAATTGGCGCGAAGCAAAAAAACATAAATTGATTCGTGGCGCCTATCATTATTACCGTCCGAACGAAAATTCAATCGAGCAAGCCGAGAATTTTATAAAAACGGTACAACTGCAAAGTGGCGATTTTCCGCCTGTTTTAGATATTGAAAAATTGCCGAAAGAACAATCGCTTGACAGCTTGAAAGTCGGGTTAAAAAGATGGCTAAAAATAGTGGAGAAGCATTATAATGTGAAGCCGATAATTTATTCGGGCGAAAGTTATTACAGTGATTTCTTGGAAGAAGAATTCAGCGATTATACTTTTTGGATTGCCAATTATAATTTCTTCGTAGAAAACATCAAAGACGAGTGGACGTTCTGGCAATTCACCGAAAAAGGCACCATCCCTGGAATAAAAGGAACCGTAGATGTCAATATTTACAATGGAACTCCTAAACAATTAGGCTATTTTGTGATTAATTAGGTTGAAGAATTAAGAATATCGAAAAATGACAATTTTAGAATTTAATAGTAACATAGCTAGAAAGAACAGAATTGACAAAATTTACAATTATGTCATAACATCTCTTGCTATTTTTGGAGGGCTTTTCTTTTTATATAAATTCGAATTTACAGAATGGTATGAAATTAAATCCTTGGCTGTAAATGTTGCTCCAAAAATTATGATTAGAATTTTGTATATATTTTTAATCACAGTTGGTTTATATGGAATTTGGAGAATTCCGCATTTATATAGTTTTTCTCAGATCAAGTGCCTATCGCCGATTGAAGATAAATTGACTGTTATAGAAAAAGTTAAGATAAAATTGAATTTTAGTAATCAGAAGGTTTCAGATAATTCTTTTGAATGTAAATATTTAGGTCTTTTATACAATCCTTTCTTGGTTCGGATATTTATCGATGAAGAAAGCTACCTTATAAATGTGCAACAAATTGACCCAACTGGTGGTTTTATAGATTTTGGAAATTCAAACAGAGTTAAAAATAAAATAACCAAGATAATACTTAAAAGTAAAAACCCCGAAAGTTAATAACTCTCGGGGTTTTCTATTTTTTTCAATCTCAATTCTCAATACTAAAATCTCAATTCTATTTCTAAAAATCCAATTTCTTCTTGCGAAGTTCAAAATTTTGTCCCAGATAAACGCGTCGAACCATTTCGTCTTCTACCAATTCTTCTGGAATTCCGGCTTTTAAAATACCGCCTTCAAACATTAAATAAGTTTTGTCAGTAATCGCCAAAGTTTCTTGAACGTTGTGGTCGGTAATTAAAATCCCGATGTTTTTGTTTTTCAACTGGGCCACAATCCTCTGGATATCTTCCACGGCCACGGGGTCAACTCCGGCAAATGGCTCATCCAAAAGGATAAATTTTGGGTCGGTTGCCAAAGCTCTTGCAATTTCGGTACGGCGTCTTTCACCACCAGAAAGCAAATCGCCACGGTTGGTACGAATGTGTCCCAAACTGAATTCTTCAATCAGGCTTTCCATTTTGGCTTCTTGCTCGGCCTTTGAAAGATTGGTCAACTGCAACACGCTCAAGATGTTGTCTTCGATGCTCAGTTTTCTGAAAACGGATGCTTCTTGTGCCAAATAACCGATTCCGTTTTGGGCTCTTTTATACATCGGATAATCTGTGATTTCAGTATTATCCAAATAAATTTTACCGCTATTTGGCTTTACAAGACCTACAATCATGTAAAAAGAAGTCGTTTTTCCAGCACCATTTGGCCCCAAAAGCCCAACGATTTCTCCCTGGTTTACTTCCACAGAAATGCCCTTAACGACGCTTCTTCCTTTATATGTCTTGACTAAATTATCAGCTCTTAAAACCATCTTTTTTTCTTGTTTAACCGTTCAACCGTTAGGTGTTTAATCGACTGGACAAATAAACAAATAAACGATTAAACAAATCGACCAATTAACAATTATTTATTTTCAGTTGCGTTTTCTTCCAAAGCTTCCCAAAATTCATACGCTCTTCTCAAATGAGGAATCACTATGGTACCGCCGACAAGGGTAGCAATTCCCATGGCTTCCATCATTTCTTCTTTGTTGATTCCTTGTTTGTGGCTTGTTTCTAAGTGGTATTTGATGCAATCGTCACAACGCAAAACGGCTGAGGCTACAAGGCCTAAAAGTTCTTTGGTTTTCACATCCAAAGCGCCTTCCATGTAGGCGTTTGTATCAAGATTGAAAATTCTTTTGATAACTTTATTGTTATCGTTCAGTAATTTATCATTCATTACCTGGCGGTAGTCGTTGAAT
Organism: Flavobacterium macacae; assembly: GCF_003865365.1. Taxonomy (GTDB): domain Bacteria; phylum Bacteroidota; class Bacteroidia; order Flavobacteriales; family Flavobacteriaceae; genus Flavobacterium; species Flavobacterium macacae. The sequence goes on along the minus strand of NZ_RQVR01000005.1, from coordinate 174,793 downwards.
TCTTTAACTAAGTTGCTCATTTTTTTGTTTGGTTTTTAGAACCCAGCCTGAAATAAAAATGCTGCATTCATATAAAATTAATAATGGAATACTCACCGTGATTTGGCTTACAACATCTGGCGGCGTTACAATCGCGGCAAGAATTAAAATGATCACAATGGCATATTTTCGATAGGTTCTTAAAAAAGTAGGGGTAACTAATCCTAATTTCGATAAGAAAAACATGATCACTGGCAGTTCAAAAACCAAACCGCAAGACAAAGTGGTGCTTCTGATTAATGAGATATAAGAGTCTAAGTCAATATCATTGTGAATTTGTGCACTGACCTGATAGTTCGCCAAGAAGTTGATGGAAAGCGGCGTGATGATATAATAGCCAAATAAAACTCCCACAAAAAACAGTACAGAAGAAATAAAGATGAATAATTTGGCTCCTTTTCGCTCTTTATCATATAATGCCGGACGAATAAATTTCCATAATTCCCATAAAATTACAGGAAAAGCCAGTATGAAACCTGCTGTTATCGCGGTCCAGATGTGGGCATTAAATTGCCCCGACATTACACGGCTCTGGATGGTAAAATCCATTTTGATGTCGCAAAAGCCTTCTCCAGCTGCGCCAAAGAATTTACTCGCTTCGCAAAACCATTGATAGGTTATAAAATTAGGATCTCTTGGAGCAAAAAGAATATTGTCAAAAATATAATCTACGAAAAAAAAGGCAACAGCTGCCGCAATCATAATTGCTAAAGTACATCGAATTAAAAGCCATCTTAAATCTTCGAGATGGTCTAGAAACGACATTTCGTTTGTGTTTTTCTTTGCCATATTAAACTATACCTTCTTTTAAAATATCGTGAAGATGAAGTACTCCAAGATACTTATTTTCATCGACAACAACTAATTGCGTAATCGAAAAATCTTCTAAAATATTCAGCGCATCCACAACCATATCCGTCGATTTGATTACTTTAGGGTTTTTCGTCATAATATCTTTAGCTGTCAAATCGAGAAAAGAATCTCTTTCGTTCAGCATTCTGCGAATATCTCCGTCCGTAATAATTCCTATCACTTTTTCGTCTTGCACAACCGCAGTCACGCCAAGACGTTTTTCAGAAATCTCTACAATTACTTTTTTAATGCTCGAATCTGGAGAAACAACCGGTTTGTGCGTCATGTCCAGCATATCTTTTACGCGAAGCAATAATTTTTTGCCCAATGCGCCACCTGGGTGGTACTTTGCAAAATCTTCTGCTTGAAATCCGCGCAATTCCATTAAAGCAACGGCCAAAGCATCGCCTAAAACCAATTGTGCCGTGGTGCTGTTTGTGGGAGCCAAATTGATCGGGTCACACTCTGATTCAACATACGCATTTAAAACATAATCGGATTCTTTCCCAAGAAAAGAAGTTAGATTTCCTGTGATTCCAATCAAAATGTTGCCAAAACGTTTCAATAAGGGTACCAAAACCTTAATTTCTGGACTATTGCCACTTTTTGAAATACAAATGACAACGTCGTGTTCCTGCACCATTCCCAAATCGCCGTGGATGGCTTCAGAGGCGTGAAGAAACAATGACGGAGTTCCTGTGGAATTGAGGGTTGCAACAATTTTTTGCGCAATGATGGCGCTTTTTCCAATTCCGGTAACGACTAATCTTCCTTTGGATTGGAAAATGATTTCTACCGCTTTTGCAAAATCATCTGTAAGAAGATTTGAAAGATTTGCAATTGCTTCACTTTCAGCTAATATTGTTTTTCTGGCCGAAGCCATAAGGGTTTCTTTTTCTATCAAAACAGATTTTTTATAAAATTTGTGGTTATAAAAGAAAATTGTATCTTTATGTACTGCAAATTTATGTAAAATACCATATAAAAAAGAATGAATTCAAACGAAATTGACATCCACCAAGAATTAAAAAAATATTTTGGCTTTAGCCAATTTAAGGGGTTGCAAGAACAAGTTGTGAAGAGTATCATTACAGGCAATAACACTTTTGTGATTATGCCAACCGGTGGCGGAAAATCACTCTGCTACCAGCTTCCTGCGTTAATACAGGAAGGAACAGCAATTGTAGTTTCCCCCCTGATTGCTTTAATGAAAAACCAAGTTGACGCCATCAGAAGTCTTTCTTCAGAAAATGGAATCGCCCACGTTTTAAATTCATCGCTTACCAAAACAGAAATTGCTCAAGTTAAAAAAGACATCGTTTCTGGGATCACAAAATTACTTTATGTCGCACCAGAATCCCTTACCAAAGAAGAATATACTTCTTTTTTAAAGAGTGTTCCGCTGTCGTTTGTGGCCATTGACGAAGCCCACTGTATTTCAGAATGGGGCCACGATTTTAGGCCAGAATACCGAAATCTTCGCTCGATTATCAAGCAATTAGGCGATATTCCCGTAATCGGCTTGACCGCCACTGCAACGCCAAAGGTTCAGGAAGATATCTTGAAAAACTTGGATATGGTCAATGCCAATACGTTTAAGGCGTCGTTTAACCGACCGAATCTGTACTACGAAATACGCACAAAAACTAAAAATATTGAATCGGATATCATTCGATTTATCAAACAGCACAAAGGAAAATCGGGTATTATTTATTGCTTGAGCCGTAAAAAAGTCGAAGAAATCGCAAACGTCCTTCAAGTAAACGGAGTTAGTGCGGTTCCTTATCACGCCGGTTTAGATGCCAAAACAAGGGCCAGACATCAAGATATGTTTTTGATGGAAGATGTAGAAGTCGTTGTGGCAACCATCGCTTTTGGTATGGGAATTGACAAACCAGACGTTCGTTTTGTGATCCACCACGACATTCCAAAATCGCTAGAAAGTTATTACCAAGAAACGGGTAGGGCAGGCCGTGACGGTGGCGAAGGCCATTGTTTGGCTTATTATTCGTATAAAGACGTAGAGAAATTAGAAAAATTTATGTCTGGAAAACCAGTTGCTGAACAAGAAATTGGTTTTTCGCTTTTGCAAGAAGTGGTGGCTTATGCCGAAACTTCAATATCTCGCAGAAAATTCCTGCTTCATTATTTCGGAGAAGAATTTGACAGCGAAACGGGCGAAGGTGTGGATATGGACGACAATGTCCGGAACCCAAAATCGAAGGTGGAAGCCAAAGACCAAGTGGTTAAATTACTGCAGGTGGTTCGCGATACCAAACATTTATACAAATCAAAAGAAATTATCTTTACCTTAATAGGTAAGGTAAATGCAACTATAAAGGCACACCGGACTGATGCCCAAAAATTCTTCGGATCGGGTGCTGATTTTGAAGAAAGACATTGGATGGCTTTGATTCGCCAGGTTTTGGTAGAAGGCTATTTATCAAAGGATATTGAAACCTACGGAATTTTAAAATTGACTCCAAAAGGAGCTGATTTTATTAAAAATCCGGTGTCGTTTATGATGTCTGAAGATCATGAATACAATGAAAGCGCTGATTCTGCCATTGTTACCGCTTCAAAATCAACGGCAACTGCCGACGAAGCGTTGATGGTAATGCTTCGCGAATTGCGTAAAAAAGTAGCCAAGAAATTGCAAGTACCGCCTTTTGTGGTTTTTCAAGATCCGTCGTTAGAAGATATGGCTTTGAAATACCCAATTTCAATTGCTGAAATGGGAAATATTCATGGTGTTGGGGAAGGAAAAGCAAAAAAATATGGTAAAGATTTCGTAGAATTAATTGCCAGATATGTAGAAGATAATGACATTACGCGTCCGGATGATTTGGTTGTAAAGTCCACAGGAACCAATTCGGCTCTGAAATTATACATTATCCAAAACGTGGACAGAAAATTATCATTAAACGATATTGCCAAGGCAAAAGGGCTTGATATGGACGCTTTGCTAAAAGAAATGGAGCAGATTGTTTATTCTGGAACCAAATTAAATATCAAATACTGGGTTGACGATATTTTAGACGAAGACCAGCAAGAAGAAATTCACGACTATTTTATGGAATCAGAGTCCGACAGCATCAAAAATGCCCTGAAAGAATTTGATGGCGATTATGATATTGAAGAACTTCGTCTGATGCGTGTGAAATTTATCAGCGAAGTAGCGAATTAGATTCTAAAATTGAATAATTAGAATTTAGAATTGAGATTTCAGAAAGTAGTGTTGAAAATAAGAAATTATTTGCAGGCTCTTTTCTGAAATCTTTTTTTTTACTAACTATTCTTCCCAAACTTCTCCACGATGTGGTTTCAAAGCATCTCTGACTACAATCATGTTTTCGTCGGTTACAACCATAAATGCGATGGCAAGCATATCATTTATAATTTCAAATCCGGTAATATTTAAAGGAAGTTTTTCTATCTGGATGAATTCTTTCAGATGAATTTCGTGATGTTCTGCTGTTTTGGCTGCTGCTGGTCCGCGAAAATCCCAGATCAGTTTTATTTTTCTAGACATTATAAATAGGATTAAGATGTAAAATTACGAAACTAAATTTAGTATTTTTGAAAAAACATATTTTATGAAATTTTTGAAATACGGCTTTTTTCTGTTGACATCTTTGTCTTTTTCACAAGAACTTACACTTAAAAAAGCAAATCATCTGGCCACGCTTCCGATAAAATGTTTGCAACAAGAATATCCAAACAAAATGGGGCAACTTCTTTTAGATGCTTCGGAGTTAAAAGCTCCTAAAGAATTACATCCAGCGTTTTATGGCTGTTTTGATTGGCATTCTTCCGTTCACGGGCATTGGAGTTTGGTTTATTTATTGAATAAATTTCCAGATTTAAAAGACAAACAAGAAATCATCAGCAAATTAAAAGTCAATCTTTCTAAAGAAAATATTCAGGAAGAAATCAAGTATCTTTCTAAAAATCATGAGAAATCTTTTGAAAGAACTTACGGTTGGACTTGGCTGTTGAAGCTACAGTTGGAACTGGAAATCTCAAAACAACCTTTTGCAAAAGAGTTGGCTTCAAATTTAAAACCCCTTTCTGATTTGATAATTGAAAGGTATATCGAATTCCTTCCAAAATTAAATTATCCAGTTCGTGCAGGAACGCATTCAAATACCGCATTTGGACTTAATTTTGCTTGGGATTATGCGATATATAGTAAAAATATTCCGCTACAAAATTCTATAAAAACAAATGCCGTTCGTCTTTTTGAAAAAGATTTTGATTGTCCGTTTAATTGGGAGCCGAGCGGAACTGATTTTCTTTCGCCTTGTCTCGAGGAAATTGGGACAATGCAACGAGTTCTTTCGGAAAAAGATTTTTTAAAATGGTTAAAAGCTTTTGCAAAACCACTTTTTAATAAAAAATTTAAATGGGTAACTGCAAAGGTTTCCGATAGAACAGACGGTCATTTGGTCCACCTTGACGGATTAAATTTTAGCCGCGCTTGGAATCTTTATTATCTGATACGTCACTATCCAAAGCAGTTTTTACATTTGAAGGAATTAGCAAATGAGCATTTTAATTTTTCATTGCCTTCAGTTGTAGATGGAAATTATGAAGGAGAACATTGGTTGGCCTCATTTGCGTTACGAGCTTACGAAGAAAAAAAATCATTTTAAACTCGAAGATTTTTTAAAATAGAAAACGCCCGAAATTTTTCTACCTTTGCGCTATGCCAAGAGAATTCCAAATACAAGTCGCGCCAGAAGTGGCTGCAAACGAGCAATTACTGACTGATTTTGTTGCAAGATTGATGCAAGTCAAATCAGAAGAAATCAATCACATTTCAATCATCAAGCGTTCCATTGATGCCAGACAGAAATCAGTGAAGGTAAATCTGAAAATTGCCGTGTATTGGAACGAGGAATTTACAGCAATCCAAAGAAATCTTCCAGAGTATAAAGACGTTTCTGATAAGCAAGAAGTGATTATTGTTGGTGCGGGTCCAGCTGGGTTGTTTGCGGCGCTGCAGTTGATTGAATTGGGATTGAAACCCATTTTAATTGAAAGGGGAAAAGATGTTCAAGAAAGACGTCGTGACTTAAAAGCTATCAATCGCGATCATATTGTGGATGAAGATTCCAATTATTGTTATGGCGAAGGCGGTGCAGGAACTTATTCTGACGGGAAATTGTACACGCGTTCCAAAAAGCGTGGCGATGTGGATCGAATTTTAGAACTGTTTGTGGCATTTGGCGCTTCCGAAGATATTTTGGTGGAAGCGCATCCGCATATCGGGACCAACAAGCTTCCAAAAATCATCAAGTCCATACGTGAAAAGATCATTGAATTTGGCGGAAAAGTATTGTTCGATACCCGAGTTACTGATATTATTGTAAAAAATAATGAAGTTCAAGGGGTTGAAACTCAAAACGGAGACATCATCAATGCCCAGAAAATTATCTTGGCGACGGGTCATTCGGCTCGCGATATCTTTGAATTATTAGACCGAAAAAAAATAGTTATAGAAGCAAAACCTTTTGCTTTGGGCGTTCGCGCTGAACATCCGCAGACACTGATTGATAGTATTCAATATAGCTGTGATTTCCGAGGGGAGCATTTGCCACCGGCACCTTATTCTATTGTAAAACAAGTGAACGGACGTGGCATGTATTCGTTTTGTATGTGTCCGGGTGGTGTGATTGCGCCTTGTGCTACGAGTCCGGGTGAAGTGGTTACGAACGGTTGGTCGCCTTCAAAACGCGATCAAGAAACCGCCAATTCCGGAATTGTAATCGAATTAAAATTAGAAGATTTTAAGCCTTTTGAAAAATTTGGCGCCTTGGCCGGAATGGAATTCCAGAAAAGCATCGAGCAGAAAGCTTGGCATTTGGCAGGCGAAACGCAACGTGTTCCCGCACAAAGAATGGTTGATTTTACACAAAGTAAAGTTTCTCAAGATATCCCGAAAACATCCTATGTTCCAGGAACGACTCCAGTAGAATTAGGACAGGTTTTTCCAGGGTTCTTGACTCAGATTTTACGCGAAGGTTTTACGCAATTTGGCAAATCGATGCGCGGTTACATGACCAACGAAGCCATTCTTCACGCGCCAGAATCTAGAACTTCATCTCCGGTAAGAATTCCCAGAGACAACTATTCTTTAGAACACGTTCAAGTCAAAGGATTGTATCCTTGCGGTGAAGGAGCGGGTTATGCGGGTGGAATTATTTCAGCAGCAATTGATGGCGAAAAATGCGCCTTGAAGATTGGAGAGGCTCTAAATAAATTGTAATGATTGAAAAATTTCTTTTCTAGGGTATTTAACAAGTTTGAAGTAAACGATGTTATTTTGTGGTTTATCAAATGATTGATGAAGGTTTTACATCTGAATATCCAGAAGAAACATACAGTCAATATCTTTTTCATTTCCGCAATTGATTTTAGAAACAAATGGTTTTGAGTTGATAAGCTTTGATTCGCCAGGATATGATTATTTGTTTTTATGATAAATAAAATTGAGTTTCCAAGGATTCTAAAAGGGTTTAAAATGACTGGAATCAAAGTTGATAAATTGGTGTAAAAGTTATTTTTTTGCAGTTTTTTTGTAAGTAGGGATTTTATAATAGAAAATGTAACGATTTTGATTTAAAAGCTTTAAAAAGAATTTAGGAATGTAATAAAAACCATTTTATGAAAAGATTCGAATACAAAACATTAGAAATTAAACCCACCGGAACTTGGACTTGGAAATTTGATACCGATGAGACTGATAAAATTTTAAACGATATGGGTAAACAGGGATGGGAACTCGTTTCTATGGAAAGTAAAGATTATGGAGGTGGTGGTACTTACAGTTTTTATTACACCTTTAAACGTGAAATATAATTAACACGTTTAGGACTTTTAGAGCTGTTTTTCTGTTCGCTTTTTAACGGAATCTGATGATTCTTTCCTGGCTATCTTTTGCTGTATTGGTTTCTGTGTGTTTTTTAAGCAGCTTAATTGATTACAGATATGATTCTTAAATGGACGCTGTGTCTTTTGTTTTACTAATAAAATTAGGCAAAATGTGGTTAACAGTAATTGGAATACCTTTACCTGCAGGAATAAGATTTTCGTGTTACCAAGTGAGATAATTGTTCAAAAGATAGCCTAAATTTCTTTTTAGCAGATGTTAACTATTAGTTTTATCAGTTGGTGGTAAAGTATCAGAATTTGCTTTTTTAAACTGCTTTTTATGGTTGTACCTTGCCATAAACCCCATTAATAATCCGAAAAAAGTAAAGTGAAATACATATTTCCAGATTTTAAACTCTTCTCCTGTTATGTAATCAAATCCAGCCATCATGCTAGCATAAAATATTCCTGAAATTAGTGTCACTATAATAAAAATTTTATTTTCTGTTTTCATTTTTGTTGTTTTTAGAATAATGTATATACTGATAAATTCAAATGTTATTGATAAAATACGTATCCAAAATACAATATTATTTTATATACGGTGCAAAAATTAGATTCAAAATTATTGAAATAATTCTTGCAAATAGGATTATTAATGACAAATTTCCTTTTTAACTCATGGTTTCTTAATGTATGTAACAATACAAAAGGTGTTTCTAAGGTTTAAGTCGTAATTGATGTTGTAAAGAATTTTTAATGTTACTTGATTCAAGCGATAATTTATTAAAATTATTCTCGGTAAAAATGATTATCTCCATAATTCTTTCATTCAGCTTTGAATTAGACTTAAATTTTTGAAAAAAATCCTGATCGCTATTTGAGTTTGAAATTTTGAAAAGAGAAAAGATTATTTCATCTATTTGTATCAAGTCAAGTTTTTCAAGATTACTTAATAAAGTCTCTGATGAATTTTTAGAAATATCAAAAAGTGAGAAATCAAATTGCGTTTTAAGTTTAGAATTAAGCTCGTTTAATTTTTCAGAATCTGTTTTTTTTCTTTTTTGAAATATCCGCTCAATAAATTCAGATAATGTATTAATCATTAATTCTACTAAAATGGCACTTGATAAATTTCTCATTATTAATTTTAAACGATTTTATTAGATGTAACCTTTCGTGTTTTTGAAACATTTTTTAGGTGGGAATCCTTAATTATAAAGCAGTTTCATTTAGTTTCATTTCTTTTTGCTGTAGAATTCCAAGGTGTTGAATTTTTTTTGTGCTGAATTAATTTCAAATATATACAAAATCGTATTGCAAATTACTTACTGACAAACCCAATTTCGACAACCAATTTCTTTTTTGTATTTTTGACAATCGATAAAAAGATATGACAGAAGAAAAAGTAATATTAGTCAATGAAAAAGATGAGCAAATTGGCTTGATGCCAAAACTTGAAGCTCATGAGAAGGCGCAATTGCACCGGGCGTTTTCAATATTTGTTTTAAATTCAAAAAACGAAGTGATGCTGCAGCAGCGCGCTTCTGAAAAGTACCATTCGCCATTGTTGTGGACTAACACTTGTTGCAGTCACCAGCGCGAAGGCGAAACTAATATTCAAGCCGGAAACCGCAGATTGCAGGAGGAAATGGGCTTTTCAACCGAATTAAAGGAGCTTTTTCATTTTATTTACAAAGCGCCTTTTGATAATGGTTTGACTGAGCACGAACTCGATCACGTGATGATTGGCTATTCTAACGAAGAGCCGATACTGAACAAAGAAGAGGTCGAAAGCTGGAAATGGATGGATATTGACGCCATCAAAGAAGATATGATTGAAAATCCTGAAATCTACACGGTTTGGTTCAAGATTATCTTTGATGAATTTTATCACTATTTAGAAGATCATAAATTATAAGCTGCAACAGGCAGTTTTCAAATTGAAATGAACTCTTGTGCCAAAACCTAAAACCTTGAACCAAAAATGAAAGTTACTGTCAGCAGGAAAGCCCATTTTAACGCCGCGCACCGTCTTCACAGAAAGGATTGGACGGATGAAAAGAACAATGCTGTTTTTGGAAAATGCAACAATGCCAATTTCCACGGACACAATTATGAATTGACCGTGAGTGTATCCGGAGCAATTGATCCCGAAACGGGCTATGTGATTGATATTAAGGATTTGGCAGATTTAATTTTAGAGGAAGTAGAAAAGCCTTTCGATCATAAAAACCTGAATTTAGATGTTCCGGAATTTTTTGACCTGAATCCTACGGCCGAGAATATTGCAGTGGTGATTTGGAATAAAATCCGAAAAAAAATTGATATGGCTTTAGATTTAGAGGTAATTTTATATGAAACGCCACGGAATTTTGTCTCCTACAGAGGAGCTTAGCCTAAAATTATATAAGTTTTTTAATGAATAATAGTAAAGGAAATGCTGAAATTAAGAGTAATTTGTCCTTAAAAATATAAAATGAGTTTACCGCTATATCCCATCGTTTTTGATCCGATCTTGAAAGAGAGAATTTGGGGTGGAACCAAACTGAAAACGATTTTTAATAAAAATATTTCGTCTGATACTACAGGAGAAAGCTGGGAATTATCCACCGTAAAAGGCGATATAAGCATTGTTGCTAACGGAGAATGCAAAGGAAAATCGTTAAACGATTTGATTTCTGAATTTCCGGAAGAAATTTTAGGAGCAAAGATCCACAAGCAATTTGGAACGGAATTTCCGTTGCTTTTTAAGTTTATCGACGCCAAAGAAGATTTGTCCATTCAGGTGCATCCCAATGATGAGTTGGCTAAAAAACGCCACAATTCTTTTGGTAAAACTGAAATGTGGTATATCATGCAGGCTGATGAAGGCGCAAAAATTATTGTAGGTTTTAAAGAAAATTCGAGTAAAGAAGCATACGTAGAAAATCTTGAAAACAAATCACTTCTTGCTATCTTAAAGGAAGTGGAGGTGAAAAGAGGCGATGTTTTTTTCTTAGAAACAGGAACAATCCACGCCATTGGAGCCGGAATTGTCATTGCTGAAATCCAGCAGACCTCTGATATTACTTATCGAGTTTATGATTGGGATAGAGTAGATGCTAAAGGGAAATCTCGTGAGTTGCATATTGAATTGGCGCTTGACGCGATTAATTATACAGCCACAGAAACTGAAAAGCAGTATGCAAAAGAAGAAAACAAAAGCAATCCAGTGGTTGAATCCCCTTATTTTATAACGAATTATCTTCCGTTAAACGGAGAAGTTTCTGTTGAAAAAACAAATGATTCCTTCACGGTTTATATGTGCATGGAAGGGAATTTTGAAGTCGAATCAAACGGAACAAAGTGGCAGTTTAAAAAAGGCGATACCATTTTGATCCCTGCGGCACTTCGTGATTTTAAATTGGATGGAAATGCCGTTCTATTAGAAATATACATTTAATAGCCTCAAATAGAAAGATTATGCTTAATTTTGCAATCGCAAATTAAAATAAAAATAAAAATGGCAAACGTTAAGAATTTAAAAAAAGACATCAACTACGTTTTAGGAGATATTATTGAAGCAGTTTACATTTGGGAAATGTCTACAGCAGGAAAACCAACAGAAGCTTCAGAGGCTTTGATTGACGAAGCAATCGTTACTTTCGACTCTTTGATCGCAAAAGTAAACGCTAAAAACGTTGAGAACAAAAAATCTCACTTCAAACAAATCCATACAGATTTAGAACAGGCTGCAAATCAATTGGTTGCTAAAATCAACGCTTTGTAGTGAAAAAAAGGGCAAAAAAAGTTTGAATTTATTTTGGAAAAACAAAATACAAACTTATATTTGCACCCGTAATGAGTCGCCAGCGTAGCTCAGTTGGCTAGAGCAGCTGATTTGTAATCAGCAGGTCGTGGGTTCGAGTCCCTCCGCCGGCTCAAAAAACCATCTATTTTTTAGATGGTTTTTTAGTTAAAATGACGCATTCATTACAAACATATTGAGTCGCCAGCGTAGCTCAGTTGGCTAGAGCAGCTGATTTGTAATCAGCAGGTCGTGGGTTCGAGTCCCTCCGCCGGCTCAAAATAAACCATCTAACTTTTTGTTAGGTGGTTTTTCTTTTTATATTAGTTTTCGAAATAGAGCGTGTATAAAAAAACCGCTTGAATTTTTTCAAGCGGTTTTTACATTATAGAAAAGATTAGTAACCTGCCTTTTTTCTTTCTTCGATATATTTGGTCAGCATTTGACCGTATTTTGATTTTGCCACCTTTGGAGTCAATGAATTGTTGATCGTGTCAAGGTATTTGATGTTGGCATCATAAACTTCTGCTAAAGCAATATAAGGAGCTATTTCGCTATCTTTATTATTCATTGCAAAATTGATTGAAAACAAATACCTTCTTTTTAAATTGTCAGCATCTTTTTTGTCCACATCTGCCGGAGCTGCTCTGTTGAATTGAATGGCTCTTAGCTTCTCTTCTGTCAGCGCTAATTGAACATCTTTGTATCGAGACATGATTTTTTTGTAATCTTCAAAAAGCTTCTGGTTTTTTGAACCGGTAATCTTTGCATCCGCAAAGAATTTTTCCAAATTAGTGTCAATCGTCATATTTCCTGGTTCCGCAAAAAACATAATATTATTGTCAATGCTGTTTGTTTCGCCTCGGTCTAAAAATAAATAAAGCATTTCTGGAGAATCGATTGTCAAATGACTTTCAAAATTTGAATTACCTTTTATGGCAATGGTGTCAATAGCAACCAAAGCCGTATCGACAATCTTCTGAACATAAAGTGTACCTTGTTTTAATCCTTTGATATTGCCTTTGATGTGCAAGTTTCCTTCGGTGCTTTTTTCTTCGTTACACGAAATTAAGGCTAATGTGGCAAAAGCAAAAAGTATTTTTTTCATAATTTGTTTTGATGTTTTCATTGGATCATCAACGTGACTTTCCTTGTTTTTAATTTTGTGGCAAAATAATAAAAAAATCCCCAATTTAAATTTTAAATCAGGGATTAATATTAATGTTTTTTGGCTATCCTTTTAGCCAAGCTTCTCTTAATTTAGATTTGTTCGCATCTGTTGCTTTCCAGCTGTCCACTTCTTCATACGGAAGCTTTACGGTTCCTTTTAAGATCATTTCTTTGCCGTCACGTTTGATTTTCATTGTGATTGGCTCATCTTCTTGCCAAGAAGCACTACCGATGATCATTTCATAGATATTATCTAAGTTGTATTTTGTACCGTTTATTTCTAAAAGTACATCTGCAGCTTTGGCTTTTAAATTTTTATAGAAGTCAATATTCTCCGCACCCGGAAGTAATATAATTTCTTTGTTTGATTGGTTTACCGTAATATTTGGCATTTCTCCTTTTAAGAAAACATTTCCTGGCGTTTTCGTTTTTGCTTCAGAAACGCCCATTTTTGAAAAATATGCAGCATAAGGAATCGGCGTTGGGCCGGCAACATACGTATCTAAAAATTTTCTAACTTCTGGCGAAGTCAATGAACCGATTTTGTCAAAAAGTTCGCTGTCGTCAAACGCTTTTTTAGTGCCATATTCGTTCGAAAGTTTTTGCATCAAATCAAGAATTCCTCTTTCTCCATTTGAATCTTGACGAATTTGAATGTCCAAGCACATCGCAATTAGAGCTCCTTTTTCATATACATTTAAGTATTGGTCTTTGTATGGTTTTCTTAAAACTTCAGCACTCATTTTTGTAAACGGCATGGTGTCGTCCATTGTTGAGGCATTTGTAATTTTTCCTGCCATTCTTGTAAAAAATTCTTCTTCAGTAATCAGTCCTTGGTTTACTTGAAAAAGATTGGCGAAATATTCTGTCACGCCTTCATACATCCACAGATGTTCAGACATTTTTGGATTGTTGTAGTCAAAATATTGAATCTCTTTTGAATGAATGGTCAATGGCGTTACAATATGAAAAAATTCGTGAGAAACCACATCTTTTAACTGCTCTGCCAATTGATCCTTTGGCATCATTTCGGGCATTACAACTGTCGTTGAAGTAGGATGTTCTAATGCTCCAAAACCTTGTGCATCTTTTCCAGAGTTTACATCTGAAAGATAAATCAGAACGCTGTATTTTTTTGTAGAATTAAAATTTCCTAAGAATTTATTTTGGGCCGTCATCATCGTTTTCATTTCTGGAGTGATGCTTTCGGCTGTAATAATACCATTTGGAGAATAAACTGCAATCAAAATTTCCATTCCATTCACAGAAAAAGTAGTATAATCTGGTTTGGAATACATGATTGGATTTTCAACTAATTCAGAATATCTTGAAACGGTAAAAGTGTCTTTTGAGTCGCTTGCATCGGTGTCGGTCATTGAGGTTGCTCCCCAAAGCGTTGCCGGATGCGTAACATTTAATTGATAAGGAGTTTCTTGAAATTCTTTAAAATAACCTACAAAACCGTGCGTGTTGATCATGAAATTTTTTCCAGCATCAATGTTTGTTCCGGCAGGCGAGAAAATTTTATCTTCGGTTTCGCCCTCTGTATCATAAGTGTCGTTCACCAAATATGTAATCTTAGATAATTTTTTCGCATCTAAAATAGACCATGAATTGTCATCCATTTTTGCGACTACCAGGGCATTACCTTTTTTGTCATACGCTTTCAGGTTTTCAATAAACTTTCCATAATCATCTTCTGAATACGTACCGGGAATAATTTTTGGAATATGGTACGTAATTTTATCCACGGTAATTGACGGAGGAGTAACAGTTACCATGACTTTGTCATTGGTTACAGTGTTCAAGTCAAGATCTACTTGAATTTCATTTTTTGAAGTTGCTTGAACCGCATTTTCAGTTGGTTTACAGCTCCATATCAAAGAAGCAATTGCCAGTGAATAAAATATTTTTTTCATTATTTTTAAGTTTAAGCTATAAGTGTTTTTAAAGCTTTTTTTGTTACATATTTTACGAAACATTTAGCAAATTACATCTTTTTTGTAAAAGTTGCAATCTTTTCAATGAGTTCTGGCATCACCGGAAGCTCTGGATTGTTATAACTTTTCGCATTATCTGAATCTTGTTTTATTTCCTTAAAAACGTGATTCATATTGTCAATTATTACCAACTCCGATTTTGGGCTGGCTTCGTGTAATAATTTGGCATCATTTTCAGGAACTTGAAGGTCTTTTGTGCCGTTAATTATCAAAACCGGAATCTGTAGTTTTTTAATTTCAATTCTTGGATCATATTTAAACCACGAAATCAAATAGGGCTGTACGCTTTCTCTGAACAATGCGCTTAACATCTTATTTTTTAGCACAAAAGTTTGTCCGCTTTTTAAAGTATCTAAATATTTTCGAGTTTCATTTTTTAAAAATGGTGCTTGTTTTGCCACTTGTTCTTCCAGGATTTCATCAATGGGTCTTCCTGCGCCAGCTAATGAAATAAAACCGTCAGCCTTTTCTTTTGAAGCAATCATCCCAATTAAAGAACCTTCACTATGACCCGCAAAAATGATTTTATTGAATTGTTTTTTAGATTTAAAAAAATCAAATATCTGTTTTGCATCAGCAATAGCGTCATCAAAATTTGCATCTTCTTCTGCAACATCTCCTTTTTTTATTTGGGCAATCGCGCGCTTGTCATACGCAAAAACGGCAATGTCTTTTGACGCCAAACCTTCGGCTAAAAATTTAGATGAGTTATGCGTGGCTCCAGGTTGGTTTCCATCTCGGTCTGGAATTCCTGAACCCTGAATTAAAATTACCAGATTGGTTTTTTTTGAGATTTTCTCGGGTTTGTATAAAGTTCCGTTTAACATTGGGTCAACTGAAACTTCTTCTGTCGTGAACTTTTTTTCTTGAGCAAAAACTGCCGTTGAAAAAGAAACTGCAAGAAATAGTATAAATTTTTTCATAAGTAAAAAGTTTAATAATTTATTAAATAGATAAGAGTTTGAGAAAGCACTTCTGCTAAGATAATTCCTGTTGCAAATAATAAAGTGTGATTTGATGTTTTGCAATTTGTTGCAATTTTAAAACCTTTAAAAAGTAAAGTCACAGACCAAACCAATGATCCGATAGAAATTGCCGCAAACACTAAAAGAATTATTAAATCCGCTGTTTCAATGTGAAAAGCTGCTGGGTTTTTTACATCCAAATTACTCATTAGAGAATTGGATAAATCAGCAATAAAGTTGTTGGTATTTGTAAAGGCCAATAGGTAAATTGGCAATCTTGCCACAAGTGAAGGAATCAAAATATCAATAAAACGCGTCTTTTTGTTAATGATTCTTCCGAAGAAAAAAAGAAAAAGTGTGATGGAAAATAAATCAATCCCGTTGTCAATAAGTGATTGGGTTAGTATGACTTCATCATTGGTTTTAAAACTAAATATTCCAATAAATCTTCCGTGGAACATATATCCAAGATAACTGCCTATTAATGTAATTGCAATTCCGAAAAGCAACAATTTGGTTTCAGAAATTTTTTCAAAAGGGTTTAAAAGTAATTTTTTCATGCGCTTTCAGATTTGAGTTTTTTTACTTTTTCAATGATGTCGTCTAATTTATTTCTAACCGTGGGATAACTGTTTCCCATTTGGGTTGCCATCTCTTTTAGGCTGCCGCTGGTCATAAAAAATTGCAGGATAAAATGCTGTTCTTCTTCAGATAACCGAAGGTAAAAAGGAAGCGAGTAGTTTCCAGAAACGGTAGTTTGGCAATTCTCACATTTCAGTTGTGATACAGAAAGGGAATCACTACAACTCGGACAATGAATGGGGAGTTTGGGAATCATAATTGCTTTTATTTAATTCAAAACTAAATAAAATTAATTTAAAAATGAATTTTATTTAGTTTTATTTTGATTTAAGTGCAATTTAATTGAGTTTTATCCATAAAAAAAGCTTCCAGAAGGAAGCTTGTATTTTTAATCGAATTTGTTTTTGATGTAATATTTTCCATCCAAATCATCGTCAAAATCGTCAATTTTAGGTGGTTTTGGTTTTGGTTTTGCAGCCATAGCTTTTTTCTTCCACAGTTCAAATTTATCTGCGGTAAGCTTCTTTTTCATAATTTCGATAACCTCTTTTTCGGCTATTCCTAATTCTTTTTTAATAATCTCAAAAGGATTTCTTTCTTCTAAAGCCAGTGTAATCAGCTTTTCTTTTTCCTCCCAAGTCAATTCAATATTCTTACCTTTTTTCATTACTTGAAAATTAATTCAGATAAATTTTTATGTTTATTAATAGTTAGTCAATATTAAGAAAAAAAATAATCACTTTATCAAGTGTTTAGTTTTTTTTTAAAATTAATTTTTTGGGGATCGATGTTTTTGAAAAGGAATCTGAATTAGGTTTGGTAATTTGTTGTTTTCGGAAGGTTTCATGTGGGTGTCAACTCCATAAATGATTTTGTCTTTTTTAAGAATCGTGAATGTTCTGAAAAGGCGGTCCCATATTGAAAAAATATTGCCATAATTGGAATTGGTATACGGCAGCCTATAATGGTGGTGGACTTTGTGCATGTTTGGCGAGACAATAAAGTAGCTGATAAAAGTGTCTAGTTTTTCAGGTAAAGAAATATTAGCGTGATTGAATTGCGAGAAAACTACAGACATCGATTGGTATAAAAAAACGAGCCACATCGGCGAGCCAGAAATTAAAACCGCAAAAACGGTAAAAGCAAAACGAATGATACTTTCACCAGGATGGTGACGGTTCGCAGATGTCGTGTCAATCCAAGTATCGGTGTGGTGGATTAAATGGAAGCGCCACATCCACTTGATTTTATGCTGTACCAAATGTGCCAGATAAGCGCCGATTAAGTCTAAAAGGAGCAAACCGATTAAGGCAAATAGCCAAAGCGGTAATTCAGGAAGCCATTGCAAAATACCAAACTTTTTTTCAACAGCAAAATCGGCTGAAAGCAATAATAAAAACGCTAAAACAAAATTGACAATGATGGTGGTCAGCGTAAAAAAAATGTTGATTCCGGCGTGGTTCCATTTTTTATATTCAAATTTAAACAAAGGAAAAACGTTTTCTATCATCCAGAAAATGGCAATACCGCCCACAAGAATAAGGGCGCGGTGTGAAGAGGGAATTGTGGAAAAATAATCAATTATTTCATTCATATTCCTTTGTTTAAAGTGATTTATGTGGCAAACATCACAGTAAATGTGGTGCCCACACTGGCTTCGCTGCTTACGGATATTTTTCCTTTCATGCTTTCAATCTGGGTTTTGGTCATAAAAAGGCCAATTCCTTTTGCATCTGGGTGATTGTGGAAAATTTGGTGCATTCCAAAAATTTTATGCCCATTTTTTTCTAAATCAATTCCCAAACCATTATCTGCTACATGAAGAAAAATGTGGTTGTTTTTCTTTTCTGTTTGAATCGTAATCTCTGGAATTCTAACTAAATCTCTATATTTGAGCGCATTGCTTATCAAGTTATGAAAAATACTTTCTAAATAGATTTTAGAATATTCAATTTCTCCAACTGCTGAAAAATCAGCTTTAATCACCGCTTTTGATTTTAGAATTTCTCCTTGAAGCGATTCCAAAGTCTTGGAATAAATTTTCTGAAAAGTTAATACTTCTTTGTCAATTAATTTATTTTTTTTGATGTGAAGTACTTCCATCAATTGATTTAGGGACTCATTTAGGTTTTGGGCTACCTTTTTCAGCATATCAAAAATCATCTTATATTCATCAACTGTGCTGTTTTCTTCAATGGTGGCAATTAAAGCAGTAATGTTCGAGGCTGGCGAACGAAGGTTGTGTGAAGTGATGTTTGCAAAATCATTCAATTGCTGATTTTGAACTATCAGCTCATCCATTAAATTTTCTTGGATTGTTTTTTCAATAAGAAGTTGTTTTGCATTTTGTCTGATTTTTACATACGCAAAAACGACCACAATAAAAGCAATGATTACAAAAAGTGCAAAATTGGTGTTTCTTGCTTTTACGTTTTCTTCCGTTTGTGTCAAGTTTTCTGATAAAATCCGAACGGCTTCATTTTGATAATTCGTGATTGAATTTCGGATAGAATCCATTACTTCTTTGCCGCGACCTTCTTTTATGATTGAGATCGCTTCTTCAATTCCCTCTTCTCCACGCGTTTTTATTACTTGTGCACTGATGATTTTTCTAGATTCGATTAACTGTTTAATTGTGTCCAGTTTTTGTAATTGAAGCGCATTAGTTTCGTTCATGGATTGAAGCGAATCGATCCAAACATCTAGGCTTTTGTTTCCTTTTTTATAAACTTGTAAATAGCTCGTGTCGCCAGTAATGGTATAGCCTCGGGTTCCGGTTTCAATATCAATTGTACTTGAGAGAATTTTCTCTAAAACTGCATTAATATTACTTGTTCGATAGACAATCAATCGGTTTTCGCGAACCGATTCTGCTCTGTTATAAGTAGAGTAGGCAAGCACTATAAATGCAATCATAAACACAGCAAAAGTCAAGTCAATGCTGGTCTTCAGGGAAATTCTTTTCATTTTTGGGTATTTGTGGTATTTGTTTTCAAAGTGTTTTTGGACCACTAAGAAATCACTGCAAAATAATGCAATTATTTATTAGCTACGAAAAAAATAAAACAAAGGTTTTAAATATAAAGACTTGCCCAATAAATGAGAACAAATTGCAGAGGAATTCTTAACCAAAGTAACCCTTTTGGAAGTCCAAATCCTGCTTTTTTGTCTTGCAACATATAAATGTGAACGGTAAAAAAGGCAACCAAAAGGAGTATAATTCCCCAAGCTCCAATTATTGAAAAAGCTGGAATCATCAATGCTACTCCGAAGACAATTTCAGCAAAACCGCTCACAATATTTAGCAATTTTGCATGAGCAAGATATGGCGGAATTATTCTTTCGTATATTTTTGGCTTTCTAAAGTGATTCAAACCAGCCAATATATAGATAGAAGCCATTAAATAAAGATGCCAAGGAAAGTCCATAAGAATTGTTTCTTACGAATATACGCAAAATTAAAATTTAAGAAGAATAAGAAATTTATTTCAAGTTACTGAACGGAAACTTCTTTCTTTTTGAAATTTAAATTCATGATTACAATAGCCAAAATAATCAGCAAAATCCCAATCCATTGAATGAAAAGAACTTGTTCCTGCAATAAAAAGTAAGCCATTAGTACGGAAACAGGAAGTTCTAAAGAGGATACAATACTTCCCAAGCCAATTCCGGTTAACGGAAAACCAGCATTTAAAAGCATCGGTGGAATGATAGTTCCAAAAAGCGAAAGTATGATTCCCCATTTTAAGAAAATCCCAAAATCAAAATCTTTTGCGGTAGAAAAAACACCTAAAGCATCCGCCATCATTGGAGATTGGTTTGGAATAATTTGCGTAAGTAAAGTGAAAATTAAAACCATAATTCCACCTCCCAAAAGCATATATAGACTTCTTTGCGCAGAAGAAATTTCTGTTGCAACGCGGTTTGCCGTAAACATTGTTGTTGTAAAAGATACTGCAGCTAACATTCCGAAGAACAAACCGAGTGGATTTAATTTTATGTCTGAATTAATTAAATTGGTTGCAAAAGCGGTTCCGATTAAGACAATAATTACAGAGATAATTTTTACTGTAGAAGGCACTTTTTTCTCTAAAAACCATTCTAGTAGAACGCCTATCCACACGGTTTGCATCAATAAAACAATGGCAATTGAAACGGGAATATCGAATTTTACAGCCAAATAATAAAAAATACTTGTCAGTCCAGTGGAAGTTCCTGCAAGCATTAATTGTTTGATGTTTTTTTTGCTGGCTTTTAAAGCTGAATTGTTGTTTCTATTTCTTTGAAAAGCATTGATAATTAAGATACCGATGATTCCAAAAACAAATTGAGAAGAAGTGACTTCGGCGGTCGTATAACCTTCACCATAAGCCATTTTTACAAAAGTGGCTAACATACCATAACTGGTAGCACCTAAACCCACTAAAAAAACTCCCTTCAATACGTTATTATTTGTCATTTCTTAAATTTAAAAAGCCGACAAAGATAAGGATTGAAAGTTGTAATTATGTGCTTTTGATTGCAAATCTGTTAAATCAAAGGTTAAAATAGGAATAAAATTTATTCTTATAAAAGAGTCTATCCATAATTTGTTGTAAATCAGAGATTATTGAAAGCGATTTGAATTATTTGTTGAGGGATTTCATCGAAGGCGCTTATTTCAGTAGGTTTTGTTAAGAATGCTTTAGCACCTAAATCAATACATTTAGCTTTGTAAATTTCGCTACTTGCGGTAGAATAAGCAAAAGTGGTAATTTGATTTAGATCAGGATCATTACAAATTTCTTTTAAAACTTCCAATCCATTAATTATAGGCATATTTAAATCTGTCAAAATTAAATCCGGCTTTGAATTCGTATCGTTTTTTAAATAATCCAATAACTCTTTGCCGTTTTTCACAATTTGAACCTTAGAAAAAAGAGGATGTTTTTGAAAACTTTCACAAATCGCTTCACTGTCGTCAAAATCATCTTCTGCAATTAAGATATGTAGGTTTCTTAGTTTTATCATTATTGGGGAAATAGTGGTAAATAAAGTTCAAAGATACTGCCATCAGGCGAACTTTTTACATCTATTTTTCCAGAATGATTGTCCATTATTTTTTTACAGATCGCCAACCCAATTCCGTTTCCAGAATATTCATTTTTCATGTGAAGGCGTTGAAAAATGGTAAATATTTTTCCCAAATGATCAGAATTCATCCCAATTCCATTATCAGAAAAACTTATTTTAGAATATACTTTTTCAGGCATTTGAATCGATTCCCCATCCACTTGATCACAATAAATGATGATTTCAGGCTGCTGATTTTCTTTATTGTATTTAATTGCGTTCGAAATTAAATTAGAAAATAATTGCCTCATTTGAACTTTTGAACCTTTAATAAAGGGAAAGTTATCAAACTTAATGGAAGCATTATTTTCTTTGATGATCAATTCTAAATCTTCAAGAACTTCCTTAAAAACGTCATTCAAATCCACATTTGCCCGATCCTCTTTTACAGCGCTAAAGGCATATTTTACCAAATCATCCACAAGTGAATTTAACCTGTTTGCAGACGAGCTAATCACATTCATATTGGCAACTTCTTTTTCAGACAAGAGATTTGATTTATTTTCGTTCAACATAGAAGTATATGTCAAAATTTTTCGCAAAGGCTCTTTTAAATCGTGCGAGATCACGTGAATAAATTGCTCTAAATTAACATTAGACAAGTGTAACTCATTGACTTTCTGTTCTAATTGTTTTTGATTTAAAGTCAAGATTTTTTCTTGCTTTTTCTTTTCGGTTAAATCAGTTACAACAATACCAAGTGCAGAAACCATTGGATGAAGATCACTTAATGAAACATAAACTGGTACGATTTTATCTTCAAATTTTAACGTAAGCTCCCCTTTGCTATTGCCTTCTTTTATAGCCTCTTTAAGCTCATAATATTTAGAAGGAAATGCTACATAATCTTCAAAAAAGGTTCCGATGATTTTAGTAGGTTTTAACCCTATAAGTTTTGAAAAGTAATCATTGCAATATAAAATCATTCCGTTATCAGCGATGCTTAACGCGCCTTCGCCAAATTTTTCAATAAGAATTCGATAGGTGTAATCGGCGCTTTCAAGCGAATAGACCTGTGCTTTTCCTTCTTTATGAACTACCAAAGCATCAATTTCCCCTTGTTTAATGGAATCAATGATGCTATTGGCTTCAAAAAGTTGGCTTTTCAGTTCTTCAATTTCTGAAAGTAAATGGTCCGTATTTTTTTGTGTTTCTTTCAAAGTTAGGCTAGGTCTAAAATTTTTAAAACTTTATCAGTATCAGATAAGTCACCTAAAATGGTACGCTTCGGATTTGGATTTGTTTTTATCAAAGTAGGAACTCCAACGATTTGATAATTAACAGCCTGAATTTCTTCGTTCGTAATGTCCACAATTTGCAGATCGAAATTATCAGGAAGATGCTCGTCGCAAATTTCCCGAAGATTTTCGATGGCTCTGCTCGATTTTGTTGACATTCCAGAAATAAATAGAATGAAATTATATCGTCCAGATTCGTCTGTATTATTTTGGAAATTTTCCACTTTGTTATTTTAGGGGTTTGATGTTTAAGCCAACAAGAACACGTTCTTCATTAGATAAGTCGCCAATAATTTTTCGAATTGGTTCTGGAAATTTTCTCACTAAAGTGGGAACGGCTAATATCTGATCGCCTTCCGCCAATTGTGGATTGATTAAAAGGTCGATGATTTCAATAGAATATTTGCCTGCCAGATGTTCTTCTGCATATTTTTTTATGTTCTCTAATGCTTTTTCAGACTTTGGAGTTCTTCCAGCGATGTATAATAATAGTTGCCATTCGGCGGGTTGCTTTGTCATTTTTTCTTTCCTTTCGTAATTTTTGATGCAGTGGCTTCCAAACCTTCATTTGCTTTTAATATGCTCAATTCTTCAACTGCAGATTCAAAATCATTTTTTAACGCTTCAATATTAGCTTCCAGAATTTTACGTTTTCTTAAGATCTCTCTGTCTTTACGATTCAATTCGTCTTGAAGTTTTAGTTTTGAAACTTTTTTATTCAATTCGTGAGATTTTCTCGCTGCACCTGTCAAAATTCCATTTGGACCTAATTCGATATCTAAAAGCTGGATTCCGCTATCTCTTATGATAAATTCTCTAACTTGATTAGAATGACCCATTCCGCGAGATTTTATGATAAAAAGGCCTCTGTTTCGTTCGCCAATTCCTTCCATATCTCTTACGGTAATCCAAGTATCAACTAAAGAGGAGACAGAATCTTCTGCAAGATCGGGTCTGAAATCTTCATTTTGTTGATTTAAAGAAGTGAAAAACGTGGTAATATTATTGATTTTCAACATATCGATTAAGCGTACAAGCATAGAACGCACTTCGTGTACACTTCCCACATTCATCAAATTGCTGATGGGATCAATAATAACGGTTGTTGGTTTGAAATCTCGAATCATTTTTCGAAGCTTCAAAAGGTGTAATTCAAGTCCGTTCAACGAAGGTCTTGATGAATGAATTTCAAGATAGCCGTTTTTAATGTGGTGTTCTAAATCAATTCCGATAGATCGCATATTTCGAACCAATTGTTGCGGTGATTCCTCAAAAGCAAAGTAAACCGTTTTTTCTTTTTTTCTGCACTGTTCATCAGCAAAATAGGCTGCGATTGTTGTTTTTGCGGTTCCAGCAGTTCCAGAAACCAAGATATTGCTTCCGCGGTAAAAACCTCCTTTGTCAAATAAATCATCCAATCCAGGAACTCCCGTTGAAACAATATCGGATGAAACCGGATTGTCTAACTTCAAGGAAGTAATCGGCAAAACCGAAATTCCGTCCTCGTCAATTAAAAAAGGATATTCATTCGTTCCGTGTGTGGAACCTCTGTATTTTATAATTCGCAAACGTCTTGTAGAAACCTGTTCAATAACTCTATGATCCAGCATAATAACACAGTCAGAAACGTATTCTTCAAGACTTTGTCTCGTCAAAGTTCCGTTGCCACGTTCACCAGTAATCACGGCTGTAACCCCTTTTTCTTTTAGCCAATGAAACAATCTTCTCAATTCAGCTCGTAAAATGGCTTGATTGTCTAATCCTGCAAACAATGATTCAAGGGTGTCTAAGACTACGCGCTTTGCTTTTACGGTATCAATTGCATAACCTAACCTTACAAACAAACCATCCAGATCATATTCACCAGCTTCTTCAATTTCTGAACGTTCCACGCGCACGTGATCCACAACCAGTTTTTTATCCGCTTTTAATTTTTCAAGATCAAAACCCATTGATTTTACATTTAAAGATAAATCTTTTGAGGGTTCTTCAAACGACATAAATACGCCTGGTTCGTTATATTCTGTAATTCCTTTGATAAGAAATTGCATTGACAATAAGGTTTTTCCGCAACCAGCACCTCCACAGATTAAAGTGGGTCTTCCTTGGGGAAAACCGCCTTCTGTGATTTCATCCAAACCTTCAACTCCTGTTAAAGTCTTTGGGAAGGTAAACTTATTAGTCTCTAAATTTGATTTATTAGATTTCTGCACTTTTAAATATTTATAAGAATGTGGTATCTCAAATCTAACATTTTTATTTCGAGCTTTAAAAGTTGTTTAGGAAATTTTAGGAAATAAATCTATTGAGCATGTTAATTAGTTCAAGCAAAAAACAGTAACTTTCCTCTTTCAAATTTTAAATTAAAATGATAGGATTTTTAGCAGGAGGTGGTGAAATGGGGGAGCGAATTCGAACTTTTGATTGGTCGAAAACGTCAGTTGGTTCAATCGAAAATTGGTCGCAAAGTCTTAAAACGACCTTAAGTATTATTATCAATTCAAATTTTCCGATGTTTTTGTGGTGGGGAGATGATTTGACTCAATTTTACAACGATGCTTATCGAAAAATATTAGGGGCTGACGGAAGACACCCGGGAGCATTGGCTCAAAGAGCAGAAGAATGCTGGCCAGAAGTTTGGAATTCCATCAGTCCATTAATTAACAAAGTTATTGAAAAAGGGGAGTCGGTTTATCTTGAAGATTTTATGCTTCCTTTATTTAGAGATGGCAAATTAAGTAATGCTTATTGGACCTTTAGTTACAGCCCGGTTAAAGATGAAGCCGGTAAAATTGTGGGCGTGATGGTTATTTGTACTGAAAACACAAAGAAGGTCCATGACTACGAAAAATTGAAAGAAAGCGAAGATCTTTTGAGTTTCGCAATTGAAGCCGCAGAATTGGCCACTTTTGATTTGAATCCGATTACGAATAGATTTACAGGAAATGGCCGATTAAAAGATTGGTTTGGACTCTCAATGGAGGGAGAAATTGACCTTTCAAAAGCGTTTCTTGCAATAGCAGAAAACGATAGACAAGCAACCGCCGAAGCTATTGAGAAAGCCATTCAGTATCCGGGAGAAAAATATGAGACGGAATATAAGATTGTAAATCTTTTGACAAAAAGAGAGCGGTTTATCGTTGCAAAAGGAAAGGCTTGGTTTAATGAAGATAAAGTAGCGTATCGCTTTAATGGAACTTTACAGGATATTACTGAAAAAGTTGAAATTCGAAAAGCTGAATTTGAAAAAGAAAATTATTTCAGAAAATTGACAGATGCGGTTCCGTCCATTATTTGGATTACAAGAGCCGATGGTTATTGTACTTTTTTAAATAAAAACTGGTATGATTTCACGGGGCAAACACAAGAAGAAGCAGAAGGATTTGGTTGGTTAAATGCAACGCATCCTGATGATATAGAAAGTGCTGGAAAAGCATTTATAGAAGCAAACAACAATCAAGAATATTTTAACGCGGCGTATCGACTTCGACAAAAAGACGGAAATTACCGGTGGGTGATTGATAGGGCAATGCCGAAATTCAATGATAATGGTGAATATGAAGGTTTTGTAGGAACTGTTGTTGATATTCACGAGCAAAAACTCGCAGAGCAAAAATTAGAAGAAAGCGAAAGTAACCTTCGAAATACTATTTCAAAGGCGCCTGTTGCCATGTGTATTTTTAAAGGGGGAAATCATACCGTGGAAATTGCAAATGACAAAATGCTTGAGCTTTGGGGAAAAACAGCAGAACAAGTTTTGGGAAAACCTATTTTTGAAGGATTGCCAGAGATAAAGGGGCAAGGTTTTGAGGTGTTTTTAGATAGTGTTTTTCAAACCGGAGAAACGGTAAATGAGTTTGAAGTGCCTGTAACTTTGCCACGAAATAGCGAAATTGAACTTGCCTATGTTGATTTTGTTTATGAAGCTTATAAAGAAATAAACGGAACCATTTCTGGAGTTATCGCTGTTGCAACCGAAGTAACCCAACAAGTTTTAGCGAGAAAAAAAATTGAAGAGGCAGAAGAAAAAGCACGACTTGCCATCGAATCTGCTGATTTAGGTTCCTATGAAGTTGATTTTTCGACCAATTTAATTACTAAATCAGAACGTTTTGATGCAATTTGGGGTGGAAATAGTATTTACAGAAGCGAACTTGCGACGTACATTCATCCAGAAGATATGGAAATTCGAAATAGTGCGCATCAAAAATCACTGGAAACGGGAAGTTTAGAATATGAAGCGCGACTTTTAAGAAGTGATAAATCAATAAAATGGATTCGTGCCAAAGGCAAAGTTATTTTTGATAACAATAAGGTTCCGATAACCTTAATTGGTGTGATTCAGGATATTACAGAACAAAAACTATTTGCAGAGCAATTGGCAAGATTAGTTAAAGAGCGAACATTAGAACTGTATCGCTCCAACGAAGATTTGTTGCAATTCGCGCACGTGGCTAGCCATGATTTAAAAGAACCTGTTCGAAAAATAAAGATTTTCAGCAGTATGTTGCAAAGTGATTATGGGGATTTATTGCCAGAACGGGGAATGAAATACTTAAATAAAGTTCACAACGCCACCGACCGAATGTTTTCAATGATTGAGGGTGTTTTAGCGTATTCAGAATTTACATCTGCCGAGCAAAAAATTGAAAAAATTGATTTAAATAAAATAATCGAAAATATTGAGTCTGATTTAGAACTTTTAATTCAGCAAAAACAAGCTAAAATAATAAAAGAAAAGCTTCCTGAAATTGATGGTGCTGATGTATTGATTCACCAGTTGTTTTATAATTTAATAAATAATGCACTGAAATTTTCAAAGAAAGAGGTTCCTACAATTATTGAAATTAATTCTTCTTTAGAAGTTACTGAAGAAGGAGAAAAATATGTCAAAATAACGGTTGCTGATAATGGTATTGGGATTGATCCAAGTTTTTCAGAGAAAATTTTTGATGTGTTTTCAAGATTGAATGCAAAAGATGATTATGAAGGAACCGGTTTAGGATTAGCACTTTGTAAAAAAATTGTAGAGAGACATCACGGTACAATTTCTGCAACAGGAAAAAGGGAAGAAAATACTATATTCACAATTCTTCTTCCGCAGAATCAGGAACGAGAAGTTTGGTGAAAAAAAAGCCACTTGTGGTAGAAGTGGCTTTCAGGTTTAATTTAGATTAGGAAACTATTTGAATTTATAAATTTTATTTTCTTTTTATTTACGATTTTTTTTAATTTGAGGTTTTGTTAATATTGCAATTATGTAAAATAAATGTTATGCAGTATAATTTTTATTGACTTCGTAATAGATACATTTACATTATGAGTATCGTCCATATGAACACGAAAATTATACAAATAAACGACCGTCATTTTACATTAATTTATCTTAATGAAAGCAATGATTTAAATAGTTTGAAGAACGAATTGGACATTGTCAGCGTTCGCTATTTTCCAAAACCTGATGAAACTGCAAAAGACTGCAAACAACTTTTTAAAGAATCTACTCCAGAGATTCTTAATGCGGTAAAAAATGTGGTAGAAAACAATCAAAATTTCTTTCAGAATTTTGAAATTGGAATGAAATTTATTGCAAATAGAAGCCATTACAGAGATAAGGCTTTGATAGATTATACTTTTTATCTCGATACCAAATTAAAAACGAGGCGAAATTAGAATCGCAAATCGAAAAATTTTTTCATAAAAAAACCTGCAAGTACAAACTTGCAGGTTTTTATTTTTAATGCTGATATTTCACTATTTTATTAATTCATAACTTCTTTTAACGAAAGCAGTTAATTCTTCACCTTTTAAAAGGTTTTGAGATAATTTTGCCAAGTCTAAAGCTTGCTTTACCAAAGCTTGCTGGTGTGATTTGTCAGATGAATTTAAGATGCTTGAAGCCAAATCGTGATTGGTATTCACCACCAAATTATACATTTCTGGCATATTTCCCATCCCAAACATGCCGCCACCGCCAGTTTGGCTCATTTCTTTCATACGGCGCAAAAATTCTGGCTGTGTGATTGAAAATGGCGCTGATTGGCTGTCTAAAGCTTCCAGTTGGACTGAATATTTTTTATCAGAAATGATTGTTTCTAATTCTGTTTTTAATTTCTCTTTTTCATCGTCAGAAAGTTTTGAAATCGTTTCTTCGTCTTTTTTGATCAAGTTGTTGATGTGGTCAGAATCCACGCGCGTGAACGTCAAATTCTCGTTATCCGCTTCTAATTTTTGAATCAAATGCGAGATAATTGGCGAATCTAAAATCAAGACTTCATATCCTTTTGCTTTTGCCTCGGCAATGTAGCCGTGTTGTGCGTCTTTGTTTGAAGCATATAAAACCACCAGTTTTCCGTCTTTGTCGGTTTGGTTGTCTTTTATTTTTTCTTTTAATTCGTCAAGCGTAAAATACTGGTCGTCAACCGTTGGATACAATGTAAATGCTCCGGCTTTCTCATAGAATTTTGGCTCAGAAAGCATTCCATATTCCAAGACAATTTTAACGTCATTCCATTTTTTCTCAAAATCTTCACGGTTTTCTGTGAACAACGATTTCAATTTATCAGCCACTTTTCTGGTGATGTAATTGGAGATTTTCTTCACCGCGCCATCCGCTTGCAAATACGAACGGGAAACGTTCAACGGAATATCTGGAGAATCGATTACACCTTTCAGCATCGTCAAAAATTCAGGAACAATTCCTTCCACATTATCCGTCACATACACTTGGTTTTGGTACAATTGGATTTTGTCTTTCTGGATTTGCAAGTCGCCGGTCATTTTTGGGAAATACAAAATACCAGTCAAATTAAACGGATAATCTACGTTTAAGTGAATGTTGAAAAGCGGTTCCTCAAATTGATTTGGATATAATTCTCTGTAAAAACTTTTGTAATCTTCATCAGATAATTCAGTTGGCTGTTTTGTCCAAGCTGGATTTGGGTTGTTGATGATGTTGTCAACTTCCACTGTTTTAAACGTTTCGTCTTTATCTTCTGGAGCTACTTCTTCGCCTTTTTTCTGCTCGATTTTTTCCGTTCTTGTTCCAAATTTAATTGGCACAGGCATAAACTTGTTGTATTTTTCAAGCAGTCCTGCAATTTTTCCTTCTTCTAAAAATTCTAAAGAATCTTCAGCAATGTGAAGAACGATTTCAGTTCCGCGTGAAGTTTTGTCAGAAGCTTCTAAAGTAAATTCAGGGCTTCCGTCGCAAGTCCAGTGCGCAGCAGGTTCGTCTTTAAATGATTTTGTAATGATTTCCACTTTTTCGGCCACCATAAAAGCAGAATAAAATCCTAAACCAAAATGTCCGATAATTCCAGAATCTTTGGCAGAATCTTTATATTTTTCAAGAAATTCTTCGGCTCCAGAAAAAGCGACTTGGTTGATGTATTTCTCCACTTCTTCCGCTGTCATCCCTAAACCTTGGTCAATGATATGCAATTTTTTTCCTTCCTTATCAATTTTTACTTCGATAATCGGATTTCCATATTCCACTTTTGCCTCGCCGATGTTGGTCAAGTGCTTCAATTTCAATGTCGCATCAGTGGCATTTGAAACCAATTCACGTAAGAAAATTTCGTGGTCGCTGTATAAAAATTTCTTGATAAGCGGGAAAATGTTCTCTACGGATACATTAATTTTTCCTGTTGTCATAATCTTAGATAGTATTAATGTTAATTATTTTCGACTTTCCCTATTTCAAATAGAATACCAAAGAATATTGAAATGACAAATTGGCGGAATTGTTAATTTTAGAAAATCAGAGCGTTTTTTTAATACCTTAACTTCGCGTAAAAAATTCAGATTTTATTCAAAATTGCACTCTTAATTTGCCTTATGAAAATACTAATAATTGAAGACGAAGCTGCGATTTCAAAAAGCATAAAAAATTATTTTAAGGCTAATGATGTACATTGTGAAGAAGCCAATAATTTTAAAGAAGCTATGGCAAAGATCGATATGTATGATTACGACTGCATTTTACTCGACTTGATGCTTCCGGATGGTGATGGTTTTGATCTTTTACGGCACTTAAAAAAGAAAAATAAAACCGAAGGCGTCATTATTATTTCTGCAAAAGAAACGCTGGACAGCCGTTTAGAAGGTTTTAATCTGGGAGCCGACGATTATCTTACCAAACCGTTTCATCTTTCTGAACTATTGGTGCGGATGCAGGCCCTGATCCGCAGGAAAAATTTTAAAGGCAATAATGAAGTGGTCTACAATGAAATCAAGATTGATATTTTGTCAAAAACGGTATCAGTGAATGATTTGAAAGTAGATATCACCAAAAAACAGATTGATTTATTGCTATATTTGATTGGCAATAAAAATAAAGTGCTTTCAAAAGGAGCAATTGCCGAACACCTTTCGGGCGATATGGCTGATATGCTTGATAATCATGATTTTATTTATGCCCATATTAAAAATTTAAAGAAAAAACTGAGCCAGGCAGGATGTGGCGATTACATCAAGACAATTTACGGACTAGGATACAAATGGGAAAATGAGTGAAAAACTACTTAAAAAAACTACACATACATTTTTAATATTTTCAATCATCATATTAATGCTGGCGGCACCGCTGTTTTATTTCATAAGCAGTTGGCTTTATAGTTATGAAACCGATGAAATTTTGCTTTTTCACAAACAAGATTTTATAGAACAATACCAGGATGTTTTTACGGAAGAAGATATAGCCATCTGGAATAAGTACAACAGGAACGTAACTATTCTGCCTTATCATGAATTGAAAAATGATTCAATTGTTCTTGAGGTGGTTTATGATAAAATTGCAAAAGAGAATATTCCGTATAGGATTCTTTATGCGCCGATCGAACTGAAAGGCAAAAAATACATCTACAACGAAAGAATCAATCTTGTGGAGATGGAAGGCATGGTATGGAGCATTTCTCTGATGTTTCTTATTATAATTGCTTTCTTTTTAGTGGTTATTTTATACGTGTCAAAGCGTTCTTCCAAGAAAATTTGGGAACCTTTTTATGATACGATAATCCAGATTCGAAACTTTGAAATCGACAAAGACAAATTGCCTCAATTTATGCCCACCGAGATTGAAGAGTTTGACTCGCTCAATAAAAGCATTGAAAGACTGATTGAAAAAAACACGGCCATCTATAAAAACCAGAAAGAATTTGTTGAAAATGCCGCGCACGAACTGCAAACGCCATTGGCTCTTTTTCAATCTAAAATTGATACTATTATTCAAACTTCGGGGCTTTCAAAAGAGCAGTCTGTTTTGCTGAATGCTTTGAACAATGATGTTTCAAGGCTCAATCGGCTGAATAAAAACCTGCTGTTGCTTTCCAAAATCGAAAATGATAGCTATTTTGAAAAACAGAATTATTCCATCAATAATTACATTGATAAGAATTTTGAGTTTTTTGAAGAACAAGCGGAAGCAAAAAATATCACGATTTCAAGGCACTACAATCATCAGTTGGAAATAGAAACCAATCCAATCTTAATTGAAGTTTTGATCAACAATCTTTTTCTAAATGCAATCAGGCACAATTCTAAATCGGGCATAATCAAAATTGAAATTGAAGAAAAGACGCTTACTTTTTCAAATACAGGAGCAGTAGATGCCTTGTCTGGCGAAAAACTTTTTAATCGATTTTTCAAATCAGATCCATCTGCAAAAGGAAATGGATTAGGACTTGCCATTGTTAAAAAAATCACAGAATTGAATGGCTGGAAGATTGGCTATTCATTTGAGAATGATTTGCATAATTTTTTCATAAAATTTTAATTTGAAGAAACAATTCAGAATTGATTCAGAATTCAATTTGAAAATTGCGGTCAAATTTAATTGGTCCTCATGTTTAAAAGATTTGAATTTTCTGGTAGATTTTCCGTTGTACTACATTTTATTTTATGGTTTTTGGCGATGTCAGTGCTTTTGAGAATTGGCTTTATGGCTTGGCAATTCAATGATGTGTCGCTAAGTTTGTTCGATATTTTGAAAACCTTGCTCATAGGTTTATTTTTTGATATCGGAACCATAAATTTTATCGTGCTGCCTTCAATTTTATATTATGTTTTGCTTCCGAATAAATGGATTGGAAGTAAAATAGACCGATTTTTAGTTTGGTTTTTTACCGTTTTGACCCTTTTTATATTGGTTTTTACATTTTTTGCAGAGCTGACTTTTTGGGACGAATTTAAGTCGCGATTTAATTTTATTGCAGTCGATTACCTGATTTACACGCACGAAGTTGTTTCAAATATTCAAGAATCATATCCGTTGCCCTTGTTGGTTGGAGGCGTTCTACTTCTAACCGCTTTGTTCATTTTTGTGTTTTATAAAAATAGGGCATTCCATAAAACATTTACCGCTGCTGTCAGCATCAGCCAGCGTTTTTTAGTTTTAGTGCTTTCATTTTTAATAGCCCTTTTGTTTGTTTCGTCTATCAGAAATAACCAAGCGGAATGGTCGTCCAACCGATACAATTCTGAAATCTCAAAATCAGGAATATATTCCTTTTTTGCGGCGTTCAGGAACAACCAAATGAAATACGACGAATTTTATACTTCAATAAAAAATGAAGATGCTTTTCAATTGATTAGAGGAAAGTTAAAAAGCGAAAATGCAATCTATAAAACAGATGATTTTTCAATTCACCGAACCATCACTGACAGCAGTGCTTCTTCAGAAAAAAGAAACGTTGTATTTATTTTGGTAGAAAGTTTAAGCGGCAGTTTTATGGAAGAATTTGGGAATACAGAAAAAATCACTCCTTTTTTAGACAGTCTGGCGCAAAAAAGCATCTTTTTCGAAAACTTATACGCTACCGGAACCAGAACCGTAAGGGGAATGGAAGCGATGACGCTGTGCATTCCGCCAACACCAGGACAAAGTATCGTTAAAAGACCCGACAACCACAACTTATATACTGTAAACAGCGTGTTCAAGCCAAAAGGTTATGATTCTAATTTCTTTTACGGAGGCGACGGTTACTTTGACAATATGAATTCCTATTTTGGAGGAAACGGATTTAATATTTACGATCGCGGTCGCGGCAGCGTATTGAATGACGACATTAAAGCGACTCGAACTAATATTGAAGACAAGGAAGTGAGTTTTGAAAATGCTTGGGGAATCTGCGATGAAGATATTTTTAATAAGATGCTTCGTGTTGCCGATCAGCAATATGCTGCAGGAAAGCCGTTTTTTAATTTTGTGATGACAACTTCAAACCACAGACCGTATACTTATCCATCAGGAAAAATTGATATTCCGTCAGGAACAGGCCGTCAAGGAGCAGTTAAATATACAGATTTTGCCTTGCGACAGCTTTTTGTTAAAGCAAAGAATAAACCGTGGTATAAAAATACGGTTTTTGTAATTATTGCAGACCATTGCGCAAGCAGTGCAGGTAAAGACGAAATTGACGTTGCAAATTACCACATTCCCGCGTTTATAGTGAATCTTCCTGCAAATCAGAATCAGAAAATTTCAAAGCAATGTTCGCAAATTGATGTTTTTCCAACGCTGTTTTCATTGTTTCACTGGACGTATGAATCTGACTTTTTTGGCAAAGACGTCTTGAACGGCGACTTTGAAGAAAGAGCATTGATAGGAACCTACCGAAAGCTGGTTTTGATGAAGAAAGAAAAAGTGATGATTCTATCCGATCAAAAAAAACAGGCCTTTTATGACTGGAATAAAAAAGATAACAGCCTAAAGCCAATTCCGATGGAAAAGACCTTTCTTGACGAAACTATTTCGTGGTATCAAACCGCAGATTACCTATTTACTAATAAGTTTTTAAAGTAAGAAATGATTTATCTGCATTTTATTGTAAATCCGATTTCCGGAAAAGGAAAACATGCCATCAGCAAAGAATTGCTTTTAAAAAATTTCTCGATTGAAAAGTATAGGGTTGAGGTTGAATATACAGAATATAAAAACCATGCAAAAGAATTGGCTGCCACAGCAATTTTAAAAAAACCACATTGCATTATCGCCTGTGGCGGAGACGGAACGATTAATGAAGTGGCAAGTTCAATGGTGAATTCTGACATATTGCTCGGTATAATTCCCGTTGGATCGGGGAATGGCTTAGCCTCAAATCTCAAAATTCCTAAAAAGATTTCTGAAGCAATTTTAATTATCAAGGCAGGGATTTCATCTAAAATTGATGTCGGCACGATCAATTCGCACTATTTTTTCAGCAACATGGGCATCGGAATCGACGCCATGATTATAAAAAAATACGAACAGACAGGCAAACGTACTTTGCTTGCCTACGTAAAAGCGTCGCTGTCCTCCAGTTTTTCATTTAAGCCAAAAGAAACGGCAGTAGGCATAGAGGGAACAACTCAACTGTCAAAGCCTTTTATGCTATTCATTTCTAACTCAAATGAAATGGGGTATGCTATGAGCTTGACGCCCCAAGCCAGTCTTGTGGACGGAAAATTAGATTTGGTACAGATTCCCCAATTAAATTTTATGGAGAAGATAGTACTTGGCTTTCACGTACTTACCAACTCTATAAGCAAATTTAAGAAGGCAAAACAATTGGCAATTGAAAATTGCACTATCACGATTCCTGAAAAAATATTTACCGATATTCAAATTGACGGTGAGTTTTATAATTTAAAAACAAATAAAATAGAGGTTGGCATAATCAAAAAAGGACTTACTGTTTTAGTCCCTACTCAATTTTAAACAATAGCATTTCAAAAATCTATTTTATACTATGAAAAAAATTCAGTTTTTAAAACCGGCATTTAACTTTTTGCTTATTGGTTTGCTTATTACCACTTTAAGCAGGGTTTTTTTGTTTTTTATTTTCAATGATCGCGTTATCCAAACAGAAAATTATGGTTTGATTTTTCCGATAGGACTGAGAATGGATTTGATCTTGATGAGTTATCTTGTTTTTCTGCCCGTGCTGCTCATCACCATCTTGCCTGAAAAAATAGTAGTAAAATTACAGCGGTTTTTTAATGTATATTTCATATTCTTTCTCAATGCCTTACTGTTCTTTGAACTGGCTACCCCTGATTTCATTTTTGGATATGACACCAGGCCTAATAAGTTGTTTTTAAATTATTTAATATATCCGAAGGAAGTTTTTGGGATGCTTTTTAAAGGATATTTGGCTTCCATCATAATTGCCGTTGCCTGCATCGCGGTATTTACCTATTTTCTTGTAAAATTTAGGAAAAAGCTTTTTTCTATTCGTTTTACCGCTTATAAATATAGGTTGCTTTACTTTCCGGTTATAGTTTTTTTCTTGTTTTTAGGAGCACGATCCAGCTTGACTTCAAAGCGCCCAATTAATGCCAGCAACGCTGTATTTTCTGTAGATCAGCTTACGAACTGCCTGGCTTTAAATTCATTTTACACGGTAGCTTTTGCGGCATATTCCATGAAAAACGAAAGCAATTATGAAAAAATGTATGGCAAGATGGATCCGGCTGAAGCACTTTCAAGAGTGAAAAAATATATGGATGTGCAGCCTGATGAATATTTGGACAGCATTACAACGCTGCATCGTCAAAATTCCGATAGCGTGGACGGCAGGCCTTATAATATTGTAATTATATTAGAAGAATCGCTTGGCGCAGAATATGTGGGCGCATTAGGTGGGCTTCCGCTTACGCCTGAATTTGATAAATTGGCAAAAGAGGGAATGCTTTATACCAATATGTATTCTACTGGAACCCGAAGCGTTAGGGGAATTGAAGCCGTGGCCAGCGGATTTCTGCCTTCGCCTTCAGAAAGCGTTGTCAAATTAGGCAATTCGCAAGAAGGCTTTTACACCATTGCGATGCTGTTAAAGCAGAAAGGCTATGACACCAGTTTTATATATGGCGGTATGGCAAACTTTGACAACATGGGACCTTTTTTCAATGGAAATGGTTTTGATACCATCATTGAAGAGGAAGATTTTGATAAAGAGAAAAGCAAATTTCATGGCACTTGGGGATGGTCTGATGAAGATTTAATGACAAAGGCCAATGACTATTTTAAATCGCTTGGAGATAAACCTTTTGTATCACTAGTTTTTTCCTCCTCAAACCACGATCCGTTTGAGTTTCCTGATGGCAGGATTAAGCTTTATGACAAAAAGAAAAATACGGTAAATAATGCCATAAGATACGCTGATTATTCCATTGGTAAATTTTTTGAGCTTGCTAAAAAAGAAAACTATTATAAAAACACACTTTTCATTGTAATTGCAGACCACAATACGCGAACGTATGGAAAACATCTGGTTCCAATTCACAAATTTCATATTCCAGCTTTGGTCATCGGGCCCAATATTCCAGTTGGCAAATATGAAAAACTGTGCAGTCAGATTGATATGCAGCCTACAATTTTAGGCAAGATCGGCATCAATACAGAAACACCGATGGTCGGCAGAAATTTGTTCACGTTGCCAGAATCTACCAGCGGAAGGTCAATCATGCAATTTCACGATATTAACGCATTTCGTGTCGGAAATCAAGTGGTAATTATGCAACCCTTCAAAAAACCACTGCAGTTCAGCGTCAAAAATGATACTGTTTTTACGCCAGAACCTGTTAATAGTGAACTTGCCAAAGATGCATTGGCCCACGTGGCGCTATCGTCTTATTTGTACAAGGAACGAAAATATGGAATTCGAAAATAATGGAATAGAATTAGTACTAAAATTAATATTAAGCCAACCTTACTCTAACAAAAATTATTTGGAAAGGTTAAAAATGCAGACACTGCTTCCGTGTTGTCTTCTTATAATGTTAAAAAATTTAAAAAAATTTTATAAAGGCATTTTGAAATAAGAATAGTCAGCTGATTAACTGGTGGAATTGTTAATTTTAAGATAATAAACGCAGTGATTTTAACATAAAAAATATCTGAGTTGTATATTTGTTTAAGAATGAACACTAAAAAATACCAATTATGAAAAAACTAATTTTAATGACCGCCTTTGCAGTTACATTTTTATCCTGCAAATCCACATCAGTAACAAACACAAAGCTTGACAACAAAACGGAGCGTATGATCAAAGGAAATTTTGTGGTAAGTTCAGTTGATTATCCAGGTTCTGAATACATCAAAGTGAATGCTTTTCAGTTGGCAGATTCACAATGCTTCGTTGGAAGTACTTGGAAATTTGTATCCAATAATAACAAGGGAGAAATGGCCTTGACAAAATCAGGATGTCCTGCTTTCAGTTCTCCAATTACTTGGTTCGTAAACAAAGACGGACAATTCGTTTTAAAAGTTTTAGATGCTGGTGAAAAAGCTAAAAAAGTAAGAGACGGATACGTGTTGAATATCTCAAATGCAACCGAATCTTCTTTCCAATTGGTTGATAGGATCGACGTGGGTGGGAAAATGACTGACGTTGTATATCAATTCACAAAAGTAAACTAACAAACTAATAATAATTTAAAATCCGAAACAAATGAAAAGACTAGGTATATATTCAATCGCAGCGATGTTCGCAATAGGTTCTTTTTTTACAAGCTGTGAAGCTGTAAAAAATACAAATAAAACACAAAGAGGTGCCGGAATCGGTACTGCAGCTGGGGCTGTAATCGGTGGTGTTCTTGGAAACAACCTTGGAAAAGGTGGAAACACAGCACTTGGAGCTGTAATCGGTGGAGTTGTTGGTGGCGTTGCCGGTGGCGTTATTGGTAACAAAATGGACAAACAGGCGCGTGAGATTGACAACGCACTTCCAGGAGCAGAAGTAGAAAGAGTAGGGGAAGGAATCAAATTGACATTGAATGAAAATGCAGTGCGTTTTGATACCAACAAATCAACTTTAACTGCTGCTGCAAAATCAAATCTTGATAAATTGGTAACCGTTTTTAACCAATATCCAGATACTGACATTCAAATTTACGGTTATACAGATTCTACTGGAAAACCTGAATATAACTTGACTTTGTCTGGACAAAGAGCAGACGCTGTTAAAAATTATTTGGCAAGCAAAGGGCTTTCTTCTTCAAGATTTAAAACAACAGGTTTAGGTATTGCTGATCCAATTGCTTCAAACGAAACAGTGGAAGGTAGATCTAAAAACCGTCGTGTTGAATTTGCGATTACTGCAAACGAGAAAATGGTTCAAGATGCTCAAAAAGAAGCAAACAAGAACTAATTTTAAAGATATATTTTTTGAAAGACCGTCAGCAATGGCGGTCTTTTTTTATGCCTAAAGTTTTCCTTCGATTAAACAAATAAATAAATTCACGATTCCATGATTCACCAATCAGACAAATTTTTTGAAAGATATTTAACAGCTATTTATAAGTTTCAGAAATAATTGAAATGTATCTTTGTTCTTATAAAACAGATTGATTATCAGAAGATTTTTGTTTGTTTTAATTCATTTAATTTTAAAAAATTAAGTTATGGCAACTGTGAAAAATCCAAAATCTAAGAAAAATTTGCTTGACGATTTAGCGATCGTAAGTTTATATATGAATGAAGTTTTAGAGAAAAACGAAGCTCCAAAAAATGTATATCTTTTTTGTAAGTCTAACCAAATTGAAGAAGCTGATTTTTATTCTTTTTTTAATTCTTTAGATGCTATCAAAGAAGCAATTTGGGTCAAGTTTTTTGAAAATGCGATTGATGCCTTGCACAAAGACGCTAATTACGCGGGTTATGAAAACAGAAATAAGCTGTTATCATTGTACTTCACTTTTTTTGAAATTCTGACAATGAACAGAACGTATGTGTATTATGCGCTGAAAGATAACAAAGAAGGCCTGAAAAACTTGCAACAGTTGCGTGAATTGAGAAACCAGTTTAAAGATTATATCGTAACTATCATGAAAGCGAATGAGTCTGAAAAAGAGAAAAAGGTTTCGAGATTGACACAGCCTGTTTTTTCAGAAGGTGCTTGGTTTCAGTTCTTATTTATCTTGAAATTTTGGGTTGACGATACCTCGAAAGGGTTTGAGAAAACAGATATCATGATTGAAAAATCGGTGAAGGCGACTTTTGATATTTTAGACACCACGCCTTTGGAAAGCCTGTTTGATTTAGGAAAATTTATTTGGAAAGAAAGAGCTTGATGTTAAGCAGTTGCGTGAGGGATTGAAGCGGAAATCCTTTTATTTTTTTTTTTTTTTAAATAAAAGATTGGGAGCGAAAAGCCCGACAGCAAAAAAATGCGCTAGCTATTTTTTGGTGGCACGCCCAAAAGAAAAAATGGACTCGAAACCTTAAAATTTGTGTATGAAAACTTTAGATAAAATACCTGTAAATAAAATAGAACGCGCCGGACAATTGGTGAAAACCGGTTTTAAAGTGGGCGGAAATTACATTGCTTATTATGGCGAAAAAATGGTAAATCCGTCGTTGACAAAAGAAAAATTGAATGAAAATAACGCCGAAGATATTTATGATGGCTTGAAAAACCTGAAAGGAAGTGCGCTGAAAGTGGCGCAAATGCTGAGTATGGATAAAAATATTATGCCGAGAGCGTATGTGGAAAAATTTTCACTGGCGCAATTTTCAGTACCGCCATTGTCAGCTCCTTTGGTTCGAAAGACTTTTAAAAAATATTTAGGGCTTTTTCCGGAAGAATTGTTTGACACTTTTACGGCAGATTCAATGCATGCCGCGAGTATCGGGCAAGTGCATAAAGCGTCAAAAGACGGTAAAAATTTGGCGGTAAAAATCCAGTATCCGGGTGTTGCCGAAAGCATCAGTTCTGATTTGTCGATTGTGAAGCCTTTTGCCATCAAAATGTTCAATTTGCAAGGCAAGGATTCCGAGCGTTATTTTAAGGAAGTCGAGTATAAATTGATGGAAGAGACGGATTATGAACTTGAATTGAAACAAGGCGTAACGATTGCCGAGGCTTGCAAGGAAATTGCGAATTTGAGGTTTCCGAAGTATTATCCTAAACTGTCTTCAAAGAAAATCATATCCATGGATTGGATGGATGGCGAGCATTTGTCTGAGTTTACAGCCTATAATGAAAACCGAGAATTGGGTGATAAAATAGGCCAGGCCTTGTGGGATTTTTATATGTTTCAGATGCACGAATTAAAACAAGTTCACGCAGATCCACATCCTGGGAATTTTTTGATTGACAAAGAAGGGAATTTAATTGCGATTGATTTTGGTTGCATAAAGCACGTTCCTGAAGATTTTTATGTACCTTATTTTGAGTTGGCAAGGCCTGAAATTATTGATAATCCGGTAATTTTTAAAGAAAAGTTATACGAACTTGAAATTTTGAGGAAAGATGATTCTGCGGAAGAAATTGCTTATTTTTCCAACTTGTTTTTGCAGGTTTTGAAATTGTTCACCAAGCCGTTCCAAACTGATTTCTTTGATTTTTCGGATGAGGTTTTCTTTAAAGAAATGGCTCAATTGAGCGAAGATTTTAGTAAAGACCCAAAATTAAGAAAAATGAATGGAAATCGAGGTTCTAAACATTTTTTGTATATAAACAGAACATTTTTTGGATTGTATAGTTTGCTTCATGATTTGAAAGCAAGAGTAGATACGGAAGCTTATAAAAAGTATAGAAAATAATAATTGTTGGTTTTTTAGTGGTTGGTTGAGAGAGCGATTCTTTGGTTGGAATCGCTCTTTTTTTTAATTTTTTTAAAAAAATCAAAAGACTTCTTTTTTTTGGTGCTATACAATTTTACAAAAAACGTCATTCATCGGAGTTATTTAATATTATGACGATTTTTCTTATTTTTTAACATTAAAGTGCCACAAAAAGTATGCTTTAATGGATTTTATTGACAATTTTTGTAAGGTAAAACACCTTATGTAATGAAAAATAATTTCCTTTTTTGTAATAATAATATTATTTTTTTTAGAAATCACTCGTTGAAAATTTTCATTTTGACACTACTTTTTTCAGTAAATGTTAATAGTCAGGTAAGCTGTTATGCATTTGCAGAATCGGCGGGAAGTTATACTGCTTTAAGTTCATCCACAAATGTATTTAGTAGTGGTTGGAATGATAATATTACTGGGGCAATTTCAATTGGTTTTGCATTTAATTTCAATGGCACAGATTATACTTCTTGTTTTGTTAATTCGAATGGATATATAACATTTGGAGCAGCGTCAGTTTATGGCAATTACAATCCCATTTCTTCGGGTACTTCTTCAGGATCTATAAGTGCATTTGGAAGAGATTTAACTAATAATAGCTCTCCTATAGTTAGAGGAGTAGAAGGATCTGCTCCCAATAGAGTTTTTGTTGTTCAATGGAATAATGCAAGGAGGGTTTCTGATCCATTTTGGATATTTTCTGGATCCGCAGTTACTGGGGATAATTTAAATTTTCAAATAAGATTATATGAAACAACTAACCAAATTGAAGTAAAATATGGTAATTGTGTACTAGCAAGTGATGTTTATGAAGCACAAGTAGGTTTAAAAGGGGCATCAAATGGAGATTTTAATAATAGAAGATTGACGTCAGCCTCACTTTAGTTAAATAATACCGATGCTGGCGCATCAAATTCTCACACACTAGTCACAAGAAATACTTCTCGGCCTGTATCAGGAACTACTTTTTCTTGGACGCAACCTAACAAAGCAGCTATTACTTCAATTGTATCGGATAAAGATAATGTTTGCATTGGCGGTAGTGTTGAATTGCAAGCGTTAGGAAATTCTTCAGGCACCTCTTCACTTTGGTTTCAAGACGGTTGTGGTACTGCAACTTTTATGGAAGAATGGCATTCAATGCCATACACAAATCAACATACAACTATAAATTCTATTAAAAATGGAATTTTAGATATAACAACTTCAAATTTAGTAGATGCACAGATAGATATGTCAAATTTATTTACAGCAGAAATCAATACAAGTATTTATAAAAACATAGCAATTCGTTATAAAGTTTTGTCGGGTAGTGCGGGTCAGAGTGAAATCTATTTTTACAAAGGAAATTTAGCATTAGCTGAAAACAAAGTTGTTCGTGGAAATTTAATAAGTGATAATAATTGGCACGTTTTAAATATTGATATGTCTGCCAATCCAAATTGGAATAATACTGGTGGAAATATTAAAGGATGGAGATTCGACTATGCTACTGGGCAATCAGTGAATATGCTAATTGATTATATTACTTTGACGGACAGGGCTGTTCTTGAAAACACAAATGATGATGATTCAAAAATCACTGTTTATCCAGTCGCAACAACCAATTATTTTGCTTTGAGAAGTGCGGAATCTCCTTGTACTTTATTGACAACTTGTCAAACTATAACCATATACCGAGGGAAAACTTGGAATGGCGGGCCAACGGGTGATTGGAGCGTAGCTACAAATTGGATTCCAGTTGGAGTTCCA
Organism: Flavobacterium macacae; assembly: GCF_003865365.1. GTDB lineage: Bacteria > Bacteroidota > Bacteroidia > Flavobacteriales > Flavobacteriaceae > Flavobacterium > Flavobacterium macacae. The sequence goes on along the minus strand of NZ_RQVR01000005.1, from coordinate 131,855 downwards.
GCTAGTGATGATTGTATTGAAGTGGGCAGTTCTCTAACGATGGCAATCACAGGAAGCCACGCTGTTGGAAAAACACTTAATGTCACGGGTGGTAATTTTACAATAAATTCAGGAAGCAGTATTACGTTAAAAGAGGCTCTTACAGTGGCATCCGGAGCAACATTTACATTAGAAGATTCTGCAAGCCTTGTCCAAGAAGGTGCCACAAACACAAACTCGGGAGCTATTATCGTGAAAAGAACTGCCAAACCCATGAAGCGTTTTGATTATACTTATTGGTCTTCGCCGGTAGCTAATCAGTCGTTGCACGCGTTTTCTCCTACAACTTTTTTCGATAAATTTCACAGTTGGAATCCAGGATCTGGAACTCAGGCTGGGTATTGGCAAGTGCATCCAAGTAATGGAGCAAGTGTTCCCATGGCCGCAGGAAAAGGATATATCGTCAGAGCACCACAATCGTTTCCTGTAGCAACGGTGAATTCAGAAAACTTTGTAGGTAATTTCAATGGAGTTCCAAATAGCGGAGATATCCAAATAGCAATTGCAGGAAATTCAAATGCCTCTGTTCAAAAATGGAATTTAATAGGGAATCCCTATCCTTCAGCTTTAAATATTGATGATTTTTTTAATGATTCTTTTAATACGTCAAATATTTATGGAACAATCTATTTGTGGACTCACAATACTCCAATAAGCGCTAATAATTCAGGAACTTCTGATTTAAATTATGCGGCAAGTGACTATGCATCTTACAACGGAGTTGGCGGTACAGCAACTTCCGCAGCAACCCAAAACCCTTTAAATCCGGTTATCAATCCATCTCCAAATAACGCTGTTCCAAATGGATTTATAGCTTCTGGTCAGTCGTTTTTTATAAGAGGAAAATCCAATACCAATGTAAGATTTACAAATGCAATGCGTGTTAGAAACAATAACAATCAATTTTTTAGAATTGGAAATGTTGAAAATCAATCTACTTCTGTAGAAAAAAATAGATTTTGGTTGAATTTAAGAAATACTCAAGGCGCTTTCCACCAAACATTAGTAGGGTATGTTTCAGGAGCGACTAATGATCTGGATGATAATTTTGACGGAGAATTATTTGGAGGAAATTTTGTTTCAATTTACTCCGTTCTTGCAGATAAAAAAATGACAATACAAGGAAAAGCAGTTCCATTTGAAAACACTGACGCCGTTCAATTAGGAATCACAACCACAATTGCAGGAAACTTTTCAATCAGTTTAGATAATTTTGATGGATTATTTGAGAGCCAAGATATTTTGTTGAAAGACAATCTTTTGAATTTAGTTCATAATTTAAAAACGGGCGGATATGAATTTACTTCTGGAATAGGAACGTTTAATGACAGATTTGAGATTGTTTATCAAAGCGAAACTTTAGGAAATAATACTCCAGATTTTAATTCAAATACTATTCTAATTTACAAAAATGATAAAACGATCGTTGTTAATTCTGGAATTTCAACAATAAGCAACGTTCAAGTTTTTGACATCCAAGGAAGACTGCTTTTAAATCAAAAAAATGTAAATACTTCAGAAACAATATTGAAAAATCTCCCATTTTCTAATCAAGTTTTAATTGTAAAGGTTCAAACTTTAGAAGGAAATTTAGTTTCTAAAAAGATAATTTATTAAAACCTACCGTTTTTAAAGATTACTGATTAAGCCCTTTCCTTACATTCTGCAAAGGGCTTTTTTTTAGAAAAAATCTAAAAACCTTATTACGTTATTGGCATTTCATTGGGTGCAAACTTTGTAACTTTGCCTCCTCAATTAAGATGTAAAATGTTATCAGTTCAAAATATTTCTTTTAGCTATTTAAAAGACACAGTCATAAATAATATAAGTTTCAATGTAGAAAAAGGCCAGAATATTGCCGTAATTGGAGAAAGCGGTTGCGGAAAAAGCACGCTTTTGAAACTAATTTATGGCCTATATGATTTAAACGAAGGCCAAATTTTCTATGATGGAAATCAAATTCTCGGACCCAAATTCAATTTGGTTCCAGGGGAAGATTACATCAAATATTTAGCGCAAGATTTTGACTTGATGCCTTACATTACCGTTGCTGAAAACGTAGGTAAATATCTTTCGAATATGTTTACGAAAGAAAAAGACCAACGCATCGCCGATTTATTGGCCATGGTTGAAATGTCTGAATTTGCAGATGTAAAGGCAAAATATTTAAGCGGAGGCCAAATGCAACGAGTGGCGTTGGCCAGAGTTTTGGCCGTTGAACCAAAGGTTTTGTTGTTAGACGAGCCATTCAGCCATATTGATAACTTTAGAAAAAATGCGTTGCGCAGAAACCTTTTTGCGTACTTAAAAAGAAAAGAAATTACCGTAATTGTGGCGACTCACGATAGCGCGGACGCCCTTTCTTTTGCCGATGAAACTATTGTCATGAAAAAAGGAAATCTGATTGAAAAAGCACCTTCAAAAGAGTTGTATTTTAATCCGAGTGATAAATATGTGGCCTCATTGTTTGGTGAAATCAACGAAATTGCCGTAGATGATGAAAATGGAGAAACGACCACTTTGCTTCTATATCCGCATCAATTAAAAGTAAATGTCTCTGGATTTATTCAGGTTTTGGTGAAACAGTCTTTCTTTAAAGGAAACCGATATTTGATTAAGTCGGTGCTTGAAAGGCAAGTTGTTTTCTTTGAACACAACACGGCATTAGAAAATGAAAGTTTGGTTTATTTAGAAGTGAATAACAAAGTGCTTTAAGTAGAATTGAGTTTTGAGAAATTAGTATTGAGATCACAATATTAAAAATAGTAAATAAAAAATCCCCGAAATCGTCAGACTTCGGGGATTTTCAATTTAATTATCTCAATACTCAATTCTAAAATTAATTCTTCAAATACTTTTCTAAGAACTGGTCTTGTTCCCAAAGCAGGTGCAAGATATTTTCTTTAGCAGCATATCCGTGGCTTTCTTTTGGTAATAAAACCATACGAACTGGTGCTCCCAAACCTTTCAAAGCTTGGAAATATCTTTCGGTCTGCAATGTAAAAGTTCCTGGATTATTGTCAGCATCACCGTGAACCAACAACATTGGCGTTTTCATTTTCTCTGCATTCATGAATGGCGACATGGTGTTGTAAACGTCAGTCGCTTCCCAATAATTTCTTTGCTCGCTTTGAAAACCAAACGGAGTCAGGGTTCTGTTATAAGCACCGCTTCGGGCAATGCCACAAGCGAATAAATCAGAATGTGATAATAAGTTTGCTGTCATAAATGCGCCGTAAGAGTGTCCGCCAACAGCCACTTTTTTACGGTTGATGTAACCTAATTTGTCTACAGCATCAATTGCCGCTGCTGCGTTGTCAACCAATTGCGTGATAAAAGTATCATTTGGCTCCGTAGTTCCTTCACCAATAATTGGGAAAGAAGCATCGTCTAAAACCACATATCCTTTGTTTACCCAATATACAAAAGATCCGTAGTAAGGAAATGTAAAATCATTTGGGTTTTGAGAACTTTGTCCCGCACTGTTTTTGTCTTTATATTCTTCTGGGTAGGCCCAAATCAACAAAGGCAATTTTTCTTTCTTTTTAGTGTCATAGCCAGCCGGAAGGTATAAAGTTCCTGAAAGCTCCACACCATCTTTTCTTTTGTATTTAATCACTTCTTTGTGCACATTTTTAATGCTTTCAAAAGGATTTTTGAAATCAGTAATTTGCGTCAGCTGATTTTTCTTTTTAATGTTTCTGAAGAAGTAATTTGGGTAATCGCTTTTTGATTGGATCTGAACCAAAACATCTCCTTTTTTAAAATCTTCGATTGAAAAAATACTTTCTTTTTTGTCTTTGTAAGTCGATTGATACAAACGTTTCGGTTTCAACGTTTTCATGTTAAATTCATCAATAAAAGGAAATTGTCCTTCTTTGGTGTGTCCTTCTCCAATTAAAAAAGCAGTGTCATTTTCAAGAGCTAAAACTTGTCTTCCATATTGGTTTTTAACCGTTTCAAAGCTTCCTGGATCCGAATAAATGTCTTGAGAATTTCTGTCAAAAATCACTTTTGGCGCTTGTCCAGGATTGGAAGGATTGATCAAATAGGTCTTCTCATTTCGAGTATCATACCATTGGTCATACAAGATTGCTGTGGTTACATTTCCCCAAACGATTCCGGCGTAACGCTGTTTTGTTTTTGCCAATGAAGTTGGATTTGATGTAAACGGAGCATTCCATAAGAAAACTTCGTCTCTGAATTCTACAGCATTTGCTGGATCTCCACCGTCTAAAGCTTCTGCAAAAGATAATGTGGCAGGCAAATCAGCTCTCCAATTCATGCTTCTTTTTCCGGTTCTTGTGGCCATGAAACCTTTTGGCATAATTTCAGCAAGAGCGATTTCATTAACCACTTTTACTTCTTTTCCTGATAAATCATAAACCACAGAAGTCATCGGAAAACGGCTCAAAGGCACGATGTAAGAATAAGGTTTTTTGATAGTGGTGATCAAAATATAATTTCCGTCAGGAGAAAAACCTTCACCCGCATATAAATCTGCTTTTTTATACAAAGTTGCTTTTCCGTTTAAGTCTAATTTGTATAATTCAGAAGTTACTAGTGTTTCAAAATTAGTTTCATCTGTTTTGTTTTTCAATAAATCTTGGTACGTTCTGTTCGAAGATTTTTTTCCGTCGCTAGAAGAAACTGTTGGTCCGGTTGGCAAATCTTTTTTAGCATCGATTAAAGCCGGACGGTTTTTCGGAAGCATTTTTACCAACAAACTTTGGTTGTCGCGGTACCAGCTAAACGGACTCCCCATGTTAGCGTTCAAATTGGCATCGGTCAATTTAGTCGCTTTGGCAGAAGCCATATCCAAAACATACAATTCAACTCCAGTAGCAGTTGTGTGTGTAAATGCAATTTTCTTCTCGTCTGGAGACCAAGAAATATTGCTTATTTTTGGATTCTGAGGCAATCCAGTGACTTGAATTTCATTCTTGTCTTTGATTTTACGTACTTTAATATTGTTGATATACGTAACAGTGCTTGAAATATTGGTAATCGGATTAATTCTCAATCCGGCCAAACGCATTTCTTCTTGGTTTAATTCGTCAAGTGTTTTGTAAGTATTTCTGTAAGAAAGCAGCATGTACTCTTTTTTAGTATCCATCGAAACCGATGGCGCTCTTTCATAATCTGCTAAATCTAAAATCTCCTTGGAGGGCTTTTGGTAAGTAAGCTCTTCTTGAGCAAAACCGGACAATCCGACCAGCAAGAAAAGCATAGAAAACTTTAATTTCATATTATAAATTTTATGGGTTTGTAAATATTAGTCTAAAGTAAAGCAAGGTTGTTACATTGCCTAAAAATTTTCGTTAAAAAGAGTTTTTCATTTATTAGACAATTTTAATTCATTGAAATACAGATTAAATAAAAAATAATTATATTGTACAATCAAATTTGCGAAATGCGTAAATTTGCAACCTGATTGCTAACGAAATAATATAAAATATATGTATCATTCAAAGATTGCGGGCTTAGGATATTATGTCCCTGAAAACATTGTCACCAATGATGATTTGTCAAAAATAATTGATACAAATGACGAGTGGATTCAAGAAAGAACGGGAATCCAAGAAAGACGCCATATTGTAAAAGGGGACGGAAATACGACTACCTCAATGGGTGTAAAAGCAGCTAAAATTGCCATTGAGCGCTCGGGGGTTGCCAAAGAAGATATTGACTTTGTGGTTTTTGCGACATTAAGCCCAGACTATTATTTTCCTGGTCCCGGAGTTTTGGTTCAAAGAGATTTGGGATTAAGAACCGTTGGCGCTTTAGATGTAAGAAATCAATGTTCTGGATTTGTGTATGCGTTGTCCATTGCCGACCAATATATCAAAACCGGAATGTATAAAAACATATTGATCATTGGTTCAGAAGTACATTCTGCAGGTTTGGACATGACTACTCGCGGACGCGGTGTTTCAGTGATTTTTGGGGATGGAGCAGGAGCGGCCGTTTTATCAAGAGAAGAAGATCTGACCAAAGGAATCTTGTCAACGCACCTGCATTCTGAAGGACAGCATGCCGAAGAATTGATCGTAAAAGCGCCCGGAATGGGAGGCCGCTGGGTGACAGATATTTTGGCGGATAATGATCCAAATGATGAAAGTTACCTGCCGCACATGAACGGGCAATTTGTGTTTAAAAATGCCGTGGTTCGTTTCAGCGAAGTGATTATGGAAGGCTTGAAAGCAAGCAATCTGGAAGTTTCGGATATTGATATGCTGATTCCGCATCAAGCCAATTTGAGAATTTCACAGTTTATTCAGCAGAAATTTAAATTGACGGACGACCAAGTGTATAACAACATCCAGAAATACGGAAATACCACTGCAGCCTCGATTCCGATTGCTTTGACAGAAGCGTGGGAACAAGGAAAAATCAAATCAGGAGACACGGTTGTTTTGGCTGCCTTCGGAAGCGGTTTCACTTGGGGAAGCGCAGTGATTAAATGGTAATTCAGTAACTGAGTTTCTTTATATGTTCTTAAATGTCTTATGTGGTTAATTTATTTTCCATATAAGGCATTTTTATTTCTAAATAATTTCCATGAAAAAAATGATTTATGTTTTACTACTGCTAATCTTCGGAGTTGCAACTTATTATATTTATCCCGAAGCAAAACTTCCGAAAGGAAAAATAATTGACAGAATCGAGGTTTTAAAATCACAAAGAAAAATGCTGGTTTATTCAGAAGGAGAACTTTTGAAAACTTACACCATTTCCTTGGGAAAAAACCCAATCGGGCACAAAGAATTTGAAGGCGATTTTAAAACGCCCGAAGGAATTTATGAAATCAATGCTAAAAATCCCAACAGCGGTTATCACAAGAATTTAGGTGTTTCTTATCCGAATGAAAAAGATATAGCACACTCCAAAAGTTTAGGAAAACCGACGGGAGGCGACATAAAAATCCATGGAATCAGAAATGGCGCCGGCTCTATTTCAAAGTTCCAGCGCTGGAAAGATTGGACAGCGGGTTGCATAGCGGTTACAAATGAGGAAATGGATGAGCTATATGAAAGTGTAAAAATTGGAGCCACGATTGAGATAAAAAAATAAATTTTCACCTACTGCTTAAAAACAAAAAACTCGGAGGCATCACTCTCCGAGTTTTTTTCTAACTCCAAATATAAAATTCTAACCTAAAAATTCTTTTTTAGAACATACCTCCACCACCTTGTTTGGTGTTGTCTTCACGGTATTTACGTTGCATGGCTCTGTTTTTTCCACCACCAAACATATAGTTAACTCCAAAATATACACTTTGGCTTTCCCACGTAAATTGACCGCGATTTGGGTAAGGATTTGTTCCTTCAAATGCATATTTCATAGTGTCGAAAATATCATTGAAACGCAAGCTGAATGACATTTTGTTGTTTAATAATGAATATCTTGAACCCATATCCATTTTGTACATTTCTTTGCTGTCGTTTTGAACTCCGTCAACACCACCTCTGTAGAAACCGAAAAGTAAAAAGCTTAATCTTTTGTTTACCTTAATGTTGGTATTCATTCTTGCGTTAAAAGCATTTGCATCTATTTCTTTAGTGATAAAATCAAATTCGTTTACCGTTCCAGGACGTAATACAGAAACCAAACCTTTTTGAGAAATGCTTGAGAAATCAATCGATGGCTGGATGTCCCACCATTTTGTGATTTTGTAATTAGCAGAGATTTCAAATCCAAAAGCCTTGTTGTTATCAAAGTTGTCAAAACTCATGATCAGATCATCTGGATTGTCAGTAGTTTCATTTGGATACAAAACTCTATTGATTTCATTGTCAATCAAGCGATAGTAAACTCCGGCAGTGATCGAACCTTTTTCAATAGTTTTAGTGTAATTTAATTCTACTGAATTTGTAAATTGTGGCTCTAATTCTTGGTTTCCAAAACTAGTTACCAACGGAGTTGAAAACTCTCTGATGGGTTTGGTCTGCTCTAAACTTGGCCTGTCAACACGACGGCTGTAGCTCAACTGGAACATGTTTTTTTCGTTCAAGTTGTAGGTCAAATAAGCCGAAGGATAAAGTGTCAAATAATCGTCTTCAAAAACAGTTGCGCCTTTATTTAAGTTCGCTTTTGCTTTGTAGCTTTCAAAACGCGCTCCTAATTGGTAGCTGAATTTATCAAATTTTTGGCCGAAAGTTACATACGCCGAATAGATATCAATGTCATACGTATAGTTTGACATTCTGTCCGCATCTTCGATTGCTTGGTTTCCGGTCAAATAATCATTTTCTGTTCTGGTAAGACGCGCTTCAGCACCTACTTCTAAAGTAGTTTTTTCATTCAACGGATTTACATAATCAACGTTAAAAGTGGACAATTGCCTGCTATCTTTAATTTTATCCGCATAAACTACGTTTTCTAAAGGATCATTAAAGGTAGTGGTGTCAAAATTAGCATCTTGAGTTTGCTCATAATCATTATGATTTCCTTCGAAATCTAACGTATGGCCTTCTTTTTCAAATTTATGCTTGTAAGCTAAATTGTAAGCACTCGATTTATTATCGCTAAAATATTCTGCAAATTGCAAAACTCTTGGCTGTGTAAAACTTAAATAATTAATGTCAGTATCCACATTTCCGTGGCCATCATTCACATTTTGATTGGTATAAAATGAAATCGTATTTTTGTCATTGATGTAATAATCCATCCCGATTTTGTAGAGGTAGGACTTGTCGTCATTTACGATATCCAAATCTTGGCGCGAATTATTATCAAAACGGATGATTTCACCTTCATTTAGTCTTTTCCCGAAATTGCTTCCCACATTCCCAAAGAAATTCACTTTTCCAGTTCTGTAATTGGCGTCTAATGAATTGTTGAATTTGGGCTCTTCTGCAAAAGTGATTCCCGCATTCAAGCTTCCGTTGAAACCGTCATTTGCATTTTTATTTAAAATAATGTTGATGATTCCAGACATTCCTTCTGGATTGTATTTTGCACTCGGATTGGTAATCAATTCAATTTTCTTGATTGAAGTCGATGGAATTTGTTTCAATAATTGCGCAGGGTCAATGTTAGTTGGCCTTCCGTCAATTAAAATTCTCACGTTTTGGTTTCCTCTCAAAGAAATTTTACCGTCTTGATCCACATTCACTGACGGGATGTTGTTCATGATTTCAGAAGCAGTTGCTCCAGCAGTCGTCAAATCACGGCCTACATTAATTACTTTTCTGTCGATTTTTTGTTCAATCGTAGAACGTTCCTGAACGATTTCAACCCCTTCAAGGGTGGTCGCTTCATCAGCTAAAGTAATTCTGTTTAAAGAAATACTTTTTCCTGAAGTCAAATCTGCTTTCGAGGTGTAAGCTTTGTATCCGATGAATTGAATTTCAACCGTATAGCTTTTTGGAGCAAGACCTTTTACTTCAAAGTTTCCATTTTCATCAGAAATACTTCCTGATAGCACAGTTCCACCTTCTTTCACCGTTACCGTTGTGTAAGGAATGGGCTGATTCGATTTGTCTGTAACTTTCCCCGAAATGGTCAAGTTGTTTTGAGCCTGCAGTGAAAGCAAGGGCAAGACAAAGCATAAAAAAAATAATTTGAATTTCATCTTAATGTTTTTTTGAGATTGTTTTGATTGATGATTGTACCTATTGATTTGCTATAATAGACTACGTCATTTAAAAATTGTTACAGAAAAAAAGGAATTAAATTATTTCCAGACAAAAAAAAGGCTTCCCGAAATCAGGAAGCCTTTTAATATGAGTTGTTTAGGTTATCGCTTCATAGCGAAATGCGCCTTAAATTCTTTTTGAATTCCGTTGGACAAATACGTAACGGTAAACCAATAATCAGTTGAAAAAAGTTTTTCCCCATTAAAAGTTCCATCCCATCCGCCCGGTTGCGAAGGTTTAATTTGTGTGATTAATTTTCCAAATCGGTCAAAGATATAGATTACAGATTCGGGTTGGTGTGCCAAATCTTTAATGTTCCAATAATCGTTATAGCCGTCGCCATTTGGTGTGAAATATTTTGGATAATTTACCACAAACGCATTGATAGTTGTGCTTTCGCAACCGTTATTATCAAAAACCGTAATCAAATGATCACCTGAAGAAACGTTCTCAAAAACCGGACTTGATTGAATCGGACCTTCATCTAATTGGTATAAATAATCACCACCAACTCCTGTAGCCGTTACAGTAATGTCTTGATTGTCTTGGAATTCACTACTTACGCTATAATTTACAGTCGCTTGTTCTGAACGGATCACTTCAACTGTTTTTGGTTTAGAAGAACATCCGGTAACGTTATTGGTCACAATTACGGTGTAAAATCCTGGTTCAGTTACGGTATACTTGTTTTGTGTAGCATTTGCAATTAATGTTTCCCCTTGAAACCATTGAAACGTATGCGATTGCGTGCTTAATCCAGTTAGAATGGTATATAAACTGACCAATTCATTCGTTTTGCTGTCAATGCAGATTGCGCCTCCAACTGCGTTGTGTTCTGGAAGTTTTTTGATGATTAAACTAAAAGCCCTAATCGAATAACAGTTTGAAATCGTACTGACCACTTTTACATAAATCGTCGGCAAAGTTGTTAATGTCACCGGATTTGTTCCCGAAACCGCATTGCTTTGCGACTCAAAATACTGTACCGTATATGCCGTATTGTCTTGTGTTCCCAATGCAAAATCACTTAAAGCTGTCAAATTAAAATCAGTAATTCCATCATTTGTGTCATCTTCGTCACAAATTGTTCTGATGTCTGCAGGAATCATATTCACAATTGGAGTAGCCGTGATTGTAATCGGTAGAATATTTTCATCCGTACATACAATGCCACGGTTGATTATTTCGGCATAAATGTATAAATTTTGGCTTTGCGTAATGGTTTGTCCTGCTTGCAACAGGTTTCCGTTTCCGCCTGTTTCCGTAAAATAATTTCCTACTGACAATGGTGGCAAAACATAAGAATCACACGCAAATACAGCATCTGGCTCGTCAGCTTCAATACCCACAATGGTAATCGTAAAGCTGTTTTCTCCAGTACAAACCGGATTGGTGTTTGTAGCTTCGTAAATATAAATAGTCTGTGTGGAAGTAATAGCAGTTCCAGCCGGAAGCATCGTTCCATTTCCGCCAGATTCGGTATAATAATCTCCAACTTCCAAAGGAGTCAAAATATATGAATTACAAATCGGACCAATATCAGAACGGGAACTTACCTGCGGAATCGGAAGAATCGTAACCATATAACTAATTTCGTTTGTGCAATTTTGTCCAGGTTCCACTGGATTGTAAATGTAAATTTGTTGTGTGTTGGTGATAAATTCACCGGCTTGCAACAACGTTCCGGTCCCGTTGGTGCCCGTGTAATAATTCCCCACGGATATTTCGGGTAATTCATAACTTCCGCAAACGGTCACATTATCTGGGATTGTAGCAAACGGTTGTGAAATCGTTACTTCAAAACTAACGTTATCCGTACAATTTGGCGTTTCGGTTGTGGCCACATACACATAAATGGTCTGCGTAGAAGTAATTACCGTTCCTGCGGGAATTTGGTTTCCAGAACCCGCTGGACCTGAATAATAATTCCCGATTGGTAAATTTGGCAATGTATAACTGGAACAATTTGAAGCGTTTAAAGGCGTGTCAATTCCAATGAAAACGGTAAACGATTTTTCGTCCACGCAAATATCATTTTGAGAAAAAACATAAATGGTTTGCGTCGAAGTTATCGTTGTTCCTGATGCAAGTTGAGTTCCGGCTCCGCCGGGTTGCGTGTAATAATTTCCGCTTGATAAAGATGGTAAAACATACGAATCACAACTAAAAACAGAGGTAAAAGTAGGCAATGGCTCAAACGGAACAATTTCAACATCAAAGCTAGAATCCACCACACAAAAGGGCGCTACAGGAAATTGATAGTACACATAAATGGTTTGATTTTCTGTCAAAACCGTCCCAGCCGGAATTTGCGCTCCTTGGCCGTGGGGTTGCGTGAAATAATTTCCAAGTTGCAAAGCGGATAAAGTATGGCTTGTGCAATATTTTCCGTCAGGTGGCGTCAATGAAGACGGATCAATCACGGTCACTTGAAAACTGCTTTCGTTTGGACAATTCGGAATTCCGCCTGATTCGGCGTAAATGTATATGGTTTGTGTTGTATTGACCACATTTCCTGCAAAAAGCGGTGTCCCAGTTCCGCCAATTCCAGTAAAATAATTTCCATAAACCAATGGTTGCAAAGTATATTCGTCACAAACAATTTGAGATTCCAAAATATCTACTTGAGGTAAATCTTTTGTGAAAATTTGAAAACTCGCGGTTGCGAAACAATCCGTATCGGTTTTGTTTTCTAATCGCACATAAATGGTCACATTGCCAATAGAAGAATAACCCGCTGAAGCCACCGGATTTTGCCCTGTTTGCGCATCTTCCAGAGAAATGTGATAAGAAATAGTGTAAATAGTCTCAGAAAGTCCGTTTAAAACCGAAGCATTTTGCGAAGCGAAATTAAAAAGTGCCGTCGTGCCTCCAAAAGTGGTTACGCAATTCGTCATATCTGCAGGTTGCGTAGCAGTTGGTGGCGCAATCAAAAGCAGTTGAAATGATTTTATAGTTGCACAACCATTTGTATTTTGAATGCGCACAAAAACCGTTTCGTTTCCAGCACTTGCATACAAATTGGGTAACGGATTTTCATTGTTATTGGCGTCAGTTTGATTGGCATGATATGAAACCGTTACACCAGAATTTAATCCCGCGGTTACAATTGCAGTATTGTACGTTAGGTCAAAATTATACGAAGATTGTCCTGTGTCACATTTATATACATTCGATGGATTGGGCGTAATAAATTCTGGATGAAATTCAATCAAAACAGAATCACTGACCGGTTCTTCGCAAGGCATCACGATATTATTATAAGTCACAGCATATATTCCCGGCAAAGTTACAACCAAATCAGCACCATTTTGTCCTGCAATGGGCTGGCCATTTCTTGTCCAAGAAAAAGAATACGTTGCGGGATCAAGACCAGTGGTTAAAGTGTGGCTTCCGCCGAAGCAAATTGCGGTATCAGTTGCAACTGTCAAATCGGTTCCTAAAACTTCTTGCCCCACATTAAAACTATTGGAAGAAAGAAAAATAGCCGAATCAAATTGATAATCAGAACGGTCTGCAATGACTAATTTTATATGGTAAGGCGTATTCGGAATCAACTCTGAAGATGCTTGAAAAACAACAGTCTGGCCATTAAAATTGATCGCAGAGCTTGAAGCGCCAGAACCGCCATTGAAATTTCCAAAATATTCAGGATTAACCGACGGACACGAAGAATTATATAAAAAATCGCGAATTGTCAAAACCGAAATTGGCGTATTTGTATTCGGGATTACCGCTAAATTGGTGGTTTCTCCCGTATTTTGATTCGTAAGCAAAAAGGCAAAAGCATCCGAAAAATCACATTGGAAATTTCCATATTCTTCTGAAGCAAAAAGAAAATCAAAACTAAAATTAGAAGAAACTGGAATAAAATCAAATTCTAAAACCGTTGCATTTACCGAATTCATCTGGATTCCTGATTGAAGCAACACGTTTTCTAAATCAGCATCTCCAGCCCAGGCATCATTATTTCCATCGCTTAAAGTTGCGGAATTTGGACCTGGGGCGTTGGCAACATTTCCGGTGGAAAGAATCACACCGCTTTGCATCGGGAAGTTTGGGTTGGTATTTTCAAAATAACCAATTCCGTTGCTAGAGCCAAAATTAGTTCCGGTTTGCCAGCTAATATTGCTGACTTGCGTACAAGGAGAATCAATCAATACATTGTTTACCAAATCTGGTACAGAATGCGTTGATGTGTTAACAGTAATAGCCTGAGCGTAGCTAAATAATGGCATAACTGCCATTGACATTAGTAGGATTTTTTTCATATCAAAATCAATCGAGGTAAATCAATTATTTGATACTCTTTTATTACGAAGACTTGGGGTTCTTCTTTTATCGAATATGCAGTGCAAATTTATGCCAAAACATCGATTAAAAGCAAATTAATCCGATGAAATGCAGTATTTTATGATTTTTTAGCTCGTATTTCCTACAATATTAAATAAATTTGGAAGAAAAATTATATACTCTGATTTTTAAATAGTTAGCTTTTGAATTAAAAATTCAAGAATTTGGATGCACAATTCTCAAATTCGCGTAGAATTCTTATCTTTGCACGCTTAAAAAAAACATATACAAAATGACATTATCTCAGATTCTTACACCGCAGATTGAAAAGGCCGTTTTGGCTTTGTTTGAAGTTACTATTGACAAAGTAGAATTTCAGGCAACTCGCAAGGAATTTGAAGGCGATATCACGATGGTTATTTTTCCGCTTTTGAAAGTAATTAAAAGCAATCCAGTAGAATTAGGGAACAAAATCGGAAACTATTTGGTTGAGAATGTTCCTGAAGTGGAGAAATTCAATGTGGTTTCTGGATTCTTAAATATTGTGATTGCAGACCAGCATTATCTTGACTTTTTTACTGAAATTAAAGACAAAGAAAATTTTGGATTTGTAACCCCAAAAGAAAATGATAAAGCGACTTTGGTAGAATATTCTTCGCCAAACACCAATAAACCGTTGCATTTAGGTCACGTGAGAAACAACCTTTTGGGGTATTCTGTGGCAGAAATCATAAAAGCTTCGGGGAAAAAAGTATATAAAACGCAAATCATCAACGACCGTGGAATCCACATCTGCAAGTCGATGTTGGCGTGGGAAAAATTCGGAAACAACGAAACTCCAGAAACGTCAGGTTTAAAAGGAGATAAGTTGGTTGGAAAATATTATGTGGAGTTTGACAAGGCCTATAAAGTTCAAATCAACGCTTTGATTGCCGAAGGAAAAACAGAAGAAGAAGCAAAAAAACAGGCGCCGATCATTTTAGAAGCACAAGAAATGCTTTTAAAATGGGAAGCTGGCGATGAGACAGTAAAATCGCTTTGGAGCAAAATGAATGAGTGGGTTTATGCTGGTTTTGCTACCACATATAAGAATTTAGGAGTTGATTTTGACGCTTATTATTATGAAAGCAACACATATTTATTAGGAAAAGATGTTGTGGAACAAGGATTGACAAGCGGTGTTTTCTACAAAAAACCAGACGGTTCAGTTTGGATTGATTTGACAGAAGACGGTCTTGACGAAAAATTAGTTTTGCGTTCTGACGGAACTTCGGTATATATGACGCAAGATATCGGAACCGCAATTCAGCGTGTGAAAGATTTTTCAGATGTTGGTGGTATGGTGTATACGGTTGGAAATGAGCAAGATTACCACTTTAAAGTGTTGTTCTTAATTTTGAAAAAATTAGGTTTTGACTGGGCTCAAAATTTATTCCATCTTTCGTACGGAATGGTAGATTTGCCTTCTGGAAAAATGAAATCTCGTGAAGGAACCGTTGTGGATGCCGATGATTTGATGGAAGAAATGGCAGAAACAGCTAAAAATATTTCGGAAGAATTAGGGAAATTAGACCATTATTCTGCGGAAGAAAAAGCGAAATTATATAAAACAATTGGTCTTGGCGCTTTAAAATATTACATCTTAAAAGTAGATCCAAAGAAACGAATTTTGTTCAATCCAGAAGAATCAGTTGATTTTGCTGGAAACACCGGTCCGTTTATTCAATATACGTACGCCAGAATCCAGTCGATCATCAGAAAAGCTGATTTTGATTATTCAAATGTCTCCACGACAATTTCTTTGCACCAAAAAGAAAAAGAATTGTTGAAGCAATTAGAATTGTTTCCGGAAGTAATCCAAAACGCCGCTGAAAATTTCAGTCCGGCCTTGCTTGCCAATTACACGTATGAACTGGTTAGAGAATACAATTCGTTTTATCAAGCCGTGCCAATTTTAGGTTCAGATAATTTAGAAGAAAAGATTTTCCGTGTGCAATTGTCTAAAAAAGTAGCGGATGTGATTGAAAGCGCTTTCAAACTTTTAGGAATTGAGGTTCCTGAGAGAATGTAAAAAAAAGGAGTTATGAATTATGAATGAAAACATAATTTGTCTCAAACATTTTTAGTATAAAAGAAACAAAATATATAAATGAAACTGAATTTATAAGTAGGTGTGAAGATGCGATAGCACTTTTTCAACTGATACGAGGTATTATTTTGACAACGAAAAGCAATTCATAATTCCTAATTCATAACTCATAATTAATAAAGTGAACAAATCTTATTTTTTTCAGTCGTTTTTGATTGTGCTTTTGGCCGCTGGAGCTTTCATTGTATTTAAGCAATTTCTTCCGAAGAAAATCTTTTCAGAAAGTACTGTGGATTCAAAGAATGTTTTGATAGACAGCATGCTCTTAGATGCCGTTGCAAAAGACACGCCGACGTCAAAAGACACGTTAATTAATCAGAAAATTGTTTTTGATGAAACAGCAGGAATCAAATTTCCGTCTGAAAACTTTGAAGATTACAAAGGATATCAATACTTGATTTCCTTTTTTGAAAAATTATACCAGTTAGAAACCAATCCCGAAGGAAATAAAGTCAGAATTGCATATTTTGGAGATTCGATGACCGATGGCGATATGATTGTGCAAGATTTAAGAACCAATTATCAAACGCAATTTGGCGGTCAAGGTGTTGGTTTTGTATCGATTACGTCAGAATCTGCAGCGTCAAGAAGTTCGATTACGCATCAGTATTCAGGAAACTGGAAAACGCAGTCGTATTTGAATGTAAAAAGGCCAAGAAGTCCTTTTGGGGTGAACGGCCACGTATTTTTTGCTAATGATACTTCTAATATTGAGTGGATTCGATTCAAGGCGAACAATGCCAAGTTTGCGACAATGCTTGATAATCCCACACTTTTTTATGGGAAAGGAAAAAATTTCAATGGAAAAGTAAATATGATTGTTGGAAAAGATACGGTTACCAAAAATCTTTCGCCAAACAGTTTGGTCAATACGTTAAAGATGTCTTCAAACAGCTTAAAATCATTCAAGGCTGATTTTATCAAAGCAGATTCTATTCCAATTTTTGGATTCAATTTTGATGATGGGAAAGGCGTTCACGTTGATAATTTCTCTCAAAGAGGGATTTCAGGATTGCCAATTTCTACCTTTAATCCTTCGGTAATGCAGGCTTTTAATGCAAAATTAGGTTACGATTTGATCATTTTGCACTACGGAACCAATGTTTTAAATTACGGCACCAAAGATTATACTTGGTATGACCGAAGCATGACAAAAACGGTAAACCACTTAAAAGAATGTTTCCCGGGAGTTTCTATTTTGATTGTTTCCACTGCTGATAAATCCACAAAATATGAATTGGAAATGAAAACTGATTCTGCTGTCGTGCCTTTGACGGTGGCTCAAAAAAGATATGCTTTAAAAACCGAATCTGGCTTTGTCAATCTTTATACTTTAATGGGAGGTGACGGTTCGATGGTGAAATGGGTGGAAGAAGAGCCCGCAAAAGCCAACAAAGATTATACGCATTTTAACTATCGCGGTGCCAAAAAAATTGCGTCGTTATTATATGAGCAATTGAACCAAGGTTATGAGCAATATAAGGCGTTGAGAAAGAAAAGAAAACCAACTGCAAAAAAGCCGAAAGATTCGACTGTGGTTAAAAACGACAGCGTAAATGCATAAATTAAAAGTCTTATTTTTTCTGTTTATTCTATTTTTTGGAAGTAAAATCAAGGCACAAGAAGTCGATTCTACTTTTGTTGAGGTAGATACTGTTGCGTCAATTGACTCTTCTGAAGTAGAAATTATTCCTGAAAATCGTCTTTACAATTCTAAAGTTTTAAAGCCATTTTTTGAGAAAATTGATTTGATGCAAAAGAACAAATCAGGAAAAATAAATATCGTTCATATCGGGGATTCTCACATTCAAGCCGATTTGATGACCAACGTGATCAGAAAAAGGCTTCAGGGCGAATTCGGAAATGGAGGCAGAGGTTTTATATTTCCGTATAGTTTGGCAAAAACAAACGGCTCTTACAACGAGCGGTTTAAGTCAAACACCGCTTGGGAAAGCTACCGAAATATTTATCCTGACAAAGGTAATCCGGTGGGTTTGAGCGGTATCGGTTTGTGGACAAAAAGAAAAGATTTTGCGATTGAAATCAATGTAAAAGACAGCTCCTATGATTTTAAGACGATCAAAGTGCTTACGCCAAAAAATAAAAATCAATTTGATTTTGCAACAGCTTCCAAAACTATTGTTTTAGAATCTCAAGTGCCAAAAAAGATTACGCATAAAATTAAAAGAGGCGAGGCTATTTCAATCATTGCAGACAAATATAATATTTCTGTTTCTGAATTAAAGCGAGCAAATAATCTCCGTTCGAACAATATTCAAGCCGGGAAAATACTGAAAATTCCAACAGGAGAAATGCAACCAAAATCAATTTCGCGTTCTGAATTTATACCATTGGAAATGAAATCAGATGAATTGACGCATTTTTACAAAAGCGAAACGTCGCTAGATAAAATTTATTTGATTCCGAACAAGGAAAGTGCTGATTTTGAACTAAACGGATTGGTTTTAGAAAATGACAAACCCGGCATTATTTACAGCAGTATTGGGGTAAACGGAGCAAAATTCTCTGATTATAACAAATATGCGTTGTTTTTTGAGCAGTTAAAAGCGTTAAAACCAGATATGGTTGTACTTTCTTTAGGAACAAATGAAACATTTGACAAGATGATTTCTTCTGAATTTATGGTGCAGCTGCAATTGTTTTTAAGCAATATGAAATCGCAAGGAATTACAATTCCGGTTTTGGTTTCAACACCGCCGCCATCGTTGTTTAAACGAAAATTTCCAAATACATTTGCAGCCGATTATTCCGAAAAAATTATTGGCGCAAGCGAACAAAGCAATTATGCCGTTTGGGATTTATATTCGCAATTTGGCGGTTTATACGGCGTAAACAGAAACGCTTCAAGAGGTTTAATGGCTGGAGACAAAGTGCATTATTCAAAAGCAGGTTACGAAAAACAAGGAAATTTACTATCAGAAGCAATTCTGTCGGCATTCAATAATTTTAAATCAGGTATCGAGTAGTTATGATTAACAGCATGCAAAACTGGTTCACGCAAGCCTTTGGCACGATTACTTTAGAACAAGTGGAGAGTTGGTTTGTTTACAATCCAAAAGAGCCATTGTTGTTCAACACAGGATTGTTTCTGGGAATGTTCCTGATTTTTTATTTCGTTTACGCTTTTCTGCGCAAGACATTTTACCTTCGTTTGGTCTATGTAATTCTATTCTCGCTTTTCTTTTACTACAAATCGAGTGGTGTTTATTTCTTGCTTTTGCTGTTGTCGTCCGTCGTCGATTATAACTTGAGTGGCGTGATTTATCGAGAAACGCGGGAAGCCTGGCGAAAGTTTTATATCGTGATCAGTATTATATTGAATTTAGGGCTTTTGGGCTATTTCAAGTATATGAATTTTATGATTGGAACGTACAATGATTTGTTCCAAGGCGATTTTGAATTGCATAAAATCTTGCTTCCGGTGGGGATTTCATTCTATACTTTTCAGTCGATCAGTTACATCATTGAGATTTATAGAAAAGAAATTGTTCCCACAAATAACTACGTCGAGTATTTATTTTTCGTTTCGTTTTTCCCGCAATTAGTGGCTGGTCCGATTGTTCGGGCCAAAGATTTCTTGCCACAAATTTACCAAAAATTACACTTGACAAAGGAAGATGTAAACAATGCATTGTTCTTGATTATTGGCGGTTTGTTGAAGAAAACCGTTATTTCAGATTACATTTCCATCAACTTTTTGGACCGTGTTTTTGACGCGCCAACCAGTTACACCGCTTTTGAAAATTTAATGGCTTCGTATGGTTATGCGATCCAAATTTATTGCGATTTCTCTGGATATTCTGATATGGCAATTGGTGTCGCTATGTTGTTAGGTTTCAAATTACCGACCAACTTTAGAACACCTTATCAATCGGCTTCCATCACAGAATTTTGGAGAAGATGGCATATTTCACTATCCACTTGGCTAAAAGATTTCTTGTATATTTCTATCGGAGGAAACCGAAAAGGCTCCTTTGCAGGATTTTTATTTCCGGCATTATTTTTCACCGGATTAATCATTTGGGGAATTAACTATTCTTCAGTGAGCCACGTTCCGTTAATCATTGCGGTAACTTCCTTGGTTGTTTTCGGTTTGACTTTTTTGCTTTCCAAAGACCGAGAAAAGACGATGTTTACCAACGTCAATCTTTTGACCACAATGTTGCTTGGCGGTTTGTGGCACGGCGCGAGTCTGCGTTTTATTATTTGGGGCGCTTTGCACGGAATCGCTTTGGCGGTTCATAAAATATTCGTCGAATTCTTTCCTAAAAAAGAACGCGAAAAAAATGCTTGGGATACCATTTGGAAATTTATTTCCGTACTCTTGACATTCCATTTTGTGGCTTTTTGTTGGTTATTTTTCCGTGCCAAAGATTTCGATACGGCATTACAAATTATGCACAACATCGGCGATCTAACTTTTGATCCGCAACAATGGCTGGTTATCATTCAAGGATACAAAAACGTGTTTTGGCTAATGTTAGCGGGTTATATCTGGCATTTCTTGCCAAGCGCAATCAACAGCAATATGAAATTAGCATTTGATAAAACGCCACTCGTTGGAAAAGCAATCGTTCTTGGTTTTGTTTATTGGATTGTATATGCAACAGCAACCGCTGGACCACAACCGTTTATCTATTTTCAGTTTTAAAAACTTAATTTCAAAGATAAATTTGGAGTTCTTTCTAAAGAATTTGTGCTGACACTCTGCACAAATTCTTCCTGATTTATACGATAATAACGATTGATTATATTCTTTTTGTTTAAAAGATTTAAAACAGAAATTCCGGTTTCTAAAGTTGTTTTTTCATCCAATTTCCAAGAATAACCAGCCGAAAAATTAACGGTAAAGTAATCAGAAAGAGTAGCGCTATTTGGAAGATTGTAATTAATTTTCGGCTTTACCGGATTTGAAAAATCTAACATGTTGCTTAAAGTCGGGCTTGTTTCTGGTCGTCCTGAATTCCATTTAGAGCCGATCGCAATCTTTAATTTTTTCCATTCATAAATTCCTGCCCAAGAAACGCTGTGCACGATTTGAAAATTATTAGAAAATTCTTCAGGAAAATAACTGTCAAAAGTATAGTTGCTGTTGCTCAAGCTGTAACTGATCCAAGTGTGGAATTTTTCAAAATTTCTTTGCACGATGATTTCGCTTCCATAAACAGAATAATCGCCATTGATTTTGATAAACTCTAATTGGTTTTGAAACGATTGGCTTCGGGTGGAGATGCCATTTACTTCTTTATAATAATTTTCTAAAGTTAACAGCCAATTTTTATTTTTAAAAGTAAAACCTAAAGAAATCTGGTTGCTTTTTTGAATCGGAATTTCATTATTGTCTGACAAAACCCAACGCCTTTTTTCAACTCCCAAAAAATCTTGCTGTAAATCAATAACTTGGGAAGCTGTTTGGCTTTTTTGTTCACTTAGGATTTCAGTCGAAAATTGATTAGAGAACAAATAATTGAACTGAATTCTTGGCTCAACAATAACTTCGTTAAATTTTTCAATGTAATTGGTACGCAATCCTGTTTTCAAAAACGCTCTTTTATCAGGCGAAGAAAGTAGCGCCTCCAAAACCAACGAATGTGTTCTTAAAACTTCTTTTGCATCTTTCTGAAACTAGGATTTTCGTTGCAATCGGGGCTATTGACGCAGTTTGTCGATAAACTTTGTCGATTTGAGTCACGCATAAAAACAGGACTGCTTTTTAAAACTTTGCAACATTGAAACTTCTCGACTTTGCAACTTTATGACTTTCAACTTTCGACTTTAAAACTTATATTTGCACTTCTAATAAAGAAAGATACTATGTTCGATAATTTAAGTGATAAGTTAGACAAAGCATTCCACATACTAAAAGGACACGGAAAAATCACCGAGGTCAATGTTGCCGATACTTTAAAAGAAGTTCGTCGCGCCTTGCTTGATGCCGATGTTAACTTTAAGATTGCTAAAGATTTTACCACAAAAGTAAAAGAAAAAGCCATTGGTCAAGACGTTTTGACAACGTTGCAACCAGGACAGCTTTTGGTAAAATTGGTAAAAGACGAATTGACAGAATTGATGGGTGGCGACGCTGCCGGAATCAACCTTTCTGGAAATCCGTCAATAATCTTGATGTCAGGTCTTCAGGGTTCTGGAAAAACAACTTTTTCTGGAAAATTGGCCAACTTCCTTAAAACTAAAAAGAACAAAAAGCCGTTGTTGGTTGCCTGCGACATTTACCGTCCGGCGGCGATCAATCAGCTTCACGTTGTTGGAGATCAAGTTGGTGTAGAAGTGTATTCTGAGCCAGAAAATAAAAACCCTGTTGAAATTGCGCAAAATGCAATCAAATATGCAAAAGCAAATGGTTTCAACGTTGTCATTGTCGATACCGCTGGTCGTTTGGCCGTGGACGAAGAAATGATGAACGAAATTGCCAATGTTCACGCTGCAATCCAACCGCAAGAAACACTTTTTGTAGTGGATGCAATGACAGGTCAAGATGCCGTGAATACTGCAAAAGCCTTCAACGACAGATTAAACTTCGACGGAGTTATTCTTACCAAATTAGATGGTGATACGCGTGGTGGAGCTGCAATTTCAATCAAATCGGTTGTAAACAAGCCAATCAAATTCATCGGAACAGGAGAGAAAATGGAAGCGATTGACGTTTTCTATCCAATTCGTATGGCAGAGCGTATTCTGGGTATGGGAGACGTTGTGTCTTTGGTAGAAAGAGCCCAGGAGCAATTTGATGAAGAAGAAGCAAGAAAATTACAGAAGAAAATTGCCAAAAACGAATTTGGTTTTGATGATTTCTTGACCCAGATTCAGCAAGTGAAGAAAATGGGTAATATGAAAGACCTTGTCGGGATGATTCCTGGTGCGGGAAAAGCATTAAAAGATGTGGAAATTGAAGACGACGCTTTCAAGCACATCGAAGCAATTATCCACTCGATGACGCCAGGCGAAAGAAGCAAACCGGCAATCATCGACGTGAAAAGAAAAAACAGAATCGCAAAAGGTTCTGGAACAGATATTCAGCAAGTCAACCAATTGATGAAGCAGTTCGACCAAATGAGCAAAATGATGAAAATGATGCAAGGCGGAGGCGGTAAAAATCTGATGCGAATGATGGGCGGTATGAAAGGAATGAGATAAAAAGGTTTTAAGGTTTGAGGTTCTGGGTTTAGGAACTTTGAACCTTAAATTTTTAGATAAAAATACTAACTACAACTACATTAAGTTTGGCAACAACTCCAGACTTTTAAATTAAACAGCAAACAATGCAGCTATTAGACGGAAAAAAGATTTCGGAAGACATCAAAAATGAAATCACTGCCGAAGTGCAGAAGATGAAAGACAACAACGAAAAAGTGCCACATCTGGCCGCAATTATTGTGGGTAACGATGGAGCCAGCTTGACGTATGTTGGAAGCAAAGTGAAAGCGTGCGAAAAAGTAGGTTTTGAATCGACTTTGGTAAAAATGCCAAGCACGACTTCTGAAACAGAATTGCTTAAAAAGATTAAAGAATTAAACCAAGATGATAATATAGACGGGTTTATCGTGCAATTGCCTTTGCCAGAGCAGATTGATACGCAAAAAGTATTGATGGCTGTGGATCCAAGCAAAGATGTTGACGGTTTTCATCCAGAGAATTTTGGAAGAATGGCTTTAGATATGACTACTTTTATTCCTGCAACGCCTTTCGGAATTTTAGAATTATTAGAAAGATACGGCGTGGAAACGCAAGGAAAACATACGGTTGTTATCGGAAGAAGCCACATCGTTGGTCGTCCGATGAGCATTTTGATGGGAAGAAAAGGTTTTCCTGGAAACTCTACGGTTACTTTGACGCACAGTTACACTAAAAATATCGCGCAAATCACGACACAAGCCGATATTATCATTACGGCTTTGGGAGTTCCAAATTATCTAAAAGCAGAAATGGTTAAAGACGGAGCAGTTGTAATTGACGTAGGTATCACGCGTGTTGCTGACGAAAGCGAAAAAGGATACCGAATCACCGGTGACGTTGATTTTGATTTGGTAAGTAAAAAAGCATCATTCATTACACCAGTTCCTGGAGGTGTTGGTCCGATGACCATTGCAATGTTGCTGAAAAATACGCTTTTGGCAAGAGAACAAAGAAAAGAAAGAAATTTATAAAAAAATAAAAAGCCTTCGATGAAAATCGGAGGCTTTTTTATTTACAATTTTAGCAAAGTAAAAACTAAGAGGAATTTCTTCTCTTTATTTATTTCTCGGTGGAATTCTTCGAATAACTCTTTGTGTAGGTCGCTGTGTTTCAGTTTTTGGCAAGCTCGCTTCTTCCGTTTTGCTTGAAGGTTCAATTAGCTGATTTAATTCTGCAATCTCAGCCTCTGTTAAATCGCGGTACCTTCCGACAGGAATATCCAAAGAAATATTGATAATTCGGATGCGTTTCAAAGCAGTTACATCATAACCCAAATATTCTGTCATTCTGCGAATTTGACGGTTCAGGCCTTGCGTCAAGATGATTTTGAAAATGTATTTGCTGATTTGTTCGACCTTACATTTTTTAGTAATAGTATCTAAAATCGGAACGCCATTTCCCATTCTTTCAATGAATCGATCTGTAATAGGGCGATTTACCGTAACGATATATTCTTTCTCATGATTGTTTCTGGCGCGGAGAATTTTGTTGACAATATCACCGTCATTGGTCATAAAAATCAATCCTTCCGATGCTTTGTCCAATCTTCCGATCGGGAAAATTCGCTTTGGGTAATTAATATAATCAACGATATTATTTCTGACTTCTAAATTGGTCGTACATTCAATCCCCACAGGTTTGTTGAAAGCCAAATACACCGGTTTTTCACGTTGCTCGACAATTAATTTTCCATCAATTCGAACTTCATCACTTGGAGAAACTTTAGTTCCCATTTCAGGAACCACGCCATTTATGGTAACTCGGCCTTCTTCAATCAATTTGTCTGCTTCACGACGAGAACAATAGCCTGTTTCGCCAATGAATTTATTTAGACGTTTTACATTTTCTTCCATACTGCAAAGGTAGCCTTAATTTGAGAATTTAAGAAGCCCTTTTTGAATCGCCTGACGTTTTTTTCTCAAATAAAAAAGAGTATATTTTGTTGTACAAAACATCATCATGCATACTGTGTCCGAGTCCTTTGGTTTCAATAAAAGTAGCTTCTTTCCAGTTGCTTGCATTTTTTTTGCCTTCTTCAAAAGAAACCACATCATCATCAATATCGTGTGCAATCAGTCCTTTTATTTTTATTTTTGAACCAAAAACACGTCCTGAAAACTCTTCCATTCTGATTTTAAAATGTTCTAAAAAATGATTTTCAATCATACTGACTGTTTTCAAATTCAGGCTCAACATTTTGGCATAATTAGAAATTAAAATCTCTAAATCAGATGGGGCGCCTAAAATCACCATTTTTTCAATAGCTTCATTTTGATATAAATGTTGGTAATAAAGCGAAGTTACGCCACCCATAGAATGCCCGACAAGATACTGAGGTTTGTATTTTTCGACTACGACGTCCACAAATTCGGCATACCGGGGCACATTAAATTCTTTACCAGAAGCCAATCCGTGGCCCGGAGCGTCAAGAGCAATAATCGTACTTCCTGATTTTTTAAGATAAGGCAGAAAGTTCTCCCAGCGCGAAGCATTGCTTTCCCAACCGTGAACGAGCAAAACGATGGTTTCGTTTCCTTCCCAAATATAAACAGGGAATTGGTGTTCGTCTTTTTCTAAAATTTCAGTTTTGACATTTTTTAAAACGTCGGGTAATTTGTCAGAAAAAAGTTTTCCGGTTCTTGGCTCGCTAAAAAATCCATACGCTAACTGAGATGCTTTTCTGGGAAAAACATAACTCAGCAGATTGATGTACAATCCGATGGATTTTGCGATCAAAAATTTGAAAAATTTTTTCATAAAAAAAAGCCCCGATAATTATCGAGGCTTAAAGGTATTTAGAATTTTGAGAACAGCTGTTCCATTTTTTCTTTTTCTTCATCGGCAAGGGCAGAATCTACTAAAATTCTTCCAGAGTGCTCATCTGTGATTACTTTCTTGCGAGAAGCAATTTCCATTTGAGTTTGTGGTGGAATCGTGAAGAATGAACCTGCAGAAGCTCCTCTTTCGATAGAAACTACAGCCAATCCGTTACGAACGCTTCCTCTGATTCTTTTGTAAGCTTGCAATAATCTTTCTTCGATCAATGCTTCGTATTCAGCAGATTTTTCAGAAAGAAATGTTTCTTCTTTTTCAGTTTCAGACATAATGGCGTCTAATTCTGATTTTTTGTGTTTCAAGTGTGAAGATTTTGCGTCTAATCTTTCTTTAGAATCTGCAATCACTTGTTTTTTGTGCTCAATGGAAGCTTTCATTTCTTTAATTTGCTTTTCAGCCAATTGAATTTCAAGTTCTTGAAACTCAACTTCTTTAGTTAAAGAGTTGAATTCTCTATTGTTACGAACAGTTTCCTGTTGTTTTGTGTATTTTTTAATGCCTTCTTTGTGTTCTTCGATAGCACCTTTTTTGTTCTTAATTTGCTCTTCGATAGATTCCAAATCACTTTTCAATTTGTCAAGACGCGTGCTCAAACCAGCTACTTCATCTTCCAAATCTTCTACTTCTAAAGGCAATTCACCCCTAACATTTCTGATTTCGTCAATTCTTGAGTCGATTAACTGTAAATCGTAAATCGCTCTTAACTTGTCTTCAACACTCAATTCTTTTGTAGTCGCCATATTCTATAAGTACTTAACTGGATTTGTATTTTCTTCCGATAAAATGATTGCAAAATTAAGAATTTTTTTCGTAAGATAATCAACTATATAATTTTTTGTGTAACGTTCACTTTCATAATGGCCAATATCAGCCAAAAGTAACTGATTTTCAGCTTCATAAAACTGATGGTATTTCAAATCGGCCGTTAAAAATGCATCTGCTCCGGCCTGAATTGCTTTTTTTATGGCAAAACTTCCCGAACCGCCAAGAACGGCAACCTTTTTTATCGGTTTTCCAAGGTATTCAGAATGGCGAATTCCGTCGGCTTTCATTTTTTCTTTGACGAATAAAAGAAATTCTTTTTCTTGCATTTCGGTTTCAAATTCTCCAATCATCCCAAGGCCGATATTTTGATTCGAATTCTCTAAATTATAAATTTCATAAGCGACTTCTTCATAAATATGGCTTGAAATCAAGGCGTTTAAAACTTTTGACTGCAAGTGTTTTTCAAAAATAACTTCAATTTTGATTTCGGTTCCCGTATGTAATTTTCCGCGTTCGCCAACCACCGGATTGCTATTGTCATTTCCTTGAAAAGTAAAATTTCCTTGTGAATTGAAACTGCAGTTTTCGTAATTTCCGATGGTTCCCGCGCCGGCTTCAAATAAAGCATTTCGCACTAAATCAGCATTTTCTGGAACGGTGTAAGTCACCAATTTTTGTATAAAACTTTCCTTAGGAATCAAAACTTTCGTGTTTTTTAAACCCAAAGCATCACAGAAAATTTTGTTTACGCCATTTTGATGATTATCTAAAGCTGTGTGAACCGCATAAATGGCAATATCATTTTTAATCGCTTTTAAAACGGAACGTTCTACATAATTTTTGCCTGTAATTTTCTTCAATCCCGAAAACAAGATCGGATGAAAACACACGATTAAGTTACAGTTTTTTGAAATCGCTTCGTCAATCACATTTTCCAAAGCATCGTGGCAAACCAAAACTCCGGTTGCTTTGTCATTTTGATTTCCAACCAGCAAACCAACGTTGTCAAAATCTTCGGCATACCCTAACGGCGCCATTTCTTCAAGGATAGAAATTATTTCTTTAATTTTCATATTTAACTACAAATTTGACAGATGAGCACAGATTTGAAATTTTCAAGGAAATGGCCGTGAAAATCTATAAAATCTGTGTTCTGATTATGTTTCAAAGATAAAATATTATATTTTCGTACTATGAATATTCTCCGAAAAATACTTTTTCCATTCGCCGTTTTATATGGTTTTATCACTTCTTTCCGGAATTTTCTTTTTGATAAAGGTATTTTAAAATCACATTCTTTTGATTTGCCGATCATTGCCGTTGGAAATTTAAGCGTTGGCGGAACTGGGAAAACGCCACAAATTGAATATTTAATTCGTCTGCTTTCTCCAACCAATAAAATTGCGACGTTGAGCCGAGGTTACAAAAGAAAATCTGAAGGTTTTATTTTAGCGGATGCTTCTTCAAATGCCGAAATTTTAGGAGACGAACCGTTTCAGTTTTATCAAAAGTTTCCAAATATTTTGGTGGCTGTTGATGCCAATCGAAAAAACGGAATTGAGCAATTGATTCAAATTTCGGAACCTGATATTATTTTACTAGACGACGCTTTTCAGCATAGAAAAGTCAAAGCCGGATTTTATATTTTATTGACCGCTTACAATGATCTGTATGCCAATGATTTTATTTTACCAACCGGAAATCTTCGTGAAAGCAGGAGTGGAGCCGAAAGAGCGAATATTGTTGTGGTCACAAAATGTCCGCCAAATCTTTCGGATAAAGAAAAAAATGATATTGAAAGAAAACTGCAATTAGAATCTCTTCAGAAATTATTTTTCACATCAATTGCTTATGACAAATTTATTTTTTCGGAAGAAAGCCAAATTTCTGTTGCAGAAATAAAAAATTCAGAAAAACTGTTGCTTGCAGGAATCGCCAAACCAGAACCCTTTTTTGACCATTTAAAAAATGAAAAAGATATTATTTTGACCTATCCGGACCATCATCATTTTTCAGAAAAAGATGTTGCAGAAATAAAAGAAATGTCAAAAGGCAAAATCATTATCACGACCGAAAAAGATTTTGTCCGGTTAAAAGGAAATCTTCCGAAGGAACAGCTTTTTTATCTTCCGATTAAAAGTGAATTTCTTCAAAATCAGGAATTTTTTAATAAGACAATTTTAAATTACGTAGAAAATAATAGGTAAAAAAAAACACCCGCTAAATTTAAAATTTGCGGGTCTTTTAATTTTATTTAGAAATTAAGAAAGCGCTAATTCGCCCAAAGCTTCTTTGCTGAAACCTCTCAATTCGTCCATTTTTCCAGCTTTTATTTTGGCAACCCAATTCGGATCTGCTAAAATTGGTCTTCCCACAGCAACCAAATCAAAATCGCCACGATCAAATCTTCTGTTTAATTCTTCTAATGATGTCGGCTCAGAACTTTCTCCTGCAAAAGCTCCAAAGAAATCTCCAGAAAGACCAACAGAACCAACTGTTATTGTCGCTTTTCCTGTCAGTTTTTTAGCCCAGCCTGCAAAGTTTAAGTCTGATTCTTCAAATTCTGGTTCCCAAAAACGTCTTTGCGAACAGTGCAAAATATCAACTCCCGCATCTACTAAAGGTGCCAACCAAGATTCCATTTCTTGTGGTGTTTTGGCTAATTTATACGTGTAATCTGAGGGTTTAAATTGTGACAATCGAATGATAATTGCAAAATCATCACCCACTTGTCTTCTGATTTCTTTGATGACTTCAACGGCAAAACGTGTTCTTTCCGCCAACGTTTTTCCGCCATATTCGTCAGTTCTTAAATTAGTTGCATCCCAAAAAAATTGGTCGATTAAATAATCGTGCGCACCGTGGATTTCGATAGTGTCAAAACCCAATCTTTTAGCATCCGCAGCTGCTTTTCCAAAAGCAATTATCGTGTCTTCGATATCTTTTGAAGTCATCGTGTTTCCATTATTGAAACCTGGCCTGTTCAATCCAGACGGGCCTTCAAATGGTGATGATGGCGTCCAGCCGGAATGATGGTTGTCCATGATTCCCATGTGCCAGATTTGCGGGCCCATTTGTCCACCAGCGCTGTGAACGCCGTCGATTACTTTTTTCCAGCCAGCCAGCGCTTGTTCTCCGTGAAAACGAGGCACATTGGCATCATTTGAAGAAGAAATTCTGTCGATAACCGTTCCTTCTGATAAAATCAAGCCGACTTGTCCTTCGGCTCTTTTTTGGTAATAGGTTGCAACTTCGTCAGTCGGAATTCCGTTTGGAGAAAAGGAACGCGTCATTGGCGCCATCACAATTCTATTTTTAAGATCTAAAGTTTTTAGCTTAAAAGGGGTGAATAAATTATTTGTGCTCATTTGAAATTTGTATTTATAAATTAGATTCAATTTTTTTTATAAGTTCGGCAAAGGCTTTTTCGTTTCTTTTATAATACGTCCATTGCCCGACACGAGTGGATTCGATGAAACCTGCGCGCTGTAAAATCGATAAGTATTCTGAAACTGTGGATTGCGTAAGTCCCGCTTTCGACTGTATCTGCCCCACGCAAACCCCATTTTCATAACCTGCATCTTTTTGCTCCGGAAAGTTCGTTTCCGGATCTTTGAGCCATTCTAACATTTGCAGTCGTGACTTGTTTGAAAGGGCTTTGAAAATTTCGATGTTTTCCATAGGGCAAAGATATCGAGATTTTCCGATATATCTATTAATGCAAATTTAATTAGCAAAATTTTAGGATTGGGAATAATTTTCTTAGAATTGAAATCATTTTGTGTACTTTTACCTTTGGCCAAAATTTTCTGAAAATGCAGTTGATTTATTTTTAGGTAGTTAAGGTTTAGTTATTCATAAATCATAAAATATATGTTCGAAAAAGTTCAAGAAACAGTCAATTATATTAAATCAAAAATTAATTTTTCTCCTGAATTTGGAGTGATTTTAGGTTCGGGCTTAGGAGGTTTTACAGAAGATATTCAAGTAGAATTTACTTTGCCTTACAATGAAATCCCCAATTTCCCGGTTTCCACGGTTGAAGGTCATAAAGGCGCTTTGGTTTTTGGAACTATCGGAAATAAAAAAGTGGTTGCCATGCAGGGCCGTTTTCATTATTATGAAGGTTATGACATGAAAGAAGTGACTTTTCCGGTTCGCGTGATGAAGTTTTTGGGTGTGGAGAAATTAGTGGTTTCCAATGCTTCAGGAGGCGTCAATCCATTTTATAAAGTGGGTGATATCGTGATTATTTACGACCACATTAATATGATGCCCGAACATCCTTTGCGTGGAAAAAACGACGAGCGATTCGGACCACGATTTGTAAACATGAGCGAGCCTTATTCAAGAGATTTGATTACAAAAGCAAAAAATATTGCCATCGACTTAAATATTGAAGTCAAAGACGGAATCTATTATGGTTTGCAAGGGCCGACTTTTGAAACGCTTTCTGAATACAGAATGGTGAAAATTGTGGGTGCCGATTGTGTTGGAATGTCAACAGTTCCCGAAGTGATTGTGGCAAGACATATGGATGTGGAATGTTTCGGGATTTCCGTAATTACGGATATCGGCGACGAACACAGCATCGATACAATTTCACATCAAGAGGTTTTAGAAGCAGCACAAAAAGCAGAGCCCAAAGTGAGAGCTTTGATTAGGGAATTAATTGCCAGAAATTAATTTCGCATCGTTTCTGCAATCACTTTATAAAAATTATCTGGATTAAATGGTTTGGTAATCACATCATTCATTCCAAAAGACAGCAGCATTTCGCGGTTTTCATTTAAGGAAATCGCGGTCAATGCTATAATTGGCGTTTTGTCATCAAAATCCCGAATATTCTGTGTGGCAATTGTTCCGTTTATGCCCGGAAGGTGCACGTCCATCAAGATCAGGTCATATTTGTTATTTCGAGCGGCTTCAATGGCATCTTCGCCATTGTCCACAATTTCACAGAGTATTTTTTTCTTTTCAAGCATTTTTTTAGTTACCATCTGGTTGATTTTATTGTCTTCAACTAGCAGTATTTTTTTATTGACAAAGTCGGAATCGCTTGTGTAAAATTTGATTTCGTCGTCACATTCAATTCCTTTTTCCATTACTAAAGTGAAATTAAAATTAGAACCTTTTTGGGGACTGCTTTCAAGTCCAATAGTTCCTCCAAGTAAAGTCACCAGCCTTTTTACAATAGCTAATCCTAATCCGGTTCCCCCATATTTTCTGTTGATTTCAATAGATCCTTGAGAAAAACTTTCAAAAATAATTTCTTGTTTTTCTAAAGGAATTCCAATACCGCTATCAACAATTTCAAAATGAATTTTCTGTGAAATATCGGTTTCTTCAAGAAGGTTCGCTTTTACGGTTACCTTTCCGTTTTCAGTAAACTTCAAGGCATTGTTAATCAAATTCAAGAAAATCTGAGACAATTTTGTAGGGTCGCCGTTAAAGATTTTGCAAATTTTTTCATCAATTTCTAATTCAAAATCGACATTATTTTGGCTGGCCAATTCTTTTAACGCATTCTGGATGTCAGACAAAAGCTGTTTTAAATTAAAACCAATTTTTTCAATTTCAATATTATTTGACTCAATCCTATTGATTTCTAAAATTTCATTGATAAAAGTCAAAAGGTAGGTTCCTGAGAATTTTAAAGATTGTAAATATTCTTTTTGGGATTCTTTCGGATCTTCATCAATCATCAAATGCGTGATTCCGTTAATCGCATTCAAAGGTGTTCTCAATTCATGGCTTACCGTGGAAAGAAATTCGGCCCTTGCTAAAAGTGCTCTTTCTGCTTTGTCTTTTGCAATTTCAAGTTCTGAATTTTTTTCCTGAAGTAACTTGTTTGATTTTTTCTTGATATTATTATTTTTGTAGAGCGAAAAACTTAAAAGTGACAAAATAGAGATTAGAGCTATACTTAAAATACTAGTCAATTTAGAAACCTTAAGCAATTTTTGGGCTTCCCGATTTTCTTTATCTTGCTGTTTTATTGTTTTCATTCGCTCGCTTTCCTTGAATTTTTCATATTCCAGCGCACCTATTTTTTTATTGTTAAGCGTTTGGATTGAATCTTGTAAAACCAAATGTTTCTTTAAAAAAAGGAAGGAATTGTCAATGTCCATCATTTTCTCATACACTTCACTGATTTTTTTATAGATTTTTGACTTTTGTTCTAGATTATCACTTTTGGCATTTAATTCTAAGGCTCGATTCAGGTAATTCATTGAAAGAGAATTGAGCCCAGATTCAAATTCAATGCATCCCATTTGATATAAAGCTTCTGCTTTTGTTTTAAACTGGTCGTCTGAATCTAGCTTTGCAATAATTTTATTGAAAATACCGGCTGCTAATTTTGACTTCCCTTTTGCTTTGTATAAAATTCCTTTTTGAAGATTTAAGAGTTCCTTTGCATCCGGAATATTTATTTTTTCATAAATAATATTCGCCTTGTCAAAATAAATTTCAGCTGTAGCATAGCCGCCTTTTTCCATGTAGCACAAGCCCAGATTATAATAACAATAGGCTTGTTCTGTGCTAGGGTCTAAATCGTTATAGAGTGCTGTGCTTCTAACATACGTTTCAATTGCATCATCATATTTTTTTAACTCAAAATAAATACCGCCTAAAAAAGTATAAGCATTTGCTTCGGCATTCTTGTTTTCTGATTTTTGGGCAACATCAATCGCTTTTTGAGAATATTCTAATGCAGGTTGGAAATTGTTTCCTTTTAGGTAAAAATTTGAAAGTTCAATATAATACGATACGCTGTCAACTTTTTGTGACACGGAAGGTTTGTTCTGAGAGAAAACCGCAGAAGTATAAAAAAACAAAAAAAGTAATAAGTGTCGACTCATTTAATAATGCTTGAGCCGATAAATGTAGCTATTTCTTATTCGTCAAAGAAATTAAATCGATTAAGCGCGAAGAATATCCGATTTCGTTATCATACCAGCCCACAACTTTCACCATTTTGTCAATTACTGATGTTAAACCAGAATCAAAAAGACACGAATTTTTGTTGCCAATAATGTCTACAGAAACAATGGGATCTTCGGTGTAAGCCATAATTCCTTTAAAATGATTTTCGCAAGCATTTTTAAAAGCGCTGTTTATTTCTTCAATCGAAACTTCGCGTTTTACATAACAGGTGATATCGGTCAAAGAACCATCAGGCACCGGAACACGGATGCCGCTTCCACCTATTTTTCCATCTAATTCAGGAAAAATTTTTGTCAGTGCTTTTGCAGCGCCCGTTGTTGTTGGAACAATTGATTGTGCCGCGCCACGCGCCCTTCTTAAATCTTTATGCGGTTGGTCGTGAAGGCTTTGGTCAGTCGTGTAAGAGTGAACCGTGGTGATGTAAGCTTGTTCAATGCCGCACAAATCATTGATGACCTTGACCATCGGAGCCGCATTGTTTGTAGTACAGCTTGCGTTTGAAATTATTTTTTCAGTGCCATCAAGAATGTGCTCGTTGACACCCAGAACCACAGTCTTTATCAATTCTGTTTCTGACGGAGCCGAAAGAATTACTTTTTTTGCTCCAACCATTATATGAAAATTGATTTCGTCAAACGTTTTGTATTTGCCCGTAGCTTCCACAACCACATCGATATTTAGGGATTTCCAATCTAAATTTGAAATGCTTCTTTCATGAAAAAAAGAATAATGTTTTTCGTCCACAATAATTCCGTCCGCATCATACGAACATTCAAAAGGCAAAACCCCGTGAATGCTGTCATATTTGATTAAATGCGACATCGTTTTGTTGTCAGCAATATCATTTATCGCAACAACTTCGATGGTCGGATGGTTCAATAAAAGACGGAACAAATTTCTCCCGATTCTTCCAAAACCATTTATGGCAATTCTTGTTTTTGTCATTTATTTTGAGACAAACTTTAAATCTTAAATCTAAAATCTGCAGTCTAAAATTAAAGTATATGTTTTTGCGCTTTATAAGAAGACCTTACCAAAGCACCGCTTTCCACGTGGCGGAAGCCTAATTCCAATCCAATTTTTTCGTATTTCGCAAATTGGTCTGGCGTAATATATTCTTTTACCGGAAGGTGTTTTTTACTCGGTTGTAAATACTGCCCGATTGTCACCACATCCACATTCGCATCGCGCAAATCGTGCAAAGTCTGAATCACTTCTTCTTCCGTTTCGCCCAATCCAAGCATGATCCCAGATTTAGTTCTGTTGATTCCTTTCTCTTTCAAATAACGCAAAACTTCCAGACTTTTGTCATATTTTGCTTGAATTCTCACTTCGCGGGTCAAACGTCTAACCGTTTCCATATTGTGCGAAACCACTTCAGGATTCGCTTCCACAATACGGTCTAGGTTTCTCGTGTTTCCTTGAAAATCTGGAATCAAAGTTTCCAAAGTCGTGTTCGGATTCATTCTTCTGATGGCTTTCACCGTTTCAATCCAAATAATCGAACCCATATCTTTCAAGTCATCACGGTCAACGCTCGTCACAACTGCATGCTTGATGTTCATAATTTTGATCGAACGCGCCACTTTTTCAGGCTCATCCCAGTCCACCGTTTCCGGACGTCCCGTTTTTACACCGCAAAAACCGCACGAACGCGTACACACATTTCCAAGAATCATAAACGTCGCCGTACCTTCTCCCCAGCATTCACCCATATTTGGGCAACTACCTGAAGTACAGATGGTATTCAGCTTATATTTGTCCACCAAACCGCGAAGTTCGGTATATTTTTGTCCAATTGGCAGTTTCACCTTCAGCCATTTCGGCTTTCCTGTCGGCAAAACAGCAGTATCTAAAACACTTTCCATAGTCTCGATTTCAAGCCACAAAGATACGCAATGTTTTTATTTATTACGTTAAGGTCGTGTTAGCGAAACCACGCAAATTTTGTGATTTTTTTGAAGCGAAAGGGCAGTGGTTTTCAGCGATCCATTTTCCCGCTTTCTGCAGTAGCTTTTCTCCGTACCGGAAGAAAAGGCTACTGCCACCAATCGGGGCTATTTGAGAAACTTTCCGAATTTTTGTAAACTTCAGGACCAATTTTGCGCCAACCACTCATTGCCAAAAAAAATCCTGCAGAGCAAAAGCCTCACAGGATTCTTAAAAATATAACTACTCAAATTTTAATTTTTTAAAACCACGCTAATGGGCAGGTTATAAGAAACTCTCACGGCTTTTCCGTTTTGAATGCCTGGTTTCCATTTTGTCTTGATGGATTTCAAGGCACGGATCGCTTCGTTTCCAAGTCCATATCCGGGATCTTTTGCGACTTTAATATTTGATAAGCTTCCATCAGTTTCCACCACAAATGAAACAAAAATTTTCATGGTCATCGCATCAGATACATCTGGAGTTTTGAATTTGCTTACAAAAGTTTCCGTAAATCTCTTGATTCCTCCAGGAAATTCCGGACTTGAGTCCAAACCAAAATTACCAACAATGCCACCACCAGCTTCACCTGAAGTTTTTGCAATATCATCTACTGGTTTTTTTCCAGTTCCGTCAATCGTTCCCTGGCCAAGAGCAATCGCTCCCGCATCATCACCTGGATTATCAACAGCTCCAGTTTTAAGGGTCTCTTTCAGATCTAAAGGAGGAATTTCTGCAATTGCAGTTGTATTAGTTGTCATTATAGGTTTTACAAACTTCGTTTCTTTAACCGAAGATTTTTCAGGCTGTGCTTGCGCATTTTTGGTTTCAGGGGTAACTTCAGGAAGTTTGCTCAGCAAGAGCACATCCACCACCTTTGGGAGCACATATTCGGTTTCTGGAATTATGGCAACATCCTCTTTCATTAAATTTGATATCAGGGGGATGCTCACCAAAAGGCCACACACGATAGTTCCGTAAAACAAAGCTAAAAGCGTTATTTTTGGATTTTCTTGGCGCAGCTGGTACGCGCCGTACTCTTTATTTCTTCCTTCGAAGACAATTTCATTCCAGCTGTGGTTAAAAACGTTTAGGTTTGACATAATACATAGTTTAAAAGTTGCGTAAATATGTTGCCATAAGCTCCGTGTTTTAACATATAACGTGTAATATAAGCTATGTAGTATATGAATTGTGAATTATTTTGTAAGTTTTTTATAAATTAATTTAAAACAATAAAAAAGGCAAGCTGTTATTGGGCTAGCCTTAATTTCTTACAAAAAACAATGTTACTGAATTACTAATTTTTGGCTATAATTTGAAGTAGAAGTTTCTGTCTTTAAAATATAGACTCCTGAAGCTAAGTTCAAATTGATGGAATTGTTTCCTTCGTTTAAATTGTATTTTCCGATAAGCATTCCGTTAATTGAAAAGACAGAAGCAGTTCCGTTTTCAATGATCGAAATAGTTACAATTCCATTACTGGGATTCGGATAAATTATAGGTCTTGAAGTTGAAAAGCTAGGTATTGAAAGGGCATCGCATCCAAAAGGCGTAAAGGTTACCAAACCTAATGTGGCATCGTCAACTTGGTGGCTGATCACGTTTTCAACATTAGTCGGGGTCAAGGTAGCTCCTTCGATCCAGCAATTATTCATAGCCATAATCGGCAGAGCCGTGTTGTTGAAAAGCGCATACGCCTGTCCGCCATTTCCATTATCTGCAAAAACATTGCCACCAGGATTTAAATCGCCGTCACCAAGATTAATCCGCGCTGTTCCAATAACAGTGATTCCCCATAAATTTCTTCTGAACTGGTTGTTTGTGGCAATGATGTTCATTGTTGTGGCTCCAGAAGCATTTAATGAAATCCCGCTTCCGCCAAGATTTGGAGAATTTTGCGTGTCATTGTCCTCGATAATGTTATTACGAATAAATCCAGAAGAATTGGCTCCCACAACGGTAATTCCGTAGCGATTGTCTCTAATCGTATTTCCATCGATAATTACTTTATTTTGATTTCCGAGAAGGCTCGATGCGGAAATTCCTCCAACCATTATTTTTGTTGGATCACCAATAATGGTATTTCCCACAATCCTTAAAGTATCAGCGCCACTCGGACCCATATTTATCTGTGGACGATTGGTATTCGATTGATTGTTCGCAAATAAATAATTGTTGCTTATTGTAGGTGACGTTTCTTGATTGGCTCCAGAACTAAATGCCGGATAGTTATTAAATGTAAACGTGGAATTGTTAATCAAAGGACTTCCGGTAGAAAAATTTATGGCAGAACTTGTTGTCGTTCCAGGAACGTGATACGACATAGTACATGATTGCATTTCAAAATCTCCGGTAGAAAGACGAATTCCTTTGCCGTAATTGATGGTAGTATTTCTCATAAATCCGCTCGAGCCGGTTTCAAAAATAATGCTATTGTAAGGTGCCGCCGTATTTGTTGCCGTAATTATAATCCCATTTGAATCGCAAGTGAAATCGCCTTGAACGGTGATTTGAATGTTTGCATCCATGTGAAGCGTTACATCTGAATCAATAAGCAAATTGTCATTTGGCGCAATGGTCAAGTTTTGCGAAAGCGTATAAATTCCTCCGGAAAAAGTAATTGCGGTTGGTGCATTGGTTACCAAATCGTCTAAATCCCAAGTAACGCCAGTATTTGGAGTTGTAAATTGGGCTTTTAAAGCCGAAGCTGACAATACAAGAAATAAAAGGTAGAGTAATTTTTGTTTCATTATTTTGAACTGTTGGTTAACAGACAAAATTACAACTTTAAGAGTTGTTACAAAAGAAACAGTTGATTCTTAACGCCTATTGTGGATGATTTCGGCTAAAAGTTTTTTGGCACGAAGCAATTTTACTTTAACGTTGCTCAAGGGTTCTTGTAATTGATAAGAAATTTCTTGATAACTTAATTCTTGAAAGTAGCGAAGCTGAATTACTTCTTGATAATGCGGTTTTAATTCTTTGATGAATTGGAGTAAGCGAGATAAATTCTGCTCTGTAATAATTTTGTCTTCAGGCGAAGGAGAAGTGTCGGCCACATTATATGCCTGATTGTCTTCCTCGTCAGTAATGTCAAGGAAAAGCGTCGATTTCTTCTTGCGAAGCATGTCAATGTGAACATTTTTTGCAATGGCAATAAGCCAGGTATTAAATTGAAATTCAGGGTTGTAAGTGGCGATTTTGTCAAAAGCTTTTGCAAAAGTTTCGATGGTAATGTCTTCGGCATCTGTTTCATTTTCAGTGCGCTTGAGCATAAAGCCATAGACTTCATTCCAGTAATAATCCAAAAGAGAAGTGAATGCAATTTGGTCGCCCATTTTTGCTTTCTCAATTTGCTTTTTTATTTCCAATGTACAGGTTTTGAAAAAAGATTAGTGATAAAGATATTCAATTGCGTGAAAATAAGCACGATTTCGATTATCGGATACCAATACATAACGTCTTTTTCGCGTAATTTATTTGCAGCATACCCCAAAGAAACCCACGTAAAAATATATCTTCCCACAACCATCGGAACGATTATCATCCAGTTGTATTGAAAAGCCAGCAAAATGACTGCCATTAAAATAAATAAAAATTGCGTCAAGAAGAACACTGCCAATTGCATTCTGTCAAAAGATTTGTAAAAAGTGGCCGTTGAAACGTGGCGTCTTTTTTGGTCAAACCATTCCTTGAAGGTCTTTTTTGGTTCAGAAAAAGTAAAGCCTTCTGGAGTAAAGCTGATGGTAGTATTTTTTCTGTTTGAAGCTTGGTTGATAAAAAGGTCATCATCTCCAGAGCGAATTTTCATGTGGTCGATAAATCCGTTTACATTAAAAAACTCTTCTTTTTTATAAGCTAAATTTCGACCGACTCCCATATAAGGATGTTTCATTTTTGCCCAAGAAAAATATTGGACCGCCGTCAGCATGGATTCAAAACGGATGATTTTGTTCAAGAACGATTTGGCTATTTTTTCATAAGCGCCATAACCCAAAACAATCGTTTTGCTCATTGTAAATTGCGAACTCATTTCTTTAATCCATTCATTTGAGGCAGGATAGCAGTCGGCGTCCGTGAAAAGAAGGTATTCGTTTTTTGCGGCTTTGATTCCAAGCGTCAAGGCAAATTTTTTGTTTCCCCAAAAGGCCTCGTTGTTTTCCACTTTAACCAATCGGACATTGGAATACTGCTTTTCAAATTCTTCAAAAATATCCAATGTTGCATCGCTTGAAGCATCGTCAATCAAGATGATTTCATAATCTGGATAATCTTGCGCGGCTAAAAGCGGAATAAACTTTTTAACGTTTTCTTCTTCATTTTTAGCACATACGATTACAGAAATCGGAATACTTTTTGGAGTACTTTTTTGTGGTTTCCCAAAAGAAAATTTTCCAAAAACAAGAATGTAGTAAAATAGCTGAATCGCTACAACTACGATAAATGCATAAAAAATAATGGTCAACATATAGGCTTGGTGTTCTTAAAAAAATGTGTGCAAAGGTACAATTGAAAAGGTTAACTTCAATATGCATTTTGAATTAAAATTAAGAAAAAAATCTAAGAAATTTTAGGCGATGTTTTTTATTTTTTTTTTGTAAAAAACGACAGTAAAAGTTATCGCAGTTACAGTCATTGGAATGTAAATGTCTAAATTCAATATTTTGTTGCTAAGAAATGCCAAAAGCAGAAAAATAGATATGGGAACTAATAAAAAGCCATATTTTTTCATTGAATATAGTTTTGAAATTTTATTATTGTAAAGATAGTATTTTGAAACACATATAAGAATTATCTTAAATAATATTTACTTCGGCTTCAATTTCAATATCAAAAAGGGCTTTAACCGTTTTTTGGATATCTTTTGAAACATTTAAAATATCTTGGCCTGTTGCATTTCCATAATTAACCAAGACTAGCGCTTGGTTTTTATGAATTCCCGCATCACCAAAGCGTTTTCCTTTGAATCCTGCCTTTTCAATTAACCAACCTGCCGGAACTTTTACTTCTGTTTCAGAAACCGTGTAACTCGGCATTTCAGGATGCAAAAGATGAATTCTTTCGAAATCACTTTTTGGAATAATTGGATTTTTAAAGAAACTGCCGCTATTTCCCAGCTCTTTCGGGTCGGGTAATTTGCTTTGGCGAATCGTGATAATTGCGTTGCTGATATCAATTAATGTTGGTACAACAATTTCTCTTTTAGTCAATTCTGCAGCGATGTCGCCATAAGAAATGTTGATTTTGTGCTTTTGTTTCGTGAGTTTGAAAACAACAGAAGTGATAATATATTGGTCTTTGGCTTCGTTTTTAAAAATACTTTCGCGGTAGCCAAATTTACATTCTTCTTTTGTGAATTTTTTTACTTCTAAAGTTTTGATATTTAGAGCTTCGCAATAAAAAAAAGTGTCTTTTATTTCAGTTCCGTAGGCGCCAATATTCTGGATAGGAGTAGTGCCGACATTTCCGGGAATCAGCGACATATTTTCTAAGCCACCGAAATCTTGACCGATTGTCCAGAGCACAAATTCGTGCCAATTCTCGCCCGCTTGTGCTTCGGCCAAAACATAATCGTCGTTTTCTTCAATGATTTTTTTTCCTTTTAAATCAACATGGATTACCAGCGCATCAATGTCTTGAGTCAAAAGCATATTGCTTCCGCCACCTAAAATAAATTTTTTCTGCGATGAATTTTCTTGTAAAACCGTTTTCAATTCCGCAACAGAATGAACCGATACAAACTGTTTTGCCTTGGCTTCAATGCCAAATGTATTATGATTTTTAAGCGAAAAATTAGCAGTAATTTCCATTGAACGCACGAATAAAAGTGAAGGGCAAAAGTAATCGAAACCTTTTTGAAATCATAATTAATCTTCGGTGGTCAGCGCGCGCGTTAAAAATTCATTCAATGGTTTTAAAGCAATCAGTTTCTGGCTGATTTTTTTGACAAAGTCTTTATCTGATAGTATTTTGTCGTCTAAATTTTGCCCTGCGGTAAAACTTTTTAGTTTTAAATAGTCAATGGCAGGATGGTCTTTTTCATAATCTTTTGGAGAAGTTTTTAATGAATTCGATTCGTTTCTTTCAAAATCACCAAACTCTTTCTTGAAGTTTTTATCGTTTAAAACTCCTTCTAAATCTTCCGTAAAATAAGCGATTTCTTTTCTGATTTTCTTTAAATCAGCATTGTCTGGCCACCAAACGCCACCGCCGATAAAACTTTTTCCTTCTTCAATGTGAATGTAATATCCGGGAAGATTAGTGTTTTTTGTCCCGCCAGAAAGCCAAATTCCAGCGTGTGTTTTATAAGGTGTTTTGTCTTTTGAAAATCGAATGTCGCGCGCAATTCGGAACGAGCAATTTTTGACTTCCAAATGGCGAAGCGAATCATCTAACGGAATCATTTCGTCTAAAAATTCTTGAATCAGTTTAGAATACTCTTTCTTATATTCTTCGTAATAGGCTTTATTGTCGTGAAACCATTCGCGATTGTTGTTTTCCTTGATGTCTTTTAAAAACTGAAGAATTTTTGGTGAAACCATTTCTATGAAATTATAAATTAAGATTGATGAATTATGAGCTACACAACATAACAATATTATGAAAAAATAAGGAAATCGAAATGGTTTTTAAGAATGATTTAATCTTAAAGCTGGAAGATTTTATAGCTTTTGTGCATTGATTTAATGACAGATTCTGTTCGTTCAGGATGTGTATCAGAAATGAATAATTGTCCGAAATCATCGTTATTGACCATTTCAATGATTTTCCCAACGCGAAATTCATCTAATTTGTCAAAAATATCATCAAAAAGCAAAATCGGATTCTGTTTGCTTTGTTTTTTTACAAATTCAAATTGCGCCAATTTCAAAGCGATCAATAATGATTTCTGCTGTCCTTGGGAACCGAACTTTTTTATCGGATGATTTTCAATTTCAAAAGACAGATCATCTTTGTGGATTCCGGTGCTGGTGTAATGTAGCACACGATCTTTGGCCAAATTATTTTCAAATAAAGTCATCAAATCTTTTTCGTGCAATTGACTTTCATAAACGATTTGCACAGTTTCTTCGTTTCCGGTAATTGATTGATGGTGCTTGTTGAAAATCGGAATAAAATCTTCTAAAAACTGCTTTCTTTTTTCAAAAATCGAATGGCCCAAACTGTGAAGCTGTTCGTTATATATAATTAAGGTGGTGTTTTCAAAGACGTGATTGATGGCAAAATATTTCAAAAGCGCA
This sequence comes from Flavobacterium macacae, assembly GCF_003865365.1. GTDB lineage: Bacteria > Bacteroidota > Bacteroidia > Flavobacteriales > Flavobacteriaceae > Flavobacterium > Flavobacterium macacae. Next base: position 88,800 of record NZ_RQVR01000005.1, on the reverse strand, counting down.
TTTCGCTGGCTGATTATTTTTTGATATTGAATCAACTGCTGCAAATAAGTAGAATCTAATTGCGAGATCACCGAATCGATAAATTTTCTACGAGTTTCGCTTCCTTCCACAATCAGGTCGCGGTCAGCCGGAGAAATAATTACCAACGGAATAAAACCAATATGATCCGAAAACTTGTCATATTGTTTTCCGTTTCGCTTTAAGATTTTCTTTTGGCCTTTTTTTAAACTGCAGACAATTTGCTCAGAACGTTCGTCTTTTTCAAATTCACCATCGATTACAAAAAACTCTTCATTGTGTTTGATGTTTTGAACCGCCAAAGGATTGAAGTAGCTTTTTCCGTACGATAAATGATAGATTGCATCGAGTACATTTGTCTTGCCGATTCCATTTTTTCCAACAAAACAATTGATTTTGCTGTCAAATTCGAAATTCGCCTCCGAAAAATTTTTATAATTGAATAAAGAAATTTTTTTTAAATACATCTGCAAACCCCAACTGATAAAGAGAACTTTGGAATATTTCTCTGCTTTTTTCTAAGAGCGTGCAAATTATTGAAAAATAACGACAAAACATCTTTTAAATATGAATAAAAATTTTATTTTTGCACCTCACTAAATTTAATTGTAATGGCAACTTATAATAAAAGAGGATATAAAGCTCCGAAACCTGAAGAAGAAAAAGAATTCGAACCAGACCCGATTGACGCGATCTCAGAAAAGGATAGTACCACGGCTGGAGTTTTCAATTCTTTAGACGAAGGTGCTTCAAAAACCGAAGAGTTTGTTGCTAAAAACCAAAAAGGTATTTTCGTTTTTATCGGAGTTGTTGCTTTAGGAGCTCTTGGTTATTTAGGATATACGCAATTTGTTTCTGAGCCTAAAGAAGACGATGCGGCAAACGTAATGTTTGTAGCACAAAAACATTTTCAAGAAGCAACAGATTCTCAAGATCCAAAAGCCAGTGATTCACTTTATGCGCTTTCTTTGAAAGTGTCTGAAGGACAACCTGGATTTGTTCAGGTGGCTGAAGATTATTCAGGAACTGACGCAGGAAATATGGCAAATTATTACGCAGGAATTGCGCTTTTGAATACCAAAAAGTACAAAGAAGCTATCGAATATTTAGAGAAATTCTCTTCAAAAGATATGTTCTTGTCAGCTTTGGCAAAAGGGGCAATTGGTGATGCTTTTTCTCAATTAAACCAGCCAAAAGAAGCTTTAGAATATTATGTAAAAGCATCTGAAGTGAATGAAAATATTGTAACAACGCCACGTTTCTTGTTAAAAGCAGGGCAGACAGCATTGACTTTGAAGCAAAATGCTGATGCTTTGAAATATTTCACCACAATCAAAGAAAAGTATGACACTTCAATCGAAGCATCAAACATCGATGCAATGATTGGTTTGGCACAATAAATTAGTTTTTAGTTTTCAGATTTCAGTTCAACTGCTATCTTAAATCTTAAATCTAAAATCAAAAATAGAATGGCTACAGCTAATAAAAATTTATCAGAATACGATAAAAACACAATCCCAAGCGCGAAAGATTTTCGGTTTGGGATTGTTGTTTCAGAATGGAATGACAAAATCACCGAAGGACTTTTTTCTGGTGCAGAAAAAGCGCTTTTAGATTGTGAGGCAATTCCAAATAATATTGTGAGATGGAATGTTCCGGGAAGCTTTGAGCTTATTTACGGTGCAAAGCGAATGATTGACACTCAAAAATTAGATGCAGTAATCGTTATCGGATGCGTTATCCAGGGCGAAACCAAACATTTTGACTTTGTGTGCGAAGGCGTTACGCAGGGAATAAAAGATTTGAATGTCCAAACGGATGTTCCTGTAATTTTTTGTGTTTTGACAGATAATAACGAACAGCAGTCGATTGACAGAAGTGGAGGAATTCACGGAAACAAAGGAACTGAAGCGGCAATTGCAGCATTAAAAATGGCTTATTTGAGACAGCAATCCTCGTTGTAAAAAAAAGAATAAATTTATAAAAAGCCTATTTCTTTCAAACAGAAATAGGCTTTTTTTATGTGTAAAACTTTCTTGTTTTCGCAATTTCTAATTTTTCAATTGTTACATTAATTATGTAACTTTGAAAGTCGTTCCCGAAGCTTTTTTCAGGCGGAACGAAGCTAATCAAATTCATAGAATGTCGAGTATTATCCAATTACTTCCTGATCACGTTGCGAACCAAATTGCTGCAGGAGAAGTGGTTCAAAGACCAGCTTCTGTTGTCAAGGAACTTCTTGAAAACGCGGTAGATGCGGGAGCCACAGATATAAAGTTAATTATTAAAGATGCCGGGAAATCCCTTGTTCAAGTCATTGACAACGGAAAAGGAATGAGCGTTACCGATTCTCGTTTGTGTTTTGAGCGTCACGCGACATCCAAGATTCGACTGGCTGAAGATTTGTTCTCGTTGAGTACAAAAGGTTTCCGTGGTGAAGCTTTGGCGTCTATTGCCGCAATTGCCCACGTGGAAATGAAAACGCGCCAAGATCAAGAAGAATTGGGAACGCAGTTGGTTATTGAAGGAAGTAAGTTTATTGCGCAGGACGTGGCGGTCTTGCCAAAAGGAACTTCATTTTCGGTCAAGAATTTGTTTTTTAATATTCCGGCGCGCCGAAATTTCTTGAAGTCAGATACTGTGGAACACCGCCATATTTTAGATGAATTTCAAAGGGTTGCCTTGGCGCATCCAAACATCCACTTCACGATGTATCACAACGGAAGCGAAATGTTTAATTTGCCTCAATCGAATTTTAGGCAGCGTATCGTGAATATTTTTTCGGGCAAAACCAATGAAAAATTAGTCCCGATTCAAGAAAGCACTGAAATTGTTGGGATTCAGGGATTTGTAAGCAAACCAGAATTTGCCAAGAAAAATCGCGGTGAGCAATTTTTCTTCGTGAATGACCGATTTATCAAGAGCGGTTATCTGCACCACGCGATTATGGCCGCATATGAAGGTTTGCTGAAAGACGGTTCGCAGCCCAGTTATTTTATTTACTTGAATGTGCCACCAAACACGATCGATATCAACATTCATCCTACAAAAACAGAAATTAAATTTGATGACGAGCACGCGCTTTATGCAATTTTGCGTTCGTCAGTTAAACATAGTTTGGGACAGTTTAATGTGGCGCCCGTTTTAGATTTCGACAGAGATTCTAATTTGGATACGCCGTATGGTTATGAAGGAAAAGAGGCGTCAATGCCAATTATTCAGGTAGATGCCAATTTTAATCCGTTTGGAAATCCAGAGCCAAGTTTAGCAAAATCATATTCTGGCGGAAGCAGTTACAGCAGTTCGGGAAATTCAGGAAACTCTTTTTCTTCGTATAAAAAACAAGAACCTTCCAGTTGGGAAAGTTTGTATGTCGGTTTAAAACAAGATACAGAAACGATTACTCAAATTGAAGATATTGAATTTGAATCGGAAGAAGTGACAGGTTCACTTTTTAATGACAAAGAAATTGAAGAGGTAGTCCACAGAACGTATCAAATTCATAAAAAATACATCGTAAGTCCGATAAAATCAGGAATGGTGATTATTGACCAGCAAAGAGCGCACCAGCGTGTTCTGTATGAACAATTTTTGACTAACATGACGGTGCATCAGGCATCAAGCCAGCAACTGCTTTTTCCGTTGAATCTTTATTTTTCTTCAACTGAAATTAATTTGATCACTGAATTGCAGCTTTCGTTGATAAACACGGGCTTTGTTTTTGAAGAAATTAACGATGACAGCGTCGTGATTTCGGGATTGCCCGTCAATGTGACAGAAAGCGAGGTTTCAATTCTGTTGGAACAGTTATTGAGTGATTTGCAAGACGGGATTCCGGAGAGCAGTTTTAGCCAAAATGATTCGATTGCAAAGTCAATGGCCAAAAGCCTTGCCGTGAAAACTGGAACGTATTTGACTGAAAAGGAACAAGAAAATCTTGTCAACGGACTTTTTGCTTGCAAAGAACCCAATGTTTCGCCTTTTCATAAACCAACCTTCATCACAATGCGTGTTGAAGATTTAGATAAAAAATTCGCAGTATGATTAACATCACGCCCGTAGTCAAACAATTATTGATTATAAACGTAATCTTTTTTATTGGGTCGCAGATTGTAGCCAATGGTGCTGCATACGATTATCTTTCGCTTTATTTTTTCGAAAATCCGAAATTTGAATTTTGGCAGCCTATTACGCACATGTTTATGCACGGCGGGATCATGCACATCGCTTTTAATATGTTTGCTCTGTATTCTTTCGGAAGCAATTTGGAATATATTTGGGGTGGTAAAAAGTTTCTTTTCTTTTATATTTCTTGTGGCTTGGGGGCTGCAGCTTTGCATAGCGGCGTTAATTATTTAGAATTCAATCACTACTATGATATCTTGATAAATGGCGGTTTGAGTAAGTCTGAGATTTATGCTTTTCTAAATTCAGGCACGGTTAGTTACAATACGCAATTAATTGAAAAATCTGATTTACAAGGAATAATGAGCGCTTTTATTACTCCTGCAGTTGGAGCTTCTGGAGCCGTTTATGGTCTTTTGGTTGCATTTGCCTTTATGTTTCCAAATGCTGAATTGATGATGATGTTTATTCCGGTTCCCATTAAAGCGAAATATTTTGTTCCTGGAATTTTAGCTGTGGATTTATTTTTGGGAGTTACTGGAAAATCTATTTTTGGAGGCGGAAGCGGTATTGCCCATTTCGCCCACATCGGTGGCGCCATTATCGGTTTTGCAATGATGTGGTATTGGAAAAAAAATCAATTTAACGACAGGCGCTGGAACTAAATATTTTTTATTTATGGGAATTGTTGACGACTTAAAATTGCAATATAAATCAGGAGGCATCGCAATGCAGCTGATTTTCTGGAATATCGGGCTTGCCGTAATTTATTTTCTGATTGAAGCTTTTTCTAAAACAGCAATCGCCGAAATCAATTATTGGCTGTTGCTTTCCTCTTCGCCGTCTGAATTAATTTTCAAGCCTTGGACGCTTTTGAGTTACGCCTTTTTTCACGGAGGATTGATGCATTTGCTATTTAATCTTTTGATCTTAAACTTTTCGGCACGATTGTTTTTAACTTTTTTTACGCAGAAACAGTTCTTGGGATTGTATCTTTTAGCCGCAATTTTCTCAGGGCTCATTTTTGTCCTGACGTATTTCTTCTTCGGAAATGCAGGCGTCTTAATCGGAGCTTCGGGTGCAATAATGGCTGTTTTGGTTGCTGCAGCCACGTACGCGCCATTATACCAATTACGGCTTTTGCTGATCGGAAACGTGAAATTATGGCACATCGCTGCGGTTTTTTTACTTTTAGATTTGATTCAATTGCCCGCAAACAATATGGGTGGCCACATCGCGCATTTGGGCGGTGCTTTCTTTGGATTTTTATTTATAAAATTATTGAAAAACGGAACCGATTTAAGTTTGGCTGTAACCAATACCATCAATTTCTTTACTGCTATTTTGAAGCCAAAAAAAGGAACTCCCTTTAAAAAAGTGCATAAGAATCCAATACAGCCACAGCAAAAATCAGCTGGTAAAATTGTAGTTAAAAATAAAACACAGCAGCAGATTGACGAAATTTTGGACAAAATCAGCCAATCAGGGTATGACAGCCTTACCAAAGAAGAGAAGGAATTTCTTTTCAGAGCTGGAAAATAAGTCACGTTTCAGTCCGTTTAATCTTTACCAATCCATTTAAATGAAAGACCTTTCTTGGTTTAATAAAGTAATGTTTGTGCTCAACATAGTCTTGACTGTGCTGACTTTCCTTGCTTATATTTTACCTTTTTTGGCGCCAAAATTATTTCCGTTTTTATCGGTTTTGACAATGATATTGCCGTTAATGTTGATTTTTAACCTGCTTTTCTTCATTTATTGGGGAATCCAGATGAAGCGCCAAATTTTGCTTTCATCATTGGTTTTACTAATGGGAATTACCTTTATAAACAAATTTTATAAATTTTCAAGCACTGACTTGCCAAAATCAGAAAATGATTTTACGGTAATGAGTTATAATGTCCGCCTTTTAAATCTCTACAAATGGATTGAAAGAGACGATGTTGCCGAATTAATTTCCGAGTTTATTAACGACAAGAATCCTGATATTCTTTGCATTCAAGAATATTCTGAAGGCAAAATAAACCTCCGCGCCTACAAGCACAAATTTATCTTGATGAAAGGCGACAAGACCAAAACGGGTCAGGCTATTTTTTCTAAATTTCCGATTATAAATAAAGGCGATATTGTTTTTCCGAATTCAAATAACAACGCGATTTACGCCGATATCAAGCGTGGAAAAGATACGATCCGCGTGTATAATATGCACTTGCAATCTATTAAAATCACGCCTGATGTACACGAAATCAACGAAGATATCAACGGAATCAACGAGCAGAAATCAAAAAAGATTATCAAAAGCATGAGCCGTGCTTTCAAAGCACAGCAAGAGCAGGCAGAGATTTTGATGAATCACAAAAAAGACAGCAAATTGCCTGAAATTATTTGTGGCGATATGAACAACAGCGCGTTTTCTTTCGTGTATAGAAGCATTCGTGGCGACCTGAACGACACTTTTGAAGAAGCCGGCAGCGGTTTCGGGAAGTCGTATAATTTTAATTATTATCCCGCACGGATCGACTATATTTTTGCGGATAAAAAGATGGAAGTCAAAAGTTTCGAGAATTATCCAGACTTTATTAATTCTGATCATTTTCCAATAATGGCGCGCCTTTCAATGGTCAAATAATTTATTTGAAGCGAAAGGTCAGTGATTTATCAGTAATCGCAGTTCCCGCTGTCTTTCCAAATCTTTTTTTCTGAAAAAGAAAAAAAGGATTTTCCCTAACATCGGGGCTAGCTGAAAAACCATATTTTTTTTGTTTTCTTTTGGACCAAGATTGTCGATAAACATAGTGCGGAAAAGCCAATTCCAAACAATCTAGGCATCCAGGAGAATTTCAAAATCTGGCTTCGGCCATAATCTTTAATTTCAAAAAAAAACGGAACAATTTCCGTTTTAATTTGATGCTGTTTTGAATTACAATGCTTGCTTTTTCAAATATTCCACAGCATATCTTCCTTCGTTGAACAGCAAATCTAAGATGCTCAAGTTATTCAAATAGCCGTGTTTCTCTTCAAAAACTTGGGTGTAAGGCTCAAATTGCAAGGTGTCTTTTTTTCCGTTTGCCAAGTGCCTGAAATCGCTGAAATCAGTTGTTTCGTGGAAATACTCTTCAGTTTTTGCATACTTTAAATCAAATCCAAGACAATTTGCAACGATGTCTAAAGCTTCCAGATTTAAATCCATCAAAAAAGTATGTTTCTTTTGAAAAATAGGAGCCAGGTCGTCTTCAAAATACTCAAAGAAAGGCGAAGTTCGATACGCCGCTTCTAATGATTTAAAATGCTGTTTCTGCCAGTCAAAAGCATCTTCGATCTTGACATCTTTTGTCTTCTGGTGGTTCTCTTTTGAATGTTTTACTGGAATATTCAGCATTTGAATGCCATTCGGGCTGTAAATATACATTCGGTTTCGATTCGTCTGTTTTTGGAAATTGTCTTCCATTTCCAGAGTAATCGAATCGGCTTGGACCATCGCAGCAAATTGGCTTATCGACGGAAAATATGTGGGAAGCAAAAGCACATTCATCTCTTAATATTTTGAAGCTTTTCTTTTCTTTCTCTTAATCACAAAGTCAGCAACGAAGTAACCGCCCAAAAGAATTACAAAAATCAAAAAATAAGAAACAGGTTCGCCATTGCCACCAACGGTGGTAAACAAACGTTCCCAACGTATTTTGTCAAACGCTTTTGACCAAGGAATGGACGGATCGATGCTCATCCAAATGAAAACCGGTTTCCCAACAACGTGATCTGCAGGTACAAATCCCCAATAACGGCTGTCTAATGAGTTGTGTCGGTTGTCTCCAACCATGTAATAATAATCTTGTTTGAAGGTGTATGAATTTACGATCTGATTATTAATCCTGATTTCGTCGCCGTTCACTTTTAAGTCGTTTCCTTCGTATTCATGAATAATCATTCTGTAAAAAGGAAGCGTTTGTTTGTCTAATTTTACTGTTTTTCCGGCTTGAGGAATGTAAATCGGACCTAAATTGTCTTGATTCCAGTTTTTTGTGTAGGGAAAAATTCTGTTATCTGGATTTTCACCTTTTTTAGAAATCAATTTGGTAACGCTCTCTACCGTTGGGTTATTCTTTAATTTTTCAGCATTTTCAGCAGTCAATGATATGAAGAAATACGTATTGTCAGCTTGGTTAAAGCCAATGTCGGTAGGATAGATTTTTAAATCTCTTGTTAAATAAGTAGGGTCTAACATGCTGCCGCCCACAGTTGCAACTTTATATGAATATTGCACTTTTGCCCGGTCAGAAAGTTTTAATTCTTGACCATTGATAAACGCTACTCCGTCAACAAAAGATAAGCTGTCGCCAGGCGTTCCCACGCAACGTTTTACATAATTGGTTTTTTTATCAATCGGCTTTCTAATGCCTGTGGCATAAGTTCCCTTAAAATCTTGAACCGTATCAACCGGCCAGTTAAACACCACAATATCATTTTTCTCTACTTGCTCAAAAGCCGGAAACCTGAAATAGGGAAGTTGGGGTTTATTTAAATATGATTTGACGTTCAGCACTGGAATCGTGTCGTGAACCATTGGCGCCGCAACAGTGGTCATCGGAGTTCTGGCACCATAATGGTTCTTGCTTACGAATAAAAAATCGCCTACCAAAAGGGTTTTTTCTAACGAACCTGTTGGGATTGTAAAGGGTTGCATTACGTAAGTGTGGACTAAAGTAGCCACAACAATGGCAAAAAGTAACGAACTGATGGTGTCGGCCGTTTTGTCTTTTGGATGCAAGCTCCTATTTTCAACATAAGTCACGTCTTGCGTATAATTTACATAATAGATATAAAGTCCTAAAGTGAGAACTCCCAACGCCGTATCTAAAGTGGAATTTTTTCCAAAACTGCGCAGCGTTTCCACCCAAACGACAGGAAACATAATCAAGTTTACAATCGGTACAAAAAGTAAGATCACCCACCATTTTGGGCGGTTGATGATTTTCATCAAAATGATTGCGTTGTAAATCGGAATTGCGGCTTCCCAAGCTTGTCTTCCTGCTTTTTTATATAATTTCCAAGTTCCGGCAAAATGCACCACTTGCATAATTAGGAAAAATATAAACCATTGTGTAAGTGTCATTCTCGTATGTTTTTATTTGTATATGTCTATGTAATTTGAAATTTGTTACTTTAAATCCAGCACGTCTTTCATTGTGAAAACTCCTTTTTTACCTACAATCCATTCCGCGGCAATTATGGCACCCAGTGCAAAACCTTCGCGATTGTGTGCGGTATGTTTGATCTCAATTGTATCTACTTCTGAATTGTAGAAAACGCTGTGCGTTCCCGGAACATTTTCAATTCTTTTGGCATCAATCAAAATTTCGTCCGTTTTTGCATTTTCTAAAGCCCAGCTTGAATAATCGGAATGGTCAATAACTCCTTTGGCAAGAGAAATTGCAGTGCCGCTTGGAGCATCTAATTTTTGAGTGTGGTGGATTTCTTCCATTTCCACTTTATATTGATTGAATTTAGACATGATTTTTGCCAAGTGCTCGTTCAATTCAAAGAAAATATTTACGCCAAGGCTAAAATTAGAGCCATAAATGAAAGCGCCTTGTTTTTCATGGCAAAGCGAAACCATCTGGTCATAATTTTCAAGCCAACCGGTTGTGCCAGAGATAACGGGTATATTAAAATCAAAACAAGTAGAAATATTAGCAACTGCAGCATCAGGAATACTGAAATCTATGGCAACAGCAGCATTTTCTAAACCCTCGAAAGAATCATTTCCTGATTTTTTCAAAACGATTTCGTGGCCTCGTTCTAAAGCGATGCGTTCAATCACCTTGCCCATTTTGCCATATCCTAAAAGTGCTATTTTCATGGTAGGAATTTAAAATTTGTAACTTAAAGTAAGTCCTAGATTTTGTTTGTTGTTCAGATCATTTTGATAAATGTCTGGTTTTAAAGTAAGATTGTCATTCACATTAAATTGCTTTAAATGCGCATCAACATTAGCTTCTACAATATTTAAAATATAAAGTCCAACGGTAATAATTAATGAAAGATCTCGTTGTTTTTGGTAATTTCTTTGAGCGGAAATTAACTGCGCATCACTTAGAAAAGAATATTTGCTTCCGTCTACATTTGTACCGGCCAAACGTCTTTTATATTCATCCCGCACATTATGATAGTTTTTATTGTTCCAAGCATAAATTCCTACTCCAGTTCCAATAGCTCCATAAACGATAGGAATTTTCCAATAACTTTTATTATAAGCTTGGCCTAAACCCGGAAGAATAGCCGAATAAAAAGCCGCTTTTGCAGGCGTCAGCGGATTTATATCTTCTGATCTGATGGTATCCTGAACGATAAGAGTTGTTTCTTCCTGAGCAAATACCGGCGTAAATGCAGAAAAAAGAAGAAAGAAAACTATTGCAAATATTTTATTCACTTAACCTTTGATTAATTTGATAATTCGGTTGAAATCCTCTTCAGAATGAAACGGAATTGTAATTTTTCCTTTTCCATTTCCAGCCATTTTTACATCCACTTTTGTTCCAAAATAAGAGCCAATTGCTTTCTTTTCAGATTCGTCAATGGCAAATGAATTTCCTTTTGCCGGTTTTGCCGGTGCAGGTTTCAAGCTTTCTTGATAGTTTTTAACCAAAGTTTCTGTTTCTCTTACCGAAAGATTTTGGCTTACAATTTTTTGGTAAATATCAGCTTGTGCATCTTGATCTTCAATATTGATTATCGCACGACCGTGGCCCATGGAAATAAAACCATCGCGAATACCTGTCTGGATGATTGGATCTAATTTTAATAGACGCAGGTAATTGGCAATTGTAGAACGTTTTTTACCAACGCGATCGCTCATTTGCTCTTGCGTCAATTGAATTTCGTCAATTAATCTTTGATAAGAAAGAGCAATCTCTATTGGGTCTAAATCGTGTCTTTGGATATTTTCAACCAAAGCCATAACCAGCGACTCATTGTCATTTGCAATTCTGATATAAGCGGGAACCGAAGTCAATCCCGCTAATTTTGAAGCTCGAAGTCGTCGTTCTCCAGAAATTAATTGGAATTTATTAAAATCTAATTTCCTAACCGTAATCGGTTGAATAACGCCTAATTCCTTAATCGAAGTAGCCAATTCTTGAAGAGAATCTTCATTAAAATTGGTTCTTGGCTGAAACGGATTTATCTCAATAGCATCGAGTTCAAGCTCAATAATATTCCCAACAACTTTATCTGCATTTTTATCCTCAACCGATTTAATATCGTTTTCAGGATCTTTTAATAGCGCAGATAAACCTCTTCCTAATGCTTGTTTCTTAATCGCCTTTGTCATAAAAATCTATTTCGAATTTTTTTTAATTATTTCTTCTGCCAAATGAAGATAATTGGTTGCACCTTTGCTGGTTGCGTCATAATTAATGATGCTTTCGCCAAAACTTGGCGCTTCACTCAGCTTCACATTTCTTTGGATAATGGTGTCAAAAACCATATCGTTGAAATGTTTTTGAACCTCTTCAACTACTTGATTTGAAAGGCGAAGACGAGAATCATACATGGTCAGAAGTAATCCTTCGATATCTAAATCTGGATTGTGGATTTTTTGAACACTTTTAATAGTATTCAATAATTTACCTAAACCTTCTAATGCAAAATATTCACATTGAATGGGAATAATAACGGAATCAGCGGCTGTTAATGCATTTAAGGTCAAAAGGCCCAATGATGGCGCACAGTCAATCAAGATATAGTCATATTCCTCTTTCACGCTTTCTAATGCCTTTTTTAGCATATACTCCCGATTTTCTTTGTCAACCAATTCAATTTCGATAGCAACCAAATCAATATGAGCTGGAATCACCGAAACATTTGGAGCAGAACATGAAATTATAGCCTCTTTAGGCGTATTGCTGTGTTCTAAAATTTGATAGGTACCAATCTCTACTGCTTCAACATCGATGCCCAATCCAGAACTTGCATTTGCCTGAGGATCAGCATCAATTAATAAAACTTTTTTCTCTAAAACTCCTAATGAAGCGGCGAGATTTACGGACGTAGTTGTTTTTCCAACGCCGCCTTTTTGATTTGCAATAGCAATGATTTTGCCCATTTAATTTCTAAAATTTTGAACCGTAAAAATACAATTATTTATGGGTTTTGAAAATCTATTTTGTTAACAAATGCCAAATCGAATGGGAGACAAAAAAGCCGGACACTATCTTCCGGCTTTATAAGTGCTCTTGTCAAATTGTGATGCGGTTTTTTTGAGAAGAAAAAATAAGATTTATTTCATTATTGGCTCTTTTTTGCTTTAATCATCGCTTCTAATTGATCCCACATTTCTTCAGGAATTGCTTCTAATAAATTGAATTGTCCAGCGCCTTTTAACCATTCGCCTCCATCAATTGTAATGACTTCACCATTGACATACGCTGAAAAATCAGAAACTAAATAAGCTGCCAAATTGGCCAATTCTTGATGGTCGCCGACTCTTTTCAAAGGCACTTTTTTTGCCATATCAAATTTTTCGGCTAAATCCCCGGGCAATAATCGGTCCCAAGCACCTTTTGTTGGAAACGGCCCAGGAGCAATGGCATTGGAACGAATTCCATATTTTGCCCATTCTACGGCAAGGCTTCTTGTCATTGCCAAAACGCCTGCTTTTGCAGTAGCTGAAGGAACTACATAGGCTGATCCTGTCCACGCATACGTGGTAACGATATTTAAAATGGTTGCAGCTTCTTGTTTGGTGTCAATCCAATGTTTTCCAAAAGCCAATGTGCAGTTTTTGGAACCCTTTAAAACAATATCAATAATGGTATCAAAAGCATTTGCTGACAATCTTTCGGTGGGAGAAATAAAATTTCCTGCCGCATTGTTTAATAAAACATCTACTTTTCCGAATTTTTTTAAAACTTCGTCAAGCATCGTTTCCACTTGTTCATAATGGCGGACATCACACGAGACTGGAAGACATTCACCGCCCGTTTCTTTTTCAAGTTCTTCGGCAGTATCTTTCAGTTTTATCATATCGCGAGACGTGATGGCTACTTTTGCGCCAAGTTCTAAAAAATATTTGGTCATTGCTTTTCCAAGACCGCTTCCGCCGCCTGTCACCACAATTACTTTTCCTTCTAGAGCGTAATCGCGAAGCATTTTCTTTTTAAAATCCATTTTGGTTTGTTTTGATTGCTATTTTGTTTTTACTAAAATACACATTTCAAACGTTCTAAAATGTTTTTTACGAAAATAATCTTTTAAAAAAGCGCATTAAAAAACACCTTTAAAAGCGGTCATTTATATTAGTTGTATTGAGGTTCTGAATTATTTTGTAGCAATAGTTTTAGCCAAAATTCGATCTTTAAATTTTACACCAAAACTAACTTGGTCTGATAAGATTTTTTGGTGTCATTTTTTTTGTAAATTTTTGATTTTCACTAAAGTTTCTAAATAAAATTAATCAACAAGGCGGATTTCTAGGCTTTAATGTTAGAGAAGCGCTTCAAAATATAAACAAGAATTAAAATTTGTAACTCGGTAAAAATCAGATGAAATAAATTCAATTTTAAGAAAAAAACTACGCAACCTTTTTGTTTATTTGTTATCTAAAAAAAACGTAACATTATGAAAAACATTAGATTGCTTTGGTTGTTTCCCTCCGTTTTCCTTGTGAGTTGTATTTATCCCGGAGTTGATGATGATTTTAATCAGGCGAATATGTATGATCCAGTGGTAATGCAACGTGTCGACTTTGAAAATTCTGTAGCAGTACAACCTGTTCAAAGCATAAGCGTATCCGGAAAAATTTATATCAAAGAAAATCTTCTTTTCATTAATGAATTTAGAAAAGGCTTTCACGTTTTTAATTATTCAAATCCTTCGAGCCCAACGCCAGTTGGTTTTATTCAAATTCCAGGAGCCACTGACTTAGCTGTTAGAAACAATACCATTTACATCAATCAAGCGGTTGATTTGGTGACTTTGCAATATAATATTTCGGATAATTCATTAACGGTTACCAATAGAAACCGAAATATTTTTCCTCAAATGGTTGCTCCAAATGGTGAATATTTCAATGTCAACGAAAACCAAATTATTGTAGATTTTACAAACTAAGCTAAAAATAAATCATGAAAAATATAAAATTACTTTTTGTTTTTGTTGCTTTTACAGTTTTTGCATGTTCCAGTGATTCAGACAGTTCTTCTCAAAACGGAAATGCTGACGGAACAGGCGGATCGCTTGCTATTTTTGCATTAAGCGGTAATTATCTTTATACGGTTGACAATGAGAGCCTGAATGTTTTTTCACTTTTGAACGAAACAATGCCTGTAAAAGTCAATGATGTTACAATTGGTTGGAATATCGAAACGCTATTTTCAAACGGCGAATTTCTTTTCGTAGGTTCAAGAACAGGAATGTTTATTTATTCAATTCAAAATCCAGAAAATCCCGTTTTGTTATCGCAAGTAGAGCATTTTACGGCTTGTGATCCGGTTGTTTCTAACGGAACTCATTCTTTTGTAACCTTGCATTCAAACACTAATTGTGGTAATAATCTGAATGTTCTTAACGTTTATGATACATCAAATCCCAATTATCCAATACTGATTCATACTCGAAATTTGGTAGCACCAAAAGGTATTGGTCTTTATGGGAATTATTTATTTGTATGTGATGACGTTATAAAAATCTTTGATATTACAAATCCGGAAAATCCAGTTTTGGCAAAAAGTTTAAACGTAACTTCTTTCGATGTCATAATCAAAGGAAACGATCTTTATACCATTGGCGACTCTAATTTAAGCCGATACAGTTTAAATCCGACCAATATTCAAGATATCGATTTGCAAAGCCAAATTAGTTTTTAATTCAAAAGCAACACGCTTATAAAAAAAGGAGATTGATAATCTGAGTAGCAATCATTCCTTAAGCAATAATCAGGAGGTATTCGTACCGCTATTTTATCTTTTCTATTAGAATCTGGCAATCAATAATGTTGTTTGCCAGATTTTTTGTTTCTATTTTATTTATCAGTTTTAACATACAAGAAGGCTATAGCTCTTGTTAAAAGTTTAGTACCTTTAGGGCTTTTTAAGTTTCCACTTAATATTTTAATTCAAAATTTTAAAAACGCCTTATGTATCCCTAAATAGGAAGCAAAAGAACGTGCTTTATAGTGCTATTTTGTACTTTTCATACGTTCCATTTTTTGGTCAAACATTAAAAGTTGATTCTCTTTTAAAGGAAATCAAACCGCAACTACAAGATACAACCAAATTACGAATATACCGCGAACTTGCTGCAGTGTATGCTTCTGTTGATCAAGAAAAAAAATATTATTATGCCGTTAAGTATAAGGCAATTGCTAAACGATTAAAAGTTGACAGCTTAGTTGTAGAGGCCTACATTGATATGGGCGGAAGTCATGCTATTCGTAGTATGATGGATAGTGCCTTTTATTATTTTTCGAGAGCTCATAAATCGGCTGAAGATATAGGTTACAAAAGAGGTATGGCACGCTCAATGATAAACATGGGTTATGTTTATGAAAAAATAGACCAAGTAGAGCAGGCAATTGAAAAGTATAAAGAAGCATTGGCTTTATGTAATAAAATAAATTATACAAAAGGAATTAATCAGTGTTATATTAATATTGGTGGGATTTATCATGAACTTCGCGAATATAAAATGGCTCTTACCTATTTTCAATTGGCAAATAAAAGTTATAATAAAACCGGATTTGAATCAGGAATTGCAGCCTCATTATATTCTATGGCCACGGTTTCTGTTGAGCTTAAAGAAATTGAAAATGCAAAAAAGTATTTTGAAGAAAGCTTAAAGATTAGAAAAAAAATCGGAAATTTAAGTGGAATTGCCCTTGCTACTTGGGGGCTTGCTAGAATTGATATTATTGAAGGAAAATATAAGGAGGCACTACCAAAACTAGAAATGGCTTTAAAACTGAATATCGAATTAAAGAATACTTTTAATGAAACGGCGGTTTTGGTATCTTTTTCAAGAGCTTATATTGGCTTAAAAAAAACTATAAAGAAGCCAAAAAATACGCAACAAGAGCTTATCATAACAGTATCATAATGAAATCGATGTTTGTGCAATCTAATGTGGTTTGGGTATTAATGCAGATTGAAGAAGAACAAGGCAATTATAAAAAAGCGTTTAAATATCAAAGGGATTACCATGCTTTAAGAGATAGTATAAAATTAGAGAATAAGCTCAAGGATGTTGTTGTTACTGAATTTAAAAGGGTGAATTCTGAAAATGAACGGCTGACTAAAAGCAATAAAATCATTCAGACAGAAAATATAAATCATGAAAAAACGATTTTAACAACAGTAATTATTCTAGTATTCGTAGTTATTTTGCTAGTACTTTTTTATAAAAGAAACCTAGAAAAGAAAGCTACAAATCTTTTATTAAAAAAACAAAGAGATGAAATTGTAGAAATTAACAAGGAGCTCGAATCCCTAAACGAAGAAGTTGTAGCGCAAATGGAAATAACGACCGCACAAAATAAAGAATTAGAACAGGTTAATAAAGTGAAAAATAAGTTTTTCTCTATCGTTTCGCATGAATTAAGAAGTCCGATTGCTACATTAAAAATGCTTTTTGGACTTCACAGACAAGGACATCTGAATAATGATGAATTGAATAATTTGTTGACTAAATTTGAAGAAACAATTTATTCAACGTCCGCATTTCTCGATAATTTGCTCCATTGGTCTAAAAGCCAGTTAGACGGAATCGTTATGAGTAGGTCGGAATTTGATATAAGTAATTTAGTGGATGAAAATGCTAGATTAATTGAAACAGCAATTCGGTTGAAAGGAATAAAGCTTGAAATAAATATTGAACCCAATACCAAGGCTTTTGCTGATGTAAATATGATTAATGTGGTTGTTAATAATTTGATTTCTAACGCTATGAAATTTTGCGATACAGGTGATGCAATTACGGTTGAAGCTCATAATTCTAAAGGAAAAATGTTTTTATCAATTAGGGCTAACGGCCCAGGAATAAGTAAAGAAAACATTGAAAAACTTTTTGATTTAGAACATACTATTACGACAAGTACAAGTGGAGAGAAAGGGCATCATATAAGTCTTGTGCTTTGTAAAGATATGATAGAACAAAACAATGGGGAAATCAAAGTAGAAAGTGAAGATGGTAAAGGAACCACTTTTTTAATTGAATTACCTGAACTAGAATTTTAGTAAATAATAAAAATCGAAATTTTTGACACTCTTTTGAAGTACCAACAATTTCGATTTTTATATTTTTCTTCTTCAGATAAGTTTTATGCAAATAAGAATAAAAGCCTATTCTTTATTTGCATAAAAATAATTATTCGGTCAAAAGAATGTCTAAGATTGTAATGGCGGCTTCGCTAATTTTAGTTCCAGGGCCAAAAACGGCAACAGCCCCAGCATCAAATAAATACTGATAATCTTGCGCCGGAATTACACCTCCAACAATAACCATGATATCTTCACGTCCATATTTTTTCAATTCTTCAATTACTTGCGGGACTAAAGTTTTGTGGCCGGCAGCCAATGAAGAAACGCCTAAAATGTGTACGTCATTTTCAACAGCCTGTTTTGCGGCTTCCGCCGGAGTTTGAAATAACGGGCCAATATCCACGTCAAAACCAACATCGGCATAACCTGTGGCCACTACTTTTGCGCCGCGATCGTGACCATCTTGTCCCATTTTGGCAATCATAATTCTTGGACGGCGGCCTTCTGAATGTGCAAATTCATCTGCTTTTTGTTTTGCGGTTGCAAAACTTTCGTCGTTTTTAATTTCTTTGCTGTACACGCCGCTAAATGATTTAATTTGCGCTTTATATCTTCCAAAAACAGTTTCTAAGGCATCGCTGATTTCGCCTAAAGTGGCTCTTTCGCGCGCTGCATTTACTGCCAGTTCTAATAAATTTCCCTCGCCTGATTGTGCAGATTCGGTCAATTTAGTTAAAAGTTCTTTTACTTTCTCCGTGTTTCTCGAAGCCTTTATTTTGTCTAATTGTTCCAATTGCTGCCTGCGAACCATCTGGTTGTCCACATCCAAAATATGCAACGGATCTTCTTTTTCTAATCGGTATTTATTGACACCAACAATGATATCCTGGCTTGAATCGATTCGCGCTTGTTTTCTTGCAGCCGCTTCTTCAATTCTCAATTTCGGAATTCCAGCTTCAATGGCTTTTGTCATGCCGCCTAATTCTTCCACTTCTTGAATTAATTCCCACGCTTTTTGCGCAATTTCATCGGTCAGTTTTTCTACGTAATAACTTCCGGCCCAAGGATCAACAGTTTTGGTAATCTTTGTTTCTTCTTGAAGGAAAATTTGCGTATTTCGAGCAATTCTTGCAGAGAAATCGGTCGGCAAAGCAATTGCTTCGTCCAGAGCATTCGTGTGCAGCGATTGTGTGCCTCCAAAAGCAGCAGCCGAAGCTTCAATTACTGTTCGAGCCACATTGTTAAACGGGTCTTGCTCGGTCAAACTCCAACCTGATGTCTGGCAATGCGTTCTTAAAGCCAATGATTTTTCATCCTTCGGATTAAATTGCTTTAATAATTTTGCCCAAAGCATTCTTCCAGCGCGCATTTTTGCAACTTCCATAAAATGGTTCATTCCGATGGCCCAAAAGAAAGAGAGGCGAGGAGCAAATTCATCGATTTTCATTCCTGCGGCCAAACCTGTTCTGATGTATTCCAAACCATCGGCTAAAGTGTATGCCAACTCAATGTCAGCAGTAGCTCCGGCTTCTTGCATGTGATAACCCGAAATTGAAATCGAGTTGAACTTCGGCATTTTTTTACTCGTAAAATCAAAAATATCAGCAATGATTTTCATCGAAGGAGATGGTGGATAGATGTAGGTGTTTCGCACCATAAATTCCTTCAAGATATCATTTTGGATTGTTCCTGAAAGCAATTCTGGTTTGACGCCCTGTTCCTCTGCAGCGACTATGTAAAATGCCATAATCGGCAAAACGGCGCCGTTCATGGTCATTGAAACTGACATTTCATCCAAAGGAATTTGGTCAAAAAGTACTTTCATATCTTCCACAGAATCAATAGCAACCCCAGCTTTTCCTACGTCTCCAACAACGCGCTCGTGATCTGAATCATAACCGCGGTGCGTTGGCAGGTCAAATGCAATGGAAAGTCCTTTTTGGCCTGCGGCAAGATTTCTTCTGTAAAAAGCATTGCTTTCTTCAGCAGTAGAAAATCCGGCATATTGGCGGACGGTCCATGGTCTGCGAACATACATTGTGGAATAAGGACCGCGTAAATTTGGGGCAAAACCCGCCCCAAATTCCAAGTGTTCTAAACCTTGAATGTCTTCTTCCGAATAGGTTTTTTTAAGCTCGATTCCTTCAGCAGTCAAGAAGTTTTCTTCTTCTAAACTTTTAGCTTTTGGCTTTTGGCTATTTTCTAACTTTATATTTTGTATATTTTTTCTTTTCATGTTAATTTTCTTTCTCACTCTCCAAACGTTCCATTTCCATTTTTTCGGCCAATCTTTTTTCGATAATTGGTGCAACTAATGTTTTTCTTTGCTTTGATTTTACAAAAGGAAAAAGTTCTAGATCGTGGCTCATTCGGTCGTTTTTATTCGGATATTTATTGGTTCCTAATAAAATTTCTTTTCCTGAATCAAATAATTCTTGTTCTTTTTGAGCGCTTTCTTGAATTTTTCTTTGGATGGTTCCTTCAATTAATTGCGTTACCAAACCGCCATTTGCTTCTATATCTTTAAATAAAGCCAATGCTTTTTCAGATAATTGCTGTGTCAAACTTTCGATGTAATAACTTCCGTCAGCGGGATTTGCAACTTTGTCAAAATAACTTTCGTGTTTTAAGACAAGCAATTGATTTCGAGAAATTCGATCTCCAAATTCATTGTCTTTATGGTACAAAGCGTCATAAGCCAAGTTCGAAACAGCATCGGCGCCACCTAAAATGGCACTCATGCATTCTGTAGTCGTGCGAAGCAAATTCACATTGTAATCGTACAGCGTTTTATTTCTTTTGGAAGGAATGGCCAAAATATGGCATTGAAAATTATGGTCGTATTCTTTGGCAACCAAGTCAAAAAGCAGTCGCAACGAGCGCAGTTTTGCAATTTCAAAAAAGTAATTGGTTCCCACGGCAACTTGCAAAACGATAGGTTTTGAGATTGTTGCAATTCGGTTGAAGTATTCGTTGGCGTGCGCTAAAGTATACGCAATTTGTTGCACGATATTAGCTCCAGCGTTTTGATATAAACTAGCATCGATGCTCAAGAAATTGATATTTTGGCACGAGATAGAAAGGGTGTTTAAAATATCAAAATCGGTTTCTAAATTATGGTACCAGTTTCCTTCTTTTGCTAAATTTCCAACAGGATCAATTTGAACAAAAACCTGCGCGTTTCTGGTTTTTGCAACGGTATCAATTCTTTTTACGAAATCGATTGAAAGAAACGATAAATGAAAGTATAAGGTTGTTTTTTCTAAAGGAAGCTTTTCCAGTAACTTTTCAACATTGCACGTTTCTTCTTCAATGGTAAAACGGATGCTTTCAGCACCGCGATTTAAAGTTTCTAAAGCCCGGCCAACGGACTTGTCTAAATCATGGACAAAAATATTTTGCGTGATTTTAAACGACTCGGTGTTGGGATTTGAAGTATTGGTTCTCTCAAATTCGTCAAGGTGGTAAAAAGGCTTGACTTTGATGCCTTCTGGACTTTCCCAAACAAGTGTTTCATTGTAATCAGCACCTTTTAATTCATATTGAATTTGCTGTTTCCATTGTTTGGAAGAAACCGGACTGAAGTCGTCAAATAGATTTTCAGACATAATTTAAATTTTTAGACTGCTTGGATTGTTAGATTCTTAGACTTTTACGCTATGACTTTTAGAGTTTACATTTTTTGATGTTTCCAAAAATGCGAAAATTTTCTCAATTAGCCCCGATTGCAGGGGAAATCCTTTTTCATTTTTTCTTTAAAAATGAAAAAGATTGTACCGAAAAGCGGGAATTGCGATTACTGAAAATGCCTACACTTTCGCTTCAAATACTTCAGATTATATAGTTTTAAAGCGATTTTCCTTTTTCATCTGGAGGCAAATTTTCTTCAAATTCAATGATGTAAATGTCTTCGCTGTCGCGTTTCATGTAATATTTTTCGCGGGCGTATTTTTCAATTTGGTCTGGATTTTTGAGCAGTTTTATTTTCTGCTGGTCCATTTTTATTTCGTCTTTGTAATATTTTTTGTTGTCTTCAAGCTCGTTAATTTCTTTATCGAGAACTCGGTGGTCGAGCAAGGAATAATTGTCAAGAAAGATCATCCAAACCACAAAAATGGCAAACACAAGAAAGTACCTGTTGGTCAGAAACCGCAGTAAAGGATGGCGTTTTGTGTTATTTTTGAAAGGATTTTTCACTTGATAAAGTTAGGCTTTTTTTTATAGAATTCGTTGGTTGATCACGGCGCGAACCACGTCAATTGCCACCGTGTTGTATTTGTCGTTAGGAATAATGATGTCGGCAAAGGCTTTTGTCGGCTCAATGAATTGCTCGTGCATTGGTTTTAACGTGTTTTGGTAACGGTTTAGAACCTCGGTCATATCACGTCCACGCTCTGCAATGTCCCGTTTTAAACGACGGATCAATCGCTCGTCAGAGTCGGCATGGACATAAATTTTGATGTCAAACATATCACGAAGCTCAGGATTGGCAAGAATTAAAATCCCTTCAACAATCATCACTTTTCGCGGGTGCGTGTTGATGGTATCGTCTGTCCTGTTGTGCGTTACAAAAGAATATACAGGCTGTTCCACATTTTTGCCAGCTTTTAATTCTTTTAATTGGGCGACCAACAATTCAAAGTCAATGGCGCGAGGGTGGTCGAAATTAATCAGTGCGCGTTCATCAAAACTCAGTCCGTGGTTCTCTTTATAATAAGAATCTTGAGAAATAATTCCGACTTCGGCTTGAGGTAGTTCGTTCATAATTTGCTGAACGACAGTTGTTTTTCCGCTTCCGGTTCCTCCGGCAATTCCAATAATGAGCATAAAAGTTGTGTTATGTTTTCTTGAGACAAAAATAGAAATTTAATTGAGAGTGTTTTTTGTTTTTTTTGAAATGTTTTTTGGAATAAAATTTTAAACTTATAATTTTAATTGTGTCATTTTAATAAAATAGCTAATGAATACGGTGAAATTTATATACATTCCAAATTAAAGCTAATAATTTTAAGAAATAATTAGTAATTAATTTTGTTTTTTGTAAGAAACTTTGTAGCATTGCATGAACATTTAAAACAAAGAAATAATGAAAAAAATTAGTATTTTAGTGGCCTCTGCTTTTTTTTTGGATTAACTTTTACATCGTGTAGTAGTGATGACGATTCATCAGGAAACATTGGATCAGTTATTGGAAAATGGAATTATGCATCTGAAAAAACTTCAGTAAACGGTACAGTCGTTTATGATGAAGTGTACGAGCACCAAACAGGATGTGAAAAAGATTACTACGAGATTTTAGAAAACGGAACTGCTATTGATGGCGAGTATTTTGGAGCATCATGTACTCTTACTACATTCTCTGACACATATACAAGATCAGGAAACACCTTAACAGTAGAGGAAGGCGGAGAAACTGTAGTTTATCAAATTGTTGTAGCAAACTCAACCAAAATGGTTTTACGTACGTCAGAAAGTTTTGAAGGTATAACAGCACTTACTGATTTTACATATACAAAATAATAAACTTTGAATACAATTCAGGAAAGCTTCTCATTTGAGGAGCTTTTTTTTTGGAAAAAAAATATTGAGAAATGAATTCTTTGTAACTTTGAGCTTCAAACTGAAACAAAAACAAAATGAACTATATACTTTTTGACGGAACCGTTAGAAATTCGTTATTGCCCTTCACGTTTACACGCCCCGTTGCTGACATTCGCGTAGGGATTTTGACCATTCGTGAAAAATGGGAAAAATATTTGGGTTACACAACCACAACGGTAACAGAAGAATATCTTTCTGAGAAATATCCGATGGTGGAAATGGAAGAAAACGTGATGATCAACGCTTCTTTTTTGCCAAATGACGTCTTGTCAGAAATGGTAAAATCGTTAG
Organism: Flavobacterium macacae; assembly: GCF_003865365.1. Classification (GTDB taxonomy): domain Bacteria; phylum Bacteroidota; class Bacteroidia; order Flavobacteriales; family Flavobacteriaceae; genus Flavobacterium; species Flavobacterium macacae. The sequence goes on along the minus strand of NZ_RQVR01000005.1, from coordinate 65,515 downwards.
AAAAAAACCAGGCAATATTTAAAGGTGAAGAAGTGATTGCTTTTTTCTCGGAAGAATCGCAGGAAGAAGTTGATTTTGACAATTATGAAATAATAGAATACAACGATGACTGCTTGACAATCGTAAATACTTGGGATATTTTCCAAAAAAATGATGTGGCAATCCGGGAAGATTTTGAAATTTTGACAGAAGACCGATTTTCGCAACCAATTCCGAAAAGTGTCAATGTAATTTCTCCTGAAAATATATTTATTGAAGAAGGGGCAAAATTGGAATTTGTAACTTTAAACGCGTCAACCGGACCCATTTACATCGGAAAAAATGCTGAAATAATGGAAGGTTCTGTAATTCGCGGACCCTTTGCGTTATGCGAATCGGGACGCGTCAAATTGGCTTCAAAAGTATATGGCGCCACTACAGTTGGGCCACATTCTGTTATTGGAGGCGAAGTAAACAACTCTGTTCTTTTTGGCTATTCAAACAAAGGGCACGATGGTTTTTTAGGAAATTCAGTATTGGGCGAATGGTGCAATATCGGAGCGGACAGCAATAATTCCAACCTAAAAAACAACTACGAAGAAGTAAAATTGTGGAGTTATGAAACAGAAGGTTTTGCAAAAACCGGACTTCAATTTTGCGGTTTGATGATGGGCGACCACAGTAAATGTGGTATCAACACCATGTTTAACACTGGAACGGTAGTGGGCGTGAGCACCAATATTTTCGGAAGCGGTTTTCCTAGAAACTTTGTTCCGAGTTTTTCTTGGGGCGGAGCTTCCGGTTTTACAACTTACATCACTAAAAAAGCTTTTGATACGGCAAAAATAGTGATGGCCAGAAGAAATATTGAGTTCAGCGAGCAAGACGCTTCCATTTTAGAACACGTTTTTGAAGAGACAAAAAAGTGGCGAAAAGACTAAAAATTCACATATAAAAAAACCGCGATTTCACCAATCGCGGTTTTTTTTTTGATGTAGAAAATTATCTGTCAATTCTCAAAAACTTCCCTTTTAAATTAAATTCAAGTTCAATTCCGTTATCCAAATCAATATCGATATCGTTGAAACCCTTGTCAATATGCGTTATCGAAGCTTTAGGGTGATTTTTTGCCACATAATCCAAAATCGGTTTTAAGATGTAACCCGTCGGGATCACCTTTCCTTTTCCGTCCACTTCTTTCCACGCACCTTTTTCAGTAAATTCCAATTCCGTCATGTCGTCGAGCATCACTTCAAATGTAATTTTTCGTCTGTCTTTGTCTTTGATCGCGTGGTGAATCGTGTTTTTACTAAAATAAGTCTGGATAAAAGCCGTCGCTTCCGCAGGCAATTCCGAGTTTTTTATAGGAGTTTTTTGGGCATTGGCATTGAAACCCATAAGGAAAATAAATGCCGAAAATAAGATTGTTTTCATAATAGAATTATTTTCTATCTAAATTACAAAAATCTAGTTTTTTAAACAATTCTATTAAGATAGATTTAAAAGAAGTTAAACCGCTTTTTTTTTCAGAATCGAAACATGAGGTGTTTTCAGGAATCGCAATACCTGCTTTTCGGTACAATCTTTTCATTTTTAAAGAAAAAATGAAAAGGATTTTCCCTGCAATCAGGGCTATTTGAGAAAGTATCCGTCTTTTTGCAAACTTCTGGATCAATAGTAGCCGATCAACGCAACCAAAAAAATCCGCTTCACAAGGAATCTTGAAAATCCGCGTCCCATCTTCAGGACAATTCTAATTCCGACGCTCGTTACTTATCTAATTTCCTAACCCGTCTTAAATCCAACATATTCAAAGGATTTATCCCCAATCCCACCACATTTTTCCTAGTAAATCGCGCCACTTTATCATAAAATAAAGGAACAACCGGAGCTTCTTTCATCACCAAGTGATCCATTTTTTGATATAAAACAAAGCGTTTGGCATCATCGGTTTCTAGAAAAGCATCTTCATATAATTTGTCAAATTCAGTGTTTTTAAAGTGCGTATAATTCGGTCCATTCGGGGCAAAGTTTTTGCTGTAAAACAAAGAAAGATAATTTTCCGCATCCGGATAATCGGCAATCCAGCTCGCCCTAAAAAAAGAAACTTTTCCCGTAGAAATCGCCTGTCTCAAAGTCGCCGGTGGATTCACGTCTATCGAAACATCAACCCCGATTTTCTTCCATTCGCGTTGCAAATATTCAGAAATATCTAAATAGGTAGCGTTCGTACTCAGAGCCACTTTCGGGTTTTTATCGCCTGTTGCTTTTTTATATTCGGCAACTAAACTTCGTGCTTTTTGGATGTCATAATTGTAGCCAATCTTGGTTTCGTCAAAACTCGGCAAACCAGCCGGAATCATTCCGTTAATTGCCGGAGTTCCCATTCCGTTTCTTAAATACGTCACCAGTTTTTGTCGGTCAAAACCATAATTCAAGGCTTGGCGAATCCGTTTGTCTAAAACCGTTTTATTGCTTCCGTCCATTCTGAAACCCAAATATTCGGTATTCAAATATGGACCCGTAATCATATTTACATCGTTTTTGTATTTTTGTTGCAATTGACCGCTTTGCGTCAAAATTTCATCTTTGTACGAAGGATGGAGGCCTGAAATAAAATCAATTTTTCCTTGTGCAAATTGCAAAAAGCCACTTTGTTTGTCTGGTAAAAAAGTCACGGCAACCGCTTCCAGATAAGGCAATTGTTTTCCGTTTTCGTCCTTTTCAAAATACAACGGATTTTTTCTCAAGACCAATTTTACATTTTCTTCCCAAAGCTTAAATTGAAAAGGCCCCGTTCCAATTGGGTTGATTCTAAAATCATAATTTGCAGTTTCAAAAGCTTCCTTTGGAACAACCGACGCGTATTTCATAGAAAGCAATCCCAAAAATGCAGGAAATGATTTTTTTAGATTTATCTCAAAAATGGTATCGTTTGTAGCTCTGAAGTTTTCTACATTCTGCATAATCCATCCGCCTGGCGAAGCGACTTTTTCATCCAAAAGGCGATTAAAACTATATGCAAAGTCACCAGCGTTTACAATACGTGTGGAATCTTTAAAAACGTTATTTTTATGAAAGCGAACATCATTTCTTAACGTAAAAGTGTATGTTTTTCCATCTTCTGAAATCGTCCAAGATTTAGCCAAATCAGGTTTGATATTCAAGCTGTCATCGAGTTGCACCAAGCCGTTAAAAAGCTGATTGCACATCCAGATATTGTCTTGAGATTTTGCAAAAGCAGGATCCAATGAACTCACATTTGCATCTTGATTAAATCTAAAAACTTGATTGTCGCGGTTTTCTTTTGCCTCTTTTCCGCAGGAAAATAAAGTTAATGATATGCAAAATATTGATATGTAGTGAATTATTGATTTCATTTTGAAAAATATTGTATGTAAATTTGCAGGCTATTTGCAAAATGTAAATATAGCTAAAGATACCAATTTCCCAATTTTCGGGAGGATTTATAATGACAGAGAACAGAAAAAAAGTCGCTTTTTATACGTTGGGATGCAAACTGAATTTTTCAGAAACATCTACGATTGCTCGTGATTTTCAAGACGAAGGTTTTGACCGCGTTGAATTTGAAGATATTGCTGATATTTATGTAATCAATACGTGTTCGGTTACTGAAAATGCCGACAAGCAATTCAAGCAGGTGGTTAAAAAAGCAATGAAATTGAACGACAAGGCTTTTGTTGCAGCAGTGGGTTGTTATGCGCAGTTGAAGCCCGAAGAATTGGCGTCTGTTGATGGCGTTGACTTGGTTTTAGGCGCGACAGAAAAATTCAAAATCACCGATTACATTAACGATTTGTCCAAAAATGACTTTGGAGAAGTGCATTCTTGCGAGATTTCTGAAGCTGATTTTTATGTAGGAAGCTATTCCATTGGAGACCGAACCAGAGCATTTTTAAAAGTTCAGGATGGCTGTGATTATAAATGTACGTATTGCACAATTCCGTTGGCAAGAGGAATTTCTCGAAGCGATACATTGGAAAATGTACTGCAAAATGCCAAAGAGATTTCACAGCAAAATATCAAAGAAATTGTCTTGACCGGCGTCAATATTGGCGATTATGGAAAAGGCGAATTCGGAAATAAAAAGCACGAACATACTTTTTATGAATTAGTTCAAAAATTGGATGAAGTAGAAGGAATCGAGCGTTTGCGAATTTCCTCCATTGAGCCCAATTTACTTCGTAATGAAACAATTGAATTTGTATCAAAATCAAGAACTTTTGTACCGCATTTCCATATTCCGTTGCAATCAGGAAGCAATGATGTTTTAAAGAAAATGAAGCGCCGTTATTTGCGCGAAGTATATACCGAAAGAGTCAATAAAATAAAGGAAGTAATGCCTCACGCCTGTATTGGTGTGGACGTGATCGTTGGATTTCCTGGTGAAACCGACGAACATTTCTTGGAAACGTACAATTTCTTAAACGAAATGGATATTTCTTACCTGCACGTTTTTACGTATTCTGAAAGAGATAACACCGAAGCGGCAAATATGCCAAATCCAGTTCCTGCAAATGTTCGTGCTAAAAGGAGCAAGATGTTGCGAGGACTTTCTGTGAAAAAGAGACGCGCTTTTTATGAAAGCCAAATCGGTTCAAACAGAACGGTTTTATTCGAAAGCGAAAATAAAGAAGGCTATATTCACGGTTTTACAGAAAATTACGTAAAAGTAAAAACGCCGTGGAATCCAGAATTGGTGAATACTTTGCACGAAATCAATCTGACAAAAATTGACGATGACGGTTCGGTGCGATTAGAGTTTTTGAATGTAGAAGTTTAGATAGATAGTTCGATTTTTAGATTGTTGGGTATTTCGAAAAATCGAACTATCTAAAAATCGAACGTCTAATATTTATAATGAAACTTAATCTTGGTTACTCTAAAAACCGAATCTCCATATTTTTCTACAAATTCATACGAGTTTCTTCCTTTTTGCTCAAAGCTGACCAGTAGCGCGGCTGAGATCTCATAATACATTTTTTCGCCTTCCATCATCAGCCGTTCTCCGGCTTTTCGATATCCAGAGCGAACCAAATCAAATTCAGATAAATTCCAAGTGGTAGAATGGCTGTCAAAACTTTCTGTAAGGCTGTACAAACCTTCGGTGATTTCGGTTTTGCTTCCGTAATATTTTTCGATGTTTTCGAAGAAGTCGAGGATTTGGGTATTTATTTCTTCTGTCATTTGATAAAAATAATAAAATTTTCTTTTCAAACACACAGATTTTAAATCCAGCAAACAGTTTGAGACGCTATTAGATTCTAATTCCCGGAGGAAGCAATTCTTTATAAACCGGATTTTTTCTAAAAAAAGAAGCGATTTTTGGATGTGTCGGAACAACTTTTAATTTTCGCTCTTCTGCTATTGCCATAATTTCTTTTAATACATCAGAAACAAAGGTTTCGTCCTCAAAAGATTCTGGCAGATTTACCTTAGTCAAAAATATTTTGCGTTCTTGAAAAGAATATTCCACAGAAACTAATTTTCCGTCTTCGCTGTGAGCCTCAAATTGTCTTGAAAAAGTATTGTCTTTGATTTCCATAATATTTTTTTTTCTAGTTATATCGCATCGGAACTTCAATCATCAAAATTTTAGATTTGGCTTTTGTTTTGATTTCGAAGGAATCAAATTCAATGATTCCAAAAGCGTCTCTTTCATTTACCGTCTGATTTTCAATTTCGATTTCGCCTTCAATTAAAAAAATGTAAATTCCGTTTGAAGGTATTTTTATATCGTAAGTAATAGTTTGATTTTCTTCAAAAATGCCCAGATGCAAAAACGCCTGTTGGTGGATCCAAAGTGCGTTTCCGTCATTTTTATCTTCGGGAGAAACAATGTTCACAAAGGAGTTTAGGTTGTTTTTCAGGTCAAAAGATTTTTGGTCGTATCGTGGCGTAGCATCTTCTTTTTCAGGGAAAATCCAAAGTTGCAGGGTTTTTGCATTTTCACTTTGGCTCGCGTTCATTTCTGAATGTTGCACACCGGTTCCGGCGCTCATCACTTGCACCTCGCCAAAAGAGACCGTGGCTTGGTTTCCCATGCTGTCGCGGTGCGTCAAGCCACCTTCGAGAGGAATCGTGATGATTTCCATATTTTCGTGCGGATGCGTTCCAAAACCCATTCCAGCTGCAATGGTGTCATCGTTTAATACACGAAGCATTCCGAATTGCATCATTTCTGGATTTTGATAATTGCCAAAAGAAAATGAAAAATTGGCCTGAAGCCAACCGAAATCTGCTTTTCCTCGTGCGCTTTTTGGAAACAGTCGCGTTTGCATAATTTATAGATTATTTAAAAAGATGTGAAGCTGGTTTTCAGATAAAAACCATAATTTTATACAAATTTCGTAATAAAAACCTTTTGTTGCTGTTATGATAGCGTTAAAACAATTCTGATGGAAAAAGTACATGTATATTTTATGCCAGGAATGGCGGCGAGTTCCGCAATTTTTGAGCGAATTCTTCTTCCTGAAGAACAATTTGAAATGCATCTTTTAGAATGGGTTTTGCCTTTGGATAATGAAACGTTGCAAGAATATGCGCAGCGAATCGCATTGAATATTAAGCACGAAGATGCTGTTTTGATCGGGGTTTCCTTCGGAGGTGTTTTAGTGCAGGAAATGGGCCGGATTGTCAATGCAAAGAAAGTGATTATTATTTCAAGTGTCAAAAGCAATGCGGAGTTTCCGAGAAGAATGAAATTTGCCAAAACAATCAAAGCCTACAAGGTTTTTCCAACCGGATTGGCTAAAAACGTGGCGCTTTTTGCGAAGTTTTCTATGGGTGGCAACAAGATGAACCAGCGGTTGAAATTGTATGAAAAGTTTCTGTCAATGCGCGATAAAAAGTATCTGGATTGGGCTTTAGAAAAAATAATTCTTTGGGATAGGGCAGAACCAGATGAAAACGTGATTCACATTCACGGCGATGCTGACGAGGTTTTTCCTCCAAAATATATTAAGAATTACATTCCGATAAAAGGCGGTACGCACATTATGATTATCAATAAATTCAAATGGCTGAATGAAAATTTACCGAGAATTATTTTAGAAAATTGATTAATTCGATAATTCGATAATTCGATAATTCGATAATTCGATAATTTTTATAAATAAAAATCTTGGTTTGATTTTTGAATCTTACTTTCTTAAGGGTTCAAATTAAATAATTAAAAAGAAAAAAAATTGTAGGTTTACAAAATACACTCAAAAAAGAAATGAATATGAATTTGATTAAGAAAACAGGCCTGATTGCTTCGGTAGTTTTGGTAAGTGGCGTGATGGTTCACGCGGTTTCCAGCGAAAAGATTAAAGAAAAAACAGCAATGGTAAAAGCAAATTATTTCCCTACGGAAGTTGATTTTGCAGGAGAAAAAACACCTTTGCATATTGCTGACGTCAAAGAACGTTTTGACAGGGAATTGCTTGTAAATGCCAATCTTGACGCTTCGACGCTGTTGATTATAAAAAGAGCCAACCGTGCTTTTCCAATCATTGAACCTATTTTAAAGAAAAACGGAGTTCCGGATGATTTTAAATATTTGGCTGTAGCTGAAAGTGCTTTGATGAACGCTACTTCTTCTGCGGGTGCAAAAGGTTTTTGGCAGTTTATGCCGGCAACGGCAAAAGAATACGGCATGGAAGTCAATGATATCGTTGATGAGCGCTACCATCTTGAAATGTCTACGGAAGCCGCTTGCAAATATTTGTCAAGTGCTTATAAAAAATTCGGGAGCTGGACTTTAGCTGCGGCCTCTTACAATGGAGGTTTTGGCGGCGTGAACAAACAAATTACTTTTCAAGGCGAAACTAACTATTATGACTTGCTTTTAACCGATGAAACGGCGCGTTATGTTTTCAGAATCTTAGCTTTGAAAGAAATTATGAAAAACCCAGTGCAATATGGTTTTACGGTAAATCCGACAGAATTGTACCCACTGATTCCTACTAAGAAAATCGAGGTGGACAGTTCTATTACCGATTTGGCTGTTTTTGCAAAATCACAAGGAATCAATTATAAAATATTGAAAATCCACAATCCTTGGCTTCGTGACCGAAAATTGACAAACGCAACGAAAAAGAAATATGTGTTTGAAATTCCTACCGAAGGATATTAATTTAGGTGTTTCAGATCGTTAGAATTTCAAATTCTTAAACTTTCGTATAAATAAAAACCACTTTTAGTTTCGACTAAAAGTGGTTTTTTTTTTATATGTATTTTTGTAAGATATCTAAGAAGTCTAATTATATTTTCTTCATCTGATCTTTCATCATCTTGATTTGATCTTTCAGCATTCCCTGTTTGTCTAATTTTTTAGCTTCTGCCAATAAATTGGTAGCTTCAATCTTTCTTCTTCTTGACATGGCAACTCCGGCAAGGTTTAATTTTGCCACGGCCAAATCCATATCCATTGACAATCCCAGTTCGATTGCTTTCTTGAAATATTTCTCTGATTGCGTTAAATTAGTTTGCGAAAGCATCAATCCGTGAAGGTAATTGTAATAACCCTGTTGTTTTCTTACTAAAGAAGTTTCTGGGTTTTTTATGTAAGACAGCCATTTTTGAGCACCCGGAAAATCTTGTTTTCTCAATTTTAAGAAGGCTAAAAGGATAAATTCATTTTTAAAATAGAGCAAAATGAATATTAAAGAGAATAAAATAAGGAAGATTCCGTTTCCAATATTGTTTTCTGTAAATTGCCAAATGCCTGTAGCAATGATAAGTCCGGCTAAAATTAATTTGATATTCCTGTGAAACATAATTATTTTGTGTTTAAGAATGCAAAGGTAGTAAAATGAATTAAAAATATTTTTCAAAAAGCACTTGCAAGAAAAAAAAGTCTTTGTATATTTGCACTCGGTTTTGGAACAGCATTGATTTCGAACCTATAAAAAGATATTTAATTAAGTTTTTTAAAGATACAAAGCAATGAGCAAAAGAACGTTTCAACCATCGAAAAGAAAAAGAAGAAATAAGCACGGTTTTATGGACAGAATGGCTTCTGCCAATGGAAGAAAAGTCCTTGCTAGAAGAAGAGCTAAAGGAAGACATAAATTGACTGTTTCTTGTGAGCCAAGACACAAAAAATAATGTTTGAATAAACATAAATAAAGGCGTTACTTTTTTCTAGTATCGCCTTTTTTTATACCTTGTCGGTAAAAACCGAAGGTTCAGGGCTATAGGTTTAAGATTCAAGGTTTAGCCCTAAACCATAATTCCCAAAACCTTGTATCTAAAATTAACTACAACAACACACAGCAATGCCGAAAGACAATTCAATTAAATCAGTTTTAATCATCGGTTCAGGTCCAATCGTTATCGGTCAGGCTTGCGAATTTGATTATGCAGGTTCACAATCAGCGCGTTCCATCAGAGAAGAAGGAATTGAGGTTATCTTAATCAATTCAAATCCAGCAACCATTATGACGGATCCGTCAATGGCTGACCACGTTTATTTAAAACCGCTGACTACCAAATCAATCATTGAAATCCTTAAGGAACATCCACAAATTGATGCCGTTCTGCCTACGATGGGAGGACAGACTGCATTAAATTTATGTTTGGAAGCGGACGAAAAAGGAATTTGGGAAGATTTTGGAGTAAAATTAATCGGAGTTGACATCAATGCGATTAACATTACTGAAGATAGAGAGCAGTTCAAACAGCTTTTAGAAAGAATTGAAATCCCAACAGCGCCTGCCAAAACAGCAACTTCATTCTTGCAAGGAAAAGAAATTGCCCAGGAATTTGGGTTTCCATTAGTAATTCGCCCATCATTTACTTTGGGTGGAACGGGTGCTGCTTTTGTTCACACAAAGGAAGAATTTGATGAAAAGTTAACATACGGATTGGAAATGTCTCCAATTCACGAGGTTTTGATCGACAAAGCGTTGCTGGGCTGGAAAGAATATGAACTTGAATTATTGAGAGATAAAAATGACAATGTCGTGATTATCTGTTCAATTGAAAATATGGATCCGATGGGAATCCACACCGGAGACTCGATTACGGTGGCTCCTGCGATGACTTTATCTGACGCGACTTTCCAAAAGATGCGCGATATGGCGATCAAAATGATGCGAAGCATCGGCAACTTTGCGGGCGGTTGTAACGTTCAGTTTGCCGTTTCTCCTGATGAAAAAGAAGATATCGTGGCGATTGAAATCAATCCTCGCGTGTCGCGTTCATCAGCTTTGGCATCAAAAGCAACAGGTTATCCAATTGCAAAAATTGCTTCGAAATTGGCTTTAGGGTACAATTTAGATGAATTGCAAAACCAAATTACAAAATCAACTTCTGCTTTATTTGAGCCGACTTTGGATTATGTAATCGTAAAAATTCCACGTTGGAACTTCGATAAATTTGAAGGCGCTGACCGAACTTTAGGACTTCAGATGAAATCTGTGGGAGAAGTGATGGGAATTGGCCGTTCTTTTCAAGAAGCTTTGCATAAAGCGACGCAATCTCTTGAAATTAAAAGAAACGGACTTGGTGCTGACGGAAAAAGCTACACCAATTACGACCAAATTATTGAAAAGCTGACGTATGCAAGTTGGGACAGGGTTTTCGTGATTTATGACGCGATCCAAATGGGAATTCCATTGAGCAGAATCCACGAAATCACTAAAATAGATATGTGGTTCTTGAAACAATATGAAGAATTATATTCTTTAGAAAAAGAAATTTCAAATTACACGATTGAAACGTTGCCGAAAGAATTATTGCTTGAAGCAAAACAAAAAGGTTTCGCTGACAGACAGATTGCGCACATGATGAAATGTCTGGAAAGCCAAGTTCACAAGCTTCGTGAAGATATGAATATCAACAGAGTTTATAAATTGGTTGATACTTGTGCAGCAGAATTTACGGCAAAAACACCTTATTATTATTCAACTTTTGAAGCAGAAATTGAAACTGCTGACGGACAAAAATATGTTCATAACGAAAGTATCGTCACAGATAAAAAGAAAATCGTAGTTCTTGGTTCGGGTCCAAACAGAATTGGGCAAGGAATTGAGTTTGATTATTCTTGTGTCCACGGTGTTTTGGCGGCGAAAGAATGCGGTTATGAAACGATTATGATCAACTGTAACCCAGAAACGGTTTCAACTGATTTTGATACGGCTGATAAATTGTATTTCGAGCCTGTTTTCTGGGAACATATTTATGACATTATCCAGCACGAAAAGCCAGAAGGCGTGATTGTGCAGTTAGGAGGCCAGACGGCCTTGAAATTGGCTGAAAAATTGTCTAAATACGGAATCAAAATCATCGGAACGAGTTTTGATGCTTTAGACTTGGCGGAAGACAGAGGGCGTTTTTCTGAATTGCTGACGGAATTAAATATTCCTTTTCCGCAATTCGGGATTGCTGAAAGTGCTGATGAAGCTTCGGTTTTGGCGGATACTTTAGATTTTCCTTTACTGGTTCGTCCTTCGTATGTTTTGGGCGGGCAAGGAATGAAAATTGTTATCAACAAACAAGAATTAGAAGAACACGTAATTGATTTGCTAAAATCGATTCCGGGGAATAAATTGCTTCTGGATCATTATTTAGATGGTGCGATTGAAGCAGAAGCAGATGCGATTTGCGATGGCGAAAATGTGTACATCATCGGAATTATGGAGCATATTGAACCTTGCGGAGTTCACTCGGGAGATTCAAATGCGACATTGCCTCCTTTTAACTTAGGAGAATTCGTGATGCAACAGATTAAAGACCATACGAAGAAAATTGCTTTGGCTTTGAGAACTGTAGGTCTGATCAACATTCAGTTTGCAATTAAAGACGACACGGTTTACATCATTGAAGCCAATCCAAGAGCGTCTAGAACGGTTCCTTTTATTGCAAAAGCGTATGGCGAGCCTTATGTGAATTATGCGACAAAAGTAATGTTAGGCCACAATAAAGTGACTGATTTTGACTTTAATCCGAAATTGAACGGCTATGCAATCAAACAGCCGGTTTTTTCTTTCAGCAAGTTTGCAGGAGTTAATAAAGCGTTAGGACCAGAGATGAAATCAACGGGAGAAAGCATCTTGTTTATTGATGATTTGAAAGACGATCAATTTTATGAATTGTATTCAAGAAGAAAAATGTACTTGAGCAAATAGATTTACAGCTCTTAAAATTGAATATTGAAAATAAAAAAAAGCCTCCAGATTTGGAGGCTTTTTTTGTGCGTATTATTGGCGACAATCTGCGTCAATAGCCCAGATTGCACGGAAAGCCTTTTTTGAGGAAAGGCTTGTTTTTGCGCTGTAAAAAAGCGACCGGAGGAAGCTCTTTTTTCAGCTTGCAAAAACTGCCTTAGCTAAAAAAGCTTGAAGGGAAAGCTGGAAATAGCTTCTAATTCTTCTTTAAAAAATTTAAGCAGGGTGTCACATCAAAATACAATCCTTTGATGTTTTCTTCATTTTCCGCGACAGTTAAGTAATCAAAATGTTCAATCAAGCTTTGTTCACCGGCATAACGGAAGCCGAACATCGCCAATAAATCATATTCGTGTGATGTATCGATGACAAAAAAGGCGGTTTCTTTGCTGATTCCGTCACCAGAACTGACCAAGGCATCCACAATAATTTCTAATTTGATGAGGTTTTTTTGAAGCTCGTCGGTTTTTTTCTGCTGTTCTAAGCTGTAAAGTCGGTAATTTAAGGAACGAATGTCAAGCGGATTTTCTTTTAAGGCTTGACCGGAAAGCTTGATAATCTCAGTTAAATCTTCTTCAGAAAGTGTTTCTTTATTGATAACTTCGCTTAATTTTTCAGAAGCTTCTGATTGTTCATAAGGATTGTATTTGGGTTGAAAAATGTAGCCGTAATACAAATGTTTTTTTTGTTCGATAGTCATTGTGGTGTCTGACAATTCATAGCGAGCCATCAATTTTGGATAATAAAAGTCTGATTTTTTGTCTTTTATGTTTTTTTCAATGGTTAGGTAATTAGGTTTTTCAAAGTTGCTTTCTTGTGCAACTGCGCTGCTGTAAATTGTAATTATGATGAATAAGAAGTAAGCCTTTTTCATAAACTTGAAATTTTAAAAGTAGTATCCAAAGATACCAATTTCACGGTTAAGATGTTTTCAGATTTTGAAGCTAAAAAAAGCCCTGAATTTCAGGGCTTTTTTTAGAGTAATTATTGCTTTATGAATTTTTGAGAGAATTTATTTCCTGTTGCATCTTGTAAAATTAATAGGTATGTTCCTGCAGTTAAAGATTGCACATTTAATTTAGTATCTGAAATTTTTGGAGTCAATACCATTCTTCCATTAATGTCATACACTTTTGCATCCGCTATTTCCTGCATGTCTTTCAATTGGATATTGATAAAGTCATTTGCCGGATTTGGGTACAAAGCAAATTGGTTGCTATTGTTCTCCGATACACCTAAAGTGGCTCCTTCGGTAACATTTAATGTTTGGTTAGGAGAAGGATTGGTAATTGTATCCACGATTCCAGATGGCCATCTGATGATTACTTGTGTGATTTGGGTGGCTTGACCAATACCAAAATGGGCATTTAAAGAGCTCATGTATCTGAATCCTTCGCCACTTCTTATATCTCTAATTTGTTTTCCCCAAGCACCATAAATTTCTACTCTGGCACCGATTCCGTTACTGTTGCTTTGGATTCCGTTTAAGGCAACCTTAAGCCATTTGTTCGTATTTGGAACTGCATAACGAACTGTTGAGCCATTCATAATATCAAGGAAACCATCATTATTTAAATCACCAATTGGCCCAACGCTAATACCACTGTAGGTTACAGGTGAAAAAGTCCCATTGCCTAAATTGAACATAATTTTTCCACCGCCACCAAGAACATCTATAAAACCGTCATTGTCAAAGTCGTAAGCAACATTGTCAACGTTGACTGAAGTATTTGTATCCCATCCAGAACCTGCCGTGATGTTGGTAAAAGCGCCCAAGTTTCCACTGGAATCTAAATTATTTCTAAAATATTTGTGAGTTCCCGAACTTGCGGTGATGATAATATCCATGTCTCCGTCATTATCAAAATCAGAAATAGCCGAAGACCAAGTTTGGATTGGCGTAATATCTATTTGCGATTGAGCCGAAATATCTGTAAAAACACCGTTACCATCATTTCTGTGCAATTCGCAGGCGGGTCCTGAACATTTTGAAATAAAGACATCTTGGTCGCCGTCATTGTCAAAATCGGTCCAAAGTGTTGCATAATTTCCTCCAATCGCACCAATGCTCATCGCACCTGGCGTAACTGTTGATTGGTAATACGTCAAATTGCCAGCACCATTATTTAAAAAATAAACATTTGGAGCAATATCGTGGCAAGAAAATACATCAAGATGACCATCATTGTTTAAGTCGATGAAATTTGTCCTTTGGCAGAAAATATAATTTGTGGGCGAAAAATTACTGTAAGCAGTTCCGGTACTGTTTGATGTCCATACAGAAAGCCCATTGCCAGCTCCTAAAACTAAATCATTGAAACCATCTTTGTTATAATCTCCCGCAGCCATGCTCCAGTAAGGCATTTTGCTTACCCCTGAAATTGCAAAATTAGAAATTGAAAAGGCGCCCGGCGTGGTTTGATAATGAATTTTTAAATTGTTATCGCTAACGCCTACAATATCATCTTTTTTATCATTGTTCATGTCAACAACGCAATAATTGTAAGCACTATTTACTGTTGAAATGGTTTGTGTTGTATATGAAATTGGAGTAGGTGGCGGTACGATTACTGGAGCCTGGATCAACTGGAATGAAAATCCAGTAGATTGGTATTTATTATCAAAAGCAATATAATAGGTAGTTCCAGCGGTGGCAGTAAAAGTAGCAGTGGACAGATAAGAATTAGAATTTCCCGAATTACACGGAATTACACCGGCATCATCATCTCCTGCGAAGCAAGTTAAATTCCCGCAAGTTCCAGTATATATATGAAGGCGGGTGTCTTTGCAGATGTTAATTTGAAGGTCAGTTGTAACTGTTACTGAATAATTTTGAGTTGGAGTATAGGAATACCATTCCGCAGCGGTTCCAAGTCCGGTACTTGCGCAAGCGGTAGTTATCGGGGTTCCGTTAACCGCGTCGACAACATACGTTCCGGCTGTGATGGCAGTTGCTCCGCCACAAGAATTTTGGGCAAACGAAATGTTTGTTCCAAAAAATAAAATTAAAAAGAGGGTAATTTTTTTCATGTGTGATAGTTTTTGTTGGTTGTTTTTATAGGTGGTTTTTAGGGACAACTGGAAAGAGAATTGATCCAGGCTTCAACTAACTGAACACCTTCCTCATGAATTATTGTTCTTCCGTGAAGAGGCATTCTGTACGCTTCATTTGTAGTATTTAATCTAAAATGCATCATCGATCGATTAACATTTCCTGGATTTACAATTTGTGCAAGCGATTCGTCAAAATCTTGCATGTCTTGTGTTTCCACACAAACGCCCATGTTTGTCAAACCATTTTGTGCTCTAGTTTCGTTAAAAGCATAGCGCATCGGACGGTAATCACAATGCTGGTTGGTTTGATGGCAATGAGCACAATTTATATCTACATAAGATCTTGCTCTCAGTGAAATTGGTTTTGAAACATCGTTATAATCAATTGCAGTATTTGAAGCAGTTGGTAAGCTGAAGTTGTTTTGAAGATATCCTTCCTGCATCCATTTTGTCAATTGGTTGGCGTTCGCTGTTCCGAAGTTTTTGCTGAAATTTAAATTTTGAGGCTTAATACCGATCGGAATGTTCACAGAAGTTGTATTTCCGTCTACGACTTGATTCGTTTTATGGCAAACTATGCATTGAATTTCATTCGGAATTCTATAGTTCGTGCTTTTGATAACATTGTTTTCGTCTTTCCAGGAGATGTCGGTATAGCTTCCTTCTAAATCCAGGAAAGCTTCGGTTTGTTCGTCATTCCAAACATAATTTGCAAAAATCCAACCTGAAGATTTTCGAATCATAATTCTGGTTTCTATGATTCTTGTGCCTCCAGCCGGAGTTATATTTTGTACGTTATCATAATAAAATGTTTTAACCAAGGCCGCGCCGACAGGCAGTTCAAGTACTTTTTCATCTCCATTAAATGTAGCGGAAGTATTCTTAGGCATCCAGACAAATCTTTTTTTGTGGGCATAATCAGTAAATAAAGAGCTTGCAGGTTCATAGGGCAAAACATCTAAAGAAGGGTTTTGGTTCTTTATTTCGCCGTCAAAAAAGTGGTAATCGGAAAGTTTAGCATACGGAACTTGGCTCAAATCTACTGTTACAGGCGAAGTTGGATCTGGTATAAATACATAGTTTTCATCATCGGTTCCGCATGATAAAAATGTAGTAATTACTGATAATAATAAATAAATTCTTAGATAGTAGAGTTGTTTCATAGTGATAAATGCAATTATTTGGGAATAAATATAGCAAATATATTATGATTTTTTTAAGAAATTTTATTTATGCTACTAAAAGTAATAAAATTAGGTAAGTAATTGTAGTATACTAGTTTAAAGATCAATTTTGATGTCCATCAATTCAATTTTTTTAATAGATTCGGACGAAGTATAATCAAATGTCTTTTTAATATTTTTATTTTCTTTCTTAGTTTCTTTTCGGTGCAATGCTTCACAAAATCTTCTGATTTCTTCCTGATTTGACAAAATTAATCTTGGAACTAAAGCATTTTTTCCTTCGCTATCTTTGGCAACCATTGTAAAATAGGACGAATTGCAAGGTTTTACTTTTCCGTTTTGAATATTTTCAGATGTCACTCTGATTCCAATAACCATCGAGCTGTTTCCAACGTAATTTACGGAGGCTTTCATTGTTACCAATTCTCCAATTTCAATCGGATTCAAAAAATCAACAGTATCGACAGAAGCCGTCACGCAATACGACCCTGAAAATTTTGAAGCGCAGGCAAAAGCAATCTGGTCCATCAATGACAAAATGTAGCCACCGTGAATTTTGCCACTGAAATTAGTGTTTGACGGAAGCATTAGTTCTGAAATCGTGACTTTTGAACTTTTAACGGTTTTATATTTCTTCTCTAAATTGTTATTCTGATTCATCATTTTCTGCACGTTTTAAGATGTTTTCGGGCAATCCTTTTTTTGCTTTCGCTCCCATTTTTTTTAATTTTTCAATACTGTTTACCAAATTTCCTTTTCCGTCAACCAGCTTGTTCATTGCGTTTCCATATTCTGATTTTGCTTCTTCCATTTTTTTGCCGATTTTGACCAAATCATTTACAAAACCTTCAAATTTGTCATATAGTGCCCCCGCTTGGCGAGCAATTTCGTACGCATTTTCCTGTTGCTTTTGATTGCTCCACATACTGTCAATGGTTCTCAAAGTCGCCAATAAAGTGGATGGGGTTACAATTACAATATTTTTCTCAAATGCTTTGTTGTACAAAGAAGAATCTTCGTTCAATGCAATTGCAAAAGCGGGTTCAATCGGAATAAAAAGCAATACAAAATCAGGACTTTCAATTTGATATAATTCATGATAATTTTTATCTCCAAGTTGCGCTACATGCCTTTTTATGGAATTTATATGTTCTTTTAAATATAAATTTCTCAATTGCTCGTCCTCTTCGTTAGTGAACTTCTCATAAGCAGTTAACGATACTTTTGAATCCACAATCATCTTTTTTCCATCAGGAAGATGGATCACAACATCAGGAAAAACGCGCGATCCTTCTTCGTTTTCAAAACCTTTTTGCACATCATATTCCCGTCCTTTTTCCAAGCCTGATTTTTCAAGAACTCTTTCTAAAATTAATTCGCCCCAATTGCCTTGCATTTTGCTGTCGCCTTTTAAAGCTTTGGTAAGGTTAATAGTTTCCTTGCTCATTTGTTCATGCATTACTTGAAGTCCCAGAATTTGCTGACGAAGAGCGGCATGATAATCAATGCTTTCTTTGTGTGTATCGTCCACTTTTTTTTCAAAAAGATAAATTTTTTCTTGCAGCGGCGAAAGAATATTTTTCATATTCTCTTTGTTTTGCTCCGTAAATTTTGACGATTTTTCTTCAAGTATTTTATTGGCAAGATTTTCAAATTCCTTGGTGAATTTTTCTTGAAGCTTTTCTACTTCTTGTTTTTGCTCTTTGTTTCGTTCCCAAAGATTTTCAAAATCGGCTTCTTTTTTTGAAAGTTGTATCGCAAAAGAATCTTTTTCAATTCTTATATTTTCTCTTTCCGCAATTAAACTTTGAATCTGCTTTTCAAATTGAAATTTATCATTTTCTAGTTGAGAAGTTAGTCCCTTTATTTTGTCACGTAAACTAGCGTCTTCTAATTTTGAACTTGAAGAAAAGAGTAATTTTCCAATAAAAATTCCAATTGATAATGCAATTATAAAGGCGAGGGAAGTTAAGATTATTTCGTTCATCAAATTGTTTTAAAGTTCAAAAAGTAAAAGTACCACAAAATTATTCGGCTAAAAAGTGAAATATAATTGCCGTTTTAAAGTTCTTATTTTATATAGATCTGAATTTGTAGTATTTTTTTTATAAATAATTCAATAGCTATTTTGTTGATTATTAGATACTAGTATTTAAAAGTTTTTTTGTGCGTTTCATCGGCTTTATTATTTTAATAAATTTGGATTAGTTATTATTGTAATGCTAAAAACTACCAATGAAGCTCCGACAATTATCTCCATTAGACGTCACAGATTCTAAAATTGACTATGAATTTGTTTCTCAGGTTTTTATTAGATTCTTCAAAATTTTGTTCAGATCTGATAAAAAGATTAAAATGATTTACTCCAATTTCTCCAACAAGCAATCTATGGGGAATGACTTTTTAGTGCTAAATTTTAGATTTAGAAATGCTCTGTGGTATAAAATTAACAAGAAAAGAACGGAAAAAAGGCAATTTGTATTTTCAAAAATGGATTGTCCAGAGATCATCGAAATTGTTGTTTATGGATTTTTTCAAAAAAAGAGTTTTAAAATGAATATCAATCAAATGATTTTAGACGAAGCTGAGTTAAAAGAAGTAGAAAGCCAATTTTCATATTGAAATTTTTTTAAAGTGATTGAAAATTTGTATTTTTAAGATTATATAAAACTACTTATGGAAAATCAAAATTACAAAAACCACATTCGCTTTTACCCGGCACATCATTTTGTGTTTTATCCCCTAACCTTGATTTTGCTGGTTGCAAGCATTTATTTTGCTTTCAAAAATGAAGAACAAAGAGTCATTTGGATTTTTATTTCTATAGTAATTGCCATCATAATTTGGGTTGCATTTATGCTACGCCAGCATTATTCGTTGATTTTGCAAAATAGGATCGTGCGATTGGAGCTTCGGTATCGTTATTTTACTTTGACAGGCGAAAGATTAGAACTACTGGAAGATCAGTTGGATGATTCCAAATTATTTGCACTTCGCTTTGCGCCAGATGAAGAACTTCCGGGTTTGGTTAAAAGAAGCATTTCAGAAAATTTATCAGGAACAGCGATTAAAAAAAGCATTAAAAATTGGAAAGGCGATTACCACAGAGTATAAAATTTAACAAACAATTCACGGCTTCATTTCTATTTTAAAATTGTTAAAGCGTAACTTTAATAGAACTAAATCAAAAAAAGAAGCTATGAAATTTACTACTCAATGGTCAATTGACCCAGATCATTCCAGCATTGAATTTAAAATAAGGCACTTATTCATTTCCCACATTTCGGGTGCTTTCAAGATTTTTAATGGAAAGATGACTACGCAGACAGACAATTTTGAAACTGCAGAAATCAATCTTTCCATTGATGTGTATAGTTTTGATACCAATAATATCGAGAGGGATGAACACATTAAGTCAAAATATTTTTTAGATGTGGATCAATTTCCTGAAATCAATTTTATATCTAAAAAATTAGAAAAAGTAGAAGGCGATCACTATAAGTTAACTGGAAATTTGACCATAAAAGGGGTTTCACGTGAAGTGGTTTTGGATGCAGAATTTGGAGGTCAAGCCAAAGACGGATTCGGAAAAATGAAAGCCGGATTTGAAATTTCTGGAAAAATTGATAGAAATGATTTCGGAATTTTAACGAACGATACAACCGAAACCGGAAATTTAATTATAGGAGATGAAATAAAAATCCACGTGAATATCGAGTTTGATAAAGAAGAAGAATAATAAAATTTAGTTTATAAAAAAAAGGCTTTAATTTTTAAATTAAAGCCTTTTTTTATTATTCATTGTCGAGATCCATATTACCTCTATTCTTTTGGTTGTCAGGATGACCTGCAGGATAACGATTTGGATTTGAATCTGAATTTTTATCTCGATTCTCCGGATTCTTCTGCGACTTAATTTCTTCGCCCGAAGTCGTGGCTTCGTTATCATAATCATCTACATTTCGGGCTCGTTTCACGGTTTCTTTCTGACCTGATTCGTCTTTCTCTGTTTCAGATTTTAATTTTCCTTTTGATGGATCATAATCGTCGGGCAAATTTTGTC
This sequence comes from Flavobacterium macacae, assembly GCF_003865365.1. Lineage (GTDB taxonomy): Bacteria > Bacteroidota > Bacteroidia > Flavobacteriales > Flavobacteriaceae > Flavobacterium > Flavobacterium macacae. The sequence continues at coordinate 45,059 of NZ_RQVR01000005.1, read as the reverse complement.
CGCTAAAACCTTCATTTACATTTTTGCTGGATTTGGCCTCTTCACCATTCCATTTTTTATCGCCTAAATCATTTGCTTTTTCTGTTGACATCATCTTAAATTTTAGTTGGTATTGTTAAGTTACATCGATTAAATGGCATAAACAATGGGTTTAACATTGCTTTAATTTCTGTGCAATTTTAAAAGTATAATAGTAAATTTGCGAAAAACATTTTATGTCGACGCACCAGCATTTTTTGATTCATAAACCTTACGGCTATTTAAGCCAGTTTATTTATGAGTTAAAACGAAAGAAAAAACTTTTGGGAGAATTGCATAATTTTCCAGAAGGTACCATGGCAATCGGGCGTTTGGACGAGGATTCTGAAGGTTTGTTGCTTTTGACAACCGACGGAATGATGAGCGAAATGGTCAGAAGCAAAAAAGTAAGCAAGGAATATTATGTCCAAGTTGACGGGATTGTCACTGACGAAGCCATTGAAAAACTAAAAAAGGGAGTGGAAATTGGTTTTGACGGAAAAAAATACATCACCAGAAAATGCGATGCTTTTAAGATAGAAAATCCCAATTTTGCCGAACGTTCCAAGAAAATCAGGGATGAAAGACACGGCCCAACAAGCTGGCTTTCGATTACTTTAAACGAAGGAAAGTTTCGCCAGGTAAGAAAAATGACTTCGGCAGTGGGTTTTCCAACATTAAGGTTGGTTCGAATTCGTGTCGGAAATATTAGGCTGAATGATTTAAAATCAGGCGAAGTGATGGAAGTCGAAAATTTAGAAATTTAGAAAATAAAAAGTATGCTTAATATCGTTCTTGTTGAACCAGAAATACCAAATAATACCGGAAACATCGGACGTCTTTGTGTGGGGACTGGAAACCGCTTGCACTTGATTCATCCGTTTGGATTTGAAATTACAGATAAAAATTTAAAACGTTCTGGATTGGATTATTGGGTGCATTTAGATTGGAAACAATACCAAAATGTAGGCGAATGGATGCAACAGATTCCTGATAAATCACGCGTTTTTCTGTTCAGTTCTCATGCTGAAAAATCCTATTTGAAAGAAAATTTTCAAGATGGCGATTGGTTGGTTTTCGGAAAAGAATCGGTGGGTTTGAGCGAAGAATTCTCGGCCTTATTTAATAATCATTTGACCATTCCCATCTCACCTTTGGTACGAAGTTATAACTTGGCAAACTCTGTTGCTTTTGCCATTGGCGAAGCAAAAAGACAGCTGGAAATTTAAGATTTTGTTGTTTTTAAATAACGGTCATACGAATTCAAAATAATATTTAATGATCTTTCAAGAGAAGGTTTTACTTCTTCAAAGCCTTCTTTTAAAATTCCGTTTGGCAAAAAATAATCGGCAATCGTGGATTCAAGCAACACTTTTCGGGCATAAATTTCAAGAATCTTGATGGACGAAGTGTAAGTATCTCCGTTTTTTGAAATTTTCAGCTGGTATTTTATATTGTGCAAAAATGTTTCGCCTTTATTTCGATATAAAAAAGCATTGTCACGCATCGCATCTATTGTCAAGGAATTGGCCGTAACTTCAGTAATATTTGACTCTCCACGCGAAAATTCAGCAATCCACATCTGCGAAAGTTCAATGAAACGTTCGTCTGTCATCGACGGAATTGTTTCTTGAATTTGATTCGGATTGATTCCGTTTGGAGTTACTTCAACCTTAATTTGAGCATACGTTGAAAATGCAGAAAAAATTAGGAAATAGTGTAAAAATCGTTTCATCGCTTCACGTGTTTGTTCTCATAAAGATAACGGAAGCAATTTTTATTCTAATCGTTTTTAAGAATAAATTTAGCTTTTTCTTTATCAAAATAAATAGCTTCGTCCTTAAATAAAGAGTCTAGAGTACCATTTTTGATAAGGTTTTCAGGAAAATCCATGACCGTTTTTTCAGAATTCATTACGATTATTTGATCACTTAATTGTAAAGCCAAATCTAAATCGTGGGTAGAAAAAAGCACACATTTATTAGTTTCGGAAGCTAATTTTTTAAGCAATTTTAAAAGGGAAACTTTGTGAAGCAAATCTAAATGGGTTGTTGGTTCATCAAGTACGATCAAAGGTGTGTCTTGCGCCAAAGCTCTTGTAATCAATGCTTTTTGAAGTTGTCCGTCACTGATTTCAAAATGTTTTTTTGTTGCCAAGTCACTGCTTTGGGTCATTGACAAAGCGTCGTTTATAATCGAAATATCTTCTGAAGTCAATTTTCCAATCCAGTTGGTGTATGGCTGTCTTCCGAGTGCGACCAGTTCAAAAACGGTAAGATTGCTTGGTGGTAAATTCTCTGTCAAAACCATACTTAATTCTTGTGCCAATTCTTTTGGACTGTAAGAATTTATGTTTTTTTGATTTAAAATTACTTCGCCAGAAATCGGTTTTTGAATTCCGGTTAACGTTCTGAGCAACGTTGATTTTCCGATTCCATTGGCTCCAATTAAAGCGACTAAATTTCCTGATTTGAATTCTAAATTGATTTCAGAACCGATGATATTCTTTCCTCTTTTAGAAGAATAACCCGTACTTAAATTTTTAGCCGAAAGGATAATTTTATTTTCCATCAAATCATAAATTTACGTTTTCTGACTAACAAATAGACTACAATCGGAGCGCCAATTATTGATGTAATTGCGTTGATTGGCAAGGTGAAATCGCTTCCTGGCATTTGTGAAACCGTGTCGGAAATCAATAAAGTGATGGCTCCCAAAAGCAAAGTGCCCCAAAATAAAATGTAATGACTGCTGGTTTGAAAAATCATTTTTGCAATGTGTGGAACCGCCAAACCAATAAATGCAATTGGGCCTGCAAAAGCGGTGATGCTTCCGGCTAAAATGCTTGTCGCAATAATCAGCAACAGTCTTGTTTTTCTATAATTGATTCCTAAACTTGTCGCGTATCTTTCGCCTAAAAGCAAGGCGTTTAGTGGTTTTATGCAAATGGCGCTCAATACTAATCCGATGAATGTGGTGGTTGCTAATATAAATATGTTTGTCCAAGATTGATTTCCAAGACTTCCCAATGCCCAAAATGTGAATTTTTGCAATTCTTCTGCGGAACTAAAATAGCTTAAAACACCGATAATCGCACTGGCAAAACTGCCGAACATTAAACCCACAATTAAGATAGCCATCGTGTCCCGAAGTTTTTGGGAAACGACTAAAACCGCCAATAAAACCAGCGAACTTCCAATGATGGAAGAAAGCACCATTCCATACGAAGAAAGGAAAAATTGGCTTAAAAACGAAGGCATGAATGCGGAACCTAAAATGACAAATGCAACGCCTAAACTCGCTCCAGAACTCAAACCCAAAACGTCTGGTCCAGCCAAAGGATTTCGAAATAAAGTTTGCATCAATAAGCCACTGATGGACAATCCCATTCCCACAAGAATTGCGGTAATCGCTTTCGGAAGACGGTAATTCCAGATGATGACTTGCCACGAATTTTTACTCGCCTGGCCTCCAGAAAGGGAATTGAAAATATCTTCCAAAGGTACTTTTACCGAACCCAAACTGATGTTCAGCACAAAGCAAACTGCCAGTAAAACTAACAATCCGATGAAAATAATATTGTTTTTTTTTGTGTTCACTTCGTTCTTTTACCGCAGATTCGAAGATTTTTCAGTAAATCTTTTAAAATTTTCAAAAAAGATTAATCTGCGAATCTGCGGTGGTTTATTATTTTAATTTTTCAAAAAAGACTAATTCATAATCTGGAAACACTTCAGGATGCATAATTTTTATCAGATCTTTCAGTATCAAGTCGGGTCGGTTGGGAGCCAATTCATAATATAAAACACCACCTGTTTTTCCTTTTTTAGTGCTAAAAGAATAGACGTTTTTGTTTTTGTAAGCTTTGAAAAAATGATAATTTGGATTGTCGTCTGTGATTTCTTTCAACGTTGTGAATTGCGCCGGACCAATCCAGAAATCGGCATCTTCAGCTTTTTCTAAAACGGTTTCAAATGATAAAGAAAGGCTTCCGGTTTCCGGTGTTTCTTCCCAAAGATAGTGCGCATTTGCATCTTTTATAAATAATGAAGCCCAGCTTTTTCCGCCAGGCAAATACCATTTTTCTTGATAGATTGCACCGCTGAAAACAGTTGGTTTTGTTGTCGTTTTTTGAGCCAAAGCCAAAGCTTCGTTGTATTCTTTTTCAATGGTTTTAAATTGCGCATCGGCTTTGTCTTTCAAGCCATACAAAGCGCCAAAAAACTTGATCCATTCGGCTTTTCCGAGTGGCGACTGTTCGGTCCAATCTCCGTTGTAAATTATTTTTTGTCCGTTTTTTTCTAAGTTCGAATACGTTTTATTATTGTTGTCAATGCTAAAACCTACAATTATATCTGGTGCCAAATCAATCAAAACTTCGGTATTTAAGCTTTGGTTTGTGCCAATTTCTTTGATTTTTTTAGCATCAATCAATGCTCGTGTTTTATCAGAAGAAACATAATTGGTATTTGGAAAACCTAAAAGCGTATTTTCAACGCCAAGCATTTCCAACGAAGGAATGTGCGTGGTAGAAGTCACCACAATAGAATGTATCGGAACCTGGATGTGTGTATATTTTTTTAAACTATCGGGAACAGAAATTCCTTTTTTGTGCAAAATATAAGTGAAACTTTCTTTCGCTTCTGGCCAAGGATTTGAAACTTTTACGACGGAATAAGTATCGTAATCATAGATTTCCAGACCTCTTGCATATTGAATTGAATTGCTTGATTTTACATCTGAAACCGCTTTGTTTTCCACTTTTTTAGTACAGTTTACAGTAAAAATTAAAAAGAGAAAAACAGCATATTTTGATAGAACAAATTTCATAAAAATGATTTGGTGACGGCTACAAAGATAAAAGTTATGGTTAACAAAGTACAATTGTCAGAATTAAATATCAATAATTTTTTTAATGATTTTGACGGAAATAATACGTTTTTGATAAAAATTCAATCTAATCTGTTATATTTGCACCCGAATTAAGGTTGTGATTTACAGATTTTGAAATCACATTAAAAGGGAATTTGGATAAATACCAAAGCTGTTCCCGCAACTGTAAGCTACAAAGCTCGCTGTTATCTACAAAACCACTGTTTGAAATTTATGATTTCAGATTTAGATTTAGGAAATTCTTAAGTCATAAATCAAAATTCATAAATCAAATGGGAAGGTAAACAGCAAGACGCAAGCCAGGAGACCTGCCTTTTTTCTGAACAATTATCAAACCTTCGGGAAAAAGGTTTCGGGAATTATGACTTTTAAAAAGCTTTCTTTAGTTTCAGTTTTATTCGTTTGCCAATTTGCTTTGGCGCAGAATGATAGTATCCGCACTCTTGAAGTTGTGGAAATTTCTGACGTGCAATTGAAAAATTACTCGAATTCGCAATCGGTTCAAAAATTGAACGACTCGATCATCAATAAAAATCAATCCTCACTGACCTCACTTTTGAATTACAACACGGTGATTTATTTCAAAGAAAACGGACTTGGGATGGTTTCTTCTCCGTCTTTCAGAGGAACTACTGCACAGCAGACAGCGGTGATTTGGAACGGAATCAACATCAATTCTCAATTAAACGGACAGACTGATTTTAACACTTTAACCACTCGAAATTTTGACAACATCACGGTCAGAGCGGGCGGAGGAAGTTCTATTTATGGGAGCAGTGCCATTGGTGGAAGCATTCACCTGAACAATAATCTCAGTTTCAGAAATCATTTTGATAATCAAGTCCGCTTAAGTTATGGCAGTTTCAACACTTTTGGAGGTCATTATAAAATTGATGTTTCTGATGGAAAATTTGCGGTTCAAGCGAGTATTTCCAGAAATTCTTCAGATAACGATTATGATTATTTGGATACAGATAAAAAGAATGAAAACGGACAATTTTACAATACCAGTATCAATGTGGTTGCCGGATATAAACTGAACGATTCCAATATTTTAAAGATTTACAGTCAGGTTTTTGATAGCGAAAGGCATTTTTCAGGTTCACTGGGTTTTGTTTCAAAAACCAAATATCAAGATGTGAATACCAGGAATATGCTAGAATGGACGGGACTTTACAGCAAATTTACTTCAAAATTTAAAGTTGCATTTATTAGCGAAAATTATAAGTATTTTGAAGATGCAGAAGGAACGTTTTTTACGCATGGAAAAACAGAATCAGCCATTGCAAAATATGATTTGGCTTTTAATTTAAACGAAGAGATCTCTGTAAATTCCATATTTGAGTACAATAGGACCAAAGGGTTTGGTTCTGATATTCAAGAAGAAGTTCGAGAAATTGGTTCAGGAACGTTGCTTTTTAAACTTTTGGTTTCTGACGCTTTTTTATATGAATTGTCGGTTCGAAAAGAGCTTACTAACAATTATAAAAGTCCAGTTTTATTTTCTCTTGGAACCAATTTAAAAGTTACTTCTTTTTACAATTTGAAATTCAATGCTTCGCGAAATTTCAGGATTCCGACGTTTAATGATTTGTATTGGCGCGGAAGTGGAAATCCTGAATTGAACCCGGAAACGTCGTATCAAGCAGAAATTGGAAATGATTTTACGTTTGAAAATTTTACTTTTTCAGCCACAGGATATTATATAAAAATTGATAATATGTTGCGCTGGTCACCCGAAAGTGGCAGTCTATGGACTCCAAATAATGTGGCAAAAGTTAAAACGTATGGCGTGGAAGGCTATTTAAATTGGAACAAAAATTTTGGAAAAAACAACTTTGATTTTAATGCTTCTTATGCGTACACGATTTCAAATGATGAAAAATTAGACAAGCGACTGATTTATGTTCCTTATCATAAATTGACTTCATCAGCATCTTATTCATTCGGTGATTTTACGGCTTATTATCAGTACTTATTTAACGGTGAAGTTTTTACTTCTTCGGATAATGCTTATACGCTTGACGGATATTCAGTTTCAAATATTGGAATAAATTATACTTTTTTTAAGAGCGTGGATATTGGCTTTGAAGCTTTGAATATTTATAATGAAAACTACCAAAGTACCTTAAATCGTCCTTTGCCTGGGCGAAATTTTAATATGAATCTAACCTTTAAATTTTAATAGAATGAAGTTCTGCAAATTGTTTTTAGTTGCTTTAACAGGAGCTGTTTTTTTTGTGTCGTGTAACTCTGACGACGATAATGCACCAGAATTGCCTTTAGGTGCTTATGATAACGGATTTTTAGTCTTGAATCAAGGAAATTTTGGATCAAGCAATTCTAATGTAAGTTATATTTCTAATGATTTTGCTACGCATCAAAATGGTATTTTTAATATCGTAAATCCAACCATAACAATGGGCGATACTGGCCAGGATATTGGTTTTAATGAAGATCTTGCTTTTATTGTCTTAAATGTTTCAAACAGCATTCAAGTGGTGAATCGCTACACTTTTGAGCACGTTGCAACGATAAATGCTGGATTGAGCAATCCGCGTTATATTGCTTTTGCAAACGGAAAAGGATATGTGACCAACTGGGGAAATGCAACTGTAGCGACTGATGATTTTGTGGCGGTTTTAGATTTGGCCTCTTATGCGGTAACAGCAACGATTCCGGTTGTGGAAGGACCAGAAAGAATCATTGAAGCAAACAATATTTTATATGTGGCGCATCATGGCGGTTATGGTTATGGAAATTCTGTTTCTGTAATTTCGACTTCTTCAAATACTGTTACCTCTACAATTCAAGTTGCTGATGTTCCAAATTCGCTTGATGTAGAAGATGGTTTTCTCTATGTTTTATGTGGCGGAAAAGAAGCCTGGACCAATGATGAAACCACTGGTGCTTTATACCAAATCAACTTAAACGGAAACCATGCTACAACTTATAATTTCCCGACAGGAAATCACCCGGCAAACCTTGTTATTGAAGATAACAAAATCTATTATACGGTAGATTCTGATATTTTTATGAAAACAATTAATGCAGAATTACCAACGCAACCTTTGTTTAGCACGACAGCTCAAGGCGTTTATGGCGTGTATAGCTTTGCGGTTGAAAACAACAAAATTTATGTTGGGGATGCAGGCGATTATAACTCGAACGGAAAAGTGTACGTGTATTCCATGACAGGTTCTATGCAAAATCAATTTACGGTTGGCGTAATTCCGGCTGGAATTTACTTCAACGATTAAGTTTTGAGTTTCAATTTTCAATCAGAAAAAAGGCTTCCAATTCGGAAGCCTTTTTTTTATTGCTGGTCATAAAATTTAATGTTCAAAGATTCAAACGGAATTTCATCCAGATACATTTCATTGCCAAAAGGTTGCAGATCTTTTCTGTCTTTTATTTTTTGATATGTTTTCGATGGTTTTAAGGGATTCATTCTTCCGTTTCCGATAATTTGTCCAATTGCAGCGTTTAAATATGGTTCGTTTAAATCACCTAGTTGACCTAAATTACCAAGATCTTCTTCTAAAACAGTTGTTGGTAAAATTCCATCTTGATATTCTCCGAAACCATCTGAATTAACTACTTTAAAACAAATGGGTTGCATGGCATATTTATGTTTTGAACTTCTTCCATTTCGTTTGAAAGTAGGAGAATCATATAAGGTAATTGAACCTACGTTTTTTCCAACCGTATTTTCTCCAATTTGAATTACTTGAATATGCGGTTTTAATCCGTTGATGATTAATTCGCTGGCAGAAGCTGTGCTTCCGGTGGTTAAAATATAAACTTTGGTTAAATTTAAGTTGTTGATGGCACCGCTTCCGATAATCGTATTAGAAAATCGGTTGATCAATTGTTCTGGATTATTTTCGGAATAAAAAGATTCCACTTTAGCATTCCATTGTTGTTTTGCGAAAACTTGACCGTTAAATTGACCAGTAATCATACTGGCCAAATACGTTGCCGTTTGAACCGAACCTCCGCCATTATATCTTAAATCTAAAACCAAATCAGTAATTCCTTGTGTTTTAAATTGACCGAAAACAGCATTAAGTTGATTGTCATATTCATTATAGAATCCGTTGTACATCAAATAGCCGATCTTTTTTGGAGCAAAATCATATACTTGGCTCAACAAAATGGGATTTTCTGTTAATTGCGTTTTGGTTAAGGAAACCGTTTCACCGTTTGGCGTAAAATTCCCATTGTCATAATCGGCTAAATTTAAAGTATACGTTTGGCTTCCTAAAAGTGCTTTGTAATTTTCTAAGGTCATAGGTGTTCCATTTACGGCATAAAAAATATCTCCTCGTTGGATATCTTTTGTAGCAGCATCGGAGTTAGGAATTATGTACCGAACCCAGCCAATTACGTCATTGGAACTCGCCGATTTTCTTATCAATTGAAAATCCACACCGTTATTGGTAGTAACACCGCTTAAAACTCCTTCAAGTGCTGTATAATCACTATAAAGAACACTAAAACGATCTGTTTGTCCTGGCTCAAAACGCAAATCTTGGAACAAATTTTCGGGAGATGAATAGCCTTGTAAAAAAGAATTTAATTCTGATTGACCCGAAAAGCGATTATCCGCTAGATTCGGAACATCTTCTTGCCAATAATAATACAGATTCAAACCTTTCCAAATAAAATCTTTTACTTGTAAACTTGCGGGAACTTCGATATCGTCAAGATCATCTTGACAAGAAAAAAATGTAGAAATACCAATAAACAGTACTATTATAAACGAAAAAGTCTTTTTCATAAGCCAAATGCTTTTTGGGTAGCATTAAATATTAACGTAAATTTAGATGTTTTAGTTTTAAAATTTAATTTTTCTTGTAACAAAAATGAATGCGCTTCGTCTTTCTATTATAACCGACCTATAAAATTCAGAATGAACCAACTTGAATTTGTAAATCTTACCAATCCGTTTAAGGATAAATTGTTTCGCCTTGCCAAGCGTTTGCTGGTAAGTACGGAAGAAGCAGAAGATGCAACGCAGGAGGTTTTGGTTAAACTATGGGATAAAAAACAAGGGTTGGATAAATATAATAATGTGGAAGCTTTTGCGATGACGATGACCAAAAATTATTGTTTGGACCAATTGAAATCAAAAAGAGCCAGCAATTTGCAAATCGTCCACAATAATTTTACAGACCGAACGCCTTTGATGCAACAACAGCTTGAAGATTCTGACAGTTTAAGTTGGGTGGAAAAAATAATAAATGAGTTGCCAGAACAGCAACGATTGATCGTTCAGTTCAGGGATGTCGAACAGTATGAATTTGAAGAAATTGCCAAAATGATGGAGATGAATGAAACCGCAGTGCGAGTTGCGCTTTCAAGAGCAAGGAAGACAATTAGAGAATTTATGACAAAAACACACAATTATGGAATTGGATAGAATAGAAAATTTACTAGAAAAATACTTTGAAGGAGAAACCTCGATTGCTGAAGAAAAAGAACTAAAAGTTTATTTTTCATCTGGAGATGTTGCGCAGCATCTGGAACAATACAAAGCAATATTTGGCTATTTCTCTGAAGCAAAAGAACAAAAGTTTGGGCAAAAGGTTCCACTAAAAACTACGAAGCGAAATGTGGCGTGGTTATCAATTGCGGCTTCTGTTGTTGTTTTGCTGGGGATGTTTACATTTTACAATTATAATATGAATCAAAATCAAGATTTAGGAACGTATGATGATCCTCAAAAAGCGTTTGAAGAAACGCAAAGAGCCTTGAATCTGTTATCAAAAAATGTGAATGTCGGCGTTCAAAGTATGGAATATGTTAATGAGTACCAAGAATCAAAAGAATTAATTTTTAAAAATTAGAAAAAATGACAAAATTTATAGTTACCATAGTTTTAGTGTTAGTTCCAACCTTATTTTTCGGGCAAAATGCTTTTGATAAATTTGAAGGAAGAGAAGATATTACCTCCATTTCAGTGAACAAGAGAACCTTTGAAATGTTAGGCGATATTAAATCAGAAGGAAAAGAAAAGAAAGATAAGGATATTTCAAAATATCTTGAAATGGCTGACAAAATCGATAATTTAAAAGTATTGACGACTTCCAGTATCAAAGCTACGGCAGAATTGAAAAGCACGTTTGAATCGTATAGAAAATCGGCTAATTTAGAACAATTGATGAAAGTAAATGATGAAGGAAAAAACATCCAGATTTATGTCAAAAACGGAAAAAAATCTTCTGACGTAAAAGAATTTTTAATCTTTGTGGAAGGTGGCGATAAAATAGGCGACGAAACGGTTTTGGTTTCCTTGGTAGGAGATATTGATTTGAATAAAATTATGAATAAATAAACGCACGAAAAAAAAGAAAAAGAAAATGAAAAAGATTTTAGCAATACTCGTTTTGACTTTAATGCCGTCTTTGTTTTTTGGACAAACTGCTTTTGACAAGTATGATGGAGAAGAAGGCGTGACGGCAGTTGTCATTGGAAAAAAGATGTTTGAAATGATGGGAAATGTCAAGTCAAACGACAAAGAGGCACAGCAATATATGAATTTGGTCAAGAAACTGGAAAGCCTGAAAGTTTTCGTGACTTCAAGTCCAAAGATCACGGCTGATATGAAAGTTACGTCTGCAAAATATTTAAAAACGGCGGCGCTTGAAGAATTGATGCGTGTCAACGATGGCGGAAAAAACATCAAGATTTATGTGAAATCTGGAGCAAGTTCTACCAAAGTCAAAGAACTTTTGATGTTCATTGAAGGCGGAGGCAAAGACGAAACGGTTTTGATGTCATTGACTGGAAATTTTGATTTGAATGAAATTTCAATGTTGACAGACAAAATGAATATTCCGGGTGGTGACGCATTAAAAAAAGGAACAAAAGGAAAAAAATAAGCACTTATGAAAAAGATATCATTATTTACAGCCTTCTTCAGTTTAATGTTGCTGGGCTGTAATTCAGAACCTACGCTTCAAAAATACTTTGTAGAAAGTACCGAATCAAATGATTTCATTGCTGTCGATTTGAGCACAAATATTTTGAAATTGGAACAAACCAAGCTTTCTGCCGAAGAAGATAAAGCCTTAAAAACGATTGAAAAAATGAACATTTTGGCTTTTAAAGCGGATGGTACAAATCAAGCAAAATTTGAATCAGAAAAAGCCAAACTGCAAACTATCTTGAAAGATAAAAAATACCAAGAATTGATGAAAGTCAGTTCAGGAAAAGAAGGTGGAGCGGTTTATTTCGTTGGAGAAGACAATGCCATTGACGAGTTTGTATTGTATGCAAATAAAAAAGAAGCTGGCTTTGCGGTCGTGCGGGTTTTGGGTGATAATATGGATCCCGCGTCAATAATGACAATGCTTTCCATCTTGAAAAAGTCAAATATTGATTTAGAGCAGTTGAAACCGTTGCAGGCAATGGTTCCGCAATAAATTTAGGTTGGTGTAGTTAAAAAAAAGCGTCTTGAAATATCGAGACGCTTTTTTGTTTTTATAAAAAGAGGATTGCTTAAAGTTGAGTATCTGCAGTGTTTTTATTTTTAGTAATTGTTTTGCTTTTAAAACTTTCCCTGAAATATTTAAAGGGAACGACTAACATTCCAAAACATTCGCCGTCTTCTTTTCCGGTGTGCTTGTGGTGCATTTTGTGTGCGCGCCTGACTGCTTTTGCGTAAGGATTATCAGCAGTTCTAAACATTTTAAAGCGCTGGTGTATGAAAATATCGTGAACCATAAAATACGCACAGCCGTAAGCAAAAATACCAAGACCGATAGCCAAGCCAATTTCAAGAACGTCATAACGCCAAGCAAGAAAAAATCCAATACTGATTACGGCATAAATGATAAAAAAAGCATCGTTTCTTTCAAACCAAGAATCGTGGTCTTTTTTGTGATGGTCTGCGTGAAAATGCCACATAAAACCATGCATTATGTATTTGTGGCTAAACCAAGCCATAAATTCCATAAAAATAAACGTCAGGAAAAAGACCAAAATATGAATCCACATACTATTTTAAATTTATATAATATTTAATTTATAATTGAAATAACACTTCGCAAAAAGTCCAAATTTTTGATAATCAGGAACTCGAATTCTAGCGTTTTTAATTTCTGCAGAAGGCGTTTTCTTTAATTTCGAAAGCAATTTTTTGTAATAAACATAAGCGGTATAAACGCCAAATTTAGCTTCCAACGGAAGTTCTAGAATTCCTGCATAACCTGCTTCAAAATCCGCCTCAATTTCTGCAATAATTTGCTGTTTTGAAATTTCGTCTAATTGATTCAAGTTCGTATTCGGGAAATAAGTACGGCTCAAGCCTTCAAAATCAGCTTTCAAATCTCTTAAAAAGTTTACTTTCTGAAATGCAGAACCCAGTTTCATCGCTCCATTTTTAAGCGCTTCGTATTTTTTATCGTCACCTTTGACAAATACTTTCAAACACATCAGGCCCACTACATCAGCAGAGCCATAAATATATTCTTGGTATTCTTCGGTAGTTTTATATTCGTTTTTTACAAGATCAAGCTTCATGCTTTTCAAAAAAGCGTCAACCAATTCCAGCGGAATGTCATACTTTCTGACCGTATGCTGAAACGAATTTAAAATTGGGTTTAAGCTGATCTTATTTTCCAATGCTCTATAAAAATCTTGCTTAAAAAGTTCGAATAAATTTTCTTTGTCATAGTCGTGAAAGCTGTCCACAATTTCGTCTGCAAAACGCACAAAACCATAGATGTTGTAAATGTCTTGGCGAATGCTTGGCGCCAGCATTTTTACAGCAGAAGAAAATGAAGTGCTGTAGGACTTGGTCACATTGCGACTGCATTCGTAAGAGATGGTGTCAAAAATAGCTTTCATTAGTGGTAGTTTGAAAATGACAATGTTTTAGTATGATTTATTCTTTTTGATCAGCTCAGCAACCAATTTCCCAGAGATTAGAGCTGGCGGAACTCCGGGGCCAGGAACGGTCAATTGACCTGTAAAATATAAATTTTTGACCTTATTGCTTTTCAATTTTGGCCTTAAAAAAGCCGTCTGAAAAAGCGTATTTGCCAAACCATATGCATTTCCTTTATAAGAATTATAATCTTTGATAAAGTCTTTGACACAAAATGATTCTTTAAATATAACATTATTTTTTAAATCTTGCCCGGTTAAATTTTCAAAACGAGTCATAATGATTTCAAAATATTTCTCTCTTATTTCAGGTGTGTCTTCAATTCCAGGAGCAATCGGAATCAAGAAAATACCGGCTTCTTTTCCTTCTGGAGCACAATTCAAATCTGTTTTTGAAGGAAAACTGGCGTAAAATAATGGTTCTTCAGGCCATTTTGGATCATCATAAATCGCTTCTGCATGAATATCAAAATCTACATCAAAAAACAGCGAATGATGTTCTACATTTTTTACTTTTTTATCAAAACCGACATAAAATAGGAGCGAAGAAGGAGCAAATGTTTTGCTTTCCCAATATTTTTCTGAATACATACGGTACTTTTGATCAAGTAAAGTTTCCGTATGATGGTAATCGGCGCCGCTTAAAATAAGGTCCGCTTGTACAATTTTTCCGTTGACAACAAGACCTTCGGCTTTGCCATTATAGACACTGATTTTATCAATATTTGAGTTGGTGTTAATTTTTACGCCCAATTCCAAAGCTAATTTTTCCAAAGCTAAAATCACAGAATACATTCCGTTTTTCGGATGCCAGGTGCCCATTCCAAAATCAGCATAATTCATAAAACTGTAAAATGACGGCGTGTCAGAAGGTTTTGCACCCAAAAACAATACCGGAAATTCTAAAATTTGAATTAGTTTTTTATTCTTGAATTTGCTTTTGACGTCTTTTGAAATTGTTCCGAAAAATTTGTTGATTTTCTTAGCCGTTTCTAAAGTAATCAGTTCTAAAGGAGAAACTCCAGGTCTGTAAACCAAGTCTTTTATGGCAATGTCATAATTGCTTTTGGCCACGGCCATAAATTTTTTTAAAGCGACTGAACTTCCTTTTTCAATGCTTTCAAATGTGTTTGCAATTTCTTCTAAATTATCTGAAATCGTCACAAATTCATTGATTCCAAAATAGACCTGATAGGCTGGGGAAAGTTTTTTAAGTTCGTAATAATCAGAAGGTTTTTTGTCAAAATCTGCAAAAAACCGTTCAAAAACATCAGGCATCCAATACCAGGTTGGGCCAATATCAAAGGTAAATCCGTCTCGTTTTAATTGTCGTGCTCGTCCGCCAATGGTTTGGTTTTTTTCGTAAATCGTAACTGTGTGTCCCTGTTTTGCCAAATAACACGCCGCTGAAAGCGAAGAAAAACCGGAACCTATTATTTTTATGTCTTTTTTCATCTGTTTAACAAATATAGGAAAAAGATAAACAAAATTCTTGTTTTAAGAAAAATTTAGATTTTGTTTAATACTTCTTGGAACGTTGGGAAAATGGTGATTCTATCATCTTGATTTTCAGGGTTTATGTATTTTGTCATTTTTCCTAAAATCCACAATTGAGAAGAATCAGCCGTTAAAATTTCGTTTTGAAATTTCTGGACATAAGAGTCTGTTTCGTCCAATTCAGGGTAAACCGTCCAATACGATAAAAAGATGGTGTTTTCAAAGTACTGTGAAAAGTCCTTCAAATTGTCCATCGGAATAGATTGTCCAAGGTAAATGGTTTTATAGCCTCGTGATAATATTTCATAGTTGAGGTAAATTAGTGCCAATTCATGAATTTCATTAGAAGGAAGATACAGCACAAAAACTTTTTCGTCATTTGTAGGCTCTTGAAGCTGTAATTTTTCAATATTGCTCAAGAGCTTCTGGCGAATCAGATAAGAAATGAAATGTTCGTGGGAAGGCGTGATGGTGCCAATCTGCCAAAGCATTCCGATTTCATTCAATAAAGGGATAAAAATTTCATTAAAAACAACGCTGAATGATTTTTCGGCAAGCAAGGAATTATAAGTAGTTAAAAAAAGATGCTGGTCAAAGTTCATCATCGCCATTTTAAACGCATTTAAGGCATGATTGTTGGCGCTTTTTTCAGAAATAATGCCTTTGACTAATTGCGGTATTTTTTCGGGCGGAAACTTAGATATTTTAGAAATTTTATATCCATGGCTATGGAGAAGCGTAATGTTCAACAGCTTTTGCAGGTTTTCGATATCATAAAGCCTTATGTTGGTGTCAGTTCGCATCGGCTCTAAGATATTGTATCTTTTCTCCCAGATCCTAATGGTGTGCGCTTTGATTCCTGAAAGGTTTTCTAAGTCCTTGATGCTAAAAACACTTTTGATACTGTTCATTGTTTTTTAAAATTTCTTAAACAAAAGTAGTGAATTTATCTTAAACGAGAAGATAAGGGCCAACTTAATTAGAAAAAATGGTAAAAAAAAAGCGCTCAAGTAAACTTGGCGCCTTTTTGCTTTTAAAGAATTTATTCGTGACCACGGTGGGATTGACTTTGTCCTTCCCAAAAAAGCTCCGCTTTGAAAATCCTTTACAATAAAAAAGCGCTCAAGTAAACTTGGCGCCTTTTTGCTTTTAAAGAATTTATTCGTGACCACGGTGGGATTGACTTCGTCCTTCCCAAAAAAGCTCCGCTTTGAAAATCCTTTACAATAAAAAAGCGCTCAAGTAAACTTGGCGCCTTTTTGCTTTTAAAGAATTTATTCGTGACCACGGTGGGATTTGAACCCACACGCCCTTTCGAGCACCACCCCCTCAAGATGGCAAGTCTACCGTTTCTCCACGTGGCCTAAAATGAAAAAAAGTTATCTACCAAGGCAAATAACTTTCTTTTCTTGTGACCCGACTGGGGCTCGAACCCAGGACCCCATCATTAAAAGTGATGTGCTCTACCAACTGAGCTATCGAGTCATTGCTTCAAGGAAAAGTTTTTAAATGACTGGTCATTTTGTGACCCGACTGGGGCTCGAACCCAGGACCCCATCATTAAAAGTGATGTGCTCTACCAACTGAGCTATCGAGTCATTTTCTTTCCTTGAATGCGGGTGCAAATATAAGGCGTTATTATTTATTTTTGCAAGTAAAATTGCTTTAAATTTGTCTTTTTTTTTAATTATCTCTTAACACCTTAATTTTTAAGGATTTATTTCAATGACAAAAATTGTATTATTAGGTTATATGGGTTCCGGAAAGTCAACAATTGCACAATCGTTGTCTGAAAAAACGAAAATCAAGGTTCTGGATTTGGATAAAATTATCGAAAATCGCACTAATTTGTCGATCAAAACTATTTTTGACACCAAAGGAGAACTTTATTTTAGAAAATTAGAACATGAAATTTTTAAAGAATTGATGGCTTCTGACGAGAAATTGATCATCAGTTTGGGCGGAGGAACTCCTTGTTATGCCAATAATCATCAAATGCTGAAGGGAGAAAACGTGGCTTCCTTTTATTTGAAAGGTTCTATTGAGACACTTTATGGGAGGTTGATTTCGATAAAAGAAAACCGTCCGTTGATTGCGGAACAAAGTGAAGAAGATATGAAAGAATATATTGCAAAACATCTTTTTGACCGCAGTTTTTACTACAACCAGGCTACGCATAAGATTTCCATAGATGATAAATCAGTGGGAGAGGTGGTAAATGATATAGTGGATAAGCTAGCTTAAATAAGCGTAATTGTCGTCTTTCTCAAAAACCACCTGAACGTGTTCTTGAAGCGAAGTGGATAAAGAGATTCCTTTAAAATCAGCTTTTACAGGATATTTTTTGTGATTTCTGTCTACCAAAACAGCCGTTTTGAATTTCTTTAAGGGAACATCAAGGAAAAATCGGATTCCGTAAGCCAAAACAGTTCCTGAATTTAGGACATCATCGACCAAAACCAGCCCTTTGTTTTCATATTGGCTTTTATCTAATGAAGTCGTGATTTCTTTACTCGGATTATTTTTGTCAATATGAACTTCGCACAACGAAACTTTTAATTCAGAAATAGCAGAAAGCATAGTGGCAATTTTTTCAGCAAAAACATAACCGCTTTTTGAAATTCCGGCGATGACCACTTCTTCTTCCTCTACAAAGGTTTCGTAGATTTGATAAGCGATTCTTCTGGTTTTGTGCTCTATTTCTTGATTGTTAAGAATGATATTTTTGCTCATTGTGCTAATTTTTACCAAAGATAAAAAACTGTTTTATTTTATATGGAATTATTCTGAATCTTCTTCTTTAATATCAGAACCAAAATCTTCGAGATCACGGCGGTCTTTTTTGGTAGGCCGCCCTTCACCGTGTTTTCGATAATGTTCTTTTGAAAGTTTTAATAATTCTAAATGCTCAAATGATTCGGCCGGAGTTTCGTCCTTTCTATACATGTCAACCAATTTTGCGCCCACACGATTATCTGGAATGTCTAAGACCGTAACTATATAGGTAATTTGGTCTTTCCTGAAAGTTATTTTATCTGTCGGGAAAACTTCCTTAGAAGGTTTTGCCACTTGGCCATTCACGGTAATATGATTCTTTTTACACGCTTCGGTAACCATATTGCGGGTTTTATAATAGCGAACGCACCATAAGTATTTATCTACTCTCATACTAAAACTGAAAATCTACGTTAATTTATTTACAAAAATAAATCAAAATTGTATCTTGCGCCTCTAAAATCTATGAATAATGAACAGAATTAAGTTTCTTTTGCTAACAATAATTTCAAGTACTCTCTTTTTTAGTTGTAAAAAAGATGATGATAATGTTTCAATAGCACCGCCAAGAGACCGTGCCACTCAGTATTCCACTGATATTGCTTCGATTGAAGATTATTTAAAAGAACATTATTTGACGGTTACTACAGATGCAAATGGAAATCCTGTTCCTACTATTACAAAGATTGAGGAAGGTGGTACTGAAGTTTCAATCTGGGATCAAGAAGAATACCCATTGCAAAGCAAAATTGTTAAAAATGATGCAAGAGTGAATGTGGCTCTAGATGGTATTGGTACAAGAATTGAAGATCCAGTTGATTACAAAATTTATTATTTGAAAATTAGAGAAGGTGTTGGTGAATCTCCAACAAAGATGGATTCTACATTTGTAACATATAAAGGGCACTTGATCGCTGACGGTGTGGAATTTGATAACAGACCAAATCCGGTTTGGTTTATTTTGGATCAACTTGTTTCTGGTTGGGGGCATATTGTACCAGAATTCAAAACAGGAAATGCTGCTGATGATCCTGCAAACCCTGGAAATACTGCTTTTACAGATTATGGTGTTGCGGTTATGTTTATTCCTTCTGGTTTAGGATATTACAATTCCTCTTCTCCGGGAGTTCCAGCCTATTCTTGTTTGGCTTTTACAGTTAATTTACACGCATTACAATATAGAGATAACGATCGTGATGGAATTTTATCAAAGGATGAAGATTTGAACGGAAACGGTGATTTTTATGACGATGATACAGATGGAGATGGAGTTCCTAATTTTATTGATATCGATGATGATGGAGACGGAGTGACTACAAAAGTTGAAACGTCAGATTCTTTTGGAAATAAATATCCTTTTGATTTGATTCCGAATTGTCAAGGAACAACAGGTGGTTTGAAAAAACACTTGGATCCTAGTTGTCAATAAATTAAGTGAAGTTGATATAAAAAAATCCCGTTCTGTTAAGAACGGGATTTTTTATTTATAGTAATAAGAGCTTATTTTCTTTTGATTACTTTTTCTACAGCTTCCACAATTGCTTGGTTGTTCAACTTGTATTTTTCCATTAATTGCGCTGGAGTTCCTGATTCACCAAAGCTATCATTTACGGCAACAAACTCTTGTGGAGCTGGATGATTCAATGCTAAAACTCTAGCAACGCTTTCTCCTAAACCTCCTAAAATATTGTGTTCTTCCGCTGTAACGATGCATTTTGTCTTCGCCAAAGATTTCAAGATTGCCTCTTCGTCTAAAGGTTTGATGGTGTGGATATTGATTACTTCTGCAGAAATTCCTTTTGCTTCTAAAGCTTCTGCGGCAACCAATGCTTCCCAAACCAAATGTCCGGTTGCAACGATAGTTACGTCAGTTCCTTCGTTTAACAAAATGGCTTTTCCGATTTCAAAAGTTCCGTTTTCTGGAGTGAAATTTGGAACAGACGGACGTCCGAAACGCAAGTAAACGGGTCCGTGATGGTCAGCAATTGCCATGGTAGCCGCTTTGGTTTGGTTGTAATCGCACGTGTTGATTACTGTCATTCCCGGCAACATTTTCATCAAACCGATGTCTTCCAAGATTTGGTGTGTTGCACCATCTTCTCCCAAAGTCAATCCCGCGTGAGAAGCACAGATTTTTACGTTTTTATCAGAATATGCAATTGACTGACGGATTTGGTCATATACTCTTCCGGTAGAAAAGTTAGCGAAAGTTCCGGTAAAAGGTATTTTTCCGCCGATTGTCATACCTGCAGCTATTCCGATCATGTTTGCTTCTGCAATTCCGATCTGGAAGAAACGCTCTGGGTGGTTTTTCTTGAAATCGTCCATTTTCAAGGACCCGATCAAGTCTGCACAAAGTGCCACCACGTTTTCATTCTTTTGACCTAATTCAGTCAATCCCGCTCCAAAACCCGAACGGGTATCTTTATTTCCTGTATTTGTGTATTTTTTCATTTATTTAGTAGTATTGATTATTGAGATATCAGTATCGAGAATTGATGCGGATTTTAAAATCTCACATCTCAATTCTCACATCTCAATTCTAAATTAATAATCGCTTTCGCCTTCGCAGTAATTTTGAGTCAAAGCATTTGCCAACTGATCGTCATTTGGCGCTTTTCCATGCCAAGCGTGGCTGTACATCATATAATCCACTCCGTTACCCATCTCCGTGTGAAGTAAAATACAAACTGGTTTTCCTTTTCCTGTTCTTGATTTTGCTTCAGTCAATCCCGCAATTACAGCTTCAATGTCGTTTCCTTTTTCAATTTCTAAAACATCCCAGCCAAAAGCTTCAAACTTAGCCCTGATGCTTCCCATGTGCAACACTTCGTCCGTTGGCCCGTCGATTTGTTTTCCGTTCAAGTCAATCGTTGCAATGTAATTGTCCACTTTATAAGCGGCTGCATACATCATTGCTTCCCAATTTTGGCCTTCTTGCAATTCCCCATCTCCGTGAAGGCTGTACACCAAATGAGAATCATTATTCATTTTTTTTGTCAATGCGGCACCGATTGCCACAGACATGCCCTGACCTAAAGATCCAGAAGCCATGCGGATTCCTGGCAAACCTTCGTGCGTGGTCGGGTGGCCTTGAAGCCTAGAATTTAATAAACGGAAAGTTGCCAATTCAGCTACCGGAAAGTAACCGCTTCTTGCCAAAACGCTGTAAAAAAGAGGAGAAATATGTCCGTTTGAAAGGAAGAATAAATCTTCATCTTTTCCGTCCATATCAAAACCCGGCTTTCTGTCCATTACATTTTGATAAAGCGCTACAAGAAATTCAGTACAGCCAAGGGAACCACCTGGATGTCCAGAATTTACGGCGTGAACCATTCGAAGAATGTCTCTTCGCACTTGAATAGTTAAGTTGTTTAATTGTTGTGTGTTAGGTTTCATTTTATAGGATAAAGTTAAACTAGCGCAAAGATAATCAGATATTTCGATTTTGAGGGATTGGATTTTTAGATTTTCATAAAGTTTTGAAGAGTTTTGTTTTGATAGAATATATAAAATGTCCAGATTTAATAGAAGCGAATCACAATCTTAACCCAAATTCCCAAAAAGCTATTAATGATAGTTTACCTTTAAGAAAAAGTAAAAAAATGTCAGATAAAAACAAGAAAGAATTTGGAGTTTGGATGGATTCGCATCAAGCGATAATAGTCGGAAGAAATGTTGAAAGCGGTGAGTTTGTGGTTTTAGGCCAAGTAGATAACGCTGGACCCGAAGGTAATTCTAATGAAAATGCAGCAAACAACCATGAAATAATGCTTACGCAGAAATTTTTCAAAGAAATAGCCAGCCTAATGCCCAATGTGGATGCTATTCACGTTTCTGGGACCGGACAAATTCAAGAGCAATTCATTAAATTTTTAGCAGAAACACCGCAATATAAGAATGCGGTTTCTACAGAAAGTACTTCAAATAAAATGAGTGATGAAAATTTTGTTGCCTATCATTGCTTCTGAATCAAAGTTTGGATTCTTAAAATACGACCGATTTTTCAAAGACGTAAATATTGGTGAAACCATGAAAGTAAGATTTCAAAGTGGCAGTAATGAAGGTATGCACCAACTCTATACAGCCAAGAAAATAAATGACGATAACTTTAAAAAACAATTTCTAAAAGAAGTGGATGGCAATGTGCGAATTCAATCTGGAAAGCCATTTGGTTTTTTAAATGATATATTTATTCATCCATCGTTAGTAACTAAATTGAAATTAGAAGATGGAATGAAATTTAGAGGCAATGCCATGAAATCTTATAATAGAGAAAAAAAAATATGGAGTTGGAAAATGATTTATAATTAGAACTATTAAAATCACACCAAAGAAAGAATTATTAATAAAATTCCAAGCAGAAATAATCGATGTTACTTTGATAAAAGTAGAGTTCAAATTTTAGAATAAACAGATAAATATGGGAAATATTATAGCATCTAAATCTAAATCTTGTGGCTTTTCAAATGAGTTTAGCTTCGGAGGTGGAAGATATAGTTATCAGACATATTGTCCAGTTCCTGCAATTAATAAGGAAACCTTAGAATTTGAAAATATAAATTATTTAGAACACAAGAATACAAATAAGTATCTATTCTATTCTGATGATATTTTAAAAGGAAATAATTACGATAATAACATAATAAATAATTTTGATTTAAAATTAAATACGGTCAATAATTATTGTCCTAATTGTAAGGAAAAAGCATTTGCGTTCCACATAACTATGTTTGTTGATTAAATAAAGGAATTATTTCATTCACCTGCACAAAATCACTCTTAGTCCAAGTATTCCTATCATCAATTCTATGTTTACTTGATTTCGCTAAATTTATACTCTACATCATCTTTCTTGTTTAATGAAAAGATGAGCGCTTTAAAAATTAATTCTTCTATAAATTTCTGAAATACGTTTCTATAATCATTTATCGCGTTTTTTATTTTATTAATTTATCTAACACTAATAAATTTGAAGAAATATAAAAATATGTACTCACAACTTCCAGCAACAATATCATCTTCTAATCAAATTGCTAGGATAGGAAAACTTCTTGAAAGTAAAGAAAAGGTTGAGTATGACTACAGATATTTTATATAATGACAAAGAAATGAAGAGTTATACTTAATCGCTATTTACATTCAAAATTTTCAAATCACCAATAAAATGGTTTGAAAATTGTTCAGGTAGGGCTACTAGAAGTTGTGGTTTGATTAAAGATTAGAAACACGATATTTTGTGCCGTTGTCTGCTGTTCGTCGTTTGTGATGACTGTTGAGGTTAAGAAACATTCCAATTGGAAGATGATTTTTCATGCAAATAATTACCGAAGCATTATTTTCAATTAAAAGATTTATTGCTGGAAGACTGATGTAAATTTCGGGATTGTCTAATACGATAATTCCAATAACTTCAACAGGAATCGTACTTTGCCTAATTTCTGATTCAATAAACAATTGCCAATTTTAGTTGTAATTGAACTTCTGCTTTCAATAAGAATGGATTTCTCTATCATAGCGAATTTGTTTTCGCAATTTATTAGAAATCAATAAAGTATAGTTACGGTTTTCCACATAATTGAATTTTTTATTCTAAAATATTATCAAGAATAAGAAATAACAAATTCAATTAAAGCAATAAGAAACATGCTTCTCTTAAAGCACAATAAATATTTTAAACTTCAAGGTGGAATAATTACATAATTGTTAGTTATTTGCCCAAATCTATCTCAATTGAATGTAAAAATCAAGTTTAAAGTACAATTATTTTCCCTTAAAATTATTCAATTTCTTCATACTCAAAATAATCACCAATAAAAACACAACAATCAGCAAGACTCCAACGCCCACGACGATTGTTTCATTAAAATCAGTGCTGTCATTCGCTTTTTTTGTAGTCAAATAAATCCCGAGGGCGATGAAAATTACAGAAAGTACAATGTTTCTTTTTAACTTCGACTGTGATTTATTAATTTCTGGAGTTGTCATAATTTCTGGTTTTAGGTTCACTTAAAGTTACCAAATCAAAATCCTAATTTCCTTAAACTCATGATAAAATTGGAAAAATCTCTGATTATTTTAAAACTTTGAGAATTGCTTCTTGCAAAATAGGTTCCATCACTTTATAACCAGCAAGCGTTGGGTGAACGCCATCATTTGTATATTTTTTATCCAAACCTTTTTGGGAATCCACCATTTTTGGATAATAATTCACGAAAGCAATATTGTTGTCAAGACAATATTTTTCTAACATTGCATTTAACTTAATTACTTTTTCAGCGGGTTCCATTCCTTTTTTCCAAGGAAAATCATTGGCAGGCAAAACCGATGAAAGGATCACTCTGATGTTATTTGCCTTTGCCAATTCTACCATAGAAACGATGTTTCCAAAAATATCCTGCAATTCAATCGGGCCATTATTTTGGGCAATATCATTGATTCCGGCCAAGATTACTACCAGTTTTGGCTTCAACGCAATCACATCAGGACGAAAACGAACTACCATCTGCGAAGTCGTCTGGCCACCGATTCCACGATTGATATACTTATTTTTCAAAAAGAAATCGGGATCATGGGTTTTCCAACCTTCAGTAATTGAATTTCCCATAAAAACGACACGATTTTCATCTTTTGACGGAATTTGCAAACTTTTATTTTCTTCAGCATATCTTGAAATATTGGCCCAATCTGTTTTCATTTCTTGGCTAAAAGTAGTTATCGATAAAAGCAAGAATACTAAAATGCTCGTCTTTTTCATCTGTTTTGTTTCTAATTGATAAATGTACTGCCTTTTTAAACTTTAAAAAAATGACTTATTAAATTGTAATTTATCTGTCAAAATAAAAAAGAAGGCAAAAAGGAATAGAATTTAAGAGGTATTTTGAGTGATAAATTGCTTCAACTTGCACAATTTCAAATCGATGTTAAATTAAATCATAAATCACAATTCATAAATCTTAAATAAATTATCTTTGCCACCATTCCGAAACTTCGGAAGTGATAAAAAGAACAGCATGAAATTTGAATTATTACATACAGATCCTGCAACACAAGCACGAGCTGGGAAAATTACAACAGATCACGGCGTTATTGAAACCCCAATTTTTATGCCTGTGGGCACTGTTGCTTCTGTGAAAGGCGTGCATCAAAGAGAATTGAAGGAAGAAATTAATCCGGATATCATCTTAGGAAATACCTATCATTTATACCTTCGTCCGCAGACTCAAATCTTGGAAAAGGCGGGAGGCTTGCATAAATTTATGAATTGGGACCGAAACATCCTGACAGATTCTGGCGGCTATCAAGTGTATTCGCTTTCTTCAAACCGAAAAATTAAAGAAGAAGGCGTAAAGTTCAAGTCACATATTGACGGTTCTTACCACGTTTTTACGCCAGAAAATGTAATGGAAATCCAACGCACCATTGGCGCCGATATCATTATGGCTTTTGACGAATGTACGCCTTATCCGTGCGATTATCGTTATGCACAGCGCTCGATGCACATGACGCACCGCTGGTTAGACCGATGTATCAATCATTTGGATAAATTGCCTTATAAATATGGCTATGAGCAAACTTTTTTCCCGATTGTCCAAGGGAGCACCTATAAAGATCTGCGCCAGCAATCGGCTGAATATATTGCCAATGCAGGCGCTCAAGGAAATGCAATCGGCGGCCTTTCTGTTGGGGAACCTGCAGAAGAAATGTATGCAATGACTGAAGTGGTAACTGCAATCTTGCCAAAAGACAAACCGAGATATTTAATGGGAGTTGGAACTCCGATAAATATTCTTGAAAATATTGCGTTGGGAATTGATATGTTTGACTGCGTAATGCCAACCAGAAACGCCCGAAACGGAATGCTTTTTACCGCGCACGGAACCATCAATATCAAGAATAAAAAGTGGGAAGATGATTTTTCTCCAATTGATGAAATGGCACATACTTTTGTGGATACTGAATATTCAAAAGCGTATCTGCGCCACCTTTTTGCAGCCAACGAATACCTTGGAAAACAAATTGCCACAATCCACAATCTTGGGTTTTATATGTGGTTGGTTCGTGAAGCAAGAAAACATATCTTAGCCGGAGATTTTCGTGCTTGGAAGGAAATGATGGTGAAACAGATGGACAAAAGACTTTAAGATTCAAATGAAGATAATTGACAAATATTTATTAAAGAGATATTTAGCTACGTTTTTCGTGATGCTTTTTTTGTTCATTCCCATAGGGATTGTCATTGACGTATCTGAAAAAATCAACAAGATTTTGGCAAACAAAGTTCCGTTTGCTGATGTTGCTCTGTATTATCTGCATTTTACCATTTACTTTGCCAATCTTCTATTTCCGATTTTCTTGTTTTTATCGGTCATTTGGTTTACCTCAAAATTGGCCAATAACACCGAAATTATCGCCATCTTAAGTTCTGGAATTTCGTTCACTCGTTTTTTACGGCCTTATTTAATTGGAGCTACAATCATTTCCGTTTTTGCCTTGCTTATGGGATTTTTTATTGTTCCAAAAGCCAGTCAAGGATTTAATGATTTTAGGTACAAGTACTTGAAAAGCAATAAACAAACTCGGGAAACAAGCAATGTTTACAGAGAAATTAATCCGGGAGAATTTATTTATGTGAGTAATTATGTAGATAATTCGAAAACGGCATTTGATTTTTCTCTGAAGAAATTTAAAAATGAGAAATTAGATTTTGTGATAAGTGCCAATAGAATTAAGTACAATCCAAAAGATAGCACTTATACTTTGTATAATTATTCAAAGAGAAAAGTGGGAGAATTGGATGATATTTTACTGACAGAAAAGAAAAAAGATACGGTTTTTAATTTCGAATTTGAAGATTTGACGCCTGTTATTTATATCGCAGAGACATTGACTGTTGGCGAGCTAAATGAATTTATTGAGAAAGAAAATGGCAGGGGATCTTCCAATATTGATACGTATTTAGTGGTTTTGTATCGAAAATACAGCTTGCCAGTTTCTGCTTTTATTTTGACAATTATTGCTGTTGCTGTTTCTTCTATGAAAAGAAGAGGAGGAATGGGAATGAACCTTGCCATTGGTATCGGGCTTGCTTTTACCTTTATTTTCTTTGATAAAATTTTCGGAACATTAGCTGAAAAATCTAGTATTCCTCCATTATTGGCAGTTTGGCTTCCAAATATAGTATTCGGAATCTTGGCTGTTTATTTACTTCGCAATGCAAAAAGATAATCCAAATTTAAAGAGTTACCTCAATCTTCATATAATTGTTTTTATTTGGGGATTTACGGCCATATTAGGCGAATTGATTACGGTTAAAGAAGAAGCTGTGGTGTGGTATAGGATGGGTCTGGCTGGACTTTTTATGCTTCTTTATGTATTAATTACAAAAAAGCCTTGGCGGCTTCCTTTTAAATCCTTTACCCATTTAATTGGGGTAGGTTTGTTGATCGCGCTCCACTGGATTTTCTTTTTTAAGGCAATCAATGTTTCTAATGTTTCCATCACCTTGGCTGTTTTTTCTACCGGTGCTTTTTTTGCGTCGATATTAGAACCGCTTTTTTTTAATAGAAAAATGCTTTGGTACGAAGTATTTTTTGGTTTGATAATTATCGGTGGCCTGTTGATGATCATGCAAGTCGAAACGCAGTATATTTTAGGGATGGCTTATGCGCTGTTTTCTGTTTTTCTGGGGGTTTTATTTACTCTTTTTAATGGGAAATTGATTCAAAAGTATGACCCTTCTGTAATTACGCTGTATGAGTTTTTAGCCGGTGCCGCTTTTGTCACTGTGTTTTTGCTGTTTGATCGCAAGTTTACTCCCGAGTTTTTTGACGTTTCTGCAAGAGATTGGGGACTTTTGATTGTTTTAGCATCGCTCTGCACCGCTTACGCATTTACGGCTTCTGTGAATGTGATGAAAAAATTGTCGCCTTATACCGTTATGCTAACTACCAACATGGAACCTGTTTACGGGATCATTTTAGCCTATTTTATTTTAGGCGATAAAGAACAAATGAGCCCTGGATTTTATATTGGCGCATTGATTATATTGGCAACCGTACTCTTAAACGGAGTTTTAAAAAACTACAAAAAGCCAAAAGAAATCATTAAAAAGGAATCCATTTAAAGCTTAGAAAACCTATATTGTTGTAGGTTTTGTCAGGGATATTTAATTTCCTTACGCCTGTATTTTTTAGCTGAAAGGACACAGACAGATTGGTTTGAATGTCTGGCTCTTTTCTGAAAAAAAGACCTCCTTTTAAGTCAATAGAATTTTTTTTTGTAGGGCAGATCATCTTTGTTTATGTTTTTTTTTGTCATACAAAAAACAGCAAAAAGATAAAATTTTATCTCGATCATAAATCTTGATTTTTCGCTTCACTTTAAAAATGAAAATTCTATCTTTGCATTTCGAACTAAAAAATAAAAATGCACAAGTCCTATGGAATATTTAGATTTTGAACTCCCAATAAAAGAACTTGAAGACCAGTTAGACAAATGCCAAATTATTGGAGCAGAATCAGATGTTGATGTGTCTAATACTTGCAAGCAAATCGAGAAGAAATTAGAAGAAACTAAAAAAAACATATATAAAAACCTAACTGCTTGGCAACGCGTGCAGCTGTCAAGGCATCCAAGCCGTCCTTACACGATGGATCACGTTCGCGCCTTATGTGGCGATACCTTTTTAGAGCTTTTTGGAGACAGAAACTTTAAAGACGACAAAGCGATGATTGGCGGTTTAGGGAAGATTGGCGGCCAGTCTTTTATGATCGTAGGCCAGCAAAAAGGGTTTAATACAAAAACACGTCAGTACCGAAACTTTGGTATGGCAAACCCTGAAGGCTACCGAAAAGCATTGCGTTTGATGAAAATGGCAGAGAAATTCGGAATTCCTGTGGTGACTTTAGTAGATACTCCGGGAGCTTATCCAGGTTTGGAAGCAGAAGAAAGAGGACAAGGAGAAGCCATTGCAAGAAATATCTTTGAAATGATGTGCTTAAAAGTGCCAATCATTACCGTAATTGTTGGTGAGGGAGCTTCTGGTGGCGCACTTGGAATTGGTGTTGGAGATAAAGTGTACATGATGGAAAACACATGGTATTCTGTTATTTCTCCAGAGTCTTGCTCTTCTATTTTATGGAGAAGCTGGGAATACAAAGAACAGGCTGCTGATGCATTGAAATTGACTTCTTTTGATATGAAAAAGCAAAAGTTGATCGATGATATTATTCCAGAACCACTTGGTGGAGCACATTATGACAGAGAAACTGCTTTCACAGCCGTTGAAAAATACATCCTAAAAGGATATAATGAATTGAAAGACTTATCAACAGCTGATTTAGTGGCCAAAAGAATGGACAAATACAGTAAAATGGGCGAATTCAAAGAATAGTTCTTTACAGACAGATACTAAATCCGAAGCCCTTGTGGTTTCGGATTTTTTTTTGGTTATCAACAAAAAATCATTACTTATAAACAAAACAAGCTAACAAGTCAAGAGTTATCTTTTCTATTTTTTAGCTACTTTCGCACTATGGAAAATCTCAAGAATATAAACCCCATTAGAGTAGATAAAACTACGATAATCAATCTCGAAAAAGGAAAACTCCCGCCACAAGCCATCGATTTGGAGGAGGCCGTTTTAGGAGCGATGATGATTGATAAAAAAGGGGTGGACGAGGTAATCGATATTTTGCAGCCCGACGCATTTTACAAAGACGCACACAAACATATTTTTGAAGCCATCGTCACACTTTTCAACGATTCGCAGCCTGTTGACTTATTAACAGTTTCGGCGCAGTTGAGAAGAACGGCAAAATTAGATTTATCTGGAGGGGATTTTTATCTGATCCAGCTGACGCAAAAGATTTCGTCTTCGGCACACATTGAGTTTCACTCGCGGATTATTCTTCAAAAATTTATCCAAAGAAGCTTGATTAAAATTTCTTCAGAAATCATTGAAGAGTCGTATGATGAAGCCACTGACGTTTTTGACCTGCTTGACAAAGCCGAGTCAAAGTTATATGAAGTTACGCAGGGAAATATCAAGCGCAGTTCTGAAACGGCTCAAAGTTTGGTAATCCAAGCAAAAAAGAGAATTGAAGAAATTGCCGGAAAAGAAGGCTTGAGCGGTGTTGCCACAGGTTTTGACAAATTAGACAAAGTGACTTCAGGATGGCAGCCTTCTGATTTGATTATTATTGCGGCACGTCCGGGTATGGGTAAGACGGCCTTCGTACTTTCGATGGCTCGAAATATTTCCATTGATTTTGGCCACCCGGTTGCTTTATTTTCACTGGAGATGTCTTCAGTGCAGTTGATTACACGTTTGATTTCTTCGGAAACCGGACTTTCTTCTGAAAAATTAAGAACGGGCAAATTAGAAAAACACGAGTGGGAGCAATTAAGCATCAAAGTAAAAAACTTAGAAAAAGCGCCTTTATATATTGATGATACGCCGTCGCTTTCAATTTTTGACTTGCGTGCAAAATCACGCCGTCTGGCATCGCAATATGGCATCAAATTAATTATTGTCGATTACCTCCAGTTGATGACTGCGGGCGGCAACGGCAAAGGTGGCGGAAATCGTGAGCAGGAAATTTCTACCATTTCCCGAAATTTAAAAGCCTTGGCCAAAGAATTAAGCGTGCCCGTTATTGCCCTTTCGCAACTATCTCGTGCGGTTGAAACGCGTGGATCGAGCAAAAGGCCTTTGCTTTCTGACCTTCGTGAATCTGGAGCGATTGAGCAGGATGCCGATATCGTTTCGTTTATTTACCGTCCAGAATATTACAAGATTGATGAATGGGATGATGATGAGCATTCGCCGACAGAAGGCCAGGCTGAATTTATCATCGCCAAACACAGAAATGGTAGTTTGGAGAACGTAAGATTGAAGTTCATCGGAAATCTCGGTAAGTTCGACAATCTTGATGAATACGGAACTTCTTTTGATGATTTACCGTCAAAGATGAATATGGATGCGCCTTTCTTGACCAAAAATCTTCCATCAGCGAATGATGCTTTCGGAAGCAATATGAACAGTATTGACGATGACAGCGATGTTCCGTTTTAATTGAGATAGTAAGAGATCCAATGTTGAAATTGTAATAGAAAAATCCGCCAGTGGCGGATTTTTTTTGCTCAATTTAATTTGAAGGATAATATTTTTTCTTTAACCATAAACTAATTTTTACCAATAAAATTAGTACGGGCACTTCGACCAAAGGGCCAATTACACCGACAAAAGCTTGCGGCGAATGGATGCCGAAAACCGCAATCGAAACCGCAATAGCCAATTCAAAATTGTTTCCGGTTGCCGTAAATGCAATCGAGGCATTTTTATCATAAGGTACTTTCATTGATTTGTTTATAAAAAAACTTATCAAAAACATCATGACAAAATATACGACAAGCGGCGCACCGACTTTGATTACATCCCCTGGCAATTCAACGATTTTGTCTCCTTTTAGGCTAAACATCAGAACAATGGTAAACAGCAATGCGTATAAGGTAATCGGTGAAATTTTCGGAATGAATTTTCGATTGTACCATTCAATTCCTTTAGTTTTTACTAAAATATATCGCGTTAAAAATCCCATTAAGAAAGGAATTCCTAAATAAATCAAGACGCTTTCAGTCACATCTTGCATGGATACATTAATATTGAAATTTGCCAAACCTAGCTTTTTTGGAAGGAAATTAATAAAAAGCCATACAAAAAAGCTATAGCTTATAACTTGGAAAATGCTGTTTAAAGCTATTAAGACTGCCGCATATTCTCTATTTCCTTTGGCTAGATCGTTCCACACAATCACCATAGCAATGCATCTTGCCAAGCCAATTAAAATTAAACCGATCATATAATCAGGCTCATCTCGTAAAAATAAAATGGCCAGCGCAAACATTAAAATCGGACCTATAATCCAGTTCAATAATAATGAAATGCTGATCACTTTTTTGTCCTTAAAAGCATGCGGAAGCAAAGAATAATCGACTTTTGTCAAAGGCGGATACATCATTAAGATTAATCCGATGGCTAGCGGAATGTTTGTAGTTCCAGAGGATAATTTATCTGTGCTATTTGAAATTTCTGGAAATAAATAGCCTAAGCCAATGCCAATTGCCATCGCCAAAAATATCCAAAGGGTAAGGTATCGGTCTAAAAATTTTAATTTTGGTTGCATTCTTTATTTTTTAATTTGTGAGAAAACATAAAACATTTCAGAAGCAATTTCTAAGCTACGGTTGGTATAAACCTCGTGTTGATTTGGTAATCCATCTGAAATTTTTGGATCTTCAAATGTAATTGGAATGCGTTTTTCAGCGCCCGCAATAAATGGACAGCCAACGTCAGCTTGAGAACAAGTCATAATTGCAACAAATCTCGAAGCCGGATTAAAAAAATGATCGTACTTTTTTGAAAACCCAATGATGGGCAAATTATTTTCGCCGAACTTAATTCCATAAACAGGATTTGATTGACTGGATATTTTCTCAATTTCAAAACCTTGCTCTCGTAAAGTGGCGGCAACTTTCGGAAACAGTTCTGTTTCTTCAGTCCCGCCAGAAAAGCAATTTACTTCAGCTATGCCATAAAAATCTGCCGCTACCTGCGCCCAAATTTGACACAAATGACTTCTTCTAGAATTATGAGTGCAAATAAAATTGATATTTGTGGGCAAGTTTTTATTTTGTTTGATATAGTCTATTAAAGGTTGCAAAATCTCTTTGCGGCTTTTGTTAATAGTAGAAGATTTTATGTAATCTATAGTTTCAGACAATTTTGGATACATGATGATTTTTTTAATGTTAGCAGCAACCTGAATTTGGAGCGCAATCAGAAGATTTTTTTGTAATTTTATTTTCAGAAATACCGCAAGCATCTTGTGCCAAACAAGCTGTCGTTTTGTTTTTTAGAATAAAATTTTTCCCATCGAATTCTAAATCATATTTCCCAATAGTTTCTGATTGGTATTCCACTTCAATTTCTGAATCTTCAATACCCAATTTATCTTCGGAAAGCTTGATGATATTCAACAGTTTTTTCGGTTTTAACCGGTGTTCAAAATCGTCAGCGTTCCACAATTGGAAGCTTACAGCGTTTTCTTTGCGAATTACGCCACCGCAGTCAATGAAGTTTTTAGTTATTTGTCCTACTTCGGTCACGTGAAAATGTTCGGGTACAATTTTTCCGTTTTCCAATTGAAATACTACATTTTTTAAATTTGGCAAAATCTCTTTAATTTGGGATAATTTCATAATTCTATTAATTTATATATTGCGATATTTTTTAGTTAAAAAATCCTAACCACATTTTTGTTTTGCTGCTGAAGTAACAATCATTGAAAAATAATTTTTAAGAATCTCAAACGCATGCTCATCGATACAGTAGCAAATAGCATTTCCATCGATGCTTCCTTTTATAAGTCCAGCGTTTTTCAATTCTTTCAAATGTTGTGAAACGGTGGGTTGTGCCAATGGCAGTTCATTTACGATATCACCACAAATGCAAGTATCTACACTTAATAAATATTCAATTATTGCGACTCTTGCAGGATGTCCTAATGCTTTGGCTATTGTAGCAATTTGGTTTTGGTGTGCTGTAAAGTGTTCTGTTTTTGAGGCTCCCATACTAATATTTTAATATTGCAATATTACGATTATATTTTTATTTCCAAAAATATGGGAATCTTTTTTCTAATTAGACCCCTTTTCTATTTTAAGTGATTAATTTTTATAATTTACATTGTCAAAAACCGTTATCTTTGACAAGAGCATCAACAATTTGTGACGCTTAAAAATTTTTAGAATGCGTAAAAAATTATCTTATATATTTTTATTTTTCTTAGTTTCTATTCCTTCTTGGGCTTCTTTTATATTGCTTCCGATGGATGAAAGCTCACAGCAAAATCACCTAAAAGCCTACGGAATAACGTATTGGTCTTTAGAAAAGCAATTTAAAGTAAGCTGGCTTTTGAATTACCGTGGTGGTTCTTTTCTTCTGCCCGATGCTCCAGAAATCAGAAAAGAATGCCAGATCAGAGGTGTCAATTTTGAACTTTTATCAGACAGCCAGACCAATTCTATTTTGGATGAAATAAGCAGTCCGTCACAAAATATGGAAACTGTTGTTCTTGAAAAAGCGCCAAAGATAGCAGTTTACACTCCAAAAGGAAAACAGCCTTGGGACGATGCCGTGACTTTGGTCCTGACGTATGCAGAAATTCCATTTACTCCTATATATGATGAGGAAGTTTTATCAGACGGCTTGCTTTTATACGATTGGCTGCATTTACACCACGAAGATTTTACGGGTCAATATGGAAAATTTTTCGGAGCTTACAGAAATGCGCCATGGTATATTGAGCAAAAAAAAGAAGCAGAAGCGTTGGCTAAAAAGTTAGGCTACAGCAAAGTGTCCGAAGAAAAATTAGCGGTAGCGAAAAAAATCAGGGATTTTGTAATCGGTGGCGGCTTTATGTTTGCAATGTGTTCGGCAACGGACAGTTTTGATATTGCTTTGGCGGCCGAAGGTGTTGATATTTGCGAACCGATGTTTGATGGCGACGAAAGCGAAGGGAATTACCAATCAAAAATTGATTATAACAACAGCTTTGCTTTTAAAGATTATATTTTAGAACGAAATCCGATAGTTTATGAATTTTCAGATATTGACATGACCATGAAAAGAATGATTATGCCAGATAAAGATTATTTTACCCTGATGGATTATTCTGCAAAATGGGACCCGATTCCGAGTATGCTTTGTCAAAATCATACGCAATTGATCAAAGGATTTATGGGACAGACTACTTCTTTTGACAGCAATCGAATTAAGTCAAATGTATTGGTAATGGGCGAAAATAAAGTGAATAATGAAGCAAGATACATTCACGGAACCAAAGGAAAAGGAATGTTTACTTATTTTGGCGGTCATGATCCTGAAGATTACCAGCATCGAGTGGGTGATGCGCCAACGGTTTTAGACCTGCATCCCAATTCTCCGGGCTATCGGTTGATTTTAAATAATGTATTATTTCCGGCAGCGAAGAAAAAGAAATTGAAAACATAAAAAAGGGCAATTTTTAAAATTGCCCTTTTTTATTTTCACTATTAACTCAACGTTTCTTCATTTTCTTTGTCCAAATAACGTTGTACAATTTCAATGGCATTGGTTACCACATCGCTCAAAGCGGTAATAAATGAACCTTCTTCGGCGCTATTTATGGCATGCTTTATGGCTTCGGTTTCCTTCGGAATAATTTCATACGTAATATCTCTTCCAGAAGATTCAATTCCTTCAAGAATTAAATCAATGATTTCTTCTTCGGTTCTTCCTCTCAAATATTTTTCTTGGCGGATGATGATATGGTCAAACATTCTTCCGGCAACCCTACCGCATTCTTTGATGTCCTCATCGCGCCTGTCACCGACTCCGGCAATAATTCCGATTTTTTTAGTCGCCTCAATATTGTTCAAATAATCTTCTACTGCCAAATAGCCAGCAGGATTATGGGCAAAATCGATCAAAACCTTGAATTTTTTGAACTCAAAAATATTCATTCTTCCAGGAGTCTGTGCCACACTCGGAATAAATGTTTGCAATGAAAGGCTGATGTCTTCGGTTTTGAATCCATATAAGTAAGAAGCCAAGGTGGCCGCCAAAACATTTGAAATCATAAATCGGGCTTTTCCGCCTAAAGTCAATGGAACGTGCATCGCTTTCTCAACTCTTATTTTCCAGTCGCCTTTTTTAATTGTGATGTATCCATTTTCGTAAACAGCAACAATTTTTCCTTCTTTTCCTAATTTTTTGATCAAAGGGTTTTCTTCGTCCATACTGAAAAAAGCGACATTGCAATCTAAATCAGGAGCAATTTTTATACATTCCGCATCATCTGCATTTAAAACGGCCCAACCGTCTTTTTTGACGCTACGTACCACCGTTTTTTTAACTTTTGCCAAATCAGAAAGGTTGTCGATATCATTTAAACCTAAATGATCTGCAGTAATATTGGTTATTATTCCAATGTCGCAACGGCTGAAACCCAAACCAGAACGAAGAATGCCGCCACGGGCGGTTTCTAGAACAGCAAATTCAACAGTTGGATCTTTTAAAATATATTCTGTACTTACAGGTCCGGTGGTATCTCCTTTTTCCATCATGTGGTTCTGGATGTAGATTCCGTCTGAAGTGGTAAAGCCTACTTTATAACCGTTATTTTTTACAATATGTGCTAAAAGTCGTGTTGTAGTCGTTTTTCCGTTGGTTCCGGTAACGGCAATTATCGGAATTCTGCTTGGTTTTCCAGGAGGATAAAGCATGTCAATTACTGGCGCAGCAACGTTTCTGGGCAAACCTTCTGACGGAGCCAAATGCATTCTGAATCCGGGAGCCGCATTTACTTCTAAAATAACACCGCCATTTTCATTCAAAGGCTGTGTTAAATTTTCTGCCATTATATCGATCCCGCAAATATCCAAGCCAATTACCCTAGAGATTCGCTCAGATAAAAAGATGTTTTCTGGATGCATCATATCAGTCACATCTACAGAAGTCCCGCCCGTACTTAAATTGGCAGTCGATTTTAAATATACAATTTCACCTTTTCTGGGAATGGTTTCTAAGCTGTAGCCCATTTTTTCCAACAAATCAGTGGTGTCGCGATCAACAGTAATTTCTGTTAATACATTTTCGTGACCATAACCTCTTCGTGGATCTTCGTTTTCAGTATCAATTAATTCTTGAATGGTATTCGTTCCATTTCCTTTTACGTGAGCAGGAACTCTTTGTGCTGCCGCAACAATTTTATTATCGATAACCAAAACTCTAAAATCAAATCCGGTTATAAATTTTTCTACGATTACGCGGCGGCTATATTTTTGGGCATAAATCAGCCCTTCTTTTGCGTCTTCCAGATTCATTACATTGATAGAAGCGCCTTTTCCATGGTTTCCATCTAAAGGTTTGATCACAATTGGAAAGCCGATTTTTTTAATTGTTTCTTCTAAACCTTCATTATCCATACAAATATCGCCACCAGCCACAGGAATGGAAGCATTGCTCAACATTCGTTTTGTTTCTTCTTTGTTGCAAGCAATATCCACGGCAATGCTGCTTGTTTTTGCAGTCATTGTTGCTTGAAAACGAACTTGATTGATACCGTAACCCAATTGTACTAAGGAATTTGTTCCTAAACGGATCCAAGGAATATCTCTGGCTACGGCTTCTTCAACAATACTACCCGTACTTGGCCCGAGACGGACGCGCTCTCTGATTTCACGCATTTTTTGAATGTCCGCTTCCAAGTCATATTCGGTTCCTGCAATCAAAGCTTCGGCAATGGCCACAGCAGATTCTGCAGCAAAAAGTCCGACATTTTCTTCGGTATAACTGAACACTACATTATAAATACCTGAAGTTTTGGTTTCACGGGTTCTTCCAAAACCAGTTTCCATTCCGGCTAAAGTCTGAATTTCCAAAGCAATATGTTCAATCACGTGCCCCATCCAAGTTCCTCTTTCAACTCTTGA
Source organism: Flavobacterium macacae (assembly GCF_003865365.1). Lineage (GTDB taxonomy): Bacteria > Bacteroidota > Bacteroidia > Flavobacteriales > Flavobacteriaceae > Flavobacterium > Flavobacterium macacae. Next base: position 7,442 of record NZ_RQVR01000005.1, on the reverse strand, counting down.
GAAAAATCCACCCGGAACACCTTCAGAACAGCGGTGCTCATACATTGTGGGAAACATTGCTTCAATTCTTGCTCCAAAACCATCAATTTTATTGGTTGGGAATTGCTCCATTTCTTCCAAATCCAGACGCATCTGGATTAATTTTTTTCTCTGTACGCTCCAGATATTTGGGCCACGTAAGGCTTGTACTTTTAATATTTTCATAAATTGATGGGTTTGCTTTTGGATTTTTTTTGTGTAAGTATCTGAAAATGAATGCTTTTTAAGTGGCTTATACACTTGGTGGAATGAATTAATATAATTTAGAAATTTAGTTAAAAAAAATAGTATTTCAGAAGTTAAAAATGTTTTTTTTAGAATTATAATCAAAATATTTCTTTAAATATTTTAAAATGCATTTCCATACAAAAAACTTCTTATAAATATATTATAAAATAATTATGTTATCGGCGGTGTTTTTAAGTTTTTAGTTATTTTTACAGAATTCACATTCCAATTAAAATGAATATACAAGGAAAATTAATGATTATCGGCGGTGCTGTAGATAAAGGAAGTTTTACAGAAGCCAGTTTTGACATAAATGTGGCAAACAATTTAAATTTCTTCGAAACAGGAATTTTAAAAAGGCTGATTTTAGAGTCAAAACACAAAGAAAAGTCAAGAATAGAAGTTGTTACGACAGCATCAAAAATACCAAGAGAAGTAGGTCCTGAATATGTCAAGGCATTTCAGTTTTTAAATGCGACCAATGTGGACGTTTTGCATATTGAAAAAAGAGAGCAAGCAACAGATCCAGAAGTTTTAGCTAGAATAAAAGCAGCTGATGTCGTGATGTTTACCGGTGGTGATCAATTGCGATTGACTTCAATTTTGGGAGGAACCGAACTGCACGATATTATTTTAGATAAATATAGAAATGAAGATTTTGTTTATGCCGGAACTTCTGCCGGTGCAGCTGCAGCTTCCAATAATATGATTTATCAAGGCAGCAGTTCTGAAGCCTTGCTTAAAGGAGAAGTGAAAATCACAAGCGGTTTAGGTTTGATTGACGATGTAACTATTGACACGCATTTTGTGCAAAGAGGCAGAATCGGCCGATTGTTTCAAGCGGTTGTTGGGAATCCAAAGGTTCTTGGAATCGGTTTGGGCGAAGATACAGGTTTGTTGATTATTGAAAATAAGATGGAAGCCATTGGTTCTGGATTGGTAATTTTAGTTGACGGAAGGCAAATAAAAGATACAAATTTGACACAGGTGGAACTGGGCCAACCCGTTTCTATCAATAATTTGGTCGTGCATGTGATGAGCAAATACGATACTTATGACTTGAAAACAAATAAAATGTACATTCAGTCTTCACAATATGAGGTCGATCTTCTTGATAAAAATCCTGAAACAGTAAAATGAAAATAATAATTCACGGTGGATTTTTCTCTGAATCTTCCACAAGTCACGAAACCAAGGTCGCAAAGCAAAATGCTTTAGTGCGAATTGCGAAAGATTCTTATGAATTTTTAAAGACACATTCGGCCTTAGAAACGGTGGTTTTTGCAGTTTCACAATTGGAGGACGACGAATTATTTAACGCCGGGATCGGTTCTCAAATTCAAAGCGACGGAAAAATCAGGATGAGCGCTTCTTTGATGGATGGCTTCACGCATAAAATGAGTGGCGTTATTAATATTGAGGAAGTAAAAAATCCGGTGCAGGTGGCTCAAGTTTTATTAGATTTTGACGATAAAGTTTTAGGAGGAAGCGGTGCAACTAACTTTGCCAGAAAACAGGGTTTTGAGGTTTTTTCTACTGAAATTCCACAAAGACGTTCAGAATATGAAGCGAAATTAGCTTCATCTGGAACAGGAACTGTCGGTTGCGTAGCTTTAGACAAAGATGGAAAAATTGCTGTTGCCACTTCAACGGGCGGAAAAGGATTTGAAATTCCTGGAAGGATTTCTGATTCTGCCACTGTTGCCGGAAATTATGCCAATGAATTTTGCGGTGTAAGTTTGACTGGAGTAGGGGAAGATATTGTAAGTGGTGCCGTGGCGACAAAAATTGTAACGCGCGTCACTGACGGATTTTCTTTGAAAGAAGCTTTTGAAAAAACATTTAATGAATTAAAACCTTTTGACGGTTTTGCTGGAGCAATTGCTATTGACAAAGAAGGAAATATTTACCATCAAGATTCGCATCCAAGTATGGTTTATGCCAGTTTTGACGGAGAACAGTCAGCGGTTTTCAATTAGAAAAATACTTTTATAAAAATAAAAAAACACCCGATAAGTTACTTATCGGGTGTTTTGATTTGTCAGCTTATTGTTTTACAGAAATTGTCCTCCTGAAACTTCAATTCGCTGCGCATTAATCCATTTAGAATCATCGCTGCATAAAAAGGCAACTACACTTCCAATATCATCAGGCAATCCAACTCTCCCTAAAGCAGTTTGCGAAGCAATAAATCCGTTAAGCTGTGCATTGTCACGAACAACGCCACCGCCAAAATCGGTTTCGATTGCACCTGGAGCAACAACATTTACTCTAATTTGTCTTGAGCCTAATTCTTTTGCAAGATATTTTGTCAGGGTTTCAATTGCGCCTTTCATAGAAGCGTAAGCCGCATAACCAGGCAAACTGAAACGTGTTAAACCAGTAGAAATATTTACAATACTTGCGCCTTCATTAAGAAAAGGCAATGCTTTTTGGGTTAGGAAAAATACACCTTTGAACTGTATGTTTGATAAGGTATCAAAATCTTCTTCAGTAGTATCTTCAAATGATTTGTAAATTCCAATACCCGCATTATTGACCAAATAATCAAAATTTTTTATTCCTGTTTTCTTTTCCAAATACGTTGTTATTTGGTCAAAAAAGCTGTCAAACTGGTTTGTATCGCTTGTGTCTAACCTAAAAGCAATGGCTTTTTGTCCAAGAGAAAGTATTTCTGACACTACTTTTTCGGCTTCAGCCTGGTTGCTTTTGTATGTTAGAATGATATCAATCCCTTTTTTAGCAAGACTTAATGCCGTATTTTTTCCTAATCCACGACTTCCGCCAGTGACTAATGCGATTTTATTCTTTGTCATTTGACAAAGTTAGGATAGGAAGGCTTTTCAAAAATGGTGTACTCTTCAGAATTTTATACTAATGCAATTGCTTTTTTCCGGAATTGTAAAGGTGTAATTCCGGTCATTCCTTTAAAGAATTTGGTAAAATTTGTTGGCTCGTCATAGCAAAAGACTTGGCCAATTTCGGCAATTGGCATTTTGGTTTCGGTTAGAAAACATGCTGCTTCTTTAATGATTCGTTCTTCAACAAGGTCACAAGGAGATTTTGCTGTGGTGAGTTTTATAGTATTGGACAAATGCCTTGGATGTATGAAAAGTAAAGCTGCAAAATCGCTTGCGTGAAATTTATGACTGACTTTTCCCTGTAATAAATTGTCGATATGCGTGTCTGTGAGTTTGAAAAAATCGGCAGTTATTTCGTCTTTTCTCGAAAGTATCTTCTTTGGAATCGGCATGTTTGTCTAATTTATTTTGATAAAAGTACGAAATGTAGCATTTAAAATTGACTTCAAAGCAAACAGATCTCTACTTCTTCTAATATGATTTTTTTCTTCTTAAAATGCTCCGTTTTAAAAAAAGACAGCATGATTTCTGCTTCTTCAGAAGTCAAAGGAAGGAATTTTTGAATATGTTGAATCCGCTCATCGATCTTACAATTATAATAGAAAACAAAAAATCCATCTCTTTCGAGATGGATTTTCTATATGTAAGTAAGACAAATAGATTTATAAAACGTTTATTTTACTTTATTAAGTACTGCTTTGAAAGCTTCTGGGTGGTTCATCGCTAAATCTGCAAGAACTTTTCTGTTCAATTCGATTCCGTTAGCTTTTACTTTCCCCATGAATTGAGAATAAGACATTCCTTCCAATCTAGCTCCAGCGTTGATACGTTGAATCCATAATGCACGGAAATTTCTTTTGTTCTGCTTTCTATCGCGGTAAGCATAAACCATGGCTTTCTCCACCGCGTTTTTAGCAACTGTCCAAACGTTTTTACGTCTACCAAAGAAACCTTTGGCTTGCTTCATTATCTTTTTTCTTCTTGCTCTTTTAGCAACTGAATTTACTGATCTTGGCATAATTTTAATGTGTTTTTGTAGCAGGCGTCCTGAATTTAATCAAAGGAACTTAATGGCCGTACTCCAAGGTTATGAAATTGTTTTTTAACCTAAAGATATCTTAGGGTTTAGGGTAATGGTTTTTGGTTTAGGGATTTCCCTGTGCCTTGAACTTTTTACCTTAAGCCTTTATTAGATAATTCTTAATTGTTGTTTGATGCTTTTCATATCTGTCTTGTGAACAAGGGCAGAGTGAGTCAAAGCTAATTTACGCTTTTTAGATTTTTTAGTCAAGATGTGACTTTTAAAAGCGTGCTTTCTTTTAATCTTTCCAGAGCCAGTAACTTTAAAACGTTTCTTAGCGCTAGATTTGGTTTTCATTTTAGGCATTTTTTCCTAGTGTATTTAATTTGTCTTACTTACATTTTTTAGAAGCAGGCTGCTGCTTACTTACTTTTCTTCTTTGGAGCAATGAACATGATCATTCTCTTTCCTTCCAATACCGGCAAAGCTTCCACTTTTCCGTATTCTTCTAAATCTTGTGCTAAACGAAGCAAAAGAATCTGTCCTTGGTCTTTATAGATGATAGAACGACCTTTGAAGAAAACAAAAGCTTTCAGCTTTGAACCCTCTTTAAGGAATTTCTCGGCATTTTTTCTTTTGAATTCATAATCGTGCTCATCAGTTTGAGGTCCAAAACGAATCTCTTTAACTGTAATTTGAGTAGATTTTGCTTTAAGTTCTTTATCACGCTTTTTCTGCATGTAAACGAACTTTTTATAATCCATAATTTTACATACCGGAGGTTCCGCATTTGGAGAGATCTCAACTAAGTCAAGTTCTTGCTCTTCTGCCATTCTCAAAGCGTCTGAAGTCTTGTAAACTTGTGGCTCCACGTTATCTCCGACAAGGCGCACTTCTGGAACACGAATTAAATTGTTAATTCTGTGTGCGTCTTTTTTTTCTACTCGAGGCTGGTAACCTCTGTTGTTTCTTATTGCTATGGCCTTAAAATTTAAGTTAAACTGTAAATGTTTTTAATGTCTTTTTTATTTCCTCATTGACAATGGAAGCAAATTCGTCGATAGAAACAGTAATATTTCCTTTTCCTTCTTGTCCGTGTCTTCGAACTGAAATCGTATTGTTTTTCTCCTCTTCTTCGCCTACAATCAGCATAAACGGATACTTTTGTACTTCAGCCTCACGGATTTTCTTACCAATCGTCTCGTTTCTGTTATCAATCAGGGCGCGAATTTCGTGATTTTCTAGCAAATCTAAAACTTTTTTAGCATATTTTTCATATTTCTCGCTCAAAGACAATATAATAGCCTGTTCTGGCATCAACCAAATTGGGAAATTTCCTGCGGTATGTTCTAATAAAATAGCTATAAAGCGTTCCATCGAGCCAAAAGGCGCTCTGTGAATCATCACCGGACGGTGCAATTCATTGTCTGAACCCTTGTAAGTCAGGTCAAAACGTTCTGGCAAGTTGTAATCCACTTGGATCGTACCTAACTGCCATTGTCTTCCCAAGGCATCTTTGACCATGAAATCCAATTTCGGACCATAGAAAGCTGCTTCGCCATATTCAACAACGGTATTTAATCCTTTGTCTTTTGCGGCGTTGATAATTGCATTTTCGGCTTTTTCCCAGTTTTCGTCTGAACCAATATATTTAGCTCTGTCTTCTTGGTCTCTCAAAGAAATCTGCGCTGTAAAGTTTTCAAAGCCTAAAGAGCCGAATACATATAATACAAGGTCAATTACCTTTTTGAATTCTTCATCCAATTGTTCTGGCGTACAGAAAATATGCGCATCATCTTGAGTAAACCCGCGAACACGAGTCAAGCCGTGCAATTCGCCTGATTGTTCGTATCTGTAAACAGTTCCGAATTCAGCATAACGCTTCGGCAAATCTTTGTATGACCATGGTCTTACATTGTAGATCTCACAGTGGTGAGGACAGTTCATTGGTTTCAATAAAAACTCTTCTCCTTCGGCAGGTGTGGTGATTGGCTGGAAGCTGTCTGCTCCATATTTTTCATAGTGTCCTGAAGTAACATACAATTCTTTCTGGCCAATATGTGGCGTAACTACTTGCTCGTATCCTGCTTTCTTTTGGGCTTTCTTTAAGAATTGTTCCAAACGATCTCTCAAAGCCGCTCCTTTTGGCAGCCACAAAGGCAAACCTTGACCAACTTTTTGTGAGAAAGCAAATAATTCTAATTCTTTTCCAAGTTTTCTGTGGTCACGGCGTTTTGCTTCCTCAAGCAATTCAAGATATTCTGCCAGGTCTTTTTGCTTAGGGAAAGAAATTCCATAAACACGGGTCAGCTGCTTGTTCTTTTCGTCGCCTCTCCAATACGCACCAGCAACGCTCATGATTTTAAAAGCCTTGATGATTCCTGTATTCGGAATGTGTCCGCCGCGGCACAAATCAAAGAAGTCAGCGTGATCACAAAAAGTAATCGTTCCGTCTTCCAGATTTGAAATCAATTCCGTCTTATATTCGTTGTCCTTATAAACTTCTAAAGCTTCCGCTTTTGAAACCGGACGCATTTTAAATTCATACTTTCCTTTTGAAATCTCCAGAACGCGGTCTTCCACCTTTTTGAAGTCGGCATCAGTAATCTTTTGATCGCCAAAATCTACGTCATAATAAAAGCCGTTTTCAATTGCAGGCCCTAGCGTTAGTTTAATTCCAGGAAACAATTCCTCTAAGGTTTGCGCCATAACGTGAGAAGTTGAATGCCAAAAAGCTTTCTTCCCGTCTTTATCGTTCCAAGTATATAATATGAGTGATCCATCCGTCGTCAGTTCGGTCGCGGTTTCCACAGTAGTTCCATTGAAAGACGCCGAAATAACATTTCTTGCCAATCCTTCACTAATGCTTTTTGCAACATCCATCGGAGTCACGCCTTGCGCAAACTCTTTAACTGACCCATCGGGTAACGTAATCTTTATCATGTTATAAAATTTATGAGCGCAAATATAGCGGATTCTTAAAACACATACAATATATATGTATACTATAAATTCATACACCTTTTATATAATAGCATTTTTTCGAGAAGCGAAAGACCATTCATTTATCAGGATATGCCATTCCCGCCGTTCCTTCCAAAGCTTCGCGCCTGCCATAGGGGCAGGCGGGAAGGCTTTTCCCTCCGGTCGGGTCTATTTCAGGGATCTTTCCGTTTTTTTTTAGAAACTTCCGTCCGCCCATCTTCACTCAAGACTATATAGCTATACCTCGGCATTTCCAGCAAACAAGGCCTGTGATTTCAGAAAAACCAACAAAGCGGGAAAAAACTTTT
>NZ_RQVR01000049.1 GCF_003865365.1 Flavobacterium macacae | reverse complement strand
TTGTATTTTCGGATTTTTATCAAAGCTTACAGCGTGTGTCCTGCTCATGCAGGGCACACACAGGCGTTTGGCTCAATGGCGGGTGACGTGGTTAATTGAACATTCTACCTCGCACCAACTTTTGTGGTGTATTGACAGTTTTGTGCTCCGAAATCCGCCACTGCGCCAAGCGCCAAAACGTTATAAGCTATGCCAACGCAGACTCAAGAAACTAACCCAATATATTGAAATGATCAGAATTGAAAAATATAATGAGTCAAAAGCGATCAAGGGAATTATCTACGCCTGTATATCTTTGGTTATATTGTTTGCCGGTGCAACTTTCGCTCAATATTATTCAACAAAACTCAATCTAACTAATCCTTTAATTCCAGAAGATTTAGTTCAAATGTCTTTAAAGCCGTATCTGATTAAAGGAATTATATTAGTGAGCGGCCTTGTAGGAGTTTTTGCTTTAACTTTTTATAAAAGAAATATACTTGCCTTAGTATTGGCAATTATTTTAATCGTATACTATCTTTTTTCAAATCATTATATTGGCGTTGGCATACACGAATTTAGTAAAAGGCACAGCTTATAACACACGCTAAGAGCAGTCACTGATTTTCAGGTAAATTGGAGCTCTCTTTTACGAAGAATAATTATCTTGCCGAAAGTACTCAGGTCCGCTTTGGCCGCGACTGCGCCTAGCGCGAGACCGTTATAAGCCATTTATGCCGAACGAAATAAAAACAACTTATGAAATCAATTTTTATCATATTAATTTCTTTGACAATTTTTTCTTGCAAAAATTCAAATCCAATACCAACGGAAGATGAAAGTCATATGGAATTGCACAAAGAAATGGATAAAGTTGACGCAGAATATGTAAAATTCGAAAAGCAATTGATAAATTTATATACATATTCTGAAAAGAATCCTGAAAAAACAATTTTGAAAATTGATAGTTTATTACTTGTATATAAGAGTGAAAAAGATAATTATAAATCCCAAATTAAATCAAGTGTTGAAAAACAATTACACTATTTTAAAGCAGAATTGTATTATAAACTTGAGAGGTATTCTGAATCCATTAAAGAGTTAGAGTTTGATGATCACATTTATGGAGATGAAGCTGCTGGCTTAGCAGCAAATTACATAAAGCTAAAAGATAATGAAAAAGCAAAATTATATATTGACAAAATTGGTGGAAAAGGTTTTTATATATATGATTATGCTCTTGGAAACTATTATGAAAGTATTGGAGAAAAAATACAAGCGCTAAAAGTATACGATTCAATAAAACAAGACAAGCGTATAAAACATTATGCTTATTATAAATTAGCTGTAAATCGACTTGCAGAACTTGAAAAAAGCAATCCAAAACTTCTCAATGAAATTTATTTTCCGCCTGGAAATCCAAGTTTCGAAATTTGTGATTCTGACAATGAAAACAGAAATAAAATTTTTGACTTGATAGATAAACTTCCAGAGAATAAAAATCGTACTGAAATAAGAATTGTAGAATCACCACAAGAAAATGATAAAAACTATTATTGGGTGAGAGTAAAAACTGAAAGTAATAAAACATTTAATTATTATATTTATTGGAAAAAACGGTCAAATTGACCACCCAATTCCAGTTCAAATTGACCACCTGTTTCGGT
>NZ_RQVR01000048.1 GCF_003865365.1 Flavobacterium macacae | reverse complement strand
GAAGCACAAGGGGTATAATGAAGGACAATTGGTCGACAATACTTATAAGTATAAGTACAACGGCAAGGAGTTCCAAGACGAGCTGGGGCTTAACATGTACGACTATGGGGCAAGGAATTACGACCCTGCGATTGGAAGGTGGATGAATATTGACCCGCTATCGGAACAAATGAGAAAATATTCTCCATATGTTTATGCATTCGACAATCCCTTAAGATTTGTTGACCCTGACGGAATGAAACCAAGTGATATTATTGTGTTGAATAATCCTAAAGGAGCAGGAGGCTATGGTCATATGGCAATGTTAGTAGGAAGTGACAAAACAGGATGGACATTTATTTCCAAAGAAGGTCGTAACAAAGAGGCTGCATATTCTAACGAACTGACAGGAGGTCCAGCTTTAAAACCTTTAATAAAAGAATTTAAAACAGTTGATGCCTTTAGAGATGCTCAAAAAGAGGATAGTAATTTGGGAGGTTATACCCAAGATGTAAGATTTAAAACAACAGAAAAGCAAGATGAAGCTGCAAAAGCAGCTACAGAAGAATCTGCAGGAAGTTGGTACAGTGCTGCGTGTTCAAATTGTGGAGATGCAGTGTCGGACGGACTAGAAGCAGCGGGTTTAGACCCAGGCTACAATGAAACAAGTACAGCTGCTCAAATTTTTGGAATTCCTTCAAAAACACTTGACCCAAGACCTAATGAAAGATTCAAAGAAATCGAGGATAACAATAAAGATAAAATAATTCCAACTGATTCAGTAAAAAGACAATAAAATGAATTATAAAATGCAAATAAAATATTGGGGACTTGTATTTCTGATAAGCTTAATATCAACCTATGTGGTACACTTACTTATTAAGCCTATCTGGGGTACAAATATCGATAATAACACTTTGGCGACAACAATAGAAAGCTTGACAACAATTTTAATATTGCCATTGTATCTTTCCATAGTTAACGTATTGATAGCAAAAAACTATAATGTTAAATACCAGTTCTTCATAATAAATGTTGTTTTAGTTTTATTCTGTGTATGGCTGTCAGCTTATTTGCATTTTGAAAATTGGGCTAATAGTATTGGAGACAAATTAAATCCCGACAATGCGACACTTGAAGTTATGGGTTTAACTAAATTAGCAGGATACATTGTTAGTACAGTGGCACTATCGACTGCATTCTTTTACTTAAGAAGATTTCAAAAAAAAACCAATTAAAACTATATGAGATTAGCAGTATTAATTATGGCTTCTCAGAACTCAGGTAAGACTTCAACAATAAAATATTTAATAAACACATACAGGTCAATCTTTGAATATCCTTCTCTTAGAGAAAAGTTGACAGCTGTTCTCAGACAGTTTTTGATACTTACGGAAAACCGTAATTATCATATTCGATGAACTCATAAATTTGCTTTGGCAAAGTGCCAAAAATAAATTTTAAAGAAAGTATTATGGAACAAATCCAAGCAATTAAACCTGGTCCAAAACCAGACAAAAAAGATGGAACACCAGATGAGAGAAGGCGAGTTAACCCAGACAACAAGCCGAAGCATCCTGATTTAAAGCCTCACATTCATAAGCCAAAAGATTAAGGTGTACTGTGATTTTGAATTATTTAAAGACAGCTTCGCGCTGTCTTTTTTATTGTATTCAATTAACTTTTAGTTAATTATATTTTGAAAATTTAATCAATTGGGAAACGTAAACCATTCTTAATATCTTTGTATGTTATAACCAATACAAAAAATATAAAATGCAAGATTTTTACACCAAGATGGAAAAAACGGTCAAATTGACCACCCAATTCCAGTTCAAATTGACCACCTGTTTCGGTT
>NZ_RQVR01000047.1 GCF_003865365.1 Flavobacterium macacae | reverse complement strand
GTGTGTGCCCTGCATGAGCAGGACACACGCTGTAAGCTTTGATAAAAATCCGAAAATACAAATTTCGGATTAGAAAACAAATCCTACAGCGTGTTATTTTTCCAGAGGGTGCAAGTCCCTTATGAGCGGATTGAAAATCCGAATCATTAGTACGTCGCAAGGTTGTTAGCTGTGAAGCCAGAACTGAAGGAAGCGAAACGACAAAGTCCGGTACTGACGAACAGAAACTGTATAAGAGGCATTTAATGGCGGATAAGCGTCCACACCAACGCAACGTCCTAAGATTACCAAAAGCCATTAGATGTAGATACAGCAGGAATTGGACAAAGGAAAAAGCTCTTACCAGGGGAGGTCTTGACAACCACGGGCTGGTTAGGTCAAGAAGTCAGCAGAAGTCATAGTACTTGTGGCAACGAGTTGCGAATAGATACCGCACAGGTCTCACAACCAAGGAAGGACTGAACGCAAAGAGGTTCTTAATTTTCTACGGAACCCGTCACGGCGGATAGCCCTGAAAAACAAGAACAGGTTAACTGATTAAACAACAAAATGATTGAACGAACAGTACATCCTTACAACCTGCAAAAGGCATTAGAGCAAGTGGTTTCCAACAAAGGAAGCGCAGGGGTTGACGGTATCAAAACCGCTCAGCTCAAAATGCTGTTTCCCCAATTGAAACCGCAATTGCTCGAGGCTATTAGGAAAGGAAACTACCATCCACAACCCATTTTAGGGGTTGAGATTCCCAAAGGCAACGGCAAAGTCCGTCTTTTGGGCGTTCCCAACACCACAGAGAGAGTGTTGCAACAAGCCGTTTCGCAGGTTATCGCACCGTTATTTGAACCCGAATTCAGCCACAACAGTTTTGGATTCCGCCCCAACAAAAACGCCCGACAAGCTGTTGGGCAAGCGAGGGATTATATCCATCAGGGACTGAATTACATTGTAGACACTGACTTGAAGAATTTCTTTGACGAAGTGGATCACTGTTTACTGCTGAATCTGGTGTATCGAAAAGTGAAATGCAAAACCACGATGCGCCTGATACGAAAATGGTTGCGAGTACCCATACAGATCAATGGCAAATTGCAAAGACGAAGAAAAGGCGTTCCGCAAGGTTCTCCATTGAGTCCGTTATTGTCAAATATTCTGCTCCATGAACTGGACAAAGAAATGACAAGACGCCAACTGAAATTCGTACGATATGCCGATGATTTTAGTATCTACTGTAAATCCGAAAATCAGGCGAAAGCTACTGCAAAAGTAATTGCCAAATTCTTAAAAACGAAGCTCAAACTAACCATCAACGAGGAGAAAAGCGGGATTAGACGTCCTGTGAACTTCACGATTTTGGGTTTTGGATTTGTGTCTACTTACAAGAAAGGAAGCAAAAATGACTATCAGCTGGCGGTGGCAGACAAAGCATGGAAGAAACTCAAGGAACGACTCAAAAGCATCAGCCGTAAAACTGTACCAGTCAAACTCGAAGAGCGTATAGCCAAAATAAAAGAAGTACAACGGGGATGGTTAAACTATTTTCGGGGAACGAGCATTATGGGCAAATTACGTGATTTAGACGGCTGGTTAAGAAACCGACTTCGGTATTGTATCTGGCATGATTGGAAAAAACCCGAAAGGAAGAGAAAGAATCTCATACGATTGGGTGTTGACCAAGGTCATGCCTACGCTTTTAGTCGCACCCGCAAAGGTGGCTGGGCAATTGCACAGAGTCCGATTTTGAGTACTACCATTACTTTGAAACGCCTAAAACAACGTAGCTATCAATCATTAACGGATGTTTACATCAAACTTAACCCATCTCTTTGCGAACCGCCGAGTACGTGATCCGTACGCTCGGTGGTGT
>NZ_RQVR01000046.1 GCF_003865365.1 Flavobacterium macacae | reverse complement strand
CCGTTGTACTTATACTTATAAGTATTGTCGACCAATTGTCCTTCATTATACCCCTTGTGCTTCATCCCAAAAGGATAATAATTGTTTTCCTCGACAATTTCTTCCACACCAGATACAATACCATCCAGATTTATATCTCCATAACTTAGCCTCACATTGCCAAGGTGATCTGTGTAATTGTAAATGTAGGAATAAATAGGAACTTCACCATCATTATTTACATTCACATATCCTTCTGATGTTGGGAAAAATTCAAGTTTACCCCAGACATATTGAAAACCGTCAAGGTAGTCCGTTTCAGGATAAAGTTGTCCAGCGCCCCACGCTACCTGTTTACGTAACTTTGTTCCTGCTGCATCATAGACGTAATTTATTGATTTGGCTACATCATTCACTATTGCAGTAGTTTCGACTTTAATCGGCAGGTTCAGATGATTATAATAAATTTTAGACACATTCTTATTATCATCACTAATCATATTACCGAAATCATCATATCCATAATCATCGCCAAGATTATTGCCATCTGAGAAACCTTCTGAATTATTCCAATTGTCAGAGACACGCATCAGCTGATTCTTATTCTGTGGATGATAAAAATACTCGAGATAGTCTAGCTCATTGTACCAATTCTGAAAATCAGTTCCTCCATATCTGAACATACTGGTTATGTTCCCGTTTTTGTCATAAGTAAGAACAGATTCATCGTAAGCTTTCGTGTGTACCCCTAGCTTATGGTAGAAACCATTTCGTAGCCTGTTAAGGGCATCATAACTGTAGCTGTAGCTGCGCTCTACACCATCTTTTTCAGTCTTCCAAAACGTTTCGGAAATGTTACCGTTGTATAGCGGCTTGACTGCTCCATAGACTTCATTTATTACTTTCTCATAGTTTATCTTGAAGGCAAAAAGGTCACGGGGCTGAGAGTCTATATCGAGTTGCTTGATATTATTAATATCAGTAAGCCAGCCCCTAATATTATACCTGTAATCAATTTGCTGGAGACTATGCTGTCCTGAAAGATCTGTCCCACCTACCTTTTTTATAATGAGCTGTCCAAGCTCATCATATTCGTTCCTCACTAAAAGCTCAGGCGTCCCATTTTCTCCAATTTGATGGACATGCGAATACAGCCTGTCTTGATCCGTATAACTGTAGCTGTCTTTAAGGTAAAGTTCGGAAACTGCTGGGTTGGACTTGTGACGAGAGATTGTATAGAGCGTCTTGCCGCTAAAGTCGAGCTTGCTGTCCACAGAGGTATATCCTCCCAGATAATTGCGCTTGTAATTTTTTATAGGTCTGCCCTTTGCGTCATAAAGAATATAAGAAAGAGAATAAAAAGTTGAAAAAGTGCCATTCAAAACCCTGACCCAGTTACCTGTCGACATACCCTTAGGCTTGACACTTAAGTTGTAAAAAACAGGTTCTCCTTCTACAGCATCAAAATTAGTAGGGCCTCCAGGAAAGGAGTAATCGTCATAATAATTAACAGTAAGCAGTTTTAAACTACTCGTAGGAAAAGCAACATTGGAATAACCAATATTAATATTGTCTACCATTCCGCCACTGTTCCTTTTTTCAGAAAAATTACTATTGGTGGCATTTCGCTGCGCCTGCAAAATATGACGGAATGTTGGCTTCGGATTGAACCAGCCTGTGTATACTATCCTGTGGAATTCATCGTACTTAGTCACCAGCCAACCTACAGCGTTTCCATCAAAAGGAGACAGTGCAGGACCGGTAGCGACTACCCTGTCAAGCCGATCATAAACGATAAACTCCCACTGCTTGCCTGGGAGTTTTTTTTCAACCAGCCTATTTCGGTAGTCGTACTTGTACTGGTAGCACAACCCATCCAGTTCTACTGTAGGACTTGATGACTCAGGGGGAATCACATAGCTTAGGTTGCCAAACTGGTCATACAC
>NZ_RQVR01000045.1:855-2066 GCF_003865365.1 Flavobacterium macacae | reverse complement strand
TGGAATCACAACCGGTTCCGTTCAACCAGGGCTTCATTGTTGGCTTTTCAAGCCCAACGAATCTTAGCTGTTGTGCGAAGCTTTTGTTAGGCAAATTCTATATCTCTTTTGTCTAATTTTAATTTAGGTTTATTTATTTTTAAAATTGACATTTTAATTCTTCCTCTTTCTTTTTGTGGAATAGTTGTAGGGATTAGTTTTTCCAATTTAATTTTGAAAAGTCTATGAATAATTATTAAGTCCTTTAGGGTAAAAGGATTAATTCCATTCATCAGTTCTGATATATAAGTTTTGTTATGACCTAATATAGAGCCTAAATCTTGTTGATTTAAACCTAAATCAGTTAATTTTTCCTTAATAATTTCTTTTCTTTTTAGAATAAAAATTCTTTCCTGTTCTGCTATAAACTCAGCATTATCACTTTCCTTAATTTTTTCATCAGTAATTTCAGATTCAGAACTCCAGTTGCTTTTTTCGTATTCTTTGATTATTTGACGAAGTTTTAATCTTGCTTCTTTATATTCAGGATTATCGACACTTAATAAACGAAGTTTTCTTTCAAGTATAAGTGCTTTTTCGAATTCTAATTCGTCTGAAATAGAACCCTTTTGGATGATTTTTTTATAAGTTTCGATTTTCATAGTAAATTATATTATTTTATCCACTCACGATCTTTTAACCATTTTCGGATAGTGTTTTTATTGTTTTTAAATGTGGTTTCGTATTCATCGTGTGTTCCACACCAAACGATTGTAATGTCGCCATTTTCCTCAAATTCTATTAAAATTAATGTTCTATGCACATTAATATTAAAAAAATAAAAACCATCATTGTGAACACAATCAGCATCCGGTCTGATTTTTATGAGTTCAGTTTGACTCTCGAATTCATTTTTTTCTAAATCGTTTATTAATGAATTAATAGCCGTAACTAATGGTATATTTCCTTTATTCTTATGTTTTATTTTTTCTAGTAATCTCTTGTTTACAATATCCATAAATAAATTTCTTGTACAAAGATATGAAAAAAGTTCTTATAAAATTAGAACTTTTTGTTTTTTTTGTTAATGCAGTTTTTTGGGGTAAAGCTTTGCACAACGTCTGGCCGCTAACCGTCAGTTACGGATCAAAGCGAACTGCGTTTTATGCAACAAAGTGATGGAAAACACTCAAAAACCATCGACCACTTTACTTCATAAAAAAAGAGGACTG
>NZ_RQVR01000045.1:0-845 GCF_003865365.1 Flavobacterium macacae | reverse complement strand
CCTTCTAAACCTTTTACGACAACTCCATAGGGATGGAATCACAACCGGTTCCGTTCAACCAGGGATTCATTGTTGGCTTTTCAAGCCCAACGAATCCTTAGCTGTTATGTGCTGCCTTTTTTGTTTTAAACTTTATTTTTAACCAAATATAAAATATCCATAATCCTAAAGAAGCCCAAAATGAAAATTTACCGACATTCCAAAAATGTTGTTTTGTGTTTTCAAAGTTGTAAAGAACTATTGAATTTTTTGACAATTTAAATATTTTGAATTCGCTTCCAGTCCCAATTATTGATTGCAATTTTGTTCTATGTTTAATGGAAATTATTTCGCCTTCAATTACATTTTCCATAATAGTATTAAAGTAATTTATATTATTCTCAAAAAAATAAAAAGGTTCAGAATGTCCTTCGATATGAATTGTTATTCGATCATCTGTATATTTATGATGTTTATATCTATCTTTTTTTATTAACGTAACTTTTCCAACAACTTCTTTTAAATCATTTTCATTAAGTTTTGATGAGTAAAATTGACCAGCAGTAATTAAAGTTAATATTAAAGCAAGTCCAGGAAGAAAATATTTTATATAAAATTTTAAATCTTTATTTGGAGTCATAATTATTGATAATCAGTTTTATAGTTTTCGTGAGCTGGTTGCACATAACGTTTTCGGGGCTTGCCGAAGGCGGAGTTTTTTAGCACAAAAGTCAATAGAATTACTACTATTGAACCTTGCAGAAATGTTTAATAGAAGCACTTCAGCTCCGCTTTTGGCAAACCCTTGTTGAACTAAACCTTCGGTAGCACTTACCGATATTTTGTACCTTACGAATATAATTAAA
>NZ_RQVR01000044.1 GCF_003865365.1 Flavobacterium macacae | reverse complement strand
GTGAATATAAATATTTGAGAGGCGCACTCCGTTCCGTTTGGGGCGGAGCCGTCTACTCGATTACCTGCTGCCTTTTTTTAGATAATTAGGATTCTGTAAAAATCTATCGGTGTTTTTAGATAATCTTTTACATTACTTTCATTACTAAATGGGTCAGCAGTTTCTATTTCAATTTTGTAGTTTTTAAAATTATATTTGTTCAGTTCATAAACTTTAAACTCTTCAAATAAATTGTCTAAAACATTCCAAACTAAATCACTTAGTTTATTTTCTATAAAATGGATTAATAATTTATTTTCATAGATTTTTTCTCCTTCAATTGTTTGGTAAATGGGACTATTTTCATAAACCATGTAAATACTTAAACCTTTGTCAAAATCAACATCAATTTCGTCAATAATTTCATTTCCAAGTTTCACAAATTCTCTTTTATAAGAACTTGTAAAATCTTTTAGCTCAATTACAGTTTGCTCATATGAAATGTATTCTTTTTCCTTTCCTTGTAGAAAAACATCAATATAATTTTGATATACGTTAAATGCTTTTTCTCGTGCTATTATAGGATTTTCATCTTCGAAAATTTCATTTACTTCGATTAAATCTGTTTCGTTTCCTTTTGAACGAAACATTGTGCCTTTGAGTTGATAAAAAATTAAATTTGACATAGAGCTAATAATTGATTTCTACTTCAACACGTTTTATATTCAATTTTTGCCAATTACCTTGTCTAAAATCTGGTCTGCTTCTCAAATTCCTTATAATATCTGATTTTTCGCTCATATTTGACGCATTCCATTCTTTAATTTCTTTTGTACCATCATTATAAAAGATAGACATATAAGCACTTTTATATTTTAGTAATAATTCTTTAAACTCTAAAGTATCGTTTGGAATTAATTCAATGTCTAATGTCATTCTAGGGAATTTACTGTCTTGTTCCTCTTCAATCAGTAAATTATTTTCGTCTATATTTTCAATTACATTTTCGATAATTATACTTTCGGTAATATTGTCATATTTTCTGTGACATTCCTTGCAAAGAATTAAAAATGATTTTTCTAATGGATAATGTAGTTTAACAAATTTCTGCTCAAATAGATTTAAGTCCAAATCAACTATTTTATCGTCAACGATATTTTCAGCTAATGATTTTTTTATTAATGATTTTCTATCGTTTCCATGAATATGTGCAGCTTCCAAATTTTCTAAATTACTACAATCATCAAATTGACATTTTGCAATATTTTTTTTGTACTTTCTTGCAATTGAAGTTTGAACAATGTTTCTTAATCTCGGACCTACGAATTTTTCAAAATCTTGAATTGTCCCATTAAATTTAGCCATTTTGATTTATTTTGATTAGATGTTAATTTATTTGAAATTCCGTCTTTTTAGGCAAGGTTGCAGGTAACGTTTCGCGTGTATGCGAAGTTGCGGAAAAAGGAGCAGAGTATTTTCTGCTACCGTGAACAAACTTAGTGAAAAAAGACATTCTTTTAACTGAAAATCAGCAATTTCGTCATAAACGCTGTTAGCGGCTGGCGGAATTATGATGTGGGTTTTAGATCGTCGAAAATAAAAGCAATTTTATAATTTTTATTATTCTGTGTAAATGGTTCAACAGTCATTAACATAAGTCTTTTTTCAGTTTTCAGATAATTATGAATAAAAAAAACATTTTTTGTACCATTTTTTGCGTTCACATTTTTATATATAGTGCCGCCGCTTACTTTTTGATCAGGCTTTAAGTAAAACTCGACATAACCGTTTTCCTGACTCCATGTTATTTTATATGTATCATAAAATGGGTCAAAAATAATTTCAACATCTTTACCTTTCGGAGTTAAATCACTTATTTTTTCTGTTTGTAAATCAATTAAGCCAACAATATAAACACCACCGATGTAGGACTGTTCTTTGGTGTCCCAACTTGTTTGTGCGTTGATACTAATTACACAAAAGAATATAAGTAAGGATAAAAATTTAGTCATGGGTATGATATTTATGTTAATTTACGCAGTTCTCGCCGCTTGCCGCTAACGTTTTCGCGCTACAAGCAGTTTGGGATTAAATCAGCGTTAACTTTCGGATTTGCCAAATCTTCCAAATACAAACTAATTTTTCCATTAAGCCAAATGCCCAAATTGCTTGTAGCGTGTGTGTGTGCCCTGCATGAGCAGGACACACGCTGTAAGCTTTGATAAAAATCCGAAAATACAAA
>NZ_RQVR01000043.1 GCF_003865365.1 Flavobacterium macacae | reverse complement strand
GACGGCGTGTTTCCTCTTGTCTCTCCATACCTTAACGTGAATGCTTTCGCGCAGACACTATACATTAGAGCAGAGGATACGGTTACGGGATGTTTCAGCGTTGTGGCAATGCAACTTGAGGTGAAAGCGTCTCCAGAGATGCCAGAACTTGAACCTATCCAGGTATGCGACACCAACCAAGACGGTATCCATACGGTAGACCTTACCCAGCAGACCCAACCGATTCTTGACGCCCAAACAGGTGCAGGTCCTTATACGGTACGCTACTACGCATCCCTTGCGGCTGCAGAAGCAGGTACCGGTGCCATTGTAACGCCTCAAAACTATACGGGAACCGACGGCCAGACAATCTGGGTGCGTGTTACCGATACAGTAACAGGCTGTTTCACGGTAGGAAGCTTCGAGCTTGAGATCAATACGCCGCTGGCACTGGCTCCGGCCTACCAGCTTTCGGTATGTGACAATACAGAATCGTTCCAAGATAATATTGCAGTTTTCGATCTTACGTCTATGGACGCGGTGATAACTGGAAATACGGCCGGACATTCAGTTCAGTACTTTCTTACCCTTGCCGATGTGCAGAGCGGAAATGCGATCGCTACTCCAGAATCGTTCTCTAACGGAGACATTCCGGGTACGAACAACCCTTATACTCTTTTTGTTACCGTTACCGATGCGGCTACGGGATGTGTGAGCACGACGACCCTTACCATAAGAGTTCTTCCGCTTCCAACGCCTAATACGGATCCTGCGCCTCTTGTGGCGTGTGACAACGTGGATTCGCCTAACGGCACAGAGATTTTTGACCTTACGGTAAACGAGACTTACCTGTCAGACGGCGACCCTAATCTGATATTTGAGTACTATGATGCGGACGGCAACCAGATTCCAGATCCTACGGCACATGAAGGTGTAGGTATTATATACATTCACGTGATGAATTCACAGTTGGGTTCTGATGGAGAGAACTGCCACGTTATCGTAGAGCAGTTACTGATTGTGAATCCGCTTCCTGTGGTTAACCCAGGAGTGGTGAATGCGGTATGCCAGCAGAGCAATAACGGTTTTGCGGTGTTCACGCTTTCTGATAGCAATGCAGATGTGCTTGGCGCAGGCCAAGACATTGCAGGCTTCACGTTCAGCTACCACCTTACGCTTGCAGAAGCGCAGGCAGGAACGGGCGCGCTTGCAGACCAGTACACCAATACGACGATCAACCAGCAGGAAGTATTCGTAAGAGTTGTCAATACGACAACCGGATGCGTGAATACGGTGGGCGTTATGCTTATCGCAGACAACGGATCGACAGCAGGAGAAATCCTTGATGCCGACCCAAGGATCACGACTTGCGATGACGACGGTATTAACGACGGCTTCTATGAATTCGACCTTACGCAGTTTGATGCAGAAATACTTGGCACGCAAGGTCCAGAATACACGCTTCATTATTATGATGACCAGGCTTTGATGAATCTGGATATCGCAGAAGGTCCGACGACGACTTACAGCAATGCGATTGTAGATCCGGCGACCTACACGAACCTTACGGCTTTCAGCCAGACGATATATGCATTGGTAATCAATACGACTTCGGTTACGGGATGTCCGGCGATAGAAGAATTTATCCTTACGGTAAATCCTCTTCCGGAACCAGTTATCACGGATGACAACAACGGTTTCATCTGCGTGGACTTTGTCAGCGGGACGGCCTCTCCTGTAGTTCTTACAACGAATTATAGTACAGATCCGGGTTATTCATTTGAATGGTACCTTGGTGCAGACCTTGTAGGCACGGACCCAACGTATACGATAACATCCATCGCGGGTGCTACGGCTACTTATGGCTTGATTGTTACCAATTTGGCTACGGGCTGCGTTTCTGAAAGGGAAGAAATTGTGATCACCAGATCTGGTGCAGCGGTAATCACTGATATCCAAGTGACCAACGCGTTTACAGATAGTCAGACGATCACCGTGATCACCGCAGGTTACGGCCAGTACGAGTACAGCCTTGACGGAGGTGCTTGGCAGTCGAGCAATGTGTTCTATGACGTTCCACTGGGTGTTAGCCAAGGAGGGGAACACTCCATTGAAGTAAGGGATGTTTTAGGAGGCTGCGACAATACGGGACCAGAAGAAGTATTCCTAATTGGATACCCTAAGTATTTCACACCTAACGGAGATGGAATCCACGATACTTGGAATATTGTAGGATTGTATGACCAACCTAACGCAAAAATTTATATATTTGACCGCTACGGAAAACTGATCAAACAACTGAGCCCATCTGCGGATAGCCAAGGCTGGGACGGAACTATGAACGGAAGCCCGCTTCCTTCGACTGACT
Source organism: Flavobacterium macacae (assembly GCF_003865365.1). Lineage (GTDB taxonomy): Bacteria > Bacteroidota > Bacteroidia > Flavobacteriales > Flavobacteriaceae > Flavobacterium > Flavobacterium macacae. The sequence continues at coordinate 61 of NZ_RQVR01000043.1, read as the reverse complement.
ACTGGTTTAGAGTAGAATATGTGGAGCAAGGAGTGGCAAAAGAATTTAGAGCGCATTTTTC
>NZ_RQVR01000042.1:689-2799 GCF_003865365.1 Flavobacterium macacae | reverse complement strand
TTATTTCCTGACGGCAGGTTATGTCTTCCAGCTTTCAGAAAGCGTGAAGTTCAAACCTTCGGCAATGCTTAAGTCTGCCTTCCAAGCGCCAGCCTCACTTGACGCGTCAGCAAACTTCCTTTTCAATGATAAATTCGAGATCGGTGCGACTTACAGGCTTGATGATTCGTTCGGAGCGATGGTCAACTATGCGATCACGCCCAACCTGAGAATAGGATATGCTTATGACCACATCGTTTCTGACCTAGACGTTACCACGCCTTCGTCGCACGAGGTTATCCTGCTTTTCGACTTGAACTTCCCGAAGAAGGTATCCCGTTCACCAAGATATTTCTAACCTAAAAGAGACACACCAACAATGAAGAAAATATATATCACACTAAGCCTGCTTGCAGGGATGTCCCTTGCGGCGCAGAATAAGGACAGCGAGAAGGCGGACAAGCTTTTCTCGAGGTTCGAGTACGTGGATGCTGCCACTGAATACCAGAAGCTGGTGGACGCAGGCAAGTCAGACGCCTACGTTTACAGACAGCTTGCTGACAGCTACTATAATGTTTACAATTCAAAGGAAGCGATCAAATGGTATGCCAAGGCAACAGAAAGCACACAGGATTCGGAGACATATTTCAAGTATGCCCAGATGCTGAAAGCAGAAGGAAGGTATGAGGAGGCAAATGTTCAGATGAAGAAATTCGCCGGGCTTGTACCAAGTGACCAAAGGGCGATTTCATTCTTGAAAGACCCAAACTACGTTCCCAAGCTGAAGAGCCAGACGAAACTTTTTGATGAGGTGGCACTTGGTCTGAACAGCGGCAACTCTGATTTCGGAGCGGTGCTTACGGACGACAACACGCTTTATTTTACAAGTTCGAGAAACAAGTCAAGAAAGACTTACGGATGGAACGACGAGCCTTATCTTGACATCTATAAGGCGACTTACAATGCCAACGGCACGTTCAGTGAGCCAGTTGCTGTAAGCGAGTTGAACACGAAATTCCACGATGGTCCATCGAGCGTGAGCGCAGACGGCAACACGATCTACTTCTCAAGCGAGAGCTTCAAGGAAGGGGATTTTGAGAAAGACAAGAAAAAAGACATCAAGGTGGGCCAGGTATACCTTTTCAAGGCGACCAAGGATGGCGATAAATGGGCTAATGTGAAAGCGCTTCCGTTTAACAGCAAGGAGTTCTCCACAGGAAACCCGAGCCTGTCGAAAGACGGCAAGACGCTTTACTTCTCCTCAAACAGGCCGGGATCTCTTGGCGGAAACGACATTTGGAAAGTTGCCGTGAATGGTGACGGAAGCTACGGCGATCCAGAGAACTTGGGAGTGAAGGTAAACACAGAAGGAAATGAGAACTTTCCTTTCATCACGGAGGACAACATTCTTTATTTCGCATCAGACGGTAAGAAAGGCTTTGGAGGACTTGACATTTTTCGCGTTGACCTTTCAAAGGGAGGCGAGGCCGAAAACCTTGGCGAGCCAGTAAATACGTCTAAGGACGACTTCGCCTTCTCATTCAACAAGACCAAGAACGTCGGTTTCTTCTCCAGCAACAAGACCGGAAAAGATAAGATCTATCAAGCAAATCCGGTTTGTGGAGTTCAAGCGATTGCAACAGTTAAGAATGCAAAGACTGGAGCTGTTTTATCTGGAGCTAGAGTTGCGATCTTAGATGACAAGAAAAATGTTATCGAGACAAGGACTTCCGGTGAAGACGGAATGGTTTCTTATAACGTTGATTGTAACAAAGCTTACTCTTTTCAAGTTGCAAAAGATGGATATGAGAGCAATACTTTTGCAGTAGCTAAAACAAACGGCGGTATTGTGAATGTTGCAGCTGACTTGGAACCGATTGATGTTATCGTGACTGAAAAAGAGATTATTTTAAAAGAGATTTTCTTTGAATTCAACAAGTCTAATATTACTCAAGAAGGTGCTTTTGAATTGGACAAATTGGTTCAAGTGATGAAGAACAATGACCAACTTGTTATTATGGCAAAAGGGCATACGGATAACAGAGGAAGTGACCAATATAACTTAAACTTGTCTGATAGAAGAGCGAAAGCGACTGTTCAGTATGTAATTTCGAAAGGAATTCCTTCAAGC
>NZ_RQVR01000042.1:0-679 GCF_003865365.1 Flavobacterium macacae | reverse complement strand
TTTCAGGAAAAGGGTATGGCGAAAGCGAGCCTAAAGTGGACTGCAAAGAAAACTGTACTGAAGAAGAGCATGCTCAAAACAGAAGAAGTGAGTTCTTGATCGTGAAGAAATAATTGATTCAATTATATTTTAAAAGGGAGGCCAATTGGCCTCCCTTTTTTTATTGGATTTATAGGTGCTTTTTTTGACGCGTGAGGAATGTTTTTTACTGTGACCACAAAGTCTTTATTTGTAATTATAAACGCTGTAAAACGCCTTCAATTTAAGTTTGGGAAAACGTTTTGTGTTTGCGGAGCTTTTGATTTAAATGTATTTATGAATATTGGGAGTTCTAAATCATATTCATTTTATGTTTTGTAGCGGAGTTGTGTTGCGCACTATTGTAAAAGCGTACAAAAATTAAAATGAATTGTTAGCTAGCCCTGATGCAAAGGAAAATCCTCGCATTTTTCTTGCGAGATTTGGAAAGGCAGCAGGAAAAAAGTTACTAGTCGTGACTGCCCATTCGCTCACGCTGATTTTTAATTGTTTTAAGGCTTTATTTTTTAGATTTAAGGGAATTTAGTTAATAGAGAATTATTGTTTGATATGACGATTTTTTGAAGTTAAATATTAGATTGGAAAAAACGGTCAAATTGACCACCCAATTCCAGTTCAAATTGACCACCTGTTTCGGTTG
>NZ_RQVR01000041.1 GCF_003865365.1 Flavobacterium macacae | reverse complement strand
TACTGTTCAATTAGGAATAAATGGCCAGGTAGCAATCACTCCAGCTCAAATCAACAATGGTTCTTTTGACAATTGTGGAATTGCAACTTTGACTTTAGATGTCACGACTTTCACTTGTGCCAATATTGGTGCAAACAACGTGATTTTGACAATAACTGATGCAAACGGAAATGTTTCAACTGCAACAGCAATCGTGACTGTTCAAGATGTTATTCTTCCAACAGTAATTACGCAAAATATTTCAGTTCAGTTAGACGCAGACGGCCAAGCCGTAATTACACCGGCTCAAATCAACAATGGTTCGATAGATAACTGTGCGATTGCAAGCTATGCTTTAGATATCACTAATTTTACTTGTGCTAATGTTGGTGCAAATACAGTAACATTGACGGTAACAGATGTAAATGGAAATGTTTCGACTGCAACAGCAATCGTGACTGTTCAAGATTTGATTGCTCCAATTGTTATTACTCAAAATATTTCAGTTCCGTTAGATGCAAACGCTCAAGCTGTAATTACACCGGCTCAAATCAACAATGGTTCGACAGATAATTGCTCAATTGCTACATATGTTTTAGATGCAACTAATTTCACTTGTGCCAATGTTGGTCCAAATACAGTAACATTGACAGTAACAGACGTAAACGGAAATGTTGCAACAGGAACTGCAATCGTGACCGTTCAAGATGTTATTCTTCCAACAGCGATTGCGCAAAACATTACTGTTCAATTAGGAATAAATGGCCAGGTAGCAATCACTCCAGCTCAAATCAACAATGGTTCGTTTGATAATTGTGGAAATGTGACGGCAACTTTAGATGTCACGACTTTCACTTGTGCCAATATTGGTGCAAACAACGTGATTTTGACAATAACTGATGCAAACGGAAATGTTTCAACTGCAACAGCAATCGTGACTGTTCAAGATGTTATTCTTCCAACAGTAATTACGCAAAATATTTCAGTTCAGTTAGATGCAAACGGTCAAGCCGTAATTACACCGGCTCAAATCAACAATGGTTCGATAGATAACTGTGCGATTGCAAGCTATGCTTTAGATATCACTAATTTTACTTGTGCTAATGTTGGTGCAAATACAGTAACATTGACGGTAACAGATGTAAATGGAAATGTTTCGACTGCAACAGCAATCGTGACTGTTCAAGATTTGATTGCTCCAATTGTTATTACTCAAAATATTTCAGTTCCGTTAGATGCAAACGCTCAAGCTGTAATTACACCGGCTCAAATCAACAATGGTTCGACAGATAATTGCTCAATTGCTACATATGTTTTAGATGCAACTAATTTCACTTGTGCCAATGTTGGTCCAAATACAGTAACATTGACAGTAACAGACGTAAACGGAAATGTTGCAACAGGAACTGCAATCGTGACCGTTCAAGATGTTATTCTTCCAACAGCGATTGCGCAAAACATTACTGTTCAATTAGGAATAAATGGTCAAGTAGCAATCACTCCAGCTCAAATCAACAATGGTTCGTTTGATAATTGTGGAAATGTGACGGCAACTTTAGATGTCACGACTTTCACTTGTGCCAATATTGGTGCAAACAACGTGATTTTGACAATAACTGATGCAAACGGAAATGTTTCGACTGCAACAGCAATCGTGACTGTTCAAGACTTAATTGCTCCAACTGTTGTTACTCAAAACATTTCAGTTCAATTAGATGCAAACGGTCAGGCTACAATCACTCCGGCTCAAATCAACAATGGTTCGACAGATAATTGTTCGATTGCGACTTATGTATTAGATGTGACGAATTTCACTTGTGCGAATGTTGGTCCAAATACAGTAATTCTTACCGTAACAGATGTAAACGGAAATATTGGTACTGCAACAGCAATCGTGACTGTTCAAGATTTGATTGCTCCAACTGTTATTACTCAAAATATTCCAGTTCAGTTAGATGCAAACGGTCAAGCCGTAATTACACCGGCTCAAATCAACAATGGTTCATTTGACAACTGTGGAATTGCAACATATACTTTAGATATTGCAAACTTTACTTGTGCCAATGTTGGTGCAAATACAGTAACATTGACGGTAACCGATGTAAATGGAAATATTTCGACTGCACCGGCAATCGTGACTGTTCAAGATTTGATTGCTCCAATTGTTATTACTCAAAATATTACTGTTCAATTAGGAATAAATGGCCAGGTAGCAATCACTCCAGCTCAAATCAACAACGGTTCTTTTGACAATTGTGGAATTGCAACTTTGACGTTAGATGTCACTAATTTTACTTGCGTAAACGTAGGCTTAAACACTGTAATTCTTACCGTAACTGATATAAACGCAAATGTTTCGACTGCAACAGCAGTGGTAACTGTTGAAGACAATATTCTTCCAACGGTAATTGCGCAAAATATTACTGTGCATTTGAATGCTAACGGAGAATATACATTGACAACAGCCGAAGTAAATAATGGCTCTTTTGATAATTGTGGTATCGAAACACTTGGATTGTCTCAGACTTTCTTTAACTGTGCTTCAATCGGAACTACAACAACAGTAACTTTATTTGCAGTTGATGTTAACGGAAATTACGCTTCAGCAACAGCATTTATTAATGTAGCTGATACAATGGCTCCCACAGTAATTACACAAAATATTTCAGTTCAATTAGGTGCAGACGGTCAAGCAACAATCACTCCAGCTCAAATCAACAATGGTTCATTTGACAACTGTGGAATTGTAACATATACTTTAGATATTGCAAGCTTTACTTGTGCCAATGTTGGTCCAAATACTGTAACATTAACAGTAACAGACGTAAACGGAAATGTTTCAACAGGAACTGCAATCGTGACTGTTCAAGATTTGATTGCTCCAGCGGCAATTTCTCAAAACATTACTGTTCAATTAGGAATAAATGGCCAGGTAGCAATCACTCCAGCTCAAATCAACAACGCTTCTTTTGATAATTGTGGAATTGCAACTTTGACTTTAGATATCACTAATTTTACTTGTGCCAA
>NZ_RQVR01000040.1 GCF_003865365.1 Flavobacterium macacae | reverse complement strand
ATGTAACGGTTGAATGTTCTGCGGTACCAACTGCAGTAGTTTTAACGGCAACGGATAATTGCGATACGGCAATAGTTACGATTCCTGTATCAGCATCGGTGATCGATGCTAATCCAGACATTATGTTTCCTGTAAATGGATATGTAGGAACTACAAATGGAGGTAATATTTTTGTAAATAATGGAGGTGGTCCTGATACTTTAAACGGAGTTCCTGTTTTACTTTCTCAAGTAAATCTTACAGTTGTAACTCCTGCTACAGCTATCAACAACGCACCAATACCATACATTGATATCACAACAGGATTAGTTGTTGTTCCAGCGGGAACTCCAGCTGATATATACACTATTACTTATCAAATATGTGAAAAATTAAATCCAAATAACTGTGATGTTACTGTAGTAAAAGTGACAGTTTATGCAGCAGCGATAAATGCTGTTGACGACAACATTTCTTCAAATAATGGCGCGAGCGGAAACAGTAACGCAGGAAACATCTTCGCTAATAACGGAAGCGGAATCGACACATTAAACGGTGCCCAGGTCTTGATTTCTAACGTAAATCTTTCGGTAACCGCTCCTGCAACGCCAAACACGGCCGGAGCCATGGTTCCTACAATCGACCTTGCAACCGGAAACGTGGTAATTCCTGCGGGAACTCCAGCCGGAAACTACACCATCACCTACCAGATCTGCGAAAAATTAAACCCGACGAATTGCGATACGGCGGTAGTGACGATTCCTGTATATACTCCTTCCATCAAATTATTGAAAGAAGGAACTTATGTTGATTCTAGTCTTCCGGTTGGAGTATCGGTTGGAGATATCATTAATTATACATTTACAGTAATTAACAATGGAACGATTGCTCTTACAAATATTACGGTAACTGATCCGCTTGTAACCGTTATCGGTGGGCCAATTGCTACTTTAGCTGCTGGAGCATCAGATTCAACAACATTCACAGCAACTTATACAGTTACACAGACTGATATCGATGCGGGACAAGTAAACAACCTTGCAATTGCAACAGGAACACCACCTGCTGGTCCTCCAGTTTCAGATACTTCATCTGACCCTACTCCATGTGCTACTTGTGAGCCAGTTGTTGGATGTCCTGATTGTACTTCTACTGAGCTTCCTTCAAATCCAAGTATCAAAATAACTAAGGATGGGACTTACGTGGACAATAACGGTGATGGAATTACAAATGCTGGAGATACTGTTACATATGCATTTGTGATCACAAACACAGGAAACGTTACTTTAACGAATGTGACTGTGACCGATAATAATGCTGTAGTTTCAGGCGGACCAATTGCAACTCTTGTTGTGGGGGCCACAGATTCAACAACATTTACTGCTGTTCACACAATTACTCAAGCAGATATTACTGCAGGACAAGTAAATAACTTGGCACTTGCTACGGGCACGACTCCTTCAGGAACACCAGCTACAGATGAATCTTCCGACCCTACTCCTTGTACCACTTGTACTCCTTCTCCTGGATGTTTAGATTGTACAAATACACCATTGATTAATGCCGTAAATGACATTTTTAATGCAATTGCTTGTAATGTAAATGGTGTAGCAGGAAATATTTTAGCTAACGATACTTATGGTTCGACTTTCGTTAACACGAATGCTTCTAGCCAAGTAAATTTGACTGTATTATCAGGAACTAATTCTTACATAAACTTTAGCTCAACTGGTAATGTAAATATTTCAAGCGGTATCGCCGCAGGTACTTATACTATTACTTACCAAATATGTAGTGCTCTATCTCCAAACGTTTGTGACAAAGCAACGGTTACCATAAATATAGTAGATACAACTGCGCCAATGTTTGTTGAAACACCGCCAGCAAATGTTACGGTTGAATGTAATGCGGTTCCAACTGCGCCAACATTGACTGCGACTGACACTTGCGGAAGCGCTACTGTAACGTTTACTACATCGACAACCAACGGAAACTGCCCAGAAAATTATACTATAACTAATACTTGGACTGCAACTGATGCTTCTGGAAACACAACGATTCACCTTCAGACAGTAACGGTTCAAGACACCACGGCTCCGACTTTTGTGGAAGCACTTCCAGCGAATGTAACGGCAGAATGCTCTGCGGTTCCGACCGCCCCTATTTTGACTGCTACAGACAACTGCGGAACTGCGACAGTTGCTTATTCTGAAACGACTGCGCCGGGAACCTGCGCCGGAAATTACATCCTGACAAGAACATGGACAGCGACAGACCTTTGCGGGCTGACTGCGACTCATATCCAGACAATTACCGTTCAAGACACGACGGCTCCGACTTTCGTGGAAACACTTCCAGCAGATATCACGGTAGAATGCTCGACGGTTCCGACTGCCCCGACCTTGACTGCTACCGACAACTGCGGAACTGCTTCGGTTGCCTATTCTGAAACGACTGCGCCAGGAACCTGTGCAGGAAATTATATCCTGACAAGAACATGGACGGCAACAGACCTTTGCGGGCTGACTGCGACTCACGTTCAGACAATCACTGTTCAGGACACGACAGCTCCGACATTTTTGGAAGCACTTCCAGCGAATATCACGGCAGAATGCTCTGCGGTTCCAACCGCCCCGACATTGACTGCGACAGACAACTGCGGAACTGCGACAGTTGCTTATTCTGAAACCACTGCGCCAGGAACCTGTGCAGGAAATTATATCCTGACGAGAATATGGACGGCGACAGACCTTTGCGGGCTGACTGCGACTCATATCCAGACTGTAACGGTTCAGGACACGACGGCTCCGACATTTATGGAAGCACTTCCAGCGAATATTACGGTAGAATGCTCAGCGGTTCCGACCGCTCCTATTTTGACTGCGACAGACAACTGCGGAACTGCGACAGTTGCTTATTCTGAAACATCTGCGCCAGGAACATGCGCTGGAAGCTATACCTTGACAAGAACATGGACCGCGACAGACCTTTGCGGGCTGACTGCAACCCACGTCCAAACAATAACTGTTCAAGACACGACGGCTCCAACATTTGTGGAAACACTTCCAACCAAT
>NZ_RQVR01000004.1 GCF_003865365.1 Flavobacterium macacae | reverse complement strand
GGTTGGAACCATTTATTATTATTGTATGATTACACAAGCGAGTGGTTCAGGTTGTAATGTAACTTCAAATACGGCTTCAATAATTATTAATCCTTCGCCAACAATTAACGCTCAACCGTTATCAAATTCATATTGTTTGAATCAAGTAGCTTCAAATTTATCGGTTACTTATGCTAATGGAACGGGAACGCCAACCTATCAATGGTATTCAAATTCGATAAATGATAATACAACTGGTACTGCAATTAATGATGCCACAAACGCAACTTATGTACCGCCAACAAATACGGTAGGAACTATTTATTATTACAGCAGTATAACGTTTTCGAGTTTGTCAGGAGGATGTGAAATTATTACCTCAAATACAGCCTTGATTACGGTTAATCCGTTTCCAATAGTTGTTGCTGAAACGGCAACTATTTGCAGTAATAATTCTTTTGCAATAATTCCTTTGAATGGAAATGGAAATTCAATTCCTTCAGGTACAACTTACACTTGGACATTACCTGTCGTAAATTCTGTTGGGACCATTTCAGGATTTTCGGCGCAATCGACGCCTCAAACAGAAATCAGTCAAAATTTACTAAACAATACCACAAATCCGGCCACGGTTACTTACACCGTTACGCCAACTTCAGGAGTTTGTACAGGTGATAGTTTTACAGTAATCATAACGGTTAATCCAGCAATTGATCCCAATATAATGGTAACCAATAATACTTGTTTTGGAGTGAGTAATGCTTCAATTGCTACAAATATTTCGGGAGGAATTGCACCCTATATAATTACTTGGACTGGTCCAAACGGATTTACTTCAACAGCAAGTACTATTTCAAATTTAGAACCAGGAAATTATACGATTTTAATTGAAGATGCAGGAAATTGTCCGTTTACAAATTCTTACACGATCACGCAACCCGATGATATTTTGATTTCAGTTATTAGTCAAAATAATAGTAGTTGTTTTCAAAGTAATAATGGCGCTATTGATATTTCAGTTTCGGGTGGTACAGGAGCTTATTCTTATATCTGGACAAAAAATAACTCGCCTTTTTCAACCACACAAGATTTGGAAAATTTAAGTCCGGGAGATTATATCGTAAACGTTACTGATGAAAATAATTGTGGACCAAAAACACTTTCATTTACAATAACAGAACCGCCTTTACTTGTTATTTCGGTTCTTAATCAAACGAATATCTATTGTTTTGGAGCATCAACAGGAATTATAAATGTTGAGGTAATTGGTGGAACAATTGCAACAGATTACAACTTTTCTTGGACGGGACCAAATGGCTTTACAAGTGCCGATCAAAATTTAACGGGTCTTTTAGCAGGAACGTATCATCTTATTGTGACTGACGATAACGGATGCCAAAAAACAACTGCGGTAACTTTAACAGAATCGACTCCAATAATTTTGACTTACACAACAACAGTAATTACTTGTTATGGCGCAAATGATGCTTCTTTTAATGCAACAATTTCAGGTGGAAACGCACCGTATCAATTCACTTGGAGCAATTTATCAACGGTTTTAAATCAGAACAATCTAGCTGCGGGAAATTATACGATTACGATTACAGATAATTTAGGTTGTGTCAAATCAGAAACGATCAACATTCCCGAAGCTCCCATTTTTATGGTTAATCCAATTGTGAGAAACATAACGTGTTTTGGTGCAAATAATGGTAATATTCAACTGAATTTAATTGGAGGAATTGCACCTGTTACTTTAACTTGGAATGACGGAAGCACAGCTGGATTAACCAGAAACAATCTGCCTCCCGGAACATATACCGCAACCATTTCTGACGGAACACCTTGTCATATTGTTAGGACTTTTACAATAGTAGAACCGCAATTATTGTTGGCTTCTGCCAATATAATCAATCCAACTGACTGTAATGATGGAAGTAGTGGGGCAATTGATTTAATAGTTTCTGGAGGAACGCCACCATTTGCCTATTCTTGGTCAAATGGATCAAACACTCAAGATTTAAATAATGTAGTTGCCGGAAATTATTCAGTCACAGTTACCGATAGTAATGGTTGTACGACTTCTGCGCAGTTTTCATTGACTCGTCCTCAACCTTTAAGTATTAACGTAACCACCGAAACCAATTTTAATTGTGATTTGAAAGAAGTTACACAAAATTTTGTTGCCCAAGCTTCGGGTGGCGTTCCACCATATCAATACTATTGGGCAAGTGGAAACGTTAGTGGTCCAAATAATGAAATTATGACAACTGATTTGAACGGAACCGTTATTCTTACGGTAGAAGATTATATAGGTTGTACTCAAATTTACACTGTAGAAGTAAATAATATAGAAATTGGTGACATCGCTTTTGAACCAATTTCAATAGGTTCTACTTCGTATGGAATGTATGCGATTGAAGATCCAATTCAATTCAACAGTACAATTACAGGTGATTATGAATCATTTTTCTGGGATTTTGGAGACGGAACAACTTCTACAGAGTTAAATCCAATTCACACTTATTTAATTCCAAAAGACTATGTTGCAACACTTACTGTCACCTATCCATTTGGTTGTGTTTATAAATTTGTGGTTACGCTTTCCGTAGAAAAAGGATATGTTTTAGTTGTTCCAACGGCTTTTACTCCAAATAATGATGGTTTAAACGAAGCTTTCCGACCCGTAACCAGAAACCTGAAAAACGTGACTTTGGATATTTACGACAGTTGGGGTTCTTTGATTTATTCAGAAAAAGGGGATGTTATTAAAGGATGGGATGCAAAAATAAAAGGATTCAATGCCGAAAACGGAAACTATTATGGCAAAGTATCAGGAGAAACCTTTTATGGAACTTTCGTCTATGACAATCAAACTTTCGTACTAATCAAATAGTCGCCATCAAGATGAAATCAAAAATAATAATCGTTTTTCTACTGCTTTTCACAATCGAGTCGAAAGCACAAGATCCAATATTTACACAGTTTTATTTAGTTCCTGAAACCTTAAATCCCGCATTTACAGGTATTGCAAACACATGGAATGCAGGAATTGTACACCGAAGACAATGGCCTGACGGCAACAGAAAAATGGATACGCAGTATGCTTATGCCAATACCGTTGTGAGTGATGAAATTGGCTTGGGTATGACGGTACAAAACCACAATGAAGATTTTACTAACTACAATTATTTTAATCTAAATGCTGCATTGTCTTATCGTGTGGACATTAATTACGATTGGCGATTGCGTTTAGGGTTAGAAGCTGGTGCCGGTAGAAAAGATTTCGGGTTTAAAAATTTATTATTAGAAGACCAAATTAATGGCAATTCTGGTGCAATCAGTCCAACCTCTGTAGATCCAAATATTGGTGAATATGGCGATAAAATTAACTTTTTTGACGTGTCTGCTGGTTTTACTGTTGATCAGGAGTTTGCTTGGTTTGGGGTTGCTGTCAAACATTTAAACCGACCAAATATTTCTTTTACAGAAAACGGAAATACACCTTTAGATATGTTTTTAAGTCTTCATGGTGGGTACTATTTTCAGTTTCTAAATTCACCATCTAATTTAATTCCTCAAGAATCTACTTTATTAGTGACCGCAAATTATATGAGACAAGGCCAATATAACCGATTAGATCTAGGTACTGTAATGGATTTTGGTCAACTTGGTTTTGGTGTAATTGTAGCAACAAATCCTGAAGGCAAAAGTGCAAACAGTCATTTTGTCTCTTCTGTAAATCCCGTCACTACATTTAAGTTAAACGAATTTACATTAGGCTATTCTTATGATTGGAATGTTTCAAAATTAGGAAGAACACAAGGCGTTCATGAATTAAAGCTGATATGGCAATCCAGCAGGCGTTGTGACAAATGCAAATATTATAGTACGAAACTAAAAAGAAACGGAGGGCCAGGTTACAATAAAATTTAATTTTTATGGCACAAAGCTTTAGATTTACCAATGATTAAATTCCTATAATTGAAGTCTTCGGAAAAAAAATACCTTCAAAAAATCATTTATTCAGTTGATTTTTTGAAGGTATTACTTTTAAAATATAAGGCAGAAATTGTATTTTAATCCTGCATTGCAAATACTTTTTTCAATAAAGGAGAAGTTCTTGATGACAAGTTGGTTCTGATATCTTTTTCCTCTACGGCAATCATTTTAAAAACGCCTTCCATTGCTTTTTCAGTGACGTAATTGGTAAGGTCGGGATTCACTTTTGTGACCAAAGGTACTTTATTGTATTTGGCAATAATGGTTTCCCAAATTTTGTCGGCCCCCACTTTGCTTAAAGAAGTTTGAATCACCGGACTAAATTTCGCGGCTAAAGAAGTTGAAGTTGTTCCTTCTAAATAAGTTGTTGCCGCAGTATCGCCTCCGATCAGAATATTTTTGGCATCTGTAATTTTCATGCTTGTAATGGCACTGACAAAAATAGGAGTAGCTTCTTTAACCGCGTCTTCTGCTGCGCGATTTAATGCTTTAACGCCTTCATCTGCAAGACTGGAGAGTCCAATGCTTCTCAAGGTTTTATCTACTTTCTGAAGTTCCTCCGGAAATAAAATCTTTACAGTCTCATTTTTATAAAAACCATCTACAGCAGTTAATTTGGTTACTTGTTCTGTAACTCCTTTTTGAAGCGCTTCCTTTAGGCCGGCGCCAATATCCGTCGTTCCCAATAAATCTGTGATGGAATTTCGAGATCTTGATGCAGTCGTTGTTGTTTTTTTGGCTTGTGCTTTTTCATTGGCTCTTTTCAGCAGATCTCCTATTTGCGCAAAACTAAATAAAGGGACAAATAACGCTAAGATGTAAATTTTTTTCATGGTATCGATTTAAGATGTTCAAAGGTAAGCAAACATTATACCGTTTATTGCACGCGCTAAACTATAGTTAAAATTTATTAAAATATAAAAACAATCAATTTTAATTATGTTTAATAAACGAAAAATTGTCTAAATTTGGATAAATCAAGAAACTAATATACCTTATGAAAGATTTAGACAATCACAATAAATTGACGACGGCTTCTGGGACTCCTTATGCGCAAAATGAAGATTCGAAGTCTGTTGGTTCTAGAGGGCCACTTTTATTAGAAGATTTTATTCTTCACGAAAAAATGGCGCATTTTAACAGGGAGCGAATTCCAGAAAGAGTAGTACATGCCAAAGGTTCAGCTGCTTTCGGAACTTTCACCGTTACTCATGATATAACAAAATATACAAAGGCCAAAATTTTCTTAGAAGTAGGCAAAAAAACCGATATGTTGCTTCGCTTTTCAACGGTTGGAGGTGAAAAAGGTTCTGCCGATACTGAAAGAGATCCAAGAGGTTTTGCCTTGAAATTTTATACCGAAGATGGAAATTGGGATTTAGTTGGAAACAACACGCCTGTTTTCTTCGTAAAAGATCCAAAGAAATTTGGTGATTTTATCCATACACAAAAACGTGATCCTTACACCAATATGAAATCGGCAACGATGATGTGGGATTTTTGGTCTTTAAACCCAGAGAGCCTGCACCAAGTTGCAATTTTGATGTCTGACCGCGGAACACCTTATGGTTACAGACATATGCATGGTTTCAGTTCGCATACTTTTTCTTTTATAAATAGTGCTAACGAACGCTTTTATGTGAAATTTCACTTCTTGACAAAACAAGGAATCAAGAATTTCACGGATGCAGAAGCGGTTGCCATGAAATCTCAAGATCCCGATTTTGCACAAAGAGATTTGTTAGACAATATTGATGCTGGAAACTTCCCGCGCTGGGACATGAAAATTCAGGTGATGACCGAAGCCGAGTCAAGAACATACCATATCAATCCGTTTGATTTGACAAAAGTTTGGCCTCACGCAGATTATCCTTTGATGGAGGTTGGAACGATTGAATTGAACAGAAATCCAGACAATTATTTCCAAGATGTGGAGCAGGCGGCTTTTGCTCCTGCCCATGTTGTGGACGGAATCGGTTTTTCTCCTGATAAAATGTTGCAAGGCAGGATTTTGTCGTATCCAGATGCGCAACGTTACAGATTGGGAGCCAATTATGAGCAAATTCCGGTAAACAGATGTCCTTATTTTACAAATAATTACCAAAGAGACGGCCAAATGAGAGTCGATGGGAATGGCGGAAAAAACCCGAATTATTTTCCAAATAGTTTTGACAATATAACGGTCGATGCATCTTATAAAGAACCTGCACAAGAATTAGAAAGCAATGTTGCCGGATGGTATGACCGAAATGCAGAAGGTGAAAACGACCATTACACACAGCCAGGAAATTTATTTAGGCTGTTGGTTCCAGAACAGCAGCAGCATTTGATTAGTAATATTGTTGGTGCGATGTCAGGAATTGACGGACCAAAACGTATGGAAATCATCAACCGCCAATTGTGCCATTGGTTTAGAGCCGACCCTAGGTTAGGAATGGGAATTGCCCAAGGATTGGGAATTCAGATTGACCCAAATATGCTGCAATAATTTTCAAATTAAATACCCAGAATTTTACCCAAAACCCTTTCGAAACATCGAAAGGGTTTTTATTTGAATATTATCTAAAATATTTTTTTGCTTTTAAAAATGGTTTTTCAATTAAATTGAAACTTAAAATACTCGCTAAAATGGTAATTGAAAGAGTTGCGAAGAAAAATAATGCGGCATTCAAGGCCTGATCTAACGAAAGCTGTAATTTCTCAAATAGTTTTATAGAAAGATTTATTACTATAGTGTGGGTCAAATAGAGTCCGTACGTATAAATTCCCAACCGGCTGAAAATATTTTGGCCGCTAATTTTAATTTTATTTTTTTCAGGAAGTATCATGAAAATAATCGAGCAAAAAATGATTCCATAAAGAGTTGGGTCAATAAGAACCTTATATGCAAAATTGAAGTAGGAGATAAAGTTATGTAAGTTATAGATAGTGCCAAAGCAATGTATTTCAGGCGTAAAGGGATTTCTTTTATTTTATTCAACAATTTTTCTTCGCTGTTGACTAATAATAAGGCGGGAATGGCTCCAAAAGCAAAGTAATCAAAGTTTGTTAAGAGGTCTAAAAAGGGCAAACCGTTGGTAAAAAAAAGAATCCTTGAAATGTTGGCTAAAAGAATTGCTCCAATAATCAAGAAAGGCACGTTTTTGCGCTTTAAAAAATAGATGGACAATCCCCAAATTATATAAAAATGTTCTTCCACACAAAGCGACCACATTACTCTTAGCGGCGATGTATTGGGAAAACTATCTGAAAAAATCATTTTATAATTTTCCATAAAAAAAATGGAGACCCACCAGTTTGGGACATAGCCTTCTGAAGAACTGCTGAGATTTAGAAGTTCTAGAATTTTTGGCGTAAGAAAGGCAAATACTATCATGACATAATATAATGGCCAGATTCTCAAAATGCGCCGAAACATAAAATTACGTATTTGAATACTTTCGGTTTCTTTTTTTTCCCATAGAAGAATATAGGTAATTAAGAAACCGCTTAGTGAAAAGAAGAAATAAACACCAATTTCGCCGCCAGCTTTTAAAAAATTAAAAAATGGAAATGCCACAATGGGCAAGTGCAGCAAAAAAACTTTTAAAAAAGCAAAAAAACGAAGAAAGTCAAAAGTGTGGAACTTTTTGCGGCTCATAATTTGGCAGAATTTATTGGCTAAAATACAAATAATTAAAAACGACTTTCGCAAATGGAGTAGAATCGATTAAAAAAGAATTTTGTTTTGAAAATTATAGGAGCAATTTTTAAAGATTTCGTAAATTGCACACCTAAAATCGACAGATATTTTAATATGGAGCAAGCAAAACCTTATATACCTAAAAATAAAGTAAGAATTGTAACTGCAGCGGCCCTTTTTGACGGACACGATGCCGCTATCAATATAATGCGCAGAATCATTCAGTCAACCGGAGTAGAAGTGATCCATTTAGGTCACGACAGAAGCGTCGAAGAAGTGGTGAACACTGCCATTCAAGAAGATGCAAATGCAATAGCCATGACTTCTTATCAAGGAGGCCACAATGAATATTTTAAATACATGTACGACCTTTTGAATGAAAAAGGAGCCGGACATATCAAGATTTTTGGTGGAGGCGGAGGTGTAATTCTTCCGGATGAAATCAAAGAATTGCAAGATTACGGAATTACCAGAATTTACGCTCCAGATGACGGACGTGAATTAGGTTTGCAAGGAATGATTAATGATTTGGTTCAAAAATCAGACTTTCCCATTGGAGATAAATTGAATGGAGAAATCAATCATTTGGAAGAAAAAAATCCGACAGCAATTGCCAGGGTGATTTCTTCTGCCGAAAATTTCCCAGAAATAGCAAAGGAAACTTTAGATGCCATTCACAAGCAAAATGAATCGAGCAAAATCCCAGTTCTTGGAATAACAGGAACCGGTGGTGCTGGAAAATCTTCTTTGGTAGATGAATTGGTTCGTCGTTTTTTAATTGATTTCCCAGAAAAAACTATCGGTTTGATTTCTGTCGATCCATCCAAAAGAAAAACGGGCGGTGCTTTATTAGGTGATAGAATCCGAATGAATGCCATCAATAATCCTCGTGTTTATATGCGTTCGTTGGCAACCCGTCAATCGAATTTGGCTTTGTCTAAATATGTTGCCGAAGCCATTCAGGTTTTGAAAGCAGCGAAATATGATATTATTATCCTTGAAACTTCGGGAATCGGGCAGTCTGATACTGAAATTATGGACCATTCTGATGTTTCGTTGTATGTAATGACGCCAGAATTTGGTGCTGCAACACAATTGGAAAAAATCGATATGCTTGATTTTGCTGATTTGGTGGCCATCAACAAATTTGACAAAAGAGGTTCATTGGACGCTTTGCGCGATGTGAAAAAACAATACCAAAGAAACCACAATTTATGGGATGCGAATCCTGATGATTTGCCGGTTTTTGGTACGATTGCTTCGCAGTTCAACGATCCAGGAATGAATACGTTGTACAAAGCCATTATGGATACGATTGTAGAAAAGACAGACTCTGACTTGAAATCTACGTTCGAAATCACGCGTGAAATGAGCGAGAAAATCTTCGTGATTCCGCCTCACAGAACACGTTACCTTTCTGAAATAGCTGAAAACAATAGAAAATATGATGCGACTGCTTTGACACAACAGCAAGTGGCTCAAAAATTATACGGAATTTTTAAAACCATCGAATCGGTTTCGGGTAAAAAAGCGGAGATTACTAAAACAGGAATCAATGATGAAACGGTTTATAAAAGTGTAACAGAAGGAGAAGACGAAAACAGAATCTTCTTGAATTTGCTTTTGAACCAATTCGATAAAGTGAAAATGGATTTGGATCCCTACAACTGGGAAATCATTTTGACTTGGGACGAAAAAGTAAACATGTACAAAAATCCTGTTTATACGTTTAAAGTTCGTGATAAGGAAATCAAAATTGCAACTCATACAGAATCACTTTCGCATTCTCAAATCCCAAAAGTAGCGTTGCCGAAATACGAAGCTTGGGGTGATATTTTGAAATGGAATCTGCAAGAAAATGTACCTGGAGAATTTCCTTTTACTTCTGGATTGTATCCGTTTAAACGTGAAGGCGAAGATCCATCAAGAATGTTTGCTGGTGAAGGTGGCCCAGAAAGAACCAACAAGCGGTTCCATTATGTGAGTGCTGGTTTGCCTGCAAAACGTTTGTCAACGGCTTTTGACAGTGTGACTTTATATGGAAATGACCCGCATATTCGTCCTGATATTTATGGAAAAATCGGTAATGCCGGAGTTTCAATTTGCTGTTTAGATGATGCTAAAAAGTTATATTCTGGTTTCAATTTAGCACATCCGTTGACTTCTGTGAGTATGACTATTAACGGTCCGGCTCCGATGTTGCTTGGGTTTTTTATGAACGCGGCGATCGATCAGCAGTGTGAAATTTACATCAAAGAAAATAATCTTGAAGATGAAGTTGAAGCAATAATCAATGAAATTTACAAGAAAAAAGGTTTAGAGCGACCTAGATATAATGGAGATCTTCCGGCTGGAAATGACGGTTTAGGGTTGATGCTTTTGGGTGTTACCGGAGATTTAGTTTTGCCAAAGGAGGTTTACGAACAAATTAAAGTGAGAACGCTTTCGCAAGTTCGTGGAACAGTTCAAGCGGACATTTTAAAAGAAGACCAGGCGCAAAACACGTGTATTTTCTCGACAGAATTTGCCTTGAGATTGATGGGTGACGTTCAGGAATATTTTATTACGAATAATATCAGAAACTTCTATTCGGTTTCGATTTCAGGTTATCACATTGCAGAAGCGGGCGCCAATCCGATTACGCAACTGGCGTTTACGTTGGCAAATGGTTTCACTTACGTGGAATATTATTTGAGCCGTGGAATGGACATCAACGATTTCGGACCCAACTTATCGTTCTTCTTCTCCAACGGAATCGATCCAGAATATGCTGTGATTGGCCGTGTGGCGAGAAAAATTTGGGCAAAAGCCTTGAAAAATAAATACGGCGCGAACGAAAGAGCGCAAATGTTGAAATACCATATTCAAACATCGGGCCGTTCGTTACACGCTCAAGAGATTGATTTTAATGATATTAGAACCACTTTGCAGGCGTTATATGCCATTTATGACAACTGTAACTCGTTGCATACCAATGCTTATGATGAAGCGATTACAACTCCAACGGAAGAATCAGTTCGTCGTGCCATGGCAATCCAGTTGATTATCAATAAGGAATTAGGTTTGGCGAAAAACGAAAATCCAATTCAAGGTTCGTTCATTATCGAAGAATTGACGGATTTGGTGGAAGATGCCGTTTTGCAAGAATTCGACAGAATTACCGAAAGAGGAGGCGTTTTGGGTGCGATGGAAACTATGTACCAACGTTCGAAAATTCAAGAGGAAAGTATGTATTATGAAATGCTGAAACATACGGGCGAATTCCCAATTATCGGTGTGAATACGTTTTTGAGTTCAAAAGGTTCGCCAACAGTTGTTCCTGCGGAAGTAATTCGCGCAACGGAAGAAGAGAAGCAATTTCAGATTGATATGTTGGACTCTCTGCACCAATTTTATGCAGATAAAACCAAAGAACAACTGACCATCATTCAAGATGTAGCCATCAATAATCAAAATATTTTTGCACAATTGATGGAAGCAACAAAGGTTTGTTCTTTAGGAGAAATCACTTCTTCATTGTTTGAAGTCGGCGGACAATATAGAAGGAATATGTAATTTTAGACTTCTTATATTTTTAGAATTACAGACTTTTAGATTTAAATAAAAAAGACCTTTCGAAAGAGAGGTCTTTTTGTTTTAAACGTGTTATTTTTGCAAGGCTTAATAAATCAAAATGAAAGATATAAAAAAAGAAATTGAACGCTATTCTAGTAACAATTATTTGAGAAAAGAAATTATCGAGCGATTAGAGCGAGACGGTTTTGATATTGCCGAAATTAATGATGAAATGTCTCAGCAAATTGAAGCAGGTGAAGATCGAATTGTAGCAAATATGTTTTATTTCTTTCCTTCGTTTATGTATTTACTTTTGTTATTTTTATTAGCAATTTATGGTGTTTTAAATTCAAAAGGCGGTATGAAAATAGGATGTGCTGTGGCAATTATTGGCATTGTATATCTTGGATATAGTTATTATAGAGAAAAGAAAAATTCTTTTTTAATTGTTTCAATTTTGATGTATGTCGGTTTGGTATTTAATATTATAGCTTGTGCTTTGCGATTGGCTAATGATTTTAAAATTCCTTTTTTAAATTATTTTGCAATGGCATTTGGCGCTTTATATTTATATTTTTTCGCAAAAGAGAATTGGATTATTTTTAAGGATAAGAAAAAATAAAAAGTGATAACATAGAACCAATAGTGAATGCTTATTTTTTTTGATGCCTGCAATTTTGTTTTAAGTGGTACTTTAATGGATAAAAGATAATCCACAGTTGAATCATGAAAAACTGTATCCCGCAATTAGTAAGTTTTTAAAATTGAAAGATTGGATTTTAGGTTGTTGTTTTTCTTTAAGATTTTTATTATTGGCTCATATTAAACCAATAATAGAAGCATTAAATTGTTAAAGTTTATAAAATATAGGGATAGTATAAGATTCTAATATAATTCTATAAGAATCGATCGCAAATAAAGCTTTAATATTGTAAGAAATTTACAGGCTGGGGGGCTTATAAGTTTGCATAGTTAAATTCAGTAGAATATGTATGGGTAAAAAGAGATGCAGCAATGCATCTCTTTTTTTTGTATACATTTTAAATTGAGTGTATGATTTTTTGAGGAAATTTAGTCTTTTAAAAACTCAGTTATTTTGTGATTCACAATTTTTGATTGATCAATCGTTAAAAAATGACCTGCATTTTTAATTTCTTCAGCCTCGCTATTTGGAATCAATTTTTTTGCTCTTTCCACAGTGTCTTCAGAATTGATCACATCGTGATCACCTACTAAAACTAAAACTGGTATAGTTAAGCTTTTCAACTCTTCTTTAGAAAAAGGAGTCATCTGTAAAAGGCTCGTATTGCTTTTAGAATGTTTGTTTGCTAAATAAAATTGATTTTTATAAATGGTATCAATCTTTTTTGGATAATAAGCAAAGGCGTTAAGTGTACGTCTTAATTTTTTCTTATTAGGAAAAAGTTTCAGCATCAAGGCTGGTAACGCTTTTCTTTTACTGTCAATGGTTTCAAAAGTCTGAGCCGGACTCAATAATGCAAGTTTTGAAATGTTACTATTCTCTTGAATCGCAAGTAATGTTGCAATCCAACCACCTCTTGAAGCGCCAATCACCTTAATTTTTTTGAATTTATAGTGTTCAAAAATTTCGTTATACCAAGTTATTATTTCTTCTTTTGAAAGTGTTTCACCGCACGAAACTGATTTCCCAGCTTCCATTAAAAAATCAACGGCATATACGCGATGGTTTTTTGAAAGTGCTTCAATATTTGGATACCACATTGTGGAGCTAGCGTCCATTCCGTGAAGTAATAATAAAGGTTCTGCTTCTTTTGGTCCTGAAATAATTACGTGCGCAGTTCCATAACTAGTTATCAAATCTTCTTCTTTAAACGGAACTTTCCAAAGTTTCAAAGACTTATTATAAGATTTTAAATAGTCGTTTTTTGCTGATTTTGTTTTGAAAATATAGTCATCAATCTTGTCTGCTTTTTTAGCACCACAACTTGAAAAAAATAAAGCGAGAATAAAAAGGAAGAGTGTTTTTGGCATAATTAAAAAGTACAATTTTTATTAAATATACTAAAAAAAGAGGGATTGTAAAAGTATAAAATTAGAAGTGGAAAGTCTTTTACTGATATATTCCATTTTTAAATATTGATAAAATACCTTTTCTTTGAATAAAACAATACAACTACAAAATGAAATCTTTAAAAGCGATCCTCTTTTTATTCTTTTTATCACAATCATTCTTAACGCACGCAGCAAAAGTAGATACGCTCTCAATTGCAAGCGCTTCGATGGGGAAAACGCTTAAATCGGCTGTTGTTTTGCCAAATTCATACACGAAAGGAAAAATAAAATATCCGGTGATGTATTTGCTTCACGGCGCTTATGGAAACTTTGGCGATTGGTTGAAAAGTACACCGAATAAAATGGCGGTTAAAGATTTGGCGGACCAATATAACATGATAATCGTAATGCCGGAAGGTGAGAAGTATAGTTTTTATTTAGATTCTCCTACTAACAAAGAAAGTCAATTTGAAACCCACATTATCAAAGAAGTGATTCCAAAAATTGACGCTACTTACCGAACCATTGCAGAGAAAAAAGGTCGGGTTATCACAGGTCTGTCCATGGGCGGTCACGGAGCGATGTATCTTTCGATCAGAAATCCTGAATTATTTTTGGCTGCCGGAAGCATGAGTGGTGCACTGGATATGGGTGCAATGTTGCGTCGCGATACAGCAGATCAAGTTAAAAAATTGATGGAACCGGTTTTTGGTGCTGATTCAGGAAAGCAAGAATTGTATGATGTCAATGCTGTTTTGAGGATGGTTGATAAAATTAAAGCCAATAAAATGCCTTTGATTATTGATGTTGGCGTGGATGATTTTTTGATTGAATCGAATCGGGAGTTGCACAGAAGATTGGTGTATGAAAGAATTCCGCACGAATACACAGAACGTCCAGGCGCACACACGTGGGAATATTGGGAAAATTCATTGCCTTATCATTTTTACTTTTTTTCGAAAATACTAAAAGAGAATCCTTAATTTAAAATAAAGTTTCAGTAAAAATACATTAAAGATTAATAACAGGCAAAACGGTTGTAAATAAGGCTTTACAGCCGTTTTGTGATTTTTTGGTAATGAGGTGAAAAGCAGTAAAAAGCGAGGTTTGGCAAAAGTAAGGTTACTAAAACGTTACTTTTAAATATTAGAAACAATCGTTTTAAAATACTGTATTTCAGCTTTCTGCATAGTTTTTCATATTGTTCCGTAGCTCACATAGGTTTAATTTTATCATTAAGAATTGTGAGTATGGAAACGACAAAAAAATCAACGTTTAAGGTATTGTTTTACCTTAAAAAGAACGCCCCAAAGAAAAACGGAAAAGTTACGGTTATGTGCAGGATTACCGTAAACGGCAAACAGTCTGCATTCAGTACAAAGCTGGATATTTCCGCAACAAATTGGGATTTGAAGTACGGCAGGGTTTTAGGCAAAAGCCGAGAAGCCCAAGCCACGAACAGCAAACTTGACAAAATTCGTTCGGGTATTGAGGAATGCTATTCCAAAATCCTGAAGAACGAGGGAACTGTAAACAGTGCTAAACTTAAAAATGCCGTTCTTGGTATGGAAAGCGGAGAACTGACCTTTTTCAAATTTTATGAACAGTTCCTATCCGACTATGAGAAAAAGGTTAATAGTGGACTTCGGGTAAATGGCACACACAGTAAGTACAAAACACTTTTAAAGCATCTGCGAAATTTCGCCTTTGCAAAATACGGTTATTCCGATGTGTCTTTTAACGACCTTACACCTATTTTTGTGGAGGACTTTGATTATTACCTACGTGACGAACAAAGTTTGACGCACAACACCATTTGGCTGTATATGATTGGATTTACTACACTTTGCCGATTGGCAATGAGCAGAAAGCATCTTGCCTTTAATCCGTTCAGCGAGTACAAGAATACCAAAAAGGACAAAGACCGTGGTTATCTATTGCGTAATGAATTGGAACAGCTCGTAACGTTCAACTGCGATAAAAAGAAAGACGAATTAGTTAAAGACCTATTTGTTTTCAGTTGCTTTACAGGTCTTTCCTATTCGGATATGAAAGGACTTAAAAACAGCAATATCCAAGATTTTTTTGACGGTAACCAGTGGATTATTGTGCGAAGAAAGAAAACGGCTACATCGTCAAACGTGATGCTCTTGGATATACCGAAAATGATTATCGAAAAATATGCAGGATTCTCAAAGGATGGAAGGGTTTTCCCTGTACCCTCAAATACGGTCTGCAATGAAAGCTTGAAAAGAATATCCAAACAAATTGAGTGTCTTAAAGAGAAGAAAGTAACCTTTCATTTGGCACGCCATACCTTTGCCACACTATTTTTAACTGAGGGGGTTCCATTGGAGAGTTTGAGTAAAATGTTGGGGCATAAAAACATTGCCACTACACAGATTTACGCCAAAATACTCAACGAGAAAGTCGGAAAGGATATGCAAAAGGTATCGCATAAATTTAAAGGAATGGAACAGTCTTTTGTTTCTCAACTATGAAGTCTATTAAAGTAATCAAAGAAAGTCAATGTTATTATGTGTTGGCTTTTTTTGTATTTTAGCAATTGGTAGAAACAATGACAAAAAATAGAATAATGAAAAAACTTATCCTACTTATAATTTCAGCAACACTTTTATTGAGTTGTAACCAAAATAAAAAGGAAGAAGAACAATCATCCAAAAAAGAAAAAGTAAATGATGTTGAGGATAAGTCTGTATCATTATCTATAGAGCCAAATGTTTTTAAACTTTCAGAAATCCCAGATACTATAAAGGTTACAATAATAAACAATACAAATGATACTATCACTACAGGGTTGCATTATCAGATTGAAAATTACGAGAAAAACGAATGGAAAGACATTTCGCCAAAGGGTACTGCGTTTAACGACCTTGGTTGGCGACTAAAACCAACCGATACAGAGAGTTTTGAAAAGAAATTATATAAAGACCAAATCAGTTATAAAGTAGGCAAATACAGAATTGTCAAATATTATCTGAACTCCGACTATCAAAAGACAAGGGAAAATCATAATGTTTACGGAGAGTTTGAGATTAAGTAGAATATAAACAACACAGCCCACCGCATTTAAGCAGTGGGCTGTTTTTTTAATTTACCGATATGTTTAAGTTTCAAAGCATTCATTTAATCAGCTAACGCTGATAGTTATCTTCCAATACCTTGACAATATCGCTTTCACGAAACAAGATTTTCCGTTCGAGCTTGATAAAGGGTATCAGTTTGTCATCCCTGTACTGTTGCAACGTCCGTTTGCTTATGTGTAACATCTTGCAAACCTGTTCGCCTGACAGGTAGATTTCCCCTTTTAGTAATGGATGGAAATATTCTCTGATATACAACAGTTCATTTTTGATGCCTACCACAGCTTCGAGCAAGGCAAGCATATCTTCGTTTGAATTTCCAATCTGTTTCATTTCTTTTGCTTTTTTAATGCTCGCTCTCCCTGCATAAGTAACTCCACTTCGGATAATCTGAAATACGTTTTCCGATTGATTTGGGTTGCTCCAAGAATGCCTTTTGCCCTATACGTCTGCAACGTTCTTTTGCTGATATTAAGCAGTTGGCAGGCTTCCTGTTGGTCGAGCCATTTCGTTGCCTGTTGCAATGCCTTGTAGGGTGCAGTGATTTCCTTAATCAATAGAGAAACTTCCTTTACTTCCCTGTGCAATGCCTTTAAAATCTGAATGTCTAAAACTGTTATTTCCATATCTGCATCATTTAAACCTCTAAAATAAAAGCTATTCACATAGGTCATTTTAATGTTGCATCCGATGGCGGTATTTGGCGTACAGTTGCCAAATACTAGGCTATAATCCTAACTTTGGTTTCTTACTTTTAGGACAAGACTGTTGCGTTATAATTGTATTGTCCATTTTTAAAGCAGGCTTTTTATTGGTCTGTATAGCCTGATTTTTTTCTTCATTTTTGAAGTCCGAACGGATAAGCGTTTTTGTCGCACCTATTATGCTTTCAGGTTCGGAAGTCTGCTTTTGTTGTTCAGTACGTTTTCCCCCGAATAGCCTATTCCAATCTATTAAGCCTTTTGCTTCCCTGAACTGACGTTTTAAATTAGCGATGAAATTGGAAATCGGGTCGCTCTGCTTATCAACCTGTATCAAAGGACTATGTTCTTTTTTTCTGATTTGTTCTTTCTCTTTCTGCTCTTTGTCAGGTATTACTTTTTGTGCCATAGGTTCAAAATTTGCACCCAATATAGAACACAAGGGAATGTATTGTTTTCATTTGGCATTATGTTGCAGTATTTGGCTTATGTTGGCACAATATGAATAGAAAGTAATCCTCAAAACACTTTAAATTTTCTTCGCAAAGCCCTCACACATTTAAAGAGTTTTGTAAGGATAAAGGAAAGCATACAAAAAACACCCTATCCTTAGCCCTTACGTGTTTTTTGTACCCTTTCTTTGATTGGAATTGAATAAAAAAAGAATAAAAAAGGGAGCAAAGATAAGGCGGACAGCCACCGCACCACCCAACCAAAAGACTACGGCATAATGGCAGGGCAAATATGGTGGCTTCGCCGAGTTTGTTGTGTGCCCCCTGCCACCCTTCGGGACTTATTCCGTTTCCTTTTGGTTTTTCCGCCTGTCCCCCTTGTTAAAATGGCTTTCTTTTTTTTCTGTTTTTTTCTTTTGGAAAATAATTTTAAGAGGTAGAAACGTACCACCCACCAAGTATAGTTATCAAAACAACGGTTTGTGTTTCTCGTTATAGATTTCCCTAATCAATTCCTCGAACTCCTGAAAGTGGTATTCGATAATGTTGTCCAGATACGCATAAATCGTCAGTTTGTCGATTCCCATAATATTTGTAAGCCTGTTAAATGTTTCGTGGTGTTCCTGCCGTACATACACTGATTTCCCCCTGCTTGCCGTTGTCGTGGGAATTTTGAAGAACCGTCCGCAGTAGTCCTCTTTGGTCAGCTTCTTTGGCTTATAAATCATCCTTCTTGTATTACTCGCAGGTGTTTTTGTGTTTTCCGTTTCAGTTTCCGGAGGTTCTTCGCCTGCCATTACACGCATAATAGCTTCCTCATCTACTTTGGGTTTGACAAAATCTTCCCGAGGTGTTACTTCCTGTTGTTCCGTGAAAGATTGTTTATTTTCATCAGTTATGAAATTTTCAATAGAGAAATCCTCTTTTTCGGGTTGCTGATTTTTGTTTTCTTCGTGTATCATATCTATCATTTTTAATATTATATCCAATTAGCTGTTTGGTTAACTAAGCAATCAGCTGTATATACTGTTGTATCTACCTATCTACCTAAGCACCTGCAGACCCTTAATTGGTTAGTTCATTAACTCAAAAATCTGCAATTCGTCTGCATTCTATCACGCAGATTTGCTGTCGGGATTTATGCTGTTTAGTTACTTCATTAAGGATATAACCAATCAGCTAGCTAGCCATATACAAAGGAAATAAAAGCAGTCCCAATCTGCTTTAAGGTGGTATTCAGTGGCATCATTTGGCGTTCATTGTCGTGATTGTAAATAGCTGTTATTCAAATAGTCTTACCGAAATTTGTAATGGAAGCTATGGGTTTTCCCTGCTAACTACAATCCGTTTGCAAAACGGATTTTTCTGAACCCATGTTCAGAGCAAGTTATCTCTTGAGGTCCTCGAAATGAATTTCGGCACCTCAAAAGCACTTGCCCTTGCAGGGGGCTGGAAACGGCTCCGAAGTCGCTCGTTTGTTTAAAAAATTAAAATGGATTTATTATGGAAGAGAAAAACAGAAAACAGATTAGGAAAACAGGAAGAAAACCAAAGATTGACCCTGCGGTACATCGGTATTCCATTAACCTGAATGATGAGGACAATGCCAAGTTCCTTGCCCTCTTTGACCAATCAGAAATGAAAGCAATTGCTCATTTTATTACAGCCTGCATCTTTCAAAAGACGGTAAAGACTGTAAAAATTGATATGAATGCCGTAGAATACCACGCAGGGTTGACCAAATTTTTCGGTCAATTCAGAGGAATAGCAACCAATTACAATCAGATTGTAAGGTTATTGAACGCCAATTTTTCGGAGAAAAAAGCATCTGCATACCTCTATAAATTGGAAAAACAGACCGCAGAAATGAAAGAACTGTTGCTAAAGGTTTTAATTCTTACCGATGAATTTGAAAAGAAATATCTGAATAAAGAGTGAAATTATGATTGCAAAAATCGGAAAAGGAAGCAATATGTACGGAGCGATTTTGTACAATCAGCAGAAAGTGGACAGGGAAAACGGAGTGGTTTTGTTGCTGAACAAGATACCCGACACAATGAACGGCAGGTATTCCGTAGCGTATTTCAATAAGTGCTTTGAGCCGTATCTGTCGGCAAACATCAAAACGGAAAAGACGGTACGGCATATTTCATTGAACCCCGACCCGAAAGACAAGGTCAGCGATGAACAGTTTACAGAAATGGCACAGGAGTATATGGAACATATGGGCTACGGCAATCAGCCTTATATTGTTTTTAAGCATACGGATATTGACAGAACGCATATACACATCGTTTCAACTTGCGTGGGCATTGACGGAAAGAAAATCCCCGATGATTACGACCATCCACGCTCAATGGCTATCTGTCGGGATTTGGAACAGAAATATAATATGAAAAAGGCAACGGAACAGGAGCAGAAACAAGTAAATAAAGTTTTCAAGCCTGTAAATCATAAAAATGGAGACATCAAAAGTCAGATTGCTTCGGTAGTACGGCATCTGCCAAAGTATTATAACTTTTCTACTATGGGTAGTTACAATGCTTTACTATCGCTTTTCAACATCACAGCGGAAGAAGTCAAAGGCGAGCGGAACGGTCAGACGGTAAATGGATTAGTTTATGTGGCATTGGACGAAAACGGAAACAAGGCAAGCAATCCGTTCAAGGCATCGCTTTTCGGGAAAGATGCAGGCGTTGCACACCTGCAAAAACACTTTGAGCAGTCCAAAGAGAAAATGAAAACCACGCCTGTAAGGTCTGTTCTGAAAACCACGGTGGAGCTTGCCATACATACCACAAGCAACGAAACAGATTTTAAAAAGCAGTTGACCGAGCAGGGTATTAATACAGTTGTAAGACGTAATAATGAAGGACGGATTTACGGAATGACCTTTATTGACCACGAAAGCCGTAGTGTTTGGAATGGTTCGGCTTTAGATAGAAACTTGTCGGCAAACGTATTCAATGATTGGTTTAATAACAGAAACAAACCCGAATTGAAGATACAGGACAGTTCTGTTTCCAAAGCAAATGAAATAGACAACCTACCGACAAAAGACCTATTCGAGTTCCTCTCACAGGAACATTTGCCTAATACCGATATAGGATTGTTCAGCTTGTTACCCGAAGCACTGGGTGAGGACTATGAAGAAGAACAGTTTGCTAATCGGATGAAGAAAAAGAAGCAATACCCTCGTCAAAAAAGATAATCGACTTGTTCCGTTTTTTGTTCATAATGCGTCATTATAGAGCCAAGGATAGGTTTCGCCCTTTTCTGCTACATCTAAACAAAATAACCACATTATATACACAGTTTTTTGAGATACAATTAAATAATTTCACTAATTTAGCGACAGACAAATTAACGTTTGAAATACGCAAAGCAATTCAATGAGACCTTTTAAAAAGGTACAAAACCGAATTACAATGAACAGAATTAAGGAAGTGTTGGAACAAAAGGGAATTAAGCAAACTTGGTTGGCTGAAAAACTCGGGAAAAGCTACAATATGGTAAACGCTTATGCTCAGAACAGGCAACAACCGAGATTGGAAACCTTAATGGAAATAGCGGATATTTTGGACATAGACGTGAAAGAATTGCTAGTTTCCAACAAACCTGAACAAAATAACTAATGAAATCAACTGAAATAAAACATAACGTTGAGAACCTAATTGACAACTTCTCAAAAGAAGAATTTGTCTTTGATTTGCTGGTTGCATACGGCATTTCTAAAACATCTGTAACACGACTAAAAAAAGGAGACTACAATTTATCCAAAGTTGATGGAGAAATACTATACAAAAAGAAAATATTCTTTAAAATTGAAGCATCTAACAAACTGCTGAGTAGTATTGAAGAGGTTGCAAAAGAAGAGCGAATCTTAAAACATCAACCTAGATTTGCAATTCTTACCGACCATAAACAAGTAGTTGCTAAAGACCTGAAATTAGGCAAGAACTTAGATATTCAATTAAAAGAATTACCCAATTACTTTGATTTCTTTTTGCCATTAGCAGGTAGCGAAGTTTATAACGCTTCCAACAATAATGAAGCAGACAGAAACGCATCGTACAAAATGGCTTCTTTGTATGATTTGTTGATTGATGAAAATCCGAGTATCTACAATTCAAAAGAAAGTATTCACAACCTCAATATCTTCTTGTCCCGTTTGTTGTTTTGTTTTTTTGCAGAAGATACCGAAATATTTGAGCAAGACAGCATTTTCACCAATACACTAGCTCAGCATACTGCCGAAAACGGAAAAGATACCCATACATTTTTAGATGATTTGTTTGCCCGTTTAGATAGCGAAAGCGGAAAAGATTATCCAGACTTTTTAGCCAAATTCCCTTATGTAAATGGAGGATTGTTTAATCAAACAATAAACTCGCCCCTGTTTACCACAAAAGCAAGAAAAACGCTTATTGAGTTAGGTGAATTACAATGGAAAGACATTAACCCTGATATTTTTGGGTCAATGATACAAGCAGTAGTAATTCCTGAATACCGAAGCGATTTAGGAATGCATTACACTTCTGTAGAAAACATCCTAAAACTGATTAAACCTCTCTTTCTTGATGAACTCTATGAAGCGTATGAAAATGCGACTACAATAAACCATTTAAGAACACTCATCAAAAGAATTTCAAAAATCAAATTCTTTGACCCTGCTTGTGGTAGTGGAAATTTCTTGATTATTACCTACAAGGAAATACGCCTTCTAGAAATCAAGATTTTAGAAAAGATTACAGATTTAGAAGGACAAAGTCCTACTATAAAATGGACTGAAATACAGCTTTCGCAATTTTATGGCATTGAAATAGACGATTTTGCCCACGAAATGGCAATACTCTCACTTTGGTTAGCAGAACATCAAATGAATAAAGTGTTTGAAGAACGATTGTTTGATTACGGAAAATCGAAACCTATATTACCATTAAAAGAAGCAGGACAAATAAAACAAGGTAATGCTACGAGAGTAGATTGGAATTCTGTTTGCCCAATTACTGAAAAAGACGAAGTGTATGTGATTGGGAATCCACCTTATTTGGGTTATATCCGACAAGACGAAACCCAAAAAGAGGATATGAAAATCGTCTTTTCACGAGTAAATAACTATAAAAAACTTGATTACATAGCGTGTTGGTTTTATAAGGGAACCAATTACATTCAGAATACAAAAGCTAAATATGCTTTTGTAACCACCAATTCTATAACACAAGGCGAGCAAGTAGCCTTATTGTGGCCATTAGTTTTAAGTAAAGGACAAGAAATTGACTTTGCACACCAATCTTTTAAATGGACGAACAACGCCAAAGGAAACGCAGGAGTCGCAGTGGTAATAATCGGGGTTAGAAATATTGATGGTACAGAGAAATTCCTTTACAATCAAAATCTAAAACAAAGTGCAAAAAATATAAATCCTTATTTGACTGACACCAAAAATATTATTGTAACAAAAAGAAGTAAACCAATTTCATCACTTCCAATTATGATGAAAGGTAGTCAGCCAACAGATGGTGGAAATCTCTTGTTGTCTCAAAAAGAGAAAGATGATTTGATTGAAAATTGTTCAAGCTCTAAGGAAATTATCAAGCCATTTGTTGGAACGAAAGAGTTTATTGACGGGGATAGTAAATATTGTTTATGGGTAAATGATAATGACTTGGAAAATATTTTTCCTTGTAATGAAATTAAAAGAAGATTTGATGCTGTTACCATAATGCGATTAAATAGCACAAAGTCAGCGACCAATAAGTTAGCTTCATCTCCACATAAATTTGGTGAAGTACGTTATTTTGAAAAAGAAGCAATCATTGTCCCAATAATTACTTCAGTAAGAAGAAATTATATTCCGTGTGGAATTCTTGATAAAAATCATATAGTTTCAAATACAGCTCAAGCTGTGTATGATTTTGATCCATATATGTTTGGTGTAATTTCATCAACAATGATGCTAGTTTGGGTAAAAGCAGTTGGAGGAAGATTTAAAACAGACTATATATTCTCCTCTTCAATATGCTACAACACTTTTCCATTTCCAGACATCACAAACAAGCAAAAGGAAAATTTAAATCTTTATGTATTTGCCATATTAGATGAACGAGCCAAGCATCCCAGTAAAACAATGGCGCAATTGTACAATCCAAGTACAATGCCCAAAGGTTTGCTACAAGCACATCAAGAATTAGATACTGCTATAGAACAATGTTATCGTTTGCAACCTTTCAAAAACGACACCGAGCGTTTGGAATACCTGTTTAAACAGTATGAAGAAATGTTGCAGAAAGACACGCTTTTTGCGAAGCAGAAGCAATCAAGAAAAAAGAAATAATGATATTTAAATAAGTAGAAATGCCAATACTGAAAGACATAATAGATTGGGTAGAAAACAAGCCTTCATTTTGGCAAGTAGCTATTGACCGATTAATCCGAAATAATGAACTAACGAATACTGATGTTTCTGAACTAAAGGAAATCTGTAAGGTTGATTTTAAACTTTCTGAGTTTGAATTTGATGCTGTTGACTTTGATGATTTAAGAGATTTTGCGGATAACTCTGCAAATGATGGCAATATCATACTTTCCAAAATCAAAAACATTGATAACATTAATGCTTTATCTAAATCTAGTGAATTGGAGTTTGCACCAAATGGGCTAACTATTGTTTATGGAGATAATGGTTCCGGAAAATCTAGTTATGTAAGTATTTTAAAGCATTCTTGTAAAACAAGAGGTCAAAAACCTAGAATAAATGACAATTTATTTGACCCTGCTTGCGCAGGAAATGATAAAAAGGCAGATATAGAATACACCTCTGATGGAATAAATTTCACAACTGTCAATCTTATCAATGAAACAGTAAGTGAAAACACGTTAAAAAAAATTGATGTATTCGATACCTTTAGTGCAAATCATTATATCGAGGGAGAAGATGAAATAGCATTTATACCTCAAGGTCTATCTATTGTGGAAAAATTGGCTGAAGCTGTAAAAAATGTTGAAGCACAATTAAGCATAGAGCTTTCCAATCCCTCAATGCGAAAGTTTGACTATGAACTATTAGAAGTTCCAGAAGGAACAACCGCAAAATTATTTCTTGAAAAACTAAACTTAAACTCAACTTTAAATGAATTGCGAGCAGAATCAATATGGAATTCTACAAAAAATGCAAGAATTGGAGCTGTTGAAAAGGAAATTGATAAATTAAAAGCAACTGACCCTAAGAAAAGCTTAAAGTCCAATGAAGAGAAAATCAAACGGTTTGAAATTTTAGCAAATAAGTTTCAAAATCTGGAAAACAACTTAACAGGTCAAGCTTTAAATAATCTGAAGGAGATATTAAATAATTTTTGTGTAGCTAAAGAAGCATTAAGGGAATCTTCAAACACAGCATTTTCAGATTTACCAATACAAGGTGTTGGAAATAATGCTTGGAAAATTTTATGGGAAAGTGCAAGAAAATTTTACAACGAAAGTACTCAAACAGAAAGTTTTCCCAATGTCTCAGATGGTAGTAGTTGTCCTCTTTGCCTTCAACATTTAGAAGATGAAGCCAGAGAAAGATTTACAAAATTTGAAGATTTCGTAAAAAATGACATTCAAAAATCATTTGACGAAGCTAAAGAAAAATATGAGTCAGCAATTGAAAATTTGAACAGACTGGAGTTTAATTTTGAAGAACAAAACCCTATTTCTCTTGAATTAAATGAGCTAATTGAAAATTATTCGGAAAAACAAGCCGAATATCTAAATGTACTTTCAGAGCAAAAAGAATACATAGTTGGATTATTTAATTCAATGAAAATCATTGAAGACATTAATGCAATTGAAGTTGACAGCACCCCAAAAACTTTAATTAACGAATTAAATAAATCGTTATCTGAAGTGAATGAAAAATTGAAAGTTCAATCTATTGATGAAGATTTAAAGCCTTTATTAAAAGAACTAAATCAATTAAATGGTGAAAAGAAAATTTACGAGCATAAACCAAAATTAGCTCGTGAAATTTATCGACAAAAAAGAGTTGGCTTGCTAAATCAATGTGTAGGCAAATGTAACACCCGAACAATCACAACATTAAGCAATGAACTAACAACACGTTATATAAATCAGAATCTTAAACAAAATTTCAAAACAGAATTAAACAAACTAGGTTTCAAAAACATTAAAATAGAAACTGAAACAAAAGGACAAAGAGGAAAACAATATCACTATTTAAGACTTGATGAAAACAACTCAAATAATATTGCTTTAAAAGATATTTTAAGCGAGGGAGAACACAGGTGTATTTCTTTAGCTACATTCTTGTCTGAGTTATCAATTTCAGAACATAAAAGTGCAATTATTTTTGATGACCCTGTTTCTTCACTTGACCATAAATGGCGAAATAAAATATCGAAAAGAATTACAGAAGAAGCTCTTGAAAGACAAGTAATAGTATTTACACACGATATTTCATTTCTTTTAATGATTCAAGAACACTCGGAGAGTTTAAATTGTGCTTTAGATATAAAGAGTCTTACAAGGAAAAAGACGGAAACAGGACTGATAGCTAGTACCCCACCTTGGGATGCTTTGCCTGTTGGTAAACGTATTGGACTATTGAAAGATGCGTATCAACAACTAGAGAAAATTGAAAGAACAGAAACTGAAGAAGTATATAAAGAACGAGCTAAAGTTCTGTATGGTAAACTTCGAGAAACTTGGGAACGGTTTATAGAAGAAGTCTTTTTAAATGGTGCAATTCAACGATTTAGTAGGGCTATTCAAACTCAAAGGTTATCAAAAGTTATCGACTTAACAGACGATGATTACAAACTAGTTGATGCCAATATGAGCAAATGCTCTACCTATTTTACAGGACACGATACAGCAGGAACTTTGATTGAAGAAATGCCTGACTCTGATGAATTCCTTGCTGACTTGAAAATTTTAGAAGATTACATTAAAGACATTAGGAAAAGAAGACAGTGATATGAGCAGGGAAAATCAAAATAACGATTTACAGCCTATAAGCAACTTTGTTATTTTCAAAACCGAAAATGGTAAAGTAAATATAGACGTTTTTTATCAAGATAAAACGCTTTGGTTAACGCAAAAAACAATAGCTGAACTCTTTGAGAAAGGACGTTCTACTATAACCGAACACCTTAAAAAAATATTTGAAGATGCCGAATTGGATGAAAATTCAGTATGTCGGGATTTCCGACACACTGCCCAAGATGGTAAAATCTATCAAACCAAATACTATAATTTAAGAGCCATAACAGCGGTTGGGTACAGGGTACACTCACAAAGAGCCATTGAATTTAGAAAATGGGCGACTGAAATTTTACACGAATACATCATCAAGGGGTTTGCTATGGATGATGAGCGATTGAAACAAATCAAACATTTTGGAGAAGATTATTTCGAAGAAATGTTGGAGCGAATTCGTGAGATTCGATTAAGTGAAAGACGTTTATATCAAAAAATTACCGACATCTATGCACTATCAGCTGATTATGATAACAAATCGGAAATAACTCAACACTTTTTTGCTTCGGTTCAAAACAAGCTACATTGGGCAATAACAGGGAAAACGGCTGCTGAGATTATATATACAGAAGCAGATGCTACCAAAATTTATATGGGTTTAAAAACTTGGAAACAAGCCCCTGACGGAAAGATTTTAAAAAGTGATGTAACTATTGCAAAAAATTATTTGAACGTAGAACATTTAAAAGCGTTAGAAAGAATAGTCACTTCTTACTTAGACTTAGCAGAAAACAGAGCAAGGAACAGGCAGGTAATGAATATGAAGGATTGGGATAACTTTTTAGTTCAATTTTTGGAATTGGCAGATTATCCTATTTTGAAAGACAATGGCAAAATATCAATGTTGGAAGCAAAGCTAAAAGCCGAAAGTGAGTATGATAAATTCCGTGTGATTCAAGACCAAAATTATATTTCCGATTTTGATAAGGAAATGAGAAAATTAGTAGACAAGAAAAAGAAATAACCAATGCCAAATATAGTACACGTAACATACGACCAAACAGGAAAAAGCAAAAGTACCAATCCTTTGGGTATGCGGGAAATGCAGGAAAAAGCTTACGAAGGGAGAACTGCTCAATACTTATTACTTAAAGCACCGCCAGCATCTGGTAAATCTAGGGCTTTAATGTTTATTGCTTTGGATAAATTAAAAAATCAAGGCATAAAAAAAGTAATTGTTGCTGTTCCTGAAAAATCCATTGGAGCATCTTTTGGTACAACAGAATTGAAAAAGTATGGCTTTTTTGCCGATTGGAATCCCAATCCAAGATATAATCTATGTACGCCAGGCGAAGAGAAAAGCAAAGTAACGGCATTCTTAAACTTTTTAGAATCTGACGAACAAATTTTAGTGTGTACACACGCCACTTTGCGTTTTGCATTTGATGGTTTAGACGTAAAAAAGTTGGATGATACTTTGGTTGCTATTGATGAATTTCATCACGTATCAGCAGAAGGTGACAATATCTTGGGACAAGTGTTAAAAAGCATTATGGCAAATTCCAGTGCTCATATAGTTGCTATGACAGGTTCATACTTTAGAGGTGATAGTGTACCAGTTTTAATGCCAGAAGATGAAGCGAAATTTACGAAAGTAACCTATACTTATTATCAACAATTAAACGGCTATGAATTTTTAAAGTCGTTAGGTATTGGCTATCACTTTTATACAGGCAGATATTTCAAAAAAAATCCTGAAACAGGAATTTCTGCTTTAGCAGAAATATTAGATGAGAATCAAAAAACCATTATTCATATTCCGAGTGTAAACTCTGCCGAATCTTCAAAGCTTAAACACGATGAAGTTGACCATATTATTGATGTTTTGGGAACAATAGAATATCAAGACGAAATCACGGGAGTGATTCACATAAAAAGTCACAAAACAGGCAAGATTTTGAAAGTTGCAGACTTAGTTCAAGACAATCCAAAATCAAGGGATAAAATAAGTGGATATTTACGTGAAGTGAAATCGGTAGATGATATTGATATTATTATCGCTTTAGGAATGGCAAAAGAAGGCTTTGATTGGCCTTATTGTCAACACGCTCTAACAATAGGTTATAGAGGTTCGTTGACAGAAATTATTCAGATTATAGGTAGAGCTACGAGAGACAGTAATAACAAATCTCACGCACAATTTACCAACCTCATTGCTCAGCCTGATGCTCAAGATGATGATGTGAAATTGTCTGTAAACAATATGTTAAAAGCCATTACCGCGTCTCTGCTTATGGAACAAGTTTTAGCCCCAAACTTCAAGTTCAAACTAAAAAAAGATGAGGATGATGAAGACGAAGATGATGAGAAAACTATCAAAATTAGGGGTTTTAAATTACCCACTTCACAAAGAGCTAAAGACATCATTGAAACAGATCTAAATGACTTAAAAGCAAAGTTATTACAAGACCCTCAGATGCTTAAAGCAATGCCGGGCAATGTTGAACCAGAGGTTATTAATACAGTTCTAATTCCTAAAATAATCCGCGAAATTTATCCTGACTTAAGTGATGATGATATTGAAGCCGTTAGACAACACGTGGTTGTTGATTCTGTTATAAAAAATAGTACTATTGAAGAACAAGGCGACAAGAAATTTATAAGAATGGCAGGTAGTTTCGTAAACATTGATGATATTCATATTGACTTGATAGACCAAGTAAATCCTTTTCAAAAAGCTTTTGAAATTTTATCAAAATCGGTAACTACTCAAGTTCTAAAATTGATTGACGAGCATATTCAGTCTACTAAATTTGAAATGACCGAAGAAGAAGCGATTTTGTTATGGCCAAAAATCAAAGAATGGG
This sequence comes from Flavobacterium macacae, assembly GCF_003865365.1. GTDB lineage: Bacteria > Bacteroidota > Bacteroidia > Flavobacteriales > Flavobacteriaceae > Flavobacterium > Flavobacterium macacae. Next base: position 186,649 of record NZ_RQVR01000004.1, on the reverse strand, counting down.
TCAAGAATAATAATGGAGAACAGCCAAACATTCAATCGTTTGACCATAAGGAAAAAAGAATGGCGGAAGCACTAGTTTTTTTGAGAGAACTAAAACGTAAAAAAGCATTGGCAAATGGCTAAGAAGAAACTAACAATAGACGATATCTTTGATGATGACGATTTTGGCTTGTTAGATTCTAAAGCCAAAGCTTCCTCTGTGAAAACAGATGAAGAAAGACTTATTGATTCCTTTGAGGAAATAAATTCATTCTTTGTTAAAAACAATAGAGAGCCAAATAAGTCGAGTATGTCTGAATATGGTTTGATGGCAAAATTGAAAAACTTTAGAGAAAATGAAGCTCAAAAGAAGATTCTAAAACCATTTGACAGGTATAACTTATTGGGCTACGTTGAATTGGAAAAAGCAACAATTGATGATATTCTGAATGAAGAGGATGAACTTGGTTTATTAGATTCGGATAAGGATTTGGACATTTTCAAATTCAAACACACACCAAAACCAGAAGACAGAGCTGAGACAGATTTTGTTGCACAAAGAAAGCCAATTAAAGAAAAAGAGTTTGAAAAATATGAAGTACTGTTTCAAAAAGTACATAAAGAAATTAAAGAGGGAAAAAGGAAGATAAAGCCGTTCAAAAACATTGAAAAAAATCTTCACGTAGGTGATTTTTATTTAATGGATGGCATCCTTTTGTACTTGGAATCTGCGAATTTGAAAACAGAAGAAAAAGAATTAGGTTCAGGAAACAGAGTTCGCACAGAAGGACGTACGAGAACAATTTTTGAAAATGGAACTTACAGCAATATGCTTTTTCGTTCCTTAGGTAAACAAATCCAAAAAAACGGAAAATTGATTACCAATACTTATGAGAAAATCGAACAAGACTTATTTGTTAATACGGGACTTTTAAAGGAAGAAGATATACAATTAGGTTGGATTTATGTACTGAAATCAAAATCAAGCAACACTCAAATAGCAAACATTAAAGACTTATATAAAGTTGGTTTTGCCAGAAATTCAGTAGATGAGCGAATAAAAAATGCAAAGAATGAAGCGACCTATTTATTTGCGGACGTACAGAAAGTAGCGACTTACAAAGTTTATAATAGAAATGCTGACAAATTAGAAGGTCTTTTACATAGATTTTTCGCCAATGCTTGTTTAGACATTGACTTGTTTAATGAAAAAGGACAAAGACTAAATCCGAGAGAATGGTTTGTAGTTCCTTTTGAAGTTATTGAAGAGGCAATTCAGTTGATTTTAAATGAAAACATAGTAAACTACGAATACGACCCTGCTGAGAAAAAGATTAAATTGAAATAAAGTAAAAAGACAAGGACAGTGCTTTCTATTAATTATGCAACGTCAGTTCAGTACACAAACTGACGTTGTTAAAGCAATCTGAATTTAGATATTGTGAAATAACACTTAAAATTATTTATATTTGCTATGAGCTAACGGAAACACGTTGAAAAGCAAAGCAATAAGCACCGTTACCAAATCGTTACCTGACTTCTTTGATAATCTCTATAAAAGGCTTGTATTCAACCGATACAGCTTTTTCCTGAAAACTTTAAAATAAATAAGAAGGAGAAGCTGCAGTTGTCTGTAGCTTTTCTTATTTTTATCCAAATGAAAATAAAATATCATATCCTTTTTTTCTTTTTCTCAAGCTTACTTTTGACTGCCAATGCTCAAAAGTTGAAGCCGGAATATTCTAAAGTTTTAGATGAAAATAGTAGGGAAACTTCAGGTTTGTTATTTTGGAGCAACAAATTGTGGACGCACAATGATGATGGAGATACCAATTTGTATGCTTTGGATCCATTTTCGGGAGAAATCACTCAAACCATTCATTTAGAAAATGTAAAAAATAACGATTGGGAATCTATTTCACAAGATGAAAATTATATTTACATAGGTGATTTTGGAAATAATATTACAGGAAACAGAACTAATTTAAATATCTTAAGAATTGAAAAAGAAGCACTTTTATCAGGAATTCAAAAATTGGACACGATCCATTTTAAGTATTCTGATCAACTAGATTTTACTCCAAAAAAATCAAACACAACCGATTTCGATGGCGAAGCTTTTATAGTTTCCAACGACAGTATTTATATTTTTACCAAACAGTGGACTTCAAAACAGACCAATTTATATTCCTGTCGAAACTTCCGGGAAATTATACAGCAAAGTTCAAAACGAAATTTAAAGTAAATGGATTAATTACAGATGCTATTTTTGTAGACCATAAATTGGTTCTATCCGGATATTCCAAAAAACTGAAACCGTTTATTTATAAGTTTTCTGATTTTCAAGAAAATGATTTTTTCTCAGGTAAAAGTGAAAAAATAAAACTCAAATTGCCTTTCCATCAAGTAGAAGGAATAGCTTCTGAAGACGGAAAAACGTTTTTTTTAACCAATGAATATTTTGCAAAAAAACCTTTTGTGACGAAGAAACAACAAATCCATAAGATCATTTTGGAATAATTTACAATTTTAAAAGCTTGGAGATTTTTAAATAACCAATATGCAATTCGTCTTCTGTTAAAATCTCTTGTTTCGTGATTTTTAATTGAAATTGGTCTTTCGTATTTTTAGGCAATATATCTTCTACTTTGTGAGCGTCATCAATGTCAATTCCGTATTTCTCATCAACATGTGATGTTGCTCCTTTAAAGCCATAATGTTTGTAAAACGCAGTTTCTTTAGAACGTTTTGTAGCACCAGAAAGCGTTTCAGAAACGGTTAGCAGTTTATAATGAAATTCTTCAAGTTCGCCAGGTTTGTAACCTCCCAAGTTTAAAAAAAATAATTTTTCAGCTGTGGCAGTTTGTTGTTTTTGAATCACTTCAATAGAATATCCGTCAACATTGGTTACTTCTCTCCAAGAATCGATGTGGATAATTCCTTTGGCTTCAGGCCAAAAAGCAATCATTTCTGGAACCAAATCTTTTAAAGAGTTTGCAATTCCAAAAAAAGCATCGTGTTGTTCAGTAAGTCGTCCTTCTGGCGTACAGCCAATGATTACCATAAAAAGTTTTTGTTTCATAAGTTCAAAATTAAAATATTTTTGCTAAAATTCTCTAAAAATATTTTTTTGGCTTTATTTTTGGAATATATTTATAAACAAATAAAAAAATAAGTTATGAAAAGAATATTTTTACTATTGACAGTTGTCGCAATGACGGCGCTAACTGGTTGTTCAAACAATGATGATCGTATTTATAGCGATAATGATACGATTGCTGAGGTTTTTGAAATTAACGGAAATACAACTTTTACAGCTGCTAATGGTTACACAATTAATTACACTTTGAGTCCACAAATTTTCTCTTCTGATATGATTTTGGTATATAGATTATCAGGGACAAATGCTGGAAACGACGTTTGGGAAGCTTTACCTCAAACTTATTATTTCAATAATGGTGCTGATGATTTGCTGTATACATTTGATTTTTCTGTTAATGACATCAATATTTACATTGATAGTACTTTTCCAGCAGAAGATGCTCCAGCTTTTTCTGTAAACCAAGTATTTAGAGTTGTAGTTATTCCAGGTTTTTTAAGTAATAAATCGGCAACTAATACAGCTTCAGTTGATTTAACAGATTATAACGCAGTTATGCAAGCTTACAAATTAAATTCTTCAAACGTTAGAACAATCGGAGAAAGATAATATCAATTTTCAATAATAATCTAAAGAGACTTTCGAGTCTCTTTTTTTATGCCTAATATTTAAATAAAAAAAAGCCAGACTACAATTTCAGTCTGGCTTTTTTGGGAATTAGTAATTAAGCTTTCAAAAGCAATAGTTTTGCTGCTTTTAATTTTTTTCGAAAATAAATGGTGTTTGCGTTTCCAAAATATTTGGCAATGGTCAAACGCGCCATTAAATAACTCACGGTTGATTCGGCGCCTTGGTTTAAATTTACGTGCGTTTCTTCTAAGCCGTCAAAACAGCCACCAGTGCAAGGATTGTATATGATTTGTTTCAAGTGATTGTTTCCTAAAAACCAATTGAAAGCCATTTCCATTTTATTCAAATAGTCTTCGTCTTTATAAATATCATGGAATTTTCGCAACGCAAGAATCGTGTACGCCACATCAATTGGCTGTTCGCCAAACTCTTGTTTTTCTTGACCTTTAATGTGCCAAGAACGATTTGAAATCACTTTAATTCCGTTATCTGTAAAAGTATTGTCTAACAGAAAATCAAAAGATTCTTTGGCAATCGTACTGTACTTTTCATCTTTGGTTACAGCGAAAGCGCAAAGCAAAGCTTCCGGAAGAACGCTATTGGCATAAGTCAAATAACTTTCAAACCAGTTCCAACCGTCTTTTGTTTCATGCTTGTACATTTGAACCAATCGGTCAGCAAACGTTTTAATAGAAGCTTGATTGTCCAGTTCTTTTATTTGTCGGTTGAAATAATACGCTCCCTTGATTACAAATGCCATTGCTCTTGGAGAATGCATGTTTTCGGTTTGAAGCATTGCTTTTCTGAAAACATTTTCGGCTTTTTTTATAAAATTTGAAGGTAGGAGAGGCGTTAATGAAATCAAATATCCTAATGCCCAAATCGCACGGCCTGAGCTGTCTTCTAAATTTACAGCATTATTTTGTGGCGTAAAGTTTTTGTTTACATCAACGTAGTTCAAGAATTTTCCTTCATTATTTTGGCAGAATTCCAAGAAATTTAAGTAAATGCTGATGTATTTCAAATCATCAATGTCTCGTGTCAATTTATAATCTTGGCAAACCGCAATCATCGCTCGGGCGTTGTCGTCTAAAGTATAACCTGAATTGGGATCAGGACGATTTAGTTTGGAAAATTGGAACATCGCAAAATCATCCGTCATTTTTTTAACGTGATCCAAGTTCAATTCTGGATTTCTATAATGCAATTCGATTTGATTTCCAGAAACTTTTTGGAACAAAACCGCATGAGCCACTGCTGAATTTTCCCAAGCGGTGTGAATGATTTTATGCAAACCATTCATCACGATATTTTTTCGAAGTCCGATATCATAAATCAATAAGTTTACGGCTTCTGACAGTTTTTTTGAATCTCCAAAATCAAAAGTCAAACCGCAATTGTCAGCAACCATTTCTTTTGCGTGAGGAATTGGTGTCGAAACAATCGCACAACCGCAACTCATGGCATACGAAAAAGTACCGCTGACGGCTTGATTCGGATCTTTTGAAGCAAAAAGATAAATATCAGTCATTTGAAGGTAATCGAGCAGTTCGTTCAATGGCAAATATTTGTTGACAAACTGAACGTGGTTTTCAAGTCCAAGTTCTTGAATTTTTTTAATAAGAGACTCTCGATATATTTCGCCTTCATTGACAACAACGCCAGGATGCGTTTTTCCGATGATCAAAAATAATACATCTGGACTTTTATTGATAATACTTGGCAATGCATCAAGAGTGGTTTCAATGCTTTTTCCGGAACTTAACAAGCCAAAAGTAGAAAGGATTCTTCTGCCTTTTACGCCATATTTAGCTTTCAGGATATTTTTGTCGGTATGCGGAACCAAATGTGTTCCGTGTGGAATTACCGTAATTTTTTCTTTTTCGACTTGATAATCTTCCAAAAGAATATTTGAAGAATTTTCAGTCATCACAATTAAAGAATCGGCTCTGTCAAGAATGTGTTGCACATTTGCTTTAAAAACTTCGTCAGGTCTTGGAAGAACCGTATGAAATACCACGGACAATGGTTTTTGAATGTCGGTAATGAATTTATTGAAAGTGGCAACATTTTCAGCAAACAAGCCAAATTCGTGTTGCAAGACCACAACCTTAATAGCTGGATCATTATTTATTGCATCTGCTACTGAAGCAAAAGAATTGATATCAGACGTATTTAAAGTGTATTTTACTTCTTCCTCTGAATATAAATGTCTTTCGTTATTGTTTTCTAAAGCGCAAACGGTCAATTTAAAAGAACTGACAAATTGCTTATTCAAAGCCTTCATCAAATCTTGAGAATAAGTTGCAATACCACATTCTCTGGGCGGGAATGATGTAATGAATAAAATTTCTGGCAAAGAATCTTCGTCAGAAAAAGAGGAATTAATCCTTGAAGGAAAAATGCTTGTTGTGGAGTTTAAATTCTCAATGTTTGTGGTTTGATTGGTCTTTTTCATTTTAAATCTTTTTTTGCAATTCTCAATTCCTTACTCATTCATCAGTTGGTTTCGAAATTAATTCGAAGTCTTTCCGATCCATTCGTTCGCTCTCTCTTTTGCTTTATTGGCAATACTTCCATTGTCTTCTAGTGCGCTGTTGAATTCTTTTTTTGCTTTGCGCTGCAATTCTTGTAGTTTGCTTCTGAAATTATCTTTTGCATCTTTGGCTGCGTCAGCGAATTTCTCTTTTTTCGATTTTTTCTTGGTTACTAACAAACCTACTACGGCTAAAGCTGCAACTCCTGCTGCAATCCCTAATACTACTTTTTTGTTGCTCATACTGTGTATTTATTATATGGTTATTTATTATTTGTCAAAAATTAAAAGTACTTATCCCTTCAATGATTTGTATTATAGAATTTGAATAATTAGTTATAGGATTAATTTGAAATTGTTACCAATGTTATTAGTGTTCTTGGAATATGTGTGAAACCGTGAATTTTACCTTAATAAACAGGGTGTATTGATATAAAAAGAGATATTATTTAAATTTACCCCTAAAAAAAATAGGGCAGATTGATTTTAAAAAAAAATAAAATATATCTTTGTAACGAATTAGAATGAATTCTTATTTTAAAATCTTTCATATGGCAACATTTCGTTTTCAGGCTTTGGCACAAATCGCAGGTAGAAAACCTGTAAAATTTGAAGAATTGGAGAGAAAATCTGCAATTTTCGGCAGTAATGTATTTAATGATAAAACCATGCGTCAGTTTCTGACTGAAGATGCTTATCAAGGGGTTAAAGATGCCGTGCAGCATGGAAAAAAGATTGATAGAAGGCTTGCTGATTATATTGCCCTGGGAATGAAAGAGTGGGCATTGTCAAAAGGAGTAACACATTATACACACTGGTTTCAACCTTTAACAGGAACTACTGCTGAAAAACACGATGCGTTTTTTGAAACATCTTATGATGGAAGTGATCCAGTAGAGAAATTTGGCGGAGGCCAGTTGGTGCAGCAAGAGCCAGATGCTTCTTCTTTTCCAAATGGAGGAATTAGAAATACTTTTGAAGCAAGAGGTTATACGGCTTGGGATCCAACATCTCCAGCGTTTATCTTTGGAACAACTTTGTGTATTCCAACGGTTTTCATCTCTTATACAGGAGAAGCTTTAGACTATAAAACACCATTGTTGAGAGCGCTTTCTGCAATCGACGATGCGGCAGTAGATGTTTGCCGTTATTTTGATAAAAATGTAAAAAAGGTAACTGCAACTTTAGGTTGGGAACAAGAATATTTCTTGATTGATTCAGCTTTAGCGAATTCAAGACCTGACATTTTGATGACAGGAAGAACATTATTAGGACACACTTCTGCAAAAGGACAGCAATTGGATGACCATTATTTTGGTTCAATTCCAACAAGAGTTCTTACTTATATGAGAGAATTGGAATATGAGTGTATGCTTTTAGGAATTCCGGTTAAAACACGTCATAACGAAGTGGCTCCAAACCAATTTGAGTTGGCTCCGATCTTTGAAGAGACAAACTTGGCGGTTGACCACAACTCTTTGTTGATGGATGTAATGCAAAAAGTGGCAGAACGTCATGATTTTAAAGTATTATTCCATGAGAAACCATTCAAGGGAGTTAACGGTTCTGGTAAGCATAACAACTGGTCATTAGCTACAGATACAGGAGTAAACTTACTTGGGCCAGGTAAAACGCCAATGAGCAACCTGCAATTCTTGACTTTCTTCATTAACACAATCAAAGCGGTTAATACGTATGAAGAATTGATGAGAGCGGCTATTGCAACAGCAAGTAATGACCACCGTTTGGGAGCAAATGAAGCGCCACCGGCAATTATTTCAGTATTTATTGGTCAGCAATTGACTAAAGTATTGGAAGAATTAGAAGGAGTTTCTACAGGAAAATTATCTCCAGAAGAAAAAACAGACCTTAAATTGAACGTAGTTGGAAAAATTCCAGACGTTTTATTAGACAATACTGACAGAAACAGAACTTCACCCTTTGCTTTCACCGGAAATAAATTTGAATTTAGAGCTGTTGGTTCAACTGCAAACTGCGCAAATTCAATGACAACGTTGAATTCAATTGTTGCAAAACAATTGATTGATTTCAAAAAAGAGGTTGATACTTTGATCGATGAAAAAGACATGAAGAAAGACGATGCGATCTTCAATGTTTTGAGAGAATATATTAAGGAAACAAAAAATATCCTTTTTGAAGGAGATGGATATAGCGAAGCTTGGGAAATTGAAGCAGGAAAAAGAGGTTTGAGTAACCACAAGACGACTCCAAAAGCCTTGAAAGCAAAAATCTCTAAAAAAGCATTGGATTTATTTTCTGAATTGAAAGTAATGAACCACGTTGAGGTGGAAGCTCGTTATGAAATCGAATTGGAAGAATACACTAAGAAAATCCAAATTGAAGGAAGGGTTTTAGGCGACATCGCGAGAAACCACGTTGTTCCCACGGCAATTCGTTACCAAAATCTTTTGATTGAGAATGTAAAAGGATTAAAAGACATCTTTGGAAGTGAATATGAAACAATTGCTAAAGAGCAAATTTCATTAATCAGAGAAATTTCAGGACACATTGAAGGCATCAGCGCGAAAGTGGAAGAAATGACTGAAGAACGCAAAAAAGCGAACAACCTTTCTAATTCAGAAGAAATGGCTGCGGCTTACTGCGATATTGTGAAACCTTATTTTGAAATAATCAGAGCGCACTGTGATAAGCTAGAGCTTTTGGTTGACGATGAAATCTGGACACTAACTAAATATCGAGAATTATTGTTTACTAAATAATAGATCTACTAAACTACCACAACAAAGAAAAAGCCTGCTGATTTAGCGGGCTTTTTTGATTTTGGTCAGAATTGATAAAAATCTCTTATGTTTTAGTAGTTATTTTCCTATTAGCATAAATCTGAACACATTATGTATATTAAGAAGATGTAAGATTATAGTTAACTCCCGAAAACGTAATAGTTTAAAAGTTTAAGTTTTGTGCATTTCATCCGATTTTTTGTGCAATTCGTAGAAAAGTTAGATAAAATCAACATTTTTCTTTGTTCTCGACTTTTTTTATTGAAAAAAAGAAATACCTTTGAAAAAGCAAAATACCACTCTTGCTACCTCCAAAAACACAAAAAGCTACATTAAATGTAGTTTTGTCTATATTGATTTATAGTAATTTTCCTCTTAAGACTTTTTTCGCCCCAAGTATTAAATTGTAATTATAACCAATTAAATATTTTTATTATGAAAAAAGTGATTTTAAGCGTAGCTTTTATGCTAGCTACGGGAGTAGCATTCGCTCAAGAGAATTCAGCTACAGTTTCGCAAGAAGGAACTTCTAACGGATCTTCTGTAGTACAAGTAGGTAGAGAAAACACAGCTACAGTTAACCAACAAGGAAACGTTGCTCCAGGTGTTGCAAGTGGTTTAGAAAACAGCTCAATCGTTGACCAATTAGGTGACGAGAACATGGCAGATGTTGACCAAAGAGGTGATTTCAACATTTCTGATGTAAATCAAGATGGTGATAATAACGAAGCAACTGTAAGTCAAGGAAATGGCGGTGGTCAAGCTGAAAATAACAAAGCTTATGCTACACAATTGGGTGATGGTAACAAATCAACTCAAACTCAACGTTTTGACAACAATACAGGTACTGTGACTCAAACAGGAGATGATAACGTTGCTACTCAATTTCAAACTTCTGGACCTGATGGATCAGCTGGAAATACTGCAACAGCAACTCAACACGGTGATGGTAACGAAGTTGACCAAAGACAAGAAGGTCACTCAAACACTGCTTTAGCAACTCAAGGAATTAACCCTTCTTCTTTCCAAGCGTTAAACAACTATGCTTTGCAAGATCAAGATGGAGATTCTAATAATGCAATGATTTCTCAAAGTAACCAAGACAATGAGGCTTACCAATATCAAATTGGGGATAGCAACAGCGCTACAGTTTGGCAAGATGAGGTTCAACCAACCATCAACGGTGGTGACTTAGCAGTACAATACCAAGAAGGTGACAGTAACGCAGCTACTATCGACCAAGGTGAAAACTATTTAGGAGCTCCTTACAATGCTTACCCTCATGGAGATAACGAATCTTACCAAGTTCAATTAGGTGATGATAACATCGCTTACTCAAAACAATCAGGAACTTCAAATATCTCTGGTCAATTGCAAATGGGTGAAGGTAACAATGCTAACCACGTTCAAGTTGGTAACAGCAACGTAGCTGCAACTTACCAAAATGGTGAAGATAATACATCTTCTATTGACCAATTAGGATTAGGAAATGGTGCTTTGACTATCCAAATGGGAGACGGTCACATGAGTACAGTTACTCAAGTTGGTAATACAAACGTATCATTTGTATCTCAATCTAACTAAGATTATTTTATAAAAAGATGGGGCGATTATTCGCCTCATCTTTTATATTTTAAAATTAAAAATCATGAAATCACTATTTATAAAATTAGTTTTCATAACACTTTTTTCTCAAGCAATTTTTGCTCAGGAAGAAGGTGAAAATCCTGGTTTTGATCAATACAGTTCATCTGTTTTTGATTCAAAAGAAAATGCTTTGAATTTAGTTTCAAAAATGAATGTTAACCAGTCATTAAATACACTTTCAAATAATCCTTCAGGAATTATGATCCAGCAAATTGGTGATTTTAATACGGTTAATGCAAGTTTTAAATCATCGAATGTAAATTTTTCTGTTGCACAAAATGGAAATAATAACTTGATTGAAGTTTCAAAAGAAGCAAATTCAATCAATCAAGCTATCATACAAAACGGATCAAATAACACAGTTTCAGATTTTACATATTACACAAATTATGATGTAAATATGCAGATGATTCAACAAGGTGATAACCAAAACATTCAAAATTACGGTACAAATTCGCTTTCGAAAGACATGAAAATTAGTCAATCAGGAAATGGAACCGGAGTAATTATAATCAATCAATAATAAAATGAATATTTCTTTCAAACATATCACTATGCTTTTTCTTTCAATCATAAGCTTTTCTGGATATGGACAATTGTCTAATAAAGAGGTGAAGGCAAAAATTGAAATTGAAGAAATTGAAGGAAATATTAAAATTACAGGCACTGCCGAAAATTTAACTGATATAATTCAAAGCATGACTTATAAATTGTCAGTTATAAAAAAGAATAAAAAAAGCAATAACCAATCTAATAATGCCCAAGAAGGACTGTTTACCCTTGAGCCAAGTGAAACTAAAAAATTATCTACAACCCAAGTAAATCTGGGTAAAGAAGACGAAGTAATTATCTTGCTTTTATTTTATAATGAAGCAAAGGAACTCGTTGGAAAAGATAGAATAGTTATTGGCGAAGACGAAAAAAAAAAGTAGAAACAATAGTCATTCCCATTGACGGCATTGAAATGGCGGGTGTCGTATCAAACGATACTAAGACCAAAGCAGGCAAAGATTTTTACGATTTATATTATTATGAATATCGTGAAAAGGATATAAATGCCAATAAGATTGTTACTGTAAGTGAAGAATTAAGTTTTGCAAGAAACACCAAGATAATAATAACAATAGATAATGTCACAATTTATGAATTTTTAGCCAAGCCAGATGAAGAATATCTGACACTCGTGGCAAAAGATGCAGTAAATGCTACATTCTTATATTTAAAAAATCTTGAAAAACAAAGCAAATATATCACGCAGTACTAATCAACAAATAATCATCATGAAACTTTTACTAACATCAGTAGTGACTTTGCTCGCAATGACAGCAAATGCACAAGATTTAGTGTACAAGCCGAGAAACCCAAACTTTGGCGGAGACACTTTTAATTATGCTTGGCTATTAAGCTCAGCCGAATCTCAAAATACAATAAAAGAAGATGCTCCTGCAAAAACTGAACTTTCAGAACTTGAAAGATTTACTCAAAATTTAAATTCGCAATTGCTCACGCAAGTATCAAGATCTTTATTTACACAACAATTTGGTTCAAACGGAATTTCTGAAGGAAGCTACACCTTTGGTAGCTTAAACGTAGAAGTATATCCTTCAAATGCAGGATTAGTTGTAAGTATATTAGATACAAATACTGGAGAACAAACACAAGTCATAATCCCAAATCAATAACATGCGAATTTATCATTACTCAATTGTAGTATTGGTATTACTTTTATCAAGCTGTGGCGCTTATTACAATCAGCCAACAGGTGTAGAAAAAGCAATACTTGGCGAGAATACACAAGCAACCCCACTTTTAAAACAATTGCCAAAACCAAAAGAACCAGTGGTTGTTGGAATTTATAAATTTAGGGATCAAACAGGACAATACAAAGCTTCAGAAGTTGGAAGTACATTCAGTACAGCAGTAACACAAGGAGCCACATCAATATTAATTAAAGCATTAGAAGACTCAAAATGGTTTGTGCCAATCGAACGTGAAAACATTGGAAATCTTTTACAAGAAAGAAACCTCATAAGGTCAACAAGGCAAGAATACTCAAAAAGTCAAAACCCAAATGATCCGCAACTAACGCCTCTTTTATACGCCGGAGTTTTATTAGAAGGAGGAATCATTTCTTATGATTCTAATATTATAACAGGCGGTTTTGGAGCCAGATATTTTGCTGCAGGTGGCTCAACAAAATACAGACAAGATAGAGTAACCATCTATTTAAGAATGATTTCTACTTCAAATGGAAAAATCTTAAAATCAGTTTATGTCTCAAAAACTATCTTTTCTCAAGCCATCGATCAGAGCTTTTTTAGATATGTAAAATTTAAAAGACTACTAGAAGTTGAGACAGGTTATACAACCAATGAACCTGTTCACTTGGCTGTTACTGAGGCCATAGAAAAAGCAGTAGAATCACTAGTGATGGAAGGAATTAAAGATAATATCTGGAAAGCCGATGCTCCAAAAGAAGAAGTAGATTCTATTATGGCAAAATACGATCATGAAAAAGAAACTGCCGAAGCCAGAGTTTTATATAATAGAGAACAAAAAGAAAGAAGATCTAAATTTTCAATGGAAGTTTCTGGAGGAGCCACCCTCATTGACGGCGACTATGGCGAAGCGTTATTTAGACCATTTGGCAGAGGCGCACTAAAATTCAGAATGTCACCAAGCCTGTTTTTGAGTGCTTCCACAAATGTGATAAACCTGGCGAATAAACAAAAATTAGATGTTGGATATGTAACTTTTGATTTAAATGCCGAAGCCATAATTCTGCCGAAAGATCGACTGAGTCCTTATGTTTTCGGCGGTTTGGGTTTTGGAGCAAACAGGCTTTTTGAAAATGAACATTTAAAATTTCAGTATGGCGCCGGACTTGAGTACTTGGCAACAAGCAATATCGGTATAAAAGCTTACGCAGAGCACAACTTGAACTTTAGCGATAACATAGATTATTTAAAAAGTGGTGTTAGAGATGACTTTTATTTCAAATTTGGATTTGGATTAACCTATTATTTTTCAAAGAAAAAAGAAAAGATTTACGAGAAATTTATTATCGAAGAAAATCCGTTAAATCAAGCACCAAAACAAGAGGTAGCCCCAAAAAAATAATGCAATTATGAAAAATATATACATAAAATTTAGTTTTCTATTTTTGATTTTTCTGTTTTCCTGCAGTGAAGAAAAAGTAGATGGAGTTGATTTTGGTTCTGTCACAGGACGAGTGGTTCGAGAAAATACTTTTGAGCCAGTAGCAAACGCAAAAGTTTTTTCAAACCCAAATTCAAGCACTGTATTTACCGATAATGATGGAAGATTTACAATGCCAAGCGTTGCCACTGGAAATTATTCATTTCAGTCGCAAAAAGATGGATACATCACCAAGTTCGAAGCCGTGGTCGTTAATTCAGGAAGCAACACCGAAGTAGTTTTTGAAATGAAACTTTCTACTTCAAATAACAGACCGCCAGACACACCAGTTTTGGTTTCGCCGGCCGATAACGCAATTAATCAAAATATGCAGGTGATTTTAACATGGACTGCAGAAGATATTGACTTAGATTCGTTAACATATGAAGTGACTTTAAGAAATGATATCAATGATGATATAGTAATTTACTCAGATATCGAAACAAAAACTTTTACGCTCAACAGCTTAGCTTTTGGAACAAAATATTTTTGGCAAGTATCGTCAAATGACGGAATTAATCCACCAGTATTAAGCACTGTGCGCACTTTTACCACAACAAGCTTTCCGTTAACTAGATTTCTTTTTGTAAAAAAATTAAGCGAAAAAAATGTGATTTATGCAGGAGACGCATCCGGAAATCAAGTGCAATTAACAGCTTCTGATGCAAACAGTTGGAGACCAAGAAGAAATACGCAGTCAAATAAAATTGCATTTATCAGATCAAATGGTTCCCAAAATCATATTTATACAATGAATCCAGATGGTTCAGCAGTTTTTAAGGTGACTAATTCAGTGCCAATTGCAGGTTTCAATTCAGAATATTTAAATTTTTCTTGGAATAACTCGGGAAATGAAATCATATATGCCAATTTTGATAAATTATACAAGATAAATGCTAATGGAAGCGGACTAGTTCAAATTTTCCAAACCCCTGACGGTAAATTTATTTCAGAATGCGACTGGAGTTATGACAATTCAAAAATTGCTTTAAAAGTAAATAGCGCCAACGGATATAATGCTGAAATTTATGTTATTGGTATGAACGGAGTAATTCAGGATCAGGTAATTTCAGGTGTACCAGGAGCAATTGGTGGATTGAATTTTTCTGTAACCGGAACTAAATTGATTTTCACTAGAGATATTTCTGGTTTTGAAAATCAAGATTACAGACAGCTTGATTCACGAGTTTTTGAGCATAATTTTTCTACAAATATAACCACTCAAATCAATACGGAAAAGCCAGCTGGAACAGTTGATTTAGATGTACGGTATTCGCCAAGTGAAGCCGAGCTTATATTTGTCAATACATCAAATGATTTTATGAGTGTGCGAAACATTCAAAAATATGTTGTAGGAACAACAACTTCCAGAGTGACATTATTTACAAACGGCACTATGCCTGATTGGGAATAAAATTTCAATTATCAGCGTATAGCAATTGATTCATTGTATTTCCCCCCAAAAAGTGAATCTTAAATGAGGCGGTATTTTTCCGTCTCATTTTTTTTTGTAGTAAATTGTTGAGGTTCGTGTTATGGCAATAAAGTTAAAAGTGATTAAACAAGGAAAAAACGAATTTGTAAAAGATGAAAATAGGAGAGGGGAAATAATGATTCTTGAAAATTAATAATCGTTTTGATAAAAGCTTTTTTTTGTAATATATAAATCGTTATTTCGTTTTATTCTAAAGTGAATTTTATGAAAACCAAGATTTATTATATTTTATTATTTCTTTTTCCAATGTTGGTTCAAGCCCAAGAAGAATTTTCCATCTATTTTGACAGCAATAAATTTGACTTAAAAAAGACAGAAAGTACCAAACTTGATTCTTGGATAAATTCAAATAAAGAAGTAAAAATCGTTGCCATAAACGGATACACTGATGAAGACGGAACTTCTGGATTTAATGATACTTTGGCTCAAAAAAGGGTCAATCAAATTTTTAATTTAGTAAAAAACAAAGTCAAAATCAGGGAAGATTTTAAAACTAGAAGCTTCGGAGAAAGGCATAAACATTCAAAAGTTAAATCAGAAAATAGAAAAGTAACAATCTACTTTTTATTAGAAAAAGATTTAGCTCGCGAAGATGAGATTCTCGGAATAAAAAAAGAAATCCCGGTTGTAAAACCCAGAGAATTGCCCAAATATCCTACCGCAATAACGGTTAAAAATCCTAATGGGACTTCATCTGAATTAAAGTTTGATACCGCTTTTATGGATAAAGTAACTGTGGCAAAGGCTGGTGAAAAATTCAAATTAGAAAATCTGAATTTTCAGTTGAATACTTTTGCAATTATGCCAGAATCACGCTCAAAAATGTACGAACTTCTGGAAATTATGAAACAAAATCCGCAGATGAAAATCGAAGTTCAGGGCCATATTTGCTGTATGCAAAATGACAAGCAAGATCTTTCTGCAAAACGTGCAAAAGCAATCGCCAAATTTCTTGAATTCAATGGGATCGCTGATGAAAGAGTCACTTTTAAAGGTTTTGGAGTAACACAGCCGATGTTCAAAATTCCAGAAACCTCTGAAGTTGAAAGAGCTGGAAACCGCAGAGTAGAAATTGAAATTCGTGAAAATTAGATTCTGAGTTTTAAAGTAGCAAAGTTTAAAAGTAACAAAGTGTCAAAGTTTTCTAAGAAGTCTAAAATCTAAAAATCTAAAAATCCAAGAAGTCTGAAAAAATCTGACTATCTTTACGCCACAACAACACAACCGATTTTTATGAGTTCCGATACTAGCAAACGCTATAATTTGCGAGGTGTTTCTGCCTCAAAAGAAGATGTTCACAACGCAATTAAAAACATCGACAAAGGATTATTTCCAAAAGCTTTCTGTAAAATTGTTCCAGATTATTTGACCAACGACAAAGATTATTGTTTAATCATGCACGCTGATGGTGCAGGAACAAAATCGTCTTTGGCCTATTTATATTGGAAAGAAACAGGCGATTTGTCTGTTTGGAAAGGCATTTCTCAAGATGCTTTGATTATGAATATTGACGATTTATTGTGTGTTGGCGCGACTGACAATATTTTGCTTTCGTCAACTATCGGAAGAAATAAAAATTTGATTCCGGCAGATGTTATTTCAGCAATTATAAACGGAACCGAAGAATTGATTGAAGAGCTAAAATCTTTTGGCGTTACCATCAATTCTACTGGCGGAGAAACGGCTGATGTGGGTGATTTAGTTCGCACAATCATTGTAGATTCAACTGTTACGGCAAGAATTAGAAGAGATAAAGTGGTTGATAACGCTAATATAAAAGCAGGTGACGTGATCGTTGGTTTGGCCTCTTTTGGTCAAGCCTCTTATGAAAAATCATACAACGGAGGAATGGGAAGCAACGGATTAACGTCGGCGCGCCACGATGTTTTTCATAATTATTTGGCACAAAAATACCCAGAAAGTTTTGATGCGTCGGTTCCGGCTGACCTGGTGTATTCTGGAAATGTAAAATTGACAGACGCCGTTGAAAATTCTCCCATTGATGCTGGAAAATTAGTACTTTCGCCAACAAGAACTTACGCTCCAATTATCAAGACCATTTTAGACAAATATTCTCCAAAAGAAATTCACGGAATGGTGCATTGCAGTGGCGGTGCACAGACAAAAGTGCTTCATTTTGTAGATAATGTTCACGTGGTTAAAGACAATCTTTTCCCGATTCCGCCACTTTTTAAATTGATTCAAGAGCAGTCAAAAACAGATTGGAAAGAGATGTACCAAGTTTTCAATTGCGGTCACAGAATGGAAATTTATGTTCCCCAAGAATTAGCGGAAGACATTATTGCTATTTCAAAATCGTTTAACGTAGACGCACAAATTGTAGGTAGAGTGGAAGCTTCAGAAACTAAAAAGTTAACTATAAATAGCGAATTTGGAACTTTTGAATATTAAAAATTCCAAATAAAATATAAAAGAAACTCTCGATACATTCGAGAGTTTTTTTTGATCTGCAATTTCTATAAACACAGGTTGCTTTTAATCAAAAATATTTTTGGATGCTGAATTTGTAAGTGCGATGCATTGAGAGAAAAGAGAGTTTAGTTCCATCTGGTTATGGAAGAAACAGTGTTATTTTGAGTATTTTAAAAGAAGAATGAGAAGAAAGACTTGGTCAAGAATTGGAAAATAAACTTTCTAAATAGTTAGATTGATTTAGTTTCTTCGGAAGTAAAAATTACGCCTATCTTTGCAAAAAATAATAATTGACAATTATGAAAATAAATCCAAAAACAGGAATAGATAAATTAATCTTCGGGATGTTGCAAAAAGACGTGGAAGCGCTTTATGGTAAACCGAGCAAAAGTTTTAAAGACGAAGATGAAAACACGGTTTATCTATATAATGACCAAAAATTGCGCTTGACCTTTTATAAAGATGAAGATTTCAAATTAGGATATATCGTTGGTTCAAGCCAAGATTTAGTTTTATTTGATAAAAAAATAATCGGAAGAAATGTTTCAGATGTTCAAAAAGAACTGAATACGAAAGATTATGCAACTTGGGAAAAAGAAGAATTTGATACGCTAGAAAATTATTTCAACGAATCAAATTGGATGATTTTTCAAACAGAATTTAATGATGTCGTAAAAGTTGAAGTGGGCGCCATCATCAATAATAAAGATGAATTCGACTGGAAATTTAAAAAGTAGTTTACCAAAATAGGATTTCAATGATCCGTAAATAAAAAAGGGATTTTCTTAATTGAAAATCCCTTTTTTATGTTTTTATGCTTTCATTTTAAACTGAAAACCAAGCTTTTTAATTGTTCCATACCCATTACTGCTTCGCCGGAAGTGCGTCCAAAAGCTCTACTTCAAAAATAATGTTTGCATTTGGAGGAATCACTCCGCCAGCGCCTCTTTCCCCATAACCCAAAGCCGATGGGATGAAAAGTGTAGCTTTATCACCAATTGACAATTGATTTAAACCTTCAGAAAATCCAGGTACAAAATTGTAGCTCCCGGCAGTTGCAGGTAAAGGTTGGTAACCATTTTGAGCCGCTCTATTTTCGTCAAATTTTCCAAATAATTTATTTACTTCACCGTTACTGCTGTCAAATAAAGTTCCATCTTCTAAAAATCCAGAATAGTGAACATAGACTTGCGTTCCAGGAGCAGGTTTTACGTTACTTCCTTTTTTAGTAACTACATATTCTAATCCAGACTCCGTTTTTGTAGCAGTTATTCTAGCCTTCGCCAATTCAGCTACTTTTGCAGCTTTTACAGGAGCAATTTTTGCTTCCGCCTCTTTTTTCTTAGCTAGCAAAGCGTCGGCTTCTTTTTTAGCATAAGCATCTTTGTTTTCAAAATAGTCATTGAAAATTTTTGCTGCGTCAAATTTTTTAGCTTCTGAACCTTTTCTAACAATTTTTACTTCCATGATCACATCATTTTGAGTAATTATGTTGACAATATCCATTCCTGAAGTTACTTTTCCAAAAACGGTATATTTGTTATTCAACCACGGTGTTTCTTTATGAGTAATAAAAAATTGCGAACCATTTGTTGTAGGGCCAGAATTGGCCATTGACAAAATTCCGCCTGAATTATGCTTTAAATCCGGGTGAAATTCATCTTTAAATTTATAACCCGGATCACCCGCTCCCGTTCCAAGTGGATCACCACCTTGAATCATAAAATCAGGTATCACTCTATGAAATTTTAATCCGGTATAAAAAGGTTTTCCTTTGTATTTAGGGCTAACTGCATTGTTTGTTCCTTCTGCTAAAGAGATGAAATTGGCAACTGTAATTGGCGTTTTTTGATATTCTAATTGAATTGTAATTCTACCTTTATTAGTTTCCATTACAGCAAAAATTCCTTCTGGATCAGTTGCTTTTTGAGCTGTTGTCGCTTTTTTAGCAGTAGTTTTGCTTTTTCCTTTTTGGGCATAACTTCCAACTGAAATCGCAAGAAGCAATACACATATAAATTTTAGTTTCATTGTGAAATATTTATTATTAATATTAATTTGCTGGAGCGTTTTCTAACAGTTCAAGTTCAAAAATAATATTGGCATTTGGAGGAATAACGCCGCCAGCACCTCGTTCTCCATATCCTAAATAAGCAGGAATGAAAATTACCGCTTTATCTCCAAAAGAAAGCTGCTCGATTCCTTCAATAAATCCAGGTATCATTCCTTCTTTTGCACCCGCCATAAAAGGAATTGGTTGGTAACCTCTTTGGGCAGCACGATTTGGATCTACCGTTCCATAAGCAGTTGCAATGCTTTCAATATTAGAATCAAATAAATCTCCGTTTTCAAAATAACCGGCATAGTTTAAGAAAACTTGTGTTCCTGCAACTGGTTTTTTGCCGTTTCCTTTTTTAATTATTTTGAATTGCAAACCTGATTGCGTTTTAGTGGAAGTTGCTTTTTCTGTTGTGAAAAAAGCTTCTTTTTCTTTAATGATTTCAGCATATTGGGCTCTCATTTTTAATTTTTCTTCTTCAATTTTCTTTTGATTTGCAATTTCATCGGCAAAATTATCTTTGAAGATTTTTGGAGCATCAAACTTTTTAGCGTCTTCACCTTTTCGGATAATTGTAATTTTGTTGATTACATCATCTTGTTGGATGGCATTCACCACTTCCATTCCGTTTTCTAAAACATGACCAAATACAGTATGAATTCCTGTTAACCAAGGTGTAGCGGTATGTGTAATAAAAAATTGGCTACCATTTGTACCTTTTCCACCATTTGCCATTGCCAAAATCCCTCCTTTGTCAAGTGCTAGATCGGCAACTATTTCATCTTTAAATTTATAACCAGGACCGCCCATTCCGTTTCCTTCAGGATCCCCACCTTGAATCATGAAATCTGCTTCAACTCTATGAAATTTTAAACCATCATAAAAAGGTTTTCCTTTATATTTTTCATCCACCATCGTGTTTTTACCTTCTGCCAAAGACACAAAGTTAGCTACGGTTACTGGTGTTTTTTTGTATTCTAGTTCTACTAAAATTGTTCCTTTTGAAGTTTCAATTTCGGCATACATTCCGTCCTTAAGATTGTTTGTTTTGCTATCGCAAGACATAAAAAAAGCAGTAAGACCTAAAAAAAGGCTAGTTAATTTTTTCATTTTAAATTTAAATTATTGTTTTGATTCTTCTGTTGGTTCTGTGGGTTTTGTTGGAGTTGGTATTGTTTTTAAGGAAGTTTTAGCGTTAGTTCTTGCTTCCGCTTCAGATTTGATATCTCTTAAAAAAATTGATGTCATCAAAGGTTGGTTGTGACCAATTCTTCTGTTGTCACCGTGATAGCCATACCCCATGTGTGATGGAAAAAGAAAAGTGATTTTTTCGCCTTTTTTCATCAATTTAATTCCGTCGCGCATTCCCATCATAATGTTTTGCTTGTCGACTAAATATACTTGAGGTTTAAGTTCAAATTCGGTATAAATCATATTTCCGTCTAAATCTTTTACTTCATAGTTATAGTAAGCAACGTCTCCTTTTTTAGGAAAAAGAGTATCTTTTGAAGTGCTTTTTACGTCATATTTGTACCAATATCCTTTTGGCGAAGCAATATATTGCGAACCACTATCGCTTTTTATGATCGCATCAATTTTTGATTCTTCACCAGCAATTAATTTTTTATTTCGTGCCACAGACTCTTTCATAAAAGTTCCAGACGAATAGGAGACAGGTTTTCTTGCCTGCTGATTATTACAACTCGAAAGCAAAAGCGCAGTAGCAAAAACACACGCTAACAATTGGGTAACTTTCATAGCTTTACACATTAAAATTTTGTTGTGATAAAATAGATTCGAAATCTTTAATCGTTTCGTCTAATGATTTGTTCGATTTTCCTCCAGCTGCATTGATGTGGCCACCGCCGTTAAAATACTGGCGGGCAAACTGATTCACGTCAAAATTACCTTGCGAACGGAACGATATTTTCACGATTCCTTCCTCTTTGTTTTCAATGAATATAGCGGCAAAAATAATGCCTTTTATGGTAAGTCCATAATTTACAATTCCTTCGGTATCTCCTTTTACATATTTAAATTCGTCTAATTCTTGTTGCGTCAAGCGAATGTAAGACGTTTTAAATTCTGGAAAAACCTTCATGTTTTGCAAAGCCCTGCCTAATAATTGCAAACGGTGGTACGAATTATTATCAAAGAGAGAATTGTGGATGTCGCCATTTCGTGCTCCTAGATCTAGCAAAGCAGCTGCAACTCGGTGCGTTTCGCTGGTGGTTGTTGGGAATCGGAAAGAGCCCGAATCCGTAACAATTCCAGTGTAAAGACAGCTGGCAATGGTTTCGTCAAGCAGTTCTTTTTTTTCTAAGTAAGTGATGAAATTGTAAACCATCTCACAAGTGGAACCAAATTTTGTGTTGGAATACGTAAAAGCTGCATAATCGTCCGGTTTTTGGTGATGGTCGATCATGATAAAAGGCGCTGTCAACTTATTCAACACGTTTTCCATCTCGCCAGTTCGGTGCAAAGCATTAAAATCTAAAGTAAAAATCACTTCGGCGCCTTGAAGAACTTTGGCTACATTTTCTTTGTCTTTTTCAAAAATCAAGACCTTTTCAGAACCCGGAAGCCAAGCCAGAAATTCTGGAAATTCATTGGGAGCAATAACAATTGCTTCGTGATTTAATTTTTTTAAAAAATGATATAATCCTAATGTGGAACCCATTGCGTCACCATCTGGGCTTCTGTGCGGAATGATGGCAATCTTTTTTGGTGTTGCCAATAACTCCCATATTCCTTTTATTTCTTCTTCTTTCATAGATTGCGAAATTACATTTTTTTAGGCTTAAACTTAAATTATTTGGCAAGAAATAGACCCAGCCAAACGGCTAATAGCCCAAATATCAGGCTTGCGCCAATGTATGCGAATGCCAAAAGCGAATTGTTGCTTTGAAAAAGGCTGATATTTTCATACCCAAATGTGGAGAAAGTCGTGTAGCCTCCGCAAAATCCGGTTACAAAAAGCAGTTTCATATCAGAGTTGACCACATTGTTTTTCTCGAAATAACCAAAAAGCAGGCCGATTAAAAAACAACCTAAGATATTGGCAGTAAAAGTCGCTAATGGAAATTTTGCAGGTACGTATCTCGCAATATAAAAGGATGTCAAATACCTAAAGATGCTTCCGATTCCTCCGCCAAGACCAACAAATAATAATGATTTGAGCATTTCTTCTAGTTTAAAAAACAAACTTACTGAAAATCGATTTATTCTTGCAGATTTTATGAAAAATGCTTCTGTTAAAAGAGTTGCGAATTTTTATGTAAAATTTCTAATATCCCATTTTCAATTCTAAATAATATGACTATTTTTGCGCATGCAACACAACGTACTAATCTTAGATTTCGGATCGCAATACACACAACTGATTGCGAGAAGGGTTCGCGAATTAAATATCTTCTGCGAAATTTTCCCTTACAATCATTTTCCGAGTGATTTATCAAGTTATAAAGCCGTAATTTTATCTGGAAGTCCTTTTTCAGTAAGAGCTGAAGATGCGCCACATCCTGATTTGTCTCAAATTAGAGGCAAAATGCCGATGCTTGCCGTGTGTTATGGAGCCCAATATTTGGCACATTTTGCCGGTGGCGAAGTCGCTCCGTCAAACATCCGCGAGTATGGGCGTGCGAATCTTTCATTCATTAAAGGAGAAGAAGCATTTTTTGATGGCGTGAATTTAAACAGCCAAGTGTGGATGAGCCACAGCGATACGATCAAATCATTGCCAACAAACGGCGTGCGTTTGGCAAGTACCAAAGATGTGGAAAACGCAGCGTATCGAATTGATGGTGAAACTACATATGCTATCCAATTTCATCCAGAAGTATATCACTCTACTGACGGAAAACAGATTTTAGAGAATTTCTTGGTGAAAATTGCTGAAGTTCCCCAAAATTTTACTCCGAATGCTTTCGTGGAAGAAATTGTAGCAGAAATGCAAGAAAAAATAGGGAACGACAAAGTGGTTCTTGGGCTTTCTGGCGGTGTTGATTCAACGGTTGCGGCCGTTTTATTGCACAAAGCCATTGGTAAAAACCTGTACTGTATTTTTGTAAACAACGGATTGCTTCGCAAGAATGAATTTGACAGCGTTTTGGAACAATATAAAGGAATGGGCTTAAATGTAAAAGGCGTTGATGCTTCGGCACGTTTTTTGGATGAGCTTGCAGGAATTAGTGATCCAGAAACAAAAAGAAAAACAATCGGTCGCGTTTTTATCGAAGTTTTTGATTCAGAATCACATCTTTTAGAAGGCGTGAAATTCTTGGCACAAGGCACAATTTATCCAGACGTTATCGAATCCGTTTCTGTAAAAGGACCTTCGGCCACCATCAAATCACATCACAATGTGGGTGGATTGCCTGATTTTATGAAACTGAAAATTGTGGAACCTTTGCGTATGCTTTTCAAAGACGAAGTAAGAAGAGTCGGGGCAACTTTGGGAATTTCGCCAGCATTATTAGGAAGACACCCGTTCCCAGGACCAGGATTGTCAATCAGAATTTTGGGTGATATTACGCCTGAGAAAGTGAGAATTCTTCAAGAAGTAGATTATATTTTTATTGAAGGTTTGAAAACGCACGGTTTATATGACAAAGTTTGGCAAGCAGGAGCAATCTTGCTTCCGGTAAACAGCGTTGGTGTGATGGGTGACGAGAGAACGTATGAAAAAGTCGTTGCCTTGAGAGCCGTGGAATCAACAGACGGAATGACCGCGGATTGGGTTCACCTTCCGTATGAATTTTTAATGCTGATTTCAAACGAAATTATCAATAAAGTGAAAGGTGTAAATAGAGTTGTATACGACATCAGCTCAAAACCGCCTGCAACTATTGAGTGGGAATAAATTTAAATTGAATAGATTATAATAATTAAGTCGTTGCTTTTTGTAAATTAGTAACGACTTAATAGCTTAATATAAAGCTTGATAGCTTTTAAAATAAACACAAAATGAAGCAGTATTTTATTGTATTTTTATCCGTATTTCTAATTTCTTTTTCGGGCCAAGCCCAAGAAAATGTCAAGCACATCGTGGCTAAAGGAGAGACGATTACTCAAATCGCTCAGAAATACAATGTAACTCCGTTAGATATTTATACTTTAAATCCGGATGCCAGAAATGGCGTAAAGGAGAAAACTGTTTTATTGATTCCTTCAAAAAATAAGATAGTCAAAATTCCAAATAAGGAAACAAAATCAACTGTTGTAGCGACAAGAGAGACGAAATCTCATGTTGTTCTGCCCAAAGAAACGCCTTATGGTTTGGCAAAACAATACGGAATCACGCTTGCTGATTTAGAGAATGCAAATCCCGAAATAAAAGAAGTTGGTTTGAAAATCGGACAGACTTTAGTAATTCCTGGATCTAAAAATGGAAAAGTGGAAGCTCCAAAAGAAGTGACTAAAAAAGAAGAACGAAAAGCCGAAAGAGAAGAGAAGAAAGCAGAAAAGGAAGCTAAAAAAGAAGACAAAGCGGAAGTAAAAACGGCGGAAACAAACTTAGTTTATGAAGTGGTTCCAAAAGATACAAAGTATTCTATTTCAAAAAGATACGGAATTTCTATTGAAGAATTGGAAAAAACAAATCCTTCGATTAAAACAGACAGCTTAAAGATTGGACAAAAACTGGTCATCAAATCAAGTACCGCAAAAGCAGATCCTGTTCAAAAACAAGAAACGGCAAAAGAAACTCCGAAGCAAGAAACGCCAAACGGAGATTACACGACCTATTTAGTAAAACCGAAAGAAACGTTGTATAGTCTTTCGAGACAATTTGGCTTGAGCCAAAACGGATTAGTGGCTTTAAATCCTGAGTTAGAAACAGGAGTTCGAGAAGGAATGACGTTAAAAGTGCCTAAAACAGTGGCGATTGCTTCTTCTTCAGATAAAAATTTTACAGATTTGACAAAATCAATTTCTAAGAAAGACAGAAAAGAATTGGTTTTGCTTTTGCCTTTTAATGTTTCAAAAATTACAAACGATACGACTTCAAATATTCAGACGCGTCTGAAAAAAGATAATTTCCTGAACATGACGCTTGATTTTTATTCAGGTGCTTTGGTGGCGATCGATTCTGCCAAGACGTTAGGATTAAACATCGATGTAAAAATCTTTGATTCGCAAGAAAATAAGGCTTCTTCGGCAATTTCAAGTGCTTTCGTGGAATCTAATTTGTCAAAAGCAGACGTGGTTGTTGGTCCATTTTACCAATCGCACGCTGAAAAAACTGCACAGTTTTTAAATCAAAGAAATATTCCGGTAATTTCTCCATTGTCAAAAGATAACAGCATGGTGTATAGTAATTTATACCAAACCATGCCGACTTCAGAGACGCTGAAAGGAGCGATGTTTGATTACTTGAACCAAAAAAACGCCAATCTAATTGCGATTGTAGATCCGAAAAAGGGGTCGATCAAAAAATACATTTCAAGCAACCATCCAAATGTGAAAATGGCGGATTACACGGTGGAAAGTATGAAAGGTTTGCTGGCAAAAGACCGAATGAATTATGTGATCATGGAAACAGAAAACACGTTTATGATCAAAAACATCATCACGGCTCTGGTTTCCGCAAAAGCGTCTTACCAAGTTCAATTGGTGATTTTAGAGCCAAACGACAAGCTGGAATCTGATGAAATTTCAATCAGCAATTTGGCGAAATTAAACTTGCTTTATGCTTCTGTGACGCGCGAAAATGAAACTCCGGAGGCGGCAATATTTTCAAAAGTTTATAAAAAGAAAAACAATATCTTCCCGAACCAATATGCCACAAGAGGTTTTGACGTCACTTTTGATGCCATGCTTCGTCTGTCGCAAGAGAAGAGTTTTGAAGAAACGATTTTTGACAATGCGACAGAGCAGGTTGAAAATAAATTTAATTACACTAAAAATCCAGCAGGCGGTTATTCAAATAGAGGTGTTTACATTCTTTATTATGATGAAAGCTTGTCTGTAAAAGAAGCAAAATAATGACATCAAAAGTAACATATTTAGGGCATTTAAGGACCTCTTCCATTCATATTCAGTCGGGTTCAGAAATAATTTCTGATGCGCCAACAGATAATAACGGCAAGGGCGAAGCGTTTTCTCCAACAGATACTGTTGCCAATGGTTTGGCAAGCTGCATGATGACCGTGATGGGTATTAAAGCCAGAGATTTAAACGTAGATTTGACTGGTTCAACAGCTGCCGTGACCAAGCACATGCAGGCTGAACCAAGAAGGATTTCTAAAATAGAGGTGGCTTTTGAAATGGCAGCAGCTGTCGATGAAAAAACAAAAACTATTTTAGAAAGGACTGCAAATACGTGTCCGGTTTATTTGAGTTTGCATCCAGATATTGAAAAGGCAATAACATTTAACTGGAAATAAAATTAATCAGATACGGTTGCAATCAGAAATTGTGTGAATGCAACCGTATCTGATTTTCTAATTGCCCCATTTTCTAAATTCTTCCATGGACGACCATAAAAAACAGCTCATCAAACTCGCGCACACAAAAATGCCTTTCGGCAAATACCAAGGCTGGCACCTGATTGACTTACCCGAATATTATGTGGTTTGGTACAGCAACAAAGGTTTCCCGAAAGGGGAATTAGGATTACAGCTTCAATTGGTGTACGAACTAAAATTAAACGGATTGGAAGAGCTGATCAAAAATATCAAAAAACAATATCCGAAGCCTATTTAATTAGAAGATTTGCAATTGGATGATTAGAAAATGCGAATGGGGAGCCTAAATTTGCTGGTTTTAAAAGAGCGCCAAATTACCGATTTCACTAATTATCTAATTATCTAATTCGCTAATTATCTTATTGATTAATTAATTCGTACTTTTGCCACGTTTTTTTACGCAACACAACTACAAACAACAACATAATGAATCAGACGAAATATATTTTTGTTACAGGCGGTGTGACTTCTTCCTTAGGGAAAGGAATTATCGCGGCTTCGCTAGCAAAATTATTGCAAGCCAGAGGTTACAGGACAACGATCCAAAAATTTGACCCATATCTTAACGTGGATCCGGGAACATTGAATCCTTACGAGCACGGAGAATGTTTTGTGACAGACGATGGAGCAGAAACAGATTTAGATTTAGGCCACTACGAACGTTTTTTGAATGTTCCCACTTCGCAAGCCAATAACGTAACTACCGGAAGAGTATATCTTTCTGTTATTGAAAAAGAAAGAAGAGGCGAATTTTTAGGTAAAACGGTGCAGGTGGTTCCTCATATCACGAATGAGATCAAGGAAAGAATGCAGTTGCTTGGAAAATCAGGTGATTATGATATCGTCATTACTGAAATAGGAGGAACGGTCGGTGATATTGAATCGCTTCCTTACATTGAATCGGTTCGCCAATTAGTTTGGGAATTAGGTGAGAATAACGGAATAGTGATCCATTTGACGTTGATTCCATTTTTGGCCGCAGCTGGAGAATTGAAAACAAAACCGACTCAGCATTCTGTGAAAACGTTGATGGAAAGCGGTATCAAAGCGGATATCTTGGTGTGCAGAACAGAGCACCACCTCTCTGATGAATTGCGCCAAAAGTTAGCGTTGTTCTGCAACGTGAAAAGAGAAGCGGTAATTGAATCCATCGATGCGTCAACGATTTATGACGTTCCAAATTTAATGTTGGAAGAAGGTCTTGACAAAGTAGCCTTGAAAAAATTAGACTTGCCAGAAAAAGCAACTCCAGATTTAAAAAACTGGAATGAATTCTTGCAAAAGCATAAAAATCCAAAGCATACCGTGAACATTGGTTTGGTTGGAAAATACGTTGAATTGCAAGATTCTTATAAATCAATTTTAGAAGCATTCATCCACGCAGGTGCAACAAATGAAACTAGAGTAAACGTGGTGAGTATTCATTCAGAATATTTGGATGAAAAAAATGCAAAAGAAAAATTAAGAGATTTAGACGGAATTCTAGTAGCTCCAGGTTTTGGAGAAAGAGGAATTGAAGGAAAAATCGAAACGGTTCGTTATGCGAGAGAAAACAACATTCCGTTTTTCGGAATCTGTCTTGGAATGCAAATGGCAGTGATTGAGTATTCAAGAAATGTTTTGGGCCATAAAGATGCCAATTCAACGGAAATGAATTCTGGCACTGCACATCCGGTAATTAATTTGATGGAAGAGCAGAAAACCATAACAGATAAAGGTGGAACAATGCGTTTGGGAGCTTGGAAATGTGACATCAAAGAAAATTCTTTGGCCTCAAAAATTTATGGAAAAGCCCAAATTGAGGAACGTCACCGTCACAGATATGAATTCAACGGCGAGTATTTAGAAGCCTTGGAAAAAGCTGGATTAATAGCTTCGGGAGTAAATCCGGATACGAAATTAGTAGAAATCATTGAAATTGAAAAGCATCCGTTTTTCATCGGCGTTCAATACCATCCAGAATATAAAAGTACCGTTGCCAATCCGCACCCACTTTTTGTGAGTTTCGTGAAAGCAACTGTAGACTATAAGAATAAATAGTATTTGGAGAAATTCTTCAAGAACGAGCACAACGCGATTTAGGCGTATTTAAATTAATTATTTTAGAATAAAATGGAAGAAAAAAAGTTTGACCGTAACTCGATTATTGGCTTTGCATTGATTTTTTTAATCTTGCTGGGCATCATGTTCGTGAACAAGCCATCTGGAGAAATTCAAAGCAAAGACAAAAAAGAGCAGTCAGAAAAATTGGTAAACCAAAATCCTGTTATTGAACAGCCTGTAATTACTGATACTATTGCTGATAATGCACTACAGAATGAAAAATTGAAAGCAACATTAGGCAGTTTTGCCTATGGTGCGACACTTCCATCAGCAAAAGAAGCAACCAGCACTATAGAAAACGATTTGGTAAAATTGACGTTTTCAAACAAAGGAGGTTACA
Organism: Flavobacterium macacae; assembly: GCF_003865365.1. Lineage (GTDB taxonomy): Bacteria > Bacteroidota > Bacteroidia > Flavobacteriales > Flavobacteriaceae > Flavobacterium > Flavobacterium macacae. The sequence continues at coordinate 156,902 of NZ_RQVR01000004.1, read as the reverse complement.
TTATTGATGCTGAAATGAAAAATTTCGAATCGATTAAAAAAGGTTCTGGAAATTTAGTTAAAATAATCAAGGAGAACAATGCCAACTTAAATATCGAGTTGAAAACACAAGGAAATCTTGTGCTGAATACAAAAGATCTTTATTTTGAACCTACAGTTGCCAAAGAAGGTGAAAACCAAGTGGTGACAATGCGTTTGAAAGCAGGCCCAGAGCAATTTTTAGAATACCGTTATGTATTAAAACCACGCGAATACATGCTTGACTTCTCTGTGAGAACGCAAGGCTTGAGCAAGGTGTTACAGACTTCAAACCCGCTTCCTTTAGAGTGGAATATGAAAACGTTCCGTAATGAAAAAAGTGTTTCTTACGAAAATCGTTATACAGAATTGGTGTATGAATATGAAGATGGAAAAGATAATTATCTCGGACAGTCTTCAGAAAGCAAAGAAGCAAAAGACGTAACGTATGTAGCATTCAAACAGCACTTTTTCACTTCAATTCTTTTGACTGACACACCGTTTAAAACGGCTGAATTAAAATCTGAAAATTTAGTTCACGATATTGAAAAAGATACCATTTTTACAAAATCGTACAAAGCGATTTTGCCATTGGCCTTTAAAGGTGGCGAAGTGAATTACAACATGAACTGGTACTACGGTCCGGCAGATTATAAAATCTTAAACGGATATGAGAAAAATCTTGACGAAGTAATTCCATTAGGTTGGGGAATTTTCGGATGGATCAACCGTTGGATTTTCATTCCGGTTTATGTATTCTTGAGCCAGTTTATGGCACACGGTATTGCCATTATCGTTTTCACAATTTTAGTACGTTTGGTCATGTCGCCAATCACTTACAAGTCATATTTGTCACAAGCAAAAATGAAAGTGCTTCGTCCGGAAATCAATGAATTGAATGAAAAATTCAAGAAAGATCCGATGAAGAAACAACAAGAAACAATGAAGCTTTACGGCAAAGCGGGTGTAAACCCAATGGCTGGTTGTCTTCCAGCTTTGATGCAAATTCCAGTTTTCTACGCCTTGTTTCAGTTTTTCCCTTCGGCAATTGAGTTAAGACAGAAAAACTTCCTTTGGGCAGAAGATTTGTCCTCATTTGACGCCGTTCTTTCTTGGAAACAACACATTCCGGTGATCTCCTCTTTCTACGGAAACCACGTGAGTCTGTTCCCAATTTTGGCAGCGATCGCCATTTTCTTTTACATGAAAATGACAACAGGTGACCAGCAGATGTCAGCGCCACAACAAGAAGGAATGCCAGATATGGGCAAAATCATGAAAATCATGATTTACATTTCGCCCTTGATGATGATGATTTTCTTCAATAATAACGCTTCAGGACTTTCATTATACTATTTTGTGTCGAATACCATTACGATCGGAATTATGTTAGTGATCAAAAACTACATCATCAGCGACGAAAAAATTCACGCAAGAATTCAAGAGAACAAAACGAAAGACAAGCCAAAAAGCAAGTTCCAACAAAAAATGGCAGACATGATGGAACAAGCCCAAGAGCAACAAAAGCAAAATAAAAAATCTATCGAAGAAAAGAAAGCAAATAGAAAAAGATAAAACCAAAAGCACTCTGTAAAACGGGTGCTTTTTTTTAATCGGTCTTTGCGAGAAACGAGGCAATCTCATTTGAAGCGAAAGGTGTGGCATTTTCAGGAAAGGTAATTCCCGTTTTCCGGTACACTCTTTTTTTGTGAAGAAAATCACTAAAAAAGGATTTCCCCTGCAATCGGGGCTATGTGAGAAACCATTCGCTTCCTTTTAAACTTCAGAATAAACCTGCAATAAAATGCATTATTTTAAGTTATAAAATCAATTACAAATTAATCGGTACAATCCTTGCATTAATAAAAACATGAAATCAATACTCTTCACATTACTTGCATTTTTATCCTTACAGACATTCGCCCAAGAAATCAATAAAATGGACGAGAAAGGCCAACGACACGGACTTTGGAAAGGAACTTACGAAGCCTCAAAAAGACCGCGTTACGAAGGAACTTTTGACCACGGAAAAGAAACAGGAACATTCAAATTCTTTGATGACACTAAAGAAGTAAAAGTTATTGCGACTAGAGATTTTTCTGCAAAAGACGGAAGTACATATACTACTTTTTTTGACCAGAAAGGCAATAAAGTCAGTGAAGGAAAAGAAGTAAACAAACTTTATGAAGGCGAATGGAAATATTTCCACTTCGAATCAAAAGAGATAATGGCTACTGAAAATTATGCTAAGGGAAAATTACACGGCATTAAAAAAGTATTCTACAAAAATGGAAAAATTGCTGAAGAAACCACGTACGTTAACGGCGTCAAAAACGGAGTTTATAAAAAATATTCTGAAAAAGGAGATGTTTTTGAGGATGCCATTTATAAAAATGACCAATTTGAAGGCCCGGTAGTTTACAACGATGGTGCTGGAAAAACAATCAAAGGGCAATTTAAAGACGGTAAAAAATCAGGCATCTGGAAATATTACACCAATGGAAAATTGACCAAGGAAGAAAATCCAAACAAAGCCAAAAAAGAAAAATTTAAAATTGACAGTAAAGATAAGGACGCCAGAAAACAGCCGAAAAATCAACCAAGAGGTTAATATTTTTTCCATAATAAATTTCCCAAATACTCAAATCAAATATTCAAATGCAAACCGCAAAAATATCTTTTATTTTGGCGTACTTTTGCACGATTAAACAGATTCTTAGAATCGCAAAATAAAAAAAATGAAACGTGTCGTTGTTGGACTTTCCGGAGGTGTTGATTCAAGTGTTGCTGCTTATCTTTTAAAGGAGCAAGGCTATGAGGTTATCGGGCTTTTTATGAAAAACTGGCACGATGATTCGGTAACCATTTCCAATGAATGTCCGTGGTTGGAAGACAGTAATGATGCGCTTTTAGTTGCAGAAAAACTTGGTATTCCATTTCAAACGGTTGATTTAAGCGAACAATATCAAGAAAAAATAGTGGACTATATGTTCCGCGAATATGAAAAAGGAAGAACGCCCAATCCTGATGTTTTGTGCAACCGCGAAATTAAGTTTGACGTTTTTATGAAGATTGCCTTGAGTCTTGGAGCAGATTACGTGGCAACGGGACATTATTGCAGAAAAGGAGAAATTGATGTCGACGGAAAACCGATGTACCAATTATTGGCAGGAGTGGACGGCAACAAAGACCAGTCTTATTTTTTATGCCAGCTTTCACAAGAACAATTGGCAAAATCGTTATTCCCCATTGGCGAATTGACCAAGCCAGAAGTTCGTGAAATCGCTTCTCAAATGGAGTTGGTTACTGCTGAAAAGAAAGATTCACAGGGTTTATGTTTTATCGGAAAAGTAAGGCTGCCTGAATTTTTACAGCAAAAATTGCAACCAAAAGAAGGATTAATTTTCGAAATCAATTCGAATCAAGATATTTACAATAAAGAAGAAAAAGAATTTGCGTCCTTAGAAGAAGAATTAGCTTTTAAAGCAACGGCAATTCCGTATGTTCCAGAAATGGGAAAAGTTGTCGGTAAACACCAAGGCGCCCATTATTTTACAAAAGGACAGCGAAAAGGGTTAAATGTTGGTGGCACAGCAGAGCCACTTTATATCATTGAGACCGATGTTGAAAGCAATATAATCTATACAGGCCAAGGGGACCAGCATCCTGGATTATTCAAAAAAGCATTGTTTATTGAAAAATCAGAAGTGCATTGGATTCGTCCTGACCTGCAATTAAAATCAGGAGAAACAATGGAAGTCATGGCGCGAATTCGCTATCGCCAGCCTTTGCAAAAAGCGACACTGCACCAATTTGAAAACGGAATGTATGTGTCTTTTGAAGAACAGCAATCGGCAATTACAGAAGGCCAATTCGTTTCTTGGCACCAAGGCGAAGAATTGATTGGTTCAGGAGTTATTGCTTAAAATCAGTAGCTATATATTTGAAATAAAACAAACCCCGGCAAACAAAATTGTCGGGGTTTTTATTTATCAAAAAAAAAACAAACACCATCACTTAGCAAAAAAAGCGTTATTCGCAATCAAGTGATTAAAGACAGCAACAACACTGATCTAGTTCATTTTTAAGTTTGCTTCTAACTATTCTGTTTTCCAAAATAATATTCGAAACCCGATCTCTGTTAAATATAGGCCTAATTGTAATTGTACTCAGGTTTAGAAATCGTGCTTAGGTTACTTCGCGCGGTAGATGTGGATGAAATCCTTTGAGGATTTTGATGGAAGATTGAGGGCTTATACTACGGAATAGCTTACTTAGTTTTAAGCTTCTCTTTTTTTTCTTTTATAAAATTTTCTGTAAAAGACATGACTTAAAATTATTATAATGATCACGATTAAAGCATAACTTGCTCCTAAAAAGATGGTTTGGGAAGTCAGCAATTGCGCTTGTGTGGTGACCGATTTCATATTGGTCGAATTGGCTAAAGAAATTGCTTCTTGAGAAGTAAAACCTTTAGAAAGATACGTTTGAATAGCACTGGAGTTTCTTTCGGTATATGTTACATCATACGGCGTTAAATGGCTTAGGAATTGTTCTTTATAATGCTGGTTGTAAAATAATTGCAACGTATAATAACCTGCAAAAGAGTTTAATGTTGCAAAAAAACGCATATTTCCGGCAATTAAGCTTCCAGAAATTCCTGTTTTTACTGGAACAGATGACAGTATAAATGTGGCAATGGGTACAAATAACATTCCCGAAGAGGCACCTTGCAAGAATACAGGGATCATTAGATCATTTAGATTTAATCCTGGTGAAATAATGCAGTACATCCAAAAGTTGAAAGATAACATTAATCCAAATCCTGTAATCAGAAAAAAATGTAATGGAAATTTCTTTTTAGCAACCAATTGCGATGCCATGTACATGGTCAAAGCCATTCCTAAAATATTGATGCATGCCAACTCAATATAGTCGTAATTTGACCAATTGTTGATCGTGCTGACGTAGCTATAGACCAAATTCAACGTGTCTTTTAAGCCATAAAAAAGAGCCAGAAAAATCAATCCGGCAATAAATTTTCTGGATTTAAAGATGCTGAAATCAATAATCGGGCGCTTGCTGTTAATCTGTCTTAAGACAAATAGCGCTAATAGGAAAATGCCCGAAAAAAAACTGAAGACAATCAATTTATCGTCAAACCAATAATGCTTTGGGCCATAAACCATAAAATAAGCAACAGAAAACATTCCAGATCCAAGGATGACATACGCCTTCCAATCAATTTGGTACAGCGGGTATTTTGTGTGTTCTCTTTCGGGTTTAAAGATTAGATAAATGATAATCACAGAGGCAATTTGAAATAAAATCACCACATAATAAATCATTTTCCAATCCATATTGTCAATAACCCATGCCGATGGAGCGCCAGCAACAACACTGCTTCCCAATAGGGTGCCGTAAAAAACAGAATAACCGACCGCCATTTTTTTTTCGTCGTGGAGCCTTGTGAAAATAAAGGTCAGCATGCCTCCTGCAATAAAACTGATTACGATGCCTTGAAGGAAACGTATGACAATAAAAACTTCAATTTCAGTAGTTTTCATGGAGATTAAATTCAATATGATTCCGAAAAGTGAAGTTGAAATTAAATACTTTTTGGTATTGAAATAATTCAAAAAACGAAGTTGCAATGGAAGTGTCAAGAGCAAGGAAATATAAGTAACCTGAATGGAGAAGGTCACATCTTCAGGTTGGGCTCCAAAGTAAGAAACCACATAATTTTGTGTCAACGAAAACAGAGAAAACTGCACAATCGTGAACAAAAGGATCAGAAAAAGTGCACTTCGCACTCCCCAATTCCAGTTGTGGATCCATTCTTTGAAATAAATATTCTTGTCCATTTAGTTCTTTTTAACGGAAACAATCACGTTCATTCCAGCTTTTATTGCACTAATATCAGTGTCTAAAAAATGTATTTTTACTGGTATTCTCTGCGTGATTTTCACAAAATTGCCCGTCGAGTTATCCGCCGGAAGCAACGAAAATTTGGAACCTGTCGAACCCGCGATTGCTTCGATTTTTCCCTTATACGTTTTATTTTCAAAGCCGTCAATTTTGATTTGTACATCCTGGCCTACTTTCATGTCCTCAATTTGAGTTTCCTTAAAATTGGCAGTTACCCATTTTTTATCTTCATTAATTATCGGAACCAAACTTTGCCCAGCCTGAATTTGTTGGCCTTCCTGAATGGTCTTTCTTCCCAATCTTCCAGAATAAGGCGCGGTGATTACGGTATATTCTAAATTAATTTTTGCAAATTCCAATTGTGCTTCTTTCTGTTTTACCGCAGCTTCCAAGAGGTTATTTGTAGCTTCTAAAGCTGTTATTTTTGAATTTGTAGTTTTTAGGTTGTTTTTTGAAGCGCTGAATTCACTGGATGACACATCATATTTTGCCTGCATTTGTTCGTATTCTTGCAGTGTTGCGGCTTCTTCCTTGAGCAGGTTTTTATACCGTTTCAAATCCTGCTGTTTCTGAATATATTTGGCTTTTGCTACAGAAATCATATCATTATTGACTGAAATTCCTGTTTTTGCCGCGCTGATATCTGCTTTAAGCACCTGCAGTTTGGCTTTGGCGTCTTCAAGAGCTGCTTCGGCTTCAAGCACTTTTGTGGTATATTCTCGATTGTCAATTATCACCAAAGTATCTCCGGCATTGACTAGCTGGTGTTCATCAAAATTTATTTTCTCAATATAACCGCCAACACGTGATGAAATGGGGTTGATGTACGATTCAACTTGCGCATCATTGGTTTCTTCAAAATTGCTGGAATGGATTAGATAGCGCAGCAAGAAAAAAATCGTGACCGCAATCACGACTCCAACTGCAGTATTAAAAAGTATAGTAAAAGTTTTGCCTTTTGTTTTCATGTTAGATTTTTCCGGTGTTGTAAAGAATTTGATAGTAATAGTTTAAAAGTGAAGTCTGGGCTTCGATTAATTTGTATTTCGATTGCAGATAAAGATTGTCTGCTTCTAATAAATCAGTAAGCAAGGCAAGCTGGTTGAAGTATTTTGTGGATACAATATTCAAGTTCACATTAGACTGCTCAATGTTCTTTTTAGCGATTTCAATTTTTTCTTTGGTGTCTTTTAATTTTATTTTTAAAGAGGAAAGCTCTAATTTGAGATGATCTTGAACTGCATTTTCTTTAATTTTTAGTTCTTTCAAATGTTCTTTTTCGGCTCTTACTTTATGATTGTTTTGATACAGAGAAGACAAAGAATACGACATCTTAAAACCAATAAAACCAATTGAATAGGCCTCGTCGAGGTTTGGAAACACTAAATAGTTTGGATAATTAAATTCGTAGGCAGAAATCAATTCAATTGACGGATAAAAATTACTTTTTGCACCTTTTATCTTGGCTTCTTGAAGTGCGGTATTTTCTTTTGCAGTTAAAAAAGAATAGGCTCTGTTTGCTGTTGGATTTTCAAAAGCGGTTAATTCAGAAATTTGGCTGGCAACGGCTGTGTCTTTTAAAATCACATTTGTTTCTTCAGGAATTTTTAAGAGCACAGTAAGCCTGTTGTGAAAAATCTGGATGTCGCTTTGATTTTCCTTTCGTGAAAATTGTTCATTTGAAAGGTTAATTTCGGCTCTCAAAACATCGCTTCGGGTGACTTTTCCATTCTTGTATAAGGAGTTGATGTTTTTTAAGCGAATTTCTTCCCTGTTAATTTGTTCTTTGTGAAGGCTGTCTAATTTTGAAAGCCGCAGGATTTCTAAATAATTCTGAATCACCTGCAACGAAATTGAACCCGACTGTTGCTCAATTTTAATCTCAGACAGCTTGGTTCTAATCTCCGATTCCTCAATTGCCGCTTCGTGTTTTCCGCCTGAATATAAATTAAATGAAGCTTCAATGCCAAAATTGGCCTGATAGGTTGAAGGTGGCGGCGGCAAAGATTCTGAATCATGGAGGCCATGCTCATATAAGATTACATTTGATAATTTTTTTCCACTTGCCTGCGCTACCACGTGTGGCAGAGCGTGGCTTTTTATCTCCTTAAGTTCTGATTCAGCAACATCCTTGCTTAATTTTGCCATGGCAATCCAGTCATTATTTTCTTTTGCTAAGTTGACCGCTTCCTGCAGACTTAAAATGATTGTTTCCGGATCTTTTTGTTGTGCAAAACCATGAGTGCAGTAAAGATGGATGCTCACAAGTAATAAAATAGAAAATGGTTTGATTTTTAAAAAAGGGTTCATTTGAGAATTGATATTTTCAAGTTGTATTGTTTTTTCGTTGAATTTAGAAATCACTAATTTGTTCTTATGGTAGGATCATAAAAATAAATAGTCGATTTTTTATTTTTTTTAGGGAAACTAACTCTGGATGATGAAATAAAATTTGTTTATTCTAATTTCTTTATTAGAACGGGAACAGGAATGTTTTGGCTGTTCTTGAGAAGATTTTACAGCAGAAAAAAACATTTGGCTTGAAGATTTCATAGTTGAGTTTTAACACTGCAAAGTTCTATTGCTTTCTGGTGTTAAAAAAGTCGATTGCACGGCATTTTTCGTCGATTTTTCTACTTAATCGATTTCTTGTATTCTAAGGGCGTCAGGCCAGTGTTTGATTTAAAAAATTTTCCAAAAACTGACTGGTCCGAAAAATTTAAAAATTCGCTGATTTGTGCCACTGAATAAATTTGGTTCTGCAGTAACACTTTAGCTTCCAGAATAACAGATTCGTTGATCCAATCGCCCGCTGTTTTGCCCGTCTGCTTTTTTACTATTTCTGAAAGATGTTTCGGCGTGATATTTAATTTATCTGCATAAAATTGAACCGTATGGTTTTGGTGGTATTCTTTCTTTAATAGATTTTTAAAATTAACAACAATTGCAGGCAGTTTTTCTAATTGGTGCTGTGCTGAAGTTTTTGTTTCTTGCAAAAAAGAGTTGATTTCGTGAATCAATATATAAATACAGCTTCGGATGATTTCTTGTTCGTGAAAGCTTTTTTCACATATGGTTTCCTTCATCATTTCAAAAATGCGCTCGATTTTCTTGGCTTGGATTTCAGTAAGTCCGAAGCTGTGCAACTCTTCATTTTCAAAAAAATCAAATTCCATTAAGTAAAAAACATTGGCGCGATTCGCCAAAAGATAATCGTCAGTAAAAAAAATAATTTCCATCTTCGGACTATTTTCCGTTTCTTTTACTGTTCGCACAACGCTGGGCCCAAGGGCAATAATTGCGGGTGCTTTTATCTTTGTTTTGACCAAACCGGCTTGCGAAATTATTTCTCCTTCTTTTAAAAAACTGATGGAATAAGTCTCTGAACGTCTGGGTTCGGTATTGAAAAGACTGTTTTTTCCCAGTTCGATAAAGAAAAAATCCTTTTTGCTACTCGATAGGTTAAAAACCTTTTGGTGGTGCTGAATAGAATAGGTGGTTATTTTTTTCATGGAATAAGGGAAAAACTAAAGTTTTTGAAATACAAATTTACTTCTTTCTGGCTGAAAATTGACCTTGATTTTTTTACTTTAATTCGATAAAAGCAATTGTGGAGTTTTTTTGTAAATTTGGTAGCAGTTATCAGCTATTTCAAAACTCAAATGCTAAAATTTCCGTAAATAGGAAGGTTTCTATTATTGAAATTAATTTATTATGAAAAAAATTACCTTTCTTCTTTTTATATTTTCAAGTTTTTTAACTTCGGCTCAAGAAGACGCTTGGGTTTATTTTACAGACAAACCAGATGCAACCTATTATTTAGCAAATCCGTTAGAAATGTTGTCGCAACGCGCTTTAGATAGAAGAACCGCTCAAAATATTCCGTTAGATAATCTCGATGTTCCCATTTCGGTTTCTTATATAAGTTCGATTGCAGGCGCAACCGGAATCACGGTTAAGGCAAAATCAAAATGGCTCAATGCGCTTCACGTCAGAGGATCTGTTTCCAATATTGCAAACCTTGAAAATCTGGCTTTTGTCGATCGTGTTCAGTTTGCCAATCCAAATTTTAATACGGCCGGAAGAATGGCTTCTGAGAATAGGATTTCTAACGTAAATAAAAATTTGGAAACCCAGATCAATTTTAATTATGGCAATTCCTCGAATCAGATCCAAATGCTCAACGGACATCTTCTGCACCAGCAAGATTACACCGGAAACGGAAAAATAATCGCTGTTTTAGATGCAGGGTTTCCTGGCGTAAATACCGCGCAGCCTTTCCAAAGGCTTTTGGACAACAATAAAATTCTCGGAGGCTACAACTTTGTAAACCGAAATTCAAATTTTTATACCGGCAACAATCACGGAACTTTGGTGCTTTCCACAATGGGTGGCTATGTTCCGGGCCAATTGGTCGGGACGGCTCCAGACGCATCTTATTATCTTTTTATTACAGAAGATGTTGCCAGTGAAAATCCGGTGGAAGAATCCAATTGGGTGGAAGCAGCTGAGATGGCTGACAGCCTTGGTGTTGACATCATCAATTCTTCTTTAGGCTATTTCAGTTTTGATAATCCAAACTACAGCCACACCTATCAAGACATGAACGGCACAACGACCTTTATTTCTCGTGGCGCGTCTATTGCTTTTTCCAGAGGCATGATCTGTGTAGTTTCTGCCGGAAACTCTGGAGCTTCAGGAAACCCACATATCGGCGCTCCGGCAGATGCAATCAATGTTTTGACTGTTGGCGCGGTTACTGCTTCAGAAAATTATGCTGCTTTCAGTTCAATCGGCCCTTCTTTTGATGGCAGGATTAAGCCAGATGTCATGGCGCAAGGGCAAGGTGCGGTGATTTCTGATACCTCAGGAAACATCGGCACAGCAAACGGAACTTCTTTCTCAGGTCCAATTATGGCTGGAATGGTAGCTAGTTTTTGGCAGGCATTTCCAAATAAAACCAACGCTGAAATCATGCAGTTGGTCAAACAATCGGCACATTTATATACCAATCCAAACCCGCAATTTGGTTATGGAATTCCAGATTTTGCCTTTGCGCTCAATTTAAATGCGGCTTCATTTTCTTCAGAAAAATTTGTTTTGTACCCCAATCCGGCCAATTCAGAAGTCAATCTGCTACTGCCGAATGATTTAGAGAACGCCACAGTTTTGCTTTACAATAATTTAGGGCAGGAAGTGCTGAGTGCGCCCATTGAAAATTCCAACATCTCTTTTTCAGTTGAAAACCTTGCACCGGGTATTTATTTTTATAAACTCACTTCTGGAAACAGATCCCAAGCAGGGAAACTGGTAAAAAACTAATATTATTTTGGAGCGAAAGGTCTGGTATTTTCAGCCAGCGCCATTCCCGCTGGAGGCACTCGCTGTTCTTCTGCTGGGTTGCAGAAGAACGAGCTCAAGCAAAGCCACCATCAGGGCTATTTGAGAAATCTTTTTCAATTTCGGTAAACTGCAGGACCATTACGCAGTTATCACAATCGACACAAAAAAAGGTAAAAAACTTCTTGCTTTTTTGTAAGTTTGGGCAATTGCAAAAACAGACTTAAATGAACAAAATCACACAACTTTTTAATATAAAATATCCCATCATCCAAGGCGGCATGATCTGGAACAGCGGTTACAAATTGGCTAGTGCGGTCAGCAATGCGGGCGGTTTAGGCCTGATAGGTGCCGGTTCGATGTATCCAGATGTTTTGAGAGAACACATTCAAAAATGTAAAAAGGCAACAGACAAGCCTTTCGGCGTAAATGTCCCGATGCTATATCCCAACGTCGAGGAAATTATGAATATCATTGTGGAAGAAGGCGTGAAAATTGTTTTTACTTCTGCAGGAAATCCAAAAACGTGGACCGCATTTTTAAAAGAAAAAGGAATCACGGTGGTACACGTTGTCAGCAGTTCAAAATTCGCCTTAAAAGCACAAGAAGCCGGAGTTGATGCAGTAGTTGCCGAAGGTTTTGAAGCGGGAGGGCACAACGGGCGTGAAGAATCTACTACGCTGACATTGATTCCGATGGTGCGGGAAAAAATCCAGATTCCATTAATTGCTGCAGGAGGAATAGCAACAGGAAAAGCAATGCTTGCCACGATGGTTCTGGGTGCCGATGGCGTTCAAGTCGGTTCGCGTTTTGCGGCCTCGTTTGAAAGTTCGGCGCACGATGATTTCAAAAAAACCATTGTGAATTTAGAAGAAGGAGGAACACAGGTTACTTTAAAAGAACTGGCTCCGGTTCGGCTGATCAAAAATAAATTTTATCAAGATATTCAGGAATTATACAGCAAGTCGCCAACGGTGGACGACTTAAAAATACTGCTTGGTAGGGCACGTGCCAAAAGAGGAATGTTTGAAGGAGATTTGATTGAAGGCGAATTAGAAATCGGCCAGGTTTCTGGATTGATCCACGACATTAAATCAGTTGCAGCTATTGTCGATGGAATGGTTGCTGAGTTTGAAGACGCAAAAAAATCAATGGTTAGCTTTTAAATTTAACCGTAAAGATCGCTAAGTAATTTGTCAAAGTTCGCAAAGCCAATTTTTAGAAGCTTTGCGAATTTTGTCTTTTTTATATTCTTTGGAGTCCGAAGACGTTTCGGTAATATTAATGGCCAAGATCATAAATCTCCCTGATGTTTTTCAAAACATGGTCAAAATCAATCTTTAAATCAATTAATTTTCCGGAATGGATATCAAAAACCCAGCCGTGAACTTGCAATCCTCTTTCTGTAATTGCTTTTTGCACTTCGGCAGTTTTAATTAAATTGACACATTGTTCTTGTACATTTAATTCTACCAAGCGGTTGTATTTTTCAGATTCATCCGCGATAGCGTTTAATTCCGTTTTATGAATTCTATACACGTCGCGAATATTTCTCAACCACGGATTTAGGACGCCCATATCTTCTGACTGCATGGCTGCTTTCACGCCACCACAAAAATAATGTCCGCACACCACTACATGATTTACTTTCAGATGTTCAACGGCATAATTCAATACTGACATTACGTTTAAATCAATACTGATCACCATGTTGGCAATGTTTCGGTGGACAAAAACTTCGCCCGGCGCCACGCCCATCAAATCTTCAGCAGTAACGCGGCTATCAGAGCATCCGATATATAAAACATCTGGATTTTGACCTTTGGAAAGTTCTGTAAAATAATTGGGATCTTTCTCTAATTTTCCGGCAATCCAGCTTTCGTTATTTTTAAATACATTTTGAATTTTCATAGAATTTTGTATTATAATTATTGATTGTAGTGTTGTGGTAAAAACTCATACTATTTAGAGATTAAATTTACTCCTTTTTTATTTTGATGGATCCATTAGTAATTAAGGTGTTCTAAATAATTATGGTTTTATAAAAGCTTTTATTCCAAACTTAATGGCCTGTTTGAGATAATTTGCTTTCGTCAAAATCAAGTTCCATTTGCTGTTTTTGTATGGCTTCTAATTCGAAAATTTTTTCTTTCCTGATTTTTCCAAGCTCGATGCGCTGCGCATTTATAATATCAAGATAAACTCTTTTATATTCGTGTACTTCTTCAAATTTCATGGTTTGGCATTCCAATGATTCTAGTCTTTCAGAAGTTAAGGCTACAGTATTTTCCAGCCGTTTCTTTAAGTTGGCCACCAATTCATTTTCCCTGATTTCAGTTTGAAAATTGGTTTCCAAGTGTTCAACTGAAGCTCTCATCAATCGCAGTTTGATATTTGCAGTTTGTTCTTCTTCTGGAATCAAATCGTCAATTTCTTCAATCTTTATAAGCTTAATAAGCAGCGGAAGGCTAAGTCCTTGGACAACTAACGTAATCAAGATTACAATAAAGGTGATTAATAAAATCAAATTTCTATGCGGAAATGCTACGCCATCAATGGTCAGCGGGATAGAAAGTGCGGCGGCAAGCGATACTACGCCACGCATTCCGGCCCAACTCATGATCAGCGGACCTTTCCAACCCGGAGAAGGCTCCGTATCTCTGATTTTTTTGCTCAAAAATCGTGGAATGTGCACACTCGGAAAAACCCAGATAAAGCGAATTGCGATGGTAATTAAGCTGATGAGCAGTCCGTACTGAATGCCTTTTTCTAAAGAAGAATCATCAAGACCGGCAACAATGGTTGGCAATTCTAAGCCAATCAAAATGAAAACAATTCCGTTTAAAATAAAAATGATGGTTGACCAAACGTTAGTAGTTTGAATGCGTGAAGAGAAACTCAGCAATTCGTGGGATCGATACGAAAGAAAAAGACCTCCTGAAACAACAGCCAGCACTCCAGAAAAATGATAATGTTCTGCAACGATAAACATGACATATGGCGACATTAGTGTTAAAGCAGTGTCAATATTTGATGTTGTTGGAAAAAATCTATGGATAACATATAAAATGTGCGCAATTGCAAGGCCAATCACAATCCCCATGGAGCCCACGATAAAAAAGTCGCTAATAGTTTTTTCTAATGAAAATTGTCCAGAAATCACAGCAACCAAAGCTACCCTGAAAACAATTAAACTCGAAGCGTCGTTTATTAAGCTTTCGCCTTCCAAAATTGTGACTAATCTTTTAGGGATTTTCAAACCTTTTAAAACCGAAGTCGCGGCTACGGCATCTGGCGGTGAAATAATCCCTCCCAATAAAAATCCCAAAGCCAATGTAAATCCCGGAATGATGGAGCTCGTTAGATAGGCGATTATAGTGGATGTGAAAAAGACCAATCCAAAGGCTAACAAAGTAATCGGGCGTTTCCATTTCCAGAATTGCCGCCATGAGGTATACCAAGCGGCTTCATATAAAAGCGGTGGCAAAAACAGCGTCAATATTATATCAGGATCCATTTGGATCATGGGAACTCCCGGTATAAAACTGATAAGCAATCCACCAATGACCAAAAAGATAGGGTAAGATATCTTAAGTTTTTGTCCCAGCATCACCAGCATGGAAACGGCGAATAATAAGGAAATGATCAACAGTAGATTTTCGTGGAACATATGCCGGAATTCGATTTTATTGAGGCTGTAAAATTATATTATTTTTTACATTTAAAATAAAAAGCGCGAAGAATTGTTAAATCTTCGCGCTTCTATTTTTATGTAACACGCTTCTCAAAATTTATTTTCAACCTCTGCGACCTGAAGCATCAAATAGTGCAAGTCTGTATTTTTGACAAAAGGTTTTAAAAGTTCGCTTCCTGGTCCATACATCGCCAATTCCACATAATCTGCAGAGTGGTCCATGCTGATCCAGCCCACGGCATTGTGCTTTTGCTGAATGTCTGCCAAAGCTTTAAACGGAAGTTTTTTATAGTTGTATAAACCATCTTCTTGTTTGTGAAGTCCGTTGTAATACGATAAAATTTCTTTTGCTTCGTCGTCAGAAACTGCTTTTCCATTTGTTGCTTCAAACTTTTCACGAATCTGTGACGCTGTAGTAGTGCTGTTGAAGCTATTCAAAATTACTTCGTTCGTGTTTGTATATTTCTGGATGCTGTCAAAATTATCACTCGCATTTTTTCCATAAATCACGCCTGGATTTGCATTTCCATGGTCAGTAGTTATGATTACCAGAGTATTTCCGTCTTTTTCAGCAAAATCCATAGCTACTTTAACCGCTTCGTCAAAAGCAAGCTGTTCGTGGATCAGTCCGGCAATGTCGTTCGCATGTGCGGCCCAATCCACTTTTCCTGATTCCACTTGCAAGACAAACCCTTTTTTGTGGTCTTTCATTCGGTCAATCGCTTTCTGAGCCATTTCAGCCAGCGTAGGGATTTTTGCAGACAGTTCAGGGGAATTAATCCGGTCAATGCTATATGGAACGGCATCTTCGTCAAAAATACCCAAAATAGGCTTATCATTTTTTGCGGCCAAAAGTTCTTGTTTGTTTCTGACAATCTGATATCCTTTTGCATAAAAACCAGCATAAACATCTTTTTTATCTTTTCTGACTTTAGCATCAAAATAGTTGTTTCCGCCACCCATCATTACATCAAATTCTAGGTCAAGATACATTTCTGCAATGTCATCTTGCGCACTTCTTTTTGCGCTAGTGATACAAAATCCAGCCGGAGTTGCGTGCGTAATGGCAACTGTAGTCACGCATCCCGCCATTTTTCCTGCTTTTTTAAATTTTTGTAAAATCGGCATATTCGGTTTTCCGTCTGGCCCAACGTTTAGCGAACCGTTATTCACGCGAACACCGCCACCCCACGAAGAACTTCCCGCCGCAGAATCAGTCACAATCGAGCTTGCTGACGCCGTGTCCATTAACGCACGTTTCACTTTATTGTCTTTGTATAATTGAAGCCAATTAGAGCTTTTGCCATATTTTCGGTTCATGAACAGGTCGGCCATATTCAGCGTTCCCGTGCTCATTCCGTCGCTCACCAAAAAAATAATATTTTTTGCAGTCTTATTTTTGCCAATAATTCCGTCATCAAAAGTCGATGCCGAAAGCTCAAAAGGATTAAGAACCGCAGTTCCAATAGTGAAAAGCGAACCATTTTTGAAAAATTTCCTTCTATCCATTTTAATATTCAAATTGTTTTGAGCCGCAAAGATAATGAAACTTCAAGTCTTGATGTATTACCAAACTGTTATTTAAGATTTTTAAAGTTGATTTGAAGCGAATGTTCTGGCATTTTCAGCTATCCATTTTCCCGCTGGAGGAACTCGCTTTCTGCCCGCTTTTTAGGCTGGAAGAAGAGCTCAAACAATTCCGCCATCGGGGCTATTTTTAGAAACCATTTTATTTTTTGGAAAGGTCAGTTCCAATCTTTGACAATAAATTGTGTCAAAATTTGGGCTAAAGCCAATTAGTATTATTCGTTTTTTTGAACGGGTTAAAACCCGTTCCTATTGAAATTTTGTTGGTAAAAACAACCATTTTATTTCAAAGATTTCTACTTCTTCAAACAAGGAAAAAAGGCATTTATAAAATTAAAGTTTATTTATTTTTTAAGTTATCAAATCAATAAGCGTGGTTTTAACCCGCTCAAAAAAGCAATGAATCTTGATTAACTTTAGCCAAAAACAGTAATTACGTAACACGTTTTTAGATTAAATCAAACAAATACTTTAAGTTAAATTTTTACTTTCTTTAGAATTAAGTAAAATACTGGTTATTAATTTATTATAAAACTATTTGTAGGAAAAAAATAAAAGACAATTTTTATGCGAATATCTTACATAAAAAAAATCCGAAACGTTTGTTTCGGATTTTTTTAATTTTTTTTTATTGGGCAACTGCCTCAAAATTTAAGATGATTTGATTCTTGATTAAATCTTCAAAAGTTTCTCTTTCCCTGATCAAATGGCCTTGTCCTTCGAACCATAAAACTTCTGCAGGTTTGTACCTTGAATTGTAATTGGATGCCATTGAAAAGCAGTACGCTCCGGCATTTCTAAAACACAGCACGTCGCCTTCCTTAATTTCAGCAATGCGCCTGTTGTTTGCAAAAGTATCGGTTTCGCAAATGTATCCCACAACGGAATAAAAACGTTCCTTACCTTTTGGATTTGAAATATTTTCAATCAAATGTGAAGAGCCATAAAGCATCGGACGGATCAAGTGGTTGAAACCGCTGTCGATTCCGGCAAAAACAGTGGACGTTGTTTGTTTGACCACATTTACTTTTGCCAAGAAAAATCCAGCTTCGCTCACCAAAAATTTTCCTGGTTCAAAAGCCAGCGTCAAATCACGGCCATATTCTTTGGTAAAAGCATTGAATCGTTTTGAAAGTTTTTTTCCAAGTTCTTCAATGTCTGTTTCGATGTCGTCTTTTTTGTAGGGCACTTTGAAACCGCTTCCAAAATCTAGGAAATCCAATTCTTTGAAATTTTTTGCAGCATCGAATAAAATTTCTGCCGCATATAAAAACACTTCAATGTCTAAAATATCAGAACCCGTGTGCATGTGGATTCCGTTGATGTGCATTCCGGTATTTGCAACGATTCTCAAAATGTGCGGCATCTGATGTACCGAAATCCCGAATTTGCTATCAATATGTCCTACCGAAATATTAGCGTTTCCGCCCGCCATCACGTGCGGATTGATTCGGATGCAGACTGGTATTTCTGGATATTTAGCTCCAAAATGTTCCAAAATTGATAAATTGTCAATGTTGATTTGCACTCCAAGGTGCGCCACTTCTTCAATTTCTTCAAACGAAACTCCGTTTGGCGTATAAATAATTCTTTCTGGTGAAAAGCCAGCTGTTAATCCTAATTGGACTTCTTGTATGGAAACGGTATCCAGGCCTGAACCGGCTTCTTTTAAAAGCTTTAGGACTGATATGTTTGATAGTGCCTTGACAGCATAATTTATGCGTACGCTTTCTACTTTTGAAAAAGCGTTCGTTAATCTTTTGTATTGCGATTGAATTTTTTCGGCGTCATAAACATAAAGCGGACTTCCGAATTGGTCTGCCAGTTGCAGTAAATCTTTGGTTTGCATAACTCTAATTTCTTTTCAGCAAAATTAAAGATACAGAATGGGATGTGCAAAATAATCAAACAAAAATAACAAAAACAAACAAATGGTTATAAATAAAACTAAACAATCTTAAATTTAGTAATATTCTAACGAATAAATTGGTAATTGACGCCATCTGTTATATTCTCATTAAGATATAAATAGTCAAATCCATATCCGATACACTTTTGATCGCCACTGCCAAAAGAAAGCCAGCGGTAACAATCTTCAGTTGTTATCAGGTTTTCATGAAAAGTATAAGCATAAGTTCCGGTTTCAAAGCCGTCTAGAAGATCAGGATTTGTATTGCTATTAACCACATAAATACTGTCCGCTGTAATTGTCCATTTTATCAGCCCGGGTTCAAATTCAGTTGTCATGCCTGCGATGGTTCCATAAGTTTTGGTGAGTTTCCAAGTTCCGAGATAGGAAGGAAGGTCGTCAGAATAGTCGTCTACAACGCAACTGCTAAATAAATGGCTAAGCTGAATGAGGAAAGTAATTTTATAGTTTTCATAGGTTTCTTTTTTAATCATAGATGCTTCATTTTTAAAAGGTTGCGTCTTTTGGTTTTGTTTTGGAATAAGTGGCAAACCGCACCAATAGCCCAGATTGAAGCGGAAAGCCTTTTTTGAAAAACGACTCTTTTTTGCAAAAGAACAAGAGCGCCCAACGGAAGCTTCTTTTTCTTTTTGGCAAAAAAAGGAGTTTTAAAAAAAGCTTGCAGTGAAAAGCTGGAATGGCTTCAAATAAAAAAGAAAAATCTTTCGTTGATTAGAATCATTTTTGCTATTTTTGTGGCACTTTAAAAAAGTCAAAAAACTTTAATATGGATATACACGAATACCAAGGAAAAGAGATATTAGCCAGCTATGGCGTAAAAGTTCAACGTGGATATGTTGCTAATAATCCACAAGAAGCGGTTGCTGCTGCAAAGCAATTGACTGCTGAAACTGGAACTGGATGGCACGTAATCAAAGCTCAAGTTCACGCAGGTGGAAGAGGAAAAGGTGGTGGTGTTAAGCTTGCTAAAAACTTGCAACAAGTTGAGGAATTGGCTGAGCAAATCATTGGAATGCAATTGATTACGCCTCAAACTTCTGCTGAAGGTAAAAAAGTACACAAGGTTTTAGTTGCTGAGGATGTTTATTATCCTGGTGAAACTGAGACTTCTGAATTTTATATGTCAGTTCTTTTGAACAGAGGAAAAGGCCGCAATATGATTATGTATTCTACTGAAGGTGGAATGGATATTGAAGAAGTTGCTGAGCACACGCCTCATTTAATTTTTACGGAAGAAATTGACCCTAATGTTGGTTTGCAAGGTTTTCAAGCAAGAAGAATTGCTTTCAATTTAGGTCTTTCTGGAAATGCTTTCAAAGAAATGGTGCAGTTCGTTGATGCTTTATACAAAGCGTATATCGGTTCTGATGCTTCTATGTTTGAAATCAACCCGGTTTTAAAAACTTCTGATAACAAAATTATTGCTGTTGATGCAAAAGTGAATTTGGATGACAATGCACTTTACAGACACGCAAAATTAGCGGAATACAGAGACGTTCGTGAAGAGAACCCAATTGAAGTTGAAGCGAAAGCTGCAGGTTTGAACTATGTGGATCTTGACGGAACTGTGGGTTGTATGGTTAACGGTGCTGGTCTTGCCATGGCAACGATGGACTTAATTAAATATGCAGGTTTTGAACCAGCTAACTTCTTGGACGTTGGTGGAACTGCAGATGCGAAGCGTGTGGAATTGGCTTTCAGAATCATCTTGAAAGATCCAAACGTAAAAGCAATTTTGATCAATATCTTTGGAGGAATCGTTCGTTGTGACCGTGTTGCTCAAGGTGTTGTTGATGCTTACAAAAATATGGGAGACGCTATTAAAGTGCCAATCATCGTTCGTTTGCAAGGAACTAACGCTGAAATCGCTAAAGAATTGATTGACAATTCTGGAATGCCGATTTTATCAGCTGTTCAATTCCAAGAAGCTGCTGACCAAGTTCAAGCGGCTTTGTCTTAATCAGACTTTAAGTTATATATTATAGAAAATCCCGAGTTTGCCGCTCGGGATTTTTGTTTTTATGCTTTTTTCAAATCTAAGATTCGTCTGACTTCGTTCAATAATAACGGAAATGCTGGTTCGGCCATTCCGTGGTTGTAGCCGTCGAGTTCTAATAATCTCGTGTCTTTGTGGCCCACAACTTTCATCATTCGCATCAGATAGGCGTTTTCTTCATAGCGTCCTAACATTTCTAATTCTCTGTCGCCTGTAATCAATAACGTCGGTGGCGCATCGTTTCTGACGTGAAATAAAGGCGCATACTCATCAATCGTTGGTTGTTTCTCAGGAATTCCTTTTTCAGCTCTTACCGTGAAATGCGTGATGGTTTGAGCACTAAACGGAATCAATCCTGCAATTTTATTCGCATCGATATTGTGCGCTTTCAAATATTTTTTATCCAAGCCGATCATGGCCGCCAAATAACCTCCGGCAGAATGCCCGGAAACAAAAATGGTAGAAGGATTGCCTCCATATTTTGAAATGTTATTAAACGCCCAAGCCACGGCTGCAGCGCTGTCTTCAATAAATTTTGGTGCTTTCACTTTTGGACTCAAGCGATAATTTACGCCGATAATTGCATAGCCTTTGTTTTTCAGCGCTTCGGGAAGTTCTTTTTTGCCACCAGTTATGCCGCCACCGTGAAACCAAACTATCGTGGCGAAGTCTTTTTTGTTTTCGGGATAATAAATGTCTAAAACACATCTTTCGTTTTGATACGCGTCTATTGATTTTTCTTCGTAATAATAAATATCAGATTCGGTGGTGTATTTTTCTTGTGAGAAACAGAGAAAGGACGAAACTAAAAATAGAAGTAAGGCGATTCTTTTCATTTTGGAAATGATGTAGATTATTTCCAAATATAAAAAATCCCAGAAATTTATGGATTCTAAATTATCTTAAAGTTTAAAAGTGCTTGATAAGGATCGCCTTTTAATTCTAATAATTGCGCAAAAGCGGGCTCGGTTTTAACGCCCGATTCTTTTAATTCGATGATTTTTCTTCGGAAATCTTCTCCGTATTTATTTAAGATTGCTGCTTCAATCAGCATATGGCGATAACCAAACTGCTCTGAAACCGGAAGATTTTGCCCAAAGATTTCAATTTCAAAATCATTTACAAAGAAAGTAGCGATAACCGATACGGAGCCATTAATTTCTCTCTCATAAATCTGAAAATCTTTTTCTTCAGAAAAGTTCTTATTTACAATTTCAATAAAATGATTTTTGTCTTTCCAATAACAAGCAATATCCAAATCACTTGAAGCAATGTCAATGTTAATCGGAATCGTTCCAATCAAAGTCGCATCAAAATCAGAAAGCTTCTGAAGAATCAAATTTTCATTTAAAACTTCAAAAGCTTTTTGCTGTCTTTCTGTTCCCGATTTTAAATAATTTATATTTCTAAAATCAGTCAAAATTTATGCTTTTTTATTCTTTCCGTTGTTGAATTTTACTTTTTCCACCACGCTTACTTTTGGTTCAGGACGTTTTGCCTTGAAGTTTTTTGCTGGCGCTTTTGGAGCAGGTTTCTTCGTGTTTTCTTTTGGAGCAGTTCCTTTTGACGGCGCTTTTGTAAGCAATTGTTTTGCGTTAGCGTTAATCACATCCATCGCATTTTTTGGATCTTCTTTTGTGCCACGAAGATGAATAATCAATCCGTTTAAGAAATTGCGCAACACTTGGTCGCCACATTCCATATAATTGGGATGGTCATCTTTTCTAAAAAAAGCGCCCAATTCGGCAGTTGAAATCCTGAAATCTACCAATAAAAGGATTTCTGCAATTTGGTCGTCACGCAACTGCAATGCCACACGAAGTTTCTTGAATATATCGTTGTTTGTCATAATCTTAATTTATTGCAAAGATAGATTTTATTTTATAGCAAATAATAACCCTGTCGGAGTTTTAAACTCTGACAGGGTTGAAATTCTCAAAAGATGAAATCAAAGCAACCATAAAACCGCTTTCGCAAAACCTTCACGCCATAATTTCTCATTATGCTGGCCGCCTTTGACTTCCATAATTTTATCTAATTTCAAGCATTAACAGCGGTTGTCATCTAAAAGATGTTTCATTTTTCTAATATCTTTCATCATAGCATCACTTTCTGAATCACCGTATAAAAAGTAAATCTTCGCTTTTATTTTGTCTGAATTTTCAGTCATCGTATAAATTTCGTCTGAAAACCAAAACGAAGGAGAAAAAACGCCCGCCTTTCCAAAAACTTCAGGATATTTCAAAACCGCATAATAGGAAACCAAACCGCCGAGCGAACTTCCAAAAATCACGGTATTGTTAGCACTTGGTTTCGTTCTGTAATTTTTATCTACGTAGGGTTTTAGCGTTTTTACAATAAACTCTAAATAAGCATCCGCTTTTCCGCCACCATATTTTTCATTAGGAAAAGGCGTCAATTCTTCTAAACGCTTTTCCTTTCCGTGTTCAATCCCGATTACGATTCCCTTTGTTTTCAAACTATCTAGAGTTTCATCGATATTCCATTCGCCAGCAAAAGAGGTTTTGGCATCAAATAAATTTTGTGCATCGTACATATATATCACAGGATATTTTTTAATCGGAAGTTTTATAATTCTCCGGTAAATAAACCCAAATTTTTTTGGTGGTTTTCAACTGTGGCGCTCCCAATTCAAAAGTAGAAACGTGTGCTGAAGCTGTACTTTCTTGCGCTTTTACATTGGAGATTATTCCGAATAAAAAAAGTAAAATTAAATATCTCAAGGAATTTAGTTTTAAAAGTTAGTGTATTTGTTAAAAGTATTAAATTATAAAATAATTTTTAGAGATAAGTTAGTTTCCAAAAAAACTAAGATATGTTGTTTTAGTTTTTTTAATTATTGGATATGGTATTTTTGAATAAAACAAATTCCAACATTTTAAGCTTTTTTAATTAAAGAGATGTTTGTTTTTTATTTTTTAGTTGTTAATTGATGTTTTTTTAACTAAATTTGAGATTAATAATTAAAATCATTATATATGGAAAAAAGTTACTTTATCAGTTTTAAAAAAGAAATTTTCTTTATTAATGGTATTATTGGCATCTGGCTTTTCAGCCTATGCGCAATTTCCTGCACCATATTGTACTGTTACTTTTACGAATGGCGTTGAGCCAATCACGTTGGTACAAATTGCTGGCATCAACAGCACTTCTTCTGCTGTAATCGGCGGGCCTGAAATTCAGGACTTTACTGCAATGATAGGAAATGTAACTGCTGGAGTCTCTTATCCCATTACATTAAAAGGAAATACCGATGGGATGTACACAAATTATTTTAGGGTTTATATTGATTGGAACCAAAATAATGTCTTCACCGATGCAGGTGAATCTTATGATATCGGTACTATTGTAGGGAGTACTGGTGTGGATGCTGTCATTGTAACAGGAAATATTGCTGTACCTTTAACTGCATTAGGTGGAAGTACTCGTATGAGAGTTATGAAGAGATTTAATACTTATCCAACCGGACCTTGTCAAACAGGTGCAGGATTTGGTCAAGCGGAAGATTATACGCTTGCTGTTACTGCAGGTGCTGCTTGTACTGGAGCACCAACTGTTAGTGCGGCAACTTCTACAGTAACTTCAGCATGTGCGGCAGTACCATTTACATTGAGTGCAACCGTTCCTTCGGCAAGTGGTTTGTCTTACCAATGGCAGTCATCAACAGATGCAGGCGTTACTTGGACTAATTTAGGAACAGCTCAAACTTCAGCATCATACACTGTTGCAAATCAAACCGTAGCCACTTCATACAGATTAATAGTAACGTGCACGCCAAGTTCACAAAGTACGACTTCGGCACCAGTTGCAGTAGCACAGAATATTCCAACGAATTGCTATTGTGTAAATACATTCAATTTTGACTGTACAGACGGTGATTTAATGACGAATGTCACATTTGGTTCCATAAATAATACAACCGCTTGTGGTAATACTACAACGGGGTATACAAATTATTCAGGAACTATAACTCCTGCTGCTGTAGTTGCTGGAGCTACAGTGCCAATTTCTGTAACCGTAGGAAATGGATTTTCAAGTGAATCTGTTGGTGTTTGGATTGATTACAATCAGAATGGGGTTTTTGAAGCGTCAGAATATACGTATGTTGGTACTGGCTCTGGTTCTGTCTTGACATCAAACGTCATTATTCCTGCGACTGCTCTTGACGGAATAACAAGAATGCGTGTTGTTGTTTCAGCAACTATAGGCACAAGCTTTAATGCCACTTTTTCTTGCGGTCCTATAGCTGCAGAAAATAATTATGGTGAGATGGAAGATTACGCTGTTGATATTGATGGTGTATTGTCAACACCGGCATTTAACACTTCAAAATTTGTAATGTATCCAAATCCAACTACTGATATAGTATACGTTAAATTTGAAAATCAAACAGATATAAATTCAATTAATATATATTCAGTTTCTGGACAACTGGTTTTTTCTAAAAAAATAACTTCTTCTTCAGATAATTATTCGATTGATTTACAGCAACTTTCAAGCGGCATTTACATTGTAAAAATTGAAACAGACAAAGGAACTCAGGTAAATCGTCTGATAAAAAATTAAAAAAATAATAATTATAAAACCTGCCCAATTGGGCAGGTTTTTTTATGGATATAATTGTGTAAGCCATAAAATCTTTATTATTCTGACAAAATGAAAAAATAAAAAAAGAAGCTACTATTGATTAGTAACGTTAAGATAAATATCTTGCATATTATCCTTATTGAAAAAATATCTTATGAATACTTACCAAGAAAAATTGAACCTTCTTGCCGAAATGATTGCCTTTTCGGTCGTTGATGGAAATCTTCACAATAGAGAATACCAATTTTTAAGCATTGTTGCGAAAGAATTGCAAATTAAGAAAGAAGATTTCAAGAATCTTTTTCATCAAGAATTGGCTGCAATTCCTATAAAATCTGAAAATCAGCGAATCCAGCAGTTTTATCGATTGGCTTTGCTGATGCATTGCGACGGCATTTTGCACGAAAAAGAAGAAATTGCAATCAAACAAATGGGCGTGAATATGGGCCTGAATCCTTTTGCGATCAAAAGAATTCTAAAGGCGATGCAAGATTCTCCAACCAGAATGATTGATGGAGAAATGTTGTTGAATATTTTTAAAGAACAGTTGAATTAGTTTTATTTTGAGCCAAACGTTAGGCTTCTTTTAAATGAAATTCCCGCTGCAGCAGCTCGCTTTAAACCTGCTTCGCTGGCAGGTTTAAGAGCTCAAACAATTGCAGCATCGGGGCTATTTTCAAAATTTAAGCTTCTTTTAGATCTTTTCCTGCAATGCCTTAATCTCATCACGAAATTTAGCCGCTTGCATAAAATCTAGATCTTTTGCCGCTTTTTCCATTGCTTTTCGGGCATCACGAATTTTCTTTTCAATTTCAGCTTTAGATAAATACAAACTTTCAGGTTCAGCGGCTTTCAAGGCTTGATTTTCAAAATACTGCGTTGAAACCGAATTTTTTGCCAAAGTGCTGTCGATTTTTTTCTTTAAAGCGACGGGTGCTTTTCCGTGTAACGTGTTGTAATTGATCTGTTTTTCACGGCGGTAATTCGTCTGGTCAATCGTTTTTTGCATGCTTGCCGTGATTTTGTCGGCATACATAATTGCTTTTCCGTTCACGTTTCTCGCCGCACGGCCCACAGTTTGTGTCAGCGAACGGTTATTTCTCAAGAAACCTTCTTTGTCAGCATCTAAAATGGCCACAAGCGACACTTCGGGCAAATCCAAACCTTCTCTCAAAAGATTAACTCCGATCAAAACGTCAAAAAGTCCTTTTCTCAAATCTTGCATAATTTCCACGCGTTCTAAAGTATCGACTTCAGAGTGGATATAACGACAGCGAATTGAAACTTTTGTCAAGTATTTTGTCAATTCTTCCGCCATTCTTTTGGTTAATGTGGTAACCAAAACACGTTCATCCACTTCCACGCGCAACTGAATTTCTTCAATCAAATCATCAATCTGGTTCAAACTAGGTCGCACTTCGATTACCGGATCTAACAATCCGGTCGGGCGAATGATTTGTTCCACAAAAACACCTTCTGATTTCTCTAATTCATAATCCGCCGGAGTCGCCGAAACATAAACCACTTGGTTCTGCATTCCTTCAAATTCCTCAAATTTCAACGGACGGTTGTCCATCGCCGCAGGGAGCCTAAAGCCATATTCAACCAAGTTTTCCTTACGCGATCGGTCGCCTCCATACATCGCGTGAACTTGTGAAACCGTCACGTGGCTTTCGTCAATCACCATCAAATAATCTTTCGGGAAATAATCCAAAAGACAGAAGGGACGCGTTCCGGGCAATCTTCCGTCGAGGTAGCGCGAATAATTCTCAATTCCAGAACAATAGCCTAATTCGCGGATCATTTCCAAGTCAAAATTGGTGCGTTCTTCCAAACGTTTTGCTTCTAGATGTTTGCCGATTTGCTTGAAATAATCGACTTGTTTGACTAAATCTTGCTGGATTTCCCAAATCGCTCCGTTCAAAACTTCAGGCGAAGTCACGAACATATTGGCCGGATAAATATTTAGGTCAGTGTATTTTTCTAAAACCTTTGAAGTCTTGGCGTCAAAAGCTTCGATCTCTTCAATTTCATCTCCGAAGAAGTGAATTCTAAAAGGCTCGTCGCCATAACTAGGGAAAACTTCCACCGTGTCGCCTTTGATTCTAAAAGTGCCCGGAGTAAATTCAGCTTCCGTTCTGGCGTACAAACTTTGTACTAATTTATGAAGCAATTTTGTTCTAGAAATCACTTGATTTTTGGCGACAGTAACCACATTTTTCTGAAATTCAACCGGATTTCCGATACCGTACAAACACGAAACCGAAGAAACCACGATAATATCACGGCGTCCAGAAAGTAGGGAAGAAGTCGTGCTCAAACGCATTTTCTCCAACTCTTCATTGATAGATAAATCTTTCTCAATATAGGTTCCCGTTACCGGAATAAAGGCTTCGGGTTGGTAATAATCGTAGTACGAAACAAAATATTCTACCGCATTGTTCGGGAAAAACTGCTTGAATTCAGAGTACAGTTGCGCCGCCAACGTTTTGTTATGCGCCAAAACAAGCGTTGGTTTTTGAACTTCTTGGATGACGTTTGCCATCGTAAACGTTTTTCCAGAACCGGTCACGCCCAAAAGCGTTTGAAAGCGGTCGCCGTTTTCAATTCCGGAGCTTAGTTTTTCAATGGCTTGCGGTTGGTCGCCGGTCGGTTTGTAATCAGAAACTACTTGAAACTTCATAGGTTTTGCGTTGATTTACAAAGATAAAAAATATGTGGCGGGTTTTAAATTGTGTTAACTTTTTATAAAGTTTATACTTTGTATTTTGAAACTGCCCGTTTTTTTTTAAACCAAATTATGAATCTTCGCATATTGCAAAAGCATAATTGTTTTAGCGTCTTTGATTTCGCCAGTTGCAATCATTTCTAATGCTTTTTCAAAAGGAAATTCCAGAACATCGATGTTTTCGTGTTCAGAATCTAAACCGCCACCATCGCTGGTTTTCATTTCTTTTGAATATTCGCCTACGAAAAAGTGAATAATTTCGGTTACGGAACCGGGTGACATATAAGCTTCAAAAACTTTTCTGACCTCGGTCAAAGTGTAGCCTGTTTCTTCTTCGGTTTCGCGCTTGATACATTCTTCGGGATTTTCTTCTTCTAAAAGTCCGGCACAGGCTTCGATGATCATTCCGGTTTTGTTGCCGTTCAGATAGGTTGGAAGTCGGAATTGACGGATTAAGATTACCGTTTTTTTATCTTTATTATAGAGTAGGATTGTGGCTCCGTTTCCTCTGTCGTACACTTCGCGAATTTGGGTTTCTGTGGTTCCGTCGTTTTTTGTGTAGTCGATTGTGACTTTATTTAATGTGTAATGATTGTCAGAAAGTAATTCTGTGAATTTTATTTTGATGGTTGGGTTTTGCATTTTTTTTCTTTTTCGTAAAGGTAAAAAGTTTATTCCTGCAAAGTCTCGAAGACGTAAAAATTTGTTTTAGAAGTTTATTGACGCAAAGATTCAAAGTTTTTTGGAAAGGGAATACGTTTCAGATTTATTCTCGCAAAGTCGGGAAGACGCAAAGTTTTTCTACTCAGAGTTGTCCGGAAGTTTAAAGAAGGTGGAAAGTTTGAGAAATAGCCCCGATGGTGCCATTGTTTGAGCTCTTGCTTTTGCGATTCGCAAAAGTGAAGCGAGTGGCTCCAGCGGGAAAATGGATTTTTGGTAAAGCACTGACAATTCGCTTCAAAAAACTTTTTTATAATTGAGGTGTAATTGCTTCTTTTGGCGCAATGTCTTTTGGACTTCGAAACTTTACTGAAATTTCCAGCTTTTTTGTTGGCTTTCAGATAGGAATGACCAGGCAACGATTCGGCTGGTTTTTTGTCCTTGTGCCATTTCAATGGTTTTGATTGACGATGCTTTTACTTTGTCTATTGTTTTGTAAATGCTTGATAAATGGGAGCTTTTTGAAACTAAAGTGGTAAACCAAAGGCACTGCATTGGGTATTTGGCGCTTTCATAAATCATTTGGTTGATGAACGCAAGTTCGCCTCCTTTCGTCCAAAGTTCGGCGTTTTGGCCTCCGAAATTCAACACTACTTTCTTCGTTTTAGTGTTTTCAAGCGCATTTATTTTTCGCAAAGTACCTTTGTTCGCTTCTTCTTGAGAAGAGTGAAATGGCGGATTGCAGAGCGTGAACGCAAATTTGTCTTCGGGCTGGATGATGTCTTTGAAAATAAAGCGAGAGTTGAGTTGCTGTTGCAAGCTGATGGCACCGTTCAATGACGGATTTTCTTCGATGATTTTCACGCAGTTTTCAAGCGCATTGGCATCGATATCGGTTCCGACGAAATTCCAGCCAAAAGTGCTGTGGCCAATTATTGGATAAATGCAGTTGGCGCCAATACCAATGTCTAGGCCTAAAACGCCGTCACCGTGCGGAATTTCCCCGTTTGTGGAAGCCAATAAATCGGCGATGTAATGAATGTAATCAGCGCGACCGGGAATTGGAGGGCAAAGATAATTTTGTGGAATATCCCAGTTTTTAATGCCGTATTCTGAAGTCAGAATGGCTTTGTTTACCGCTTTTACAGCTTCGGGATTGCTGAAATCTACCGTTTCAATATTGTGCTGGTTGGTGAAAATAAAATTTTTAAGTTCAGGGTTGCTTTCTGCCAATTGCGCAAAATCATATCGAAAACGATGCGGGTTTCGGGGATGCAGGCCTGACTTTTCTTTATTTTTATCGGATTTCATTGCTTAAATTTCAAGGCAAATATAGTGAATCTGTTTTTGTGGATTGACTATAATGGCTTAAGATTGTGACTAGTGTGTCTTACCCTTAATATTATGATACTCAAGTTTTCAATTTTATATGAAATTCGATAGCTGAAAATTTCATAAGCTCTATATTCATCGCTTTTAGGAATTTTCATTTCGTCTCTTTCATAAGTTTCCCAACTGTGTTTAAGGATTTTTGTAGAATCGAATAAAGTATCTGTAACGCGACTTGCTATTGATTCACTTTTTGAAGTTTCCAGCAAATAGAAGTAAATTTCTTGTAGTTGATTTAGTGCGGTTTCTGTCCAGATTATTTCTTTTTCCATTCTTCGATTTTATCTTTTGCTTGGCTTTGAGTGTATAATCTTCCGGCAGTGATGTCTTCTTCCGCTTTTAAAAGCTCCTCATTATAATTTTCAGAATAATTTTTTGAAGAAGTTTTACTTTCTAAAATAGTCATAATGGCTTCCAAATATCGAATATCATCAATTTCGGAAATTTTAGAAATAAGAATATTTTTAAGTTCTAGAGTATCCATATCAGGCATTTAATTTATACGAATTTACGAAAAAAATCAATCAAAACATTCCATCATCAGCAAATCTCCATTGGTGTGTTCGATGGTAACAATGCCGTCATTGGCAACTTGATTACTGCTTCCAGTTCGGTACCCGATGGTTAACGTTTCATTGCTTAGAGGATAATCTAAATTGGCAGAAGTTATTCCGGTTACTGTTCCGACAGGGATTATTGAAATAGGAAAACCTTTTGGGTACCATTTTTCATAACGTTTTGGCAATTGAAAAATCTTGGAATAATCATCTAAGATTACGATTTTCAGTTGGTTTTGGAAACGCACGATATTGGTCATATTGGTGATCGTGTGGTCGGCTCTTCTTCCGGTTGCCCAAATCACGTTTGCCGCTTTATGGCCTTTTTCAATTAAATACTCAAAAGCTTTTTCGAGGTCGGTTTTGTCTTGGTCTGGAGCGTACACGATTTCTAGGGGAAATTGTTTTTCACGATAATATTCTGGGTCAAAACCGCGGTCAAAATCGCCTAATAAAACATCGACTTTTATGCCTAATTCTAAAACACGTTCGATTGCTGAATCTAAAACGATCACCAATGGCGACCATTCTAATAATTGTCCCAATAATTCATTGTTGCACGAAGCGCCATTGGCAATGATTAAAGCGGGTTCTTGGTCGTCGCGAACGATGTGGTGTGAGGACATTTTATGGGTTTAAGGTTTTGGGTGAAAGGTTCAGAGCTTTCGATTTTTACTATTTTCAAATGTAAATATAAAAAAAGACGACCGTTTAAAGTCGTCTTTTCTATAAAATATAAATTTAGCTTATGCCAATTTAGCCAAAGCGTTGTTTAACGTTTCACTTGGTCGCATTGCTTTGTCTGTCAATTTGAAATCTGGTTTGTAGTAACCGCCAATTGCTTGGTGTTTTCCTTGAGAACCAATTAATTCTTCGTTGATTTTCGCTTCGTTGTCTGTCAACTCTTTAGCAATTTCAGTAAAAGTTGCTTTCAATTCAGCATCTTTATCTTGAGTAGCCAAAGCTTGAGCCCAGTACAAAGCGATGTAAAAATGAGAACCTCTGTTGTCAATCTGACCTACTTTTCTGGCAGGAGATTTGTCGTTTTCTAAGAATTTTTCTGTTGCTTGATCTAACGTTTCAGATAAAACCAACGCTTTAGAATTGTTCAAAGATTGCCCTAAATGCTCCAAAGAAACGCCTAAAGCCAAGAACTCTCCAAGAGAATCCCAACGCAAATATCCTTCTTCAATAAATTGCTCCACGTGTTTTGGTGCAGAACCGCCAGCTCCTGTTTCAAACAAGCCGCCACCGTTCATCAATGGAACGATAGAAAGCATTTTTGCAGAAGTTCCTAATTCTAAAATAGGGAATAAGTCCGTTAAATAATCACGCAAAACGTTTCCGGTTACAGAAATCGTGTCTTTTCCGTCTTTGATTCTTTCCAAAGAGAAATTTGTTGCCGCAACAGGATTTAAGATTTGAATGTCCAATCCAGTTGTATCGTGGTCTTTCAAGTATAAATTTACTTTTTCAATCAATTGTCTGTCGTGCGCTCTGTTTTCATCCAACCAAAAAACCGCTGGTGTTTCAGATAATCTTGCTCTGTTTACCGCCAGTTTTACCCAGTCTTGAATCGGAGCGTCTTTCACTTGGCACATTCTGAAGATATCGCCTTTTTCTACTTTTTGCTCTAACAGCGTTTCTCCTTTTGAGTTGATTACTTTTACAGTTCCGTCGGCTTCCATCTGGAACGTCTTGTCGTGAGAACCATATTCTTCAGCAGCTTGAGCCATTAAACCAACGTTTGGAACACTTCCCATTGTTGTCGGGTCAAAAGCACCGTGTTTTTTACAGAAATCAATCGTAGCTACATAAACTCCAGCATAAGAACGGTCTGGAATAATTGCTTTTGTATCTTGCCCTTTTCCTTCTTTGTTCCACATTTGACCAGAAGTTCTGATCATAGCTGGCATTGAAGCATCAACAATTACGTCAGAAGGAACGTGAAGATTCGTGATTCCTTTATCTGAATTTACCATTGCCAAAGCCGGTGAATTCGCATAAACTTCCTCAATTGCAGCTTCTACTTCTGCTTGTTTTTCGTGTCCTGCGATTTTTGCATACACATCGCCAAAACCGTTTTTAGTATTTACACCCAATGCAGCGAAAAGCGTAGCATATTTTTCAAAAACTGGAGCATAGAAAACGTCCACGATGGCACCAAAGATAATCGGGTCAGAAACCTTCATCATCGTTGCTTTCAAGTGAACTGAGAACAAAACACCTTTTGCTTTTGCATCTTCAATTTCTTTAGAAACGAAGCTTTTCAACGCTTTTACGCTCAAAACAGCGCTATCAATAATTTCTCCCGCTTTCAACGGAGAATTGTCTTTTAATACTTTTGAAGTTCCGTCGTTTCCAACGAATTCAATTTTAAAAGTGTCAGCGTCTTTTACAGTTACTGATTTTTCACTTCCGTAAAAATCACCTTCGCTCATTGAAGCCACGTGAGTTTTTGAATCTGGACTCCAGGCACCCATGGAATGCGGGTGTTTTTTTGCGTAGTTTTTAACCGCTTTCGGAGCTCTTCTGTCCGAGTTTCCTTCGCGCAAAACCGGATTTACAGCCGATCCCAAAACTTTTGCATATTTAGCTTTTGCCGCTTTTTCTTCTTCTGTCTGTGGATTTTCTACAAATTCAGGAAGTTTGTAACCCAAAGATTGCAATTCCTTAATCACTTCTTTCAACTGAGGAACCGAAGCCGAAATATTGGGTAATTTGATGATATTTGCTTCAGGAGTCGTTGCCAAAGTTCCCAATTCAATCAAATCATTTTCAATTCTTTGTTCTGGAGTCAAATATTCGCCAAGGTTTGCGATAATCCTTCCTGCCAACGAAATATCTTTAGTCTCCACAGTGATTCCCGCAGGAGCCGTAAAGGATTGTACAATCGGTAAAAAAGAGTGGGTGGCTAACATCGGCGCTTCGTCCGTAATCGTATAAAAAATCTTAGCTTTATCTGACATTTTCGAAAAATTTGTTTGTTTATTTTTTACTTGTAAGGTTTGCAAAGATAAGAAAATGAGCGCGATTTATAGAATTTCAATACCTCGAAATCGTTTGATTTAAGAAATTGACAATTAAAAGTTTAATAATTGAGAAATCGATAAAAACCATTCTAATTTTAACGTAGAATTTTTACTAGAAGTCAAACTTTTAGGTTTTTTCGGGAGGCTCAATTCCCGCTTTTTGTTGCAATCTTTTGCGGTGCGGAAAAACACCACAAAAGGATTTTTACTTCAATCGGGGCTATTTGAGAAAGTTTCTGGAATCTCTGGAAACTTGCGAATCATGACGTGAATAAATTGCCGAAATTCATGGCGAGAAACGAAACATTCACCGAATGAATGTTCAAAAATAAAATCTGATAAATATTAATGCAAAAAAAAATCCCGACATACATCGGGATTTTTTATAAAAAAAAGATAGCTGACTATCTTCTTCTGTCTTTAATTTTTGCTTTTTTACCAGTAAGTTCTCTGAAGTAGAAAATTCTTGCTCTACGAACTTTACCTGTTTTGTTGATTTCAACTTTTTGCAAAGCTGGCATATTCACTGGGAAGATACGCTCAACACCTACAGCTCCTGACATTTTACGGATTGTAAAAGTTTCAGTTGCTCCAGCACCTCTTCTTTGGATTACAACTCCTTTGAAGAACTGAGTTCTTGTTTTTTCACCCTCTTTAATTTCGTAGTAAACTGTGATTGTGTCTCCAGCTCCGAAAGTTGGGAAATCTTTTCTTGTAACAAATTCGTCATTAACGAATTTCATCAAATCTGCCATTTTTGTTTGATTTAAAGTGTTTCATTAGAGCAACATACGCGCATTTCGCCAGAGGTTGGTCCAAAGTGGGTGCAAAGGTATAAAAAGTTATGAATTATGAGTTATGAATTATGAGTTTTTTTCTTTAATTTGATAGAAGATTTTTGAATTAAGAAAAAATGTAAAACAAACTTTAAAAAGAACAATCAATATTTTTTTTCGGTTCCGTGAATAATTTCAAAATGACTCTTAGCATTTTTTACACTTTGAATCCATTCTTCTCGAGAATTTGTTTTTTTTAATTCAGAAATTCTAGCAAGAAAATATTCTCTTAATTCTTCTGTATTCATTTCATTAGGAGTTTGTTTAAAAATGACTTCAAATTTCCAAACATTAGGTATGAACTTTAGCCAAATTCTCCATTTTTCTTTGATTTCAGATTTTCTAATGGCAAGAAATAATACACCGTTACTATCACAAAATAACATATTCTTATATTATTTATCAAATACAGAATCTTCGTTTGTATAAATAAATTTGTCATAAGATATATATTCTGACATATCTTCGTTGTCATTCCATTTTTCAACAGATATATTAATAATTGGAAATTTCATAATTATGAGTTTTTCTTCTAAAGAAATTAATTACGAATTATTCCAATAAAATGAAAGGCTTAAAATCTGCATCTGTGGTAATTCGTAATTTCAAATTCGTAATTATTATCTATCAAGCAAATCCGGTCTTCTATTTTTAGTGTGTTCAAATGCCATATCTTCGCGCCATTGCTCAATTTTTTTGGCGTGACCGCTTAGCAAAACATCTGGAACTTTCCAACCTTTATACTCTGCCGGTCTTGTGTAAATTGGTGGCGAAAGCAAATTATCTTGGAAACTATCCGTCAAAGCGGAAGTTTCGTCTGTCAGAACTCCAGGAATCAAACGAATTAAAGCATCTGATAAAACAATCGCGCCTAATTCTCCGCCAGATAAAACATAATCTCCAATAGAAATTTCCTTGGTAATAAAATGATCGCGCACTCTCTGGTCCACGCCTTTATAATGACCGCAAAGAATAATTATGTTTTCAAGAGACGACATTTGGTTGGCCATTCCTTGGTTCAACGTTTCCCCGTCAGGCGTCATATAAATAATTTCGTCATAAGAACGCTCACTTTTTAAAAACGAAATGCAATCGTCAATCGGCTGGATGTTCATTACCATTCCGGCGCCACCGCCAAATTGATAGTCGTCAACGCTTTTCTGCTTGTTGGTTGTGTAATCTCTTAAATTGTGAAAATGAACTTCCACCAAGCCTTTATCAATGGCTCTTTTCATAATAGAAGCTTCAAAAGGGCTTCGTAATAAGTCGGGAAGTAACGTGATAATATCGATCCTCATGTGAAGAATTTGTGATTTATAAATTTATGATTTTTGCTATCGTGAAATCATAAATTCGAAATAAAATTATTTTTGTTAAGCGCCAAATTGCTTTAAATGGTGGTCCAAATGTTTCCAATGCAAATGTCCCCATTCGTCATCATTTAGCTCCCCAAAAAAAGGATGCTTTTTATTTTTTATAGAAGCTGGGCCTTCTTCTGAAAATTTAGCAATCATCAAAATCAGGCTCTTTTTTGATTTTTCAAAATCAGGATGCCCTTTTACTATAAATTCTTTTGCAGTGGGCAGATCTCGTCTCAAAGGAGTTTCACCGGTAAAACTTTTTTTCATGAATTTAGCAAAGAAAGAGGTTAAAAAACCTACTTTTATTTGCATTTCTCCAAACGCAACCTTAATGGGCATTTGGCAATGAACCAGCATTTGGCTTACATTCATGGTTCCCCATTCGTTGTGGGTTATCGCGGTCAGGCTGTTGATACGCTCGATGATTTTTTGGTTTCCTTCTGGATGAAAAACACTGTTCATAAGGTGGGACGTTTAGGTTCTATAAACAGATAATTTAATTTTTCTGTGATGCAAATTTAAGCAAATATCAAGTTTGTTTGTTTCACTTACAAGTGTAATTTGTATTTATTTTTACATTTTAATTCGTAATTTTGCCTATTCAAAATAAAACAAATAAAATGGAAAACGGAATATACGCAAAATTCAATACTCCAAAGGGGTCGATTTTAGTGAAATTAACGCATGATAAAACGCCAGGAACTGTTGGAAACTTTGTTGCATTGGCAGAAGGAAATTTAGAAAACAAATCAAGACCACAGGGAAAACCGTTTTACGACGGATTAAAATTCCACCGTGTTATTCCTGATTTTATGGTTCAAGGCGGTTGTCCACAAGGAACTGGAACAGGCGGTCCGGGTTACCAATTTGATGATGAATTTCACCCAGAATTGAAACACAACCGCCCGGGAGTTTTGTCTATGGCAAACTCTGGTCCAGGTTCAAACGGGTCACAGTTTTTCATCACGCACATTCCAACGGACTGGTTAGATAACAAGCATACTGTTTTTGGCCACGTTGTTGAAGGACAGGATGTTGTTGATGCAATTGCGCAAGGTGACGAAATTGAAAGCCTTGAAATCGTTCGCGAAGGGGAAGAAGCAAAAGCTTGGAATGCTGTAGAAGCGTTTAGAACTTTTGAAGGTTCTCGTGCAAAACGCGAAGCGAAAGTAAAAGAAGACGCAGAAGCGCAAATGGAAAAATTGGCTGCAGGTTTTGATAAAACAGAAAGCGGCCTTCGTTATAAAATGATCCAAAAAGGAAACGGTAAAAAAGCAGAAAACGGTAAAACGGTTTCAGTTCACTACACCGGACAATTGGAAGACGGAAAAGTGTTTGATTCTTCCTACCCAAGAAAAAAACCAATTGAATTTCCATTAGGAAGAGGAAATGTAATCGAAGGATGGGATGAAGGCATCGCATTGTTGCAAGTAGGTGACAAAGCGCGTTTCGTTATTCCATCACACTTGGGTTACGGATCTCGTGGCGCTGGGGGCGCAATTCCGCCAAATGCTACTTTGATTTTCGACGTAGAATTAATGGACGTGAAATAATCACATTCTAAATTATATTTAAAAGCACTCTATTTCAGGGTGCTTTTTTATTTGGAATCATTTTGCTTTTGTATTTTTGCTGTTATAAATTATTCGTATGCGTTATTTACTTTTTCTTTTTTTGCTGCTTTCTTTTTCCGCCAAAGCTCAAATTCCGGTACATTGCGGTTATGATTTTAATTCGTATTTTGTTTTAAACGTTCACGAATCTGGTAAAATAGAATCGGTCCACGGCTTGAAAATTTCGATTGTGAATGCTTTGGGAATCGAAATTGTCAACGCAAAAAATGAATTCAGTTGGGTCGATTCGGAAAAGCCGATGCTATTTACATCTAATTATAAAGTTGACGATAACGGCAAAAAAATTACGGCAGGGTCAAAGGTTTCAAAAGAACGCTGGAATTTTCCTTTTGCCAAGGATCACTATTTGCTTTCGGTTAAAAGTACTTTTCCGGCTGATGATTTTAGCGTAAAAATTGAAGATGTTGACGGCGATTTAAATGGGAGTTTTAAAACGCAATTTGTGAAATTAGCGCCTTATAATATGTATGTTTTGTGTTCAAGCAAAGCGCGCGAAGTGCAATTTGGCCCAAAAGGGAATCGCCCGATTGATATTGTTTTAGAAAGGAAATAAATTTATTTCCACTTAATAGGGCAACCCGAACTTGGTTTTTGCATTTCAGAAAAACTGCGGTTGTAAATCAAAGCGTCAATGGCGTTTCTTAAATCGCTTCCGCTTAAAGTGATTCCGTTAGAAGGCCTGGAGTCGTCTAGCTGTCCGCGATAAACTAATTTTTCTTCTGTGTCAAAAAGATAAAAATCAGGCGTGCACGCAACATCCAATGCTTTTGCGACTTCTTGACTTTCGTCATATAGATAAGGGAAATCAAAATTGTGCTTGAAAGCAAATTCGGCCATCATTTTAGCGCTGTCTTGTGGCTGTTTAACGGCGTCATTACTGTTTATGGCAATGATTCCGAGGCCTTGCACTTTGTAATCTCCAGAAATCATCAAAATTTCGGGCAACGCATGGATCACATACGGACAATCATTGCTGGTAAAAATAACCAAAGTTCCCTTTTTGCCTTTTAAATCTTCAAACGAATAATGAAAATTTGAATTCGTGTCTTTCAGGCGAAACTGTGGCGCTTTTGTTTTAAGGGGCAACCTATTAGAAGGCGTTTTTGACATATTTTTCTGAATTATAGCTTTTAAGTCTTAAATATAAAGAGAAATTCTCGAACTTTGGATTTATCATTAATCAAACTCTACCATGAATCCAGAAACTGAAAATAATTTGACTTGGGAAGCATTTGAAAAAGTAGAAATGCGAGTGGGAACTATCTTGGAAGCCAATGATTTTCCCGAAGCTAGAAAGCCGGCGTTTCAATTGACAATTGATTTTGGTTCTGAAGTTGGAATCAGGAAAACGTCTGCACAAATCACGAAACGTTATGAAAAGTCCGATTTGGTGGGAAGACAAATTGTTTCGGTTGTTAATTTTCCTAAAAAACAAATTGGCAAATTTATGAGCGAATGTTTGATTTTAGGTGCAGTAGGTGAGGAAGGAGACGTGATTTTATTGGCGCCAGATTTTAAGGTGGAAAATGGTTTAAGGATTGGGTAATAAAAAAAGCCTGAAAATCATAAGACTTTCAGGCTTCCGTAAGTATTGCTTAAAGCAAAAAATATTAAATATCGTCAAAATCAATATCAGTAAAACTTGCAGTAGTTGCTGTTGCAGTTGCTAGTTCAACTTCTGGTTTTTCTGAGTAAAATTCTTTTTTGAAATCTTTTTGGTGTCTTTCAGAGATTACTTCCTCGCCTTTGTGGTTTAAGACATACGAAGTCATTTCGTCTAAAATTTCTGAAAATGCGCTGAAATCTTCTTTATAAAGATAAATTTTATGTTTTTTGAAGTGAAATGATCCGTCTTCTTCCGTGAATTTTTTGCTTTCGGTGATGGTGATATAATAATCATCTGCCTTGGTAGCTCTAACATCGAAGAAATAAGTTCTTCTTCCCGCTCTTAATACTTTAGAAAAAATTTCTTCTTTTTCTAATAGGTCATTTTCTCTCATAATCCTTCTTTCAATTTTAAGTGTGTGTGTTATTGTGAAACCAAAAATCTAAAAAATAGCTGAATTAAACAACATTTACTGTATTTCTTTTTCAGAAAGTTGTTTCAGATAAAGCTCTTTATAGTAGCCTTCTTGGTTTACCAATTGATTATGAGAACCTTGTTGTATTATTTTTCCATCGTCAAGAATGATGATTTTATCGGCGTTTTTCGCTGAAGAAACCCTGTGGCTGACAAGAATTGTGGTTTTGTCTTTGCAGAACTCTAAAAGGTTGTTCAAGATCGCTTCTTCTGTTTCGGTATCCACCGCAGACAGGCAGTCATCTAAGAGCAAAATCTTTGAATCCTTGATAATTGCCCTTGCAATGGAAACGCGCTGTTTTTGTCCGCCAGAAAGCGTGATGCCGCGTTCGCCGATAACCGTTTCATATTGGTTATTGAAGCCCATAATATTGTTATGGACCACGGCTTTTTTGGCAGCTTCCATCACTTCTTCTTTGGTAGCGTCTTCTTTCCCGAATTTGATATTGTTCATAATGGAATCGGAAAACAAGAAAGCGTCCTGCGGTACAAATGCAATGCTGTTTCGAACATCGTGCAGATTTACATCCTTGATATTATGGTCGTCAATGGTGATAACGCCGTCCTTAATATCATATAATCTTGAAATCAGGCTTAAGATGGTGGATTTTCCAGAACCAGTCTTTCCTAAAATTGCCAGTGTTTCTCCTTTATTGATAGTGAAACTGACATTATTTAAAGCTGTAATGTTGGTGTCTTCGTACGTAAAGCTGACATGATTGAACGTGATTTTTCCGTCGATGAAAGAGCTCTCTTCAGTCTTGTTCTTGATCTCAGGTTGGATTTTCAAGAATTCGTTGATTCTTTTTTGAGAAGCTTCGGCCTCTTGGATCATGGAAGAAACCCATCCTAAAGAAGCAACCGGCCAAGTCAGCATGTTTACATATAAAATAAATTCTGCAATGACACCAATGCTGGCAATAGAGCCGTTGATGTACATCATTCCTCCCACATAGATCACAACCAAGTTGCTCAATCCGATCAGCAAAATCATCAGAGGTCCAAATAAAGCGTTGGTTTTTGCCAAATCCATACTTTTATCACGGCTT
The DNA here is from genome assembly GCF_003865365.1 of Flavobacterium macacae. Classification (GTDB taxonomy): domain Bacteria; phylum Bacteroidota; class Bacteroidia; order Flavobacteriales; family Flavobacteriaceae; genus Flavobacterium; species Flavobacterium macacae. The sequence goes on along the minus strand of NZ_RQVR01000004.1, from coordinate 116,476 downwards.
TCTTCAGATAGTTCTGAAAATTCTTTTTGCGATTTATTTTCTAGGCTATAGGCTTTTATGACTCTGATTCCAGAAAAAACTTCTTGGGTATAACTTGAAAGTTGCGAAAGATTTGCTTGGAAAATACCGCTTCTCACGTTGATTTCAGTGCTTAATTTAAAGATAAGGTAAGATAAAATCGGCAATGGAAGAACGGTATATAAGGTAAGTTCTGGCGATATAATTGACATTTGAACAATCACGACAGCAAAACGGATGAACGTATTTAAAGAATACATCACGGCGGGACCCACATACATTCTCACGCGACCCACGTCTTCGCTGATTCTGTTCATCAAATCTCCGGTCCGGTTTCGTTTGTAAAAATTCTGGGATAAATTTTCATATTGTCGGAAGACTTCATTTTTTAGGTCAAACTCCACATAACGCGACATGACGATTAAAGTCTGGCGCATTACAAAAGTCAAAATCCCCGCAATTACCGTGGTGATTAAAACCCAAATGATGTTTTCAAGCAATAACTCTTTAATACTTTCGCTGTCTAGACTTTTATTTGTCAAGGCGTTTATAGAATCTCCAATTAATTTTGGCGTATATAAAGAAAATATCTGGGCAATAATTGTGGCAACGATTCCTAATAAAAAATGATATTTATATTTTGTGAAATATTTGTTTAAATATTTAAGTTCTTTCATTATATGTTTGAAAATTTAGAAAATAATTCTGTAAAAATGTTAATTCTTTTCGTAAAGTGCTTTTTTGTTTTATTTTTAAAAAACCTCTTTTGATTATAGGATTATTAATTAAAGTTAATTTGATTGCAAAGTTTTGATTTATATCTTAAATTTGCGCTATCTTTTTGATAAAATCATAAATAACCACTAATCAAATATACTATGATAACAGAAGTAGTAAATTCAAATGAGCTTCACAAAATTGACCCTGTTTTTGGTCAATTATCATTTGACAACCACGAGCAAATCGTATTTTGTAATGACAAAGATACTGGTTTGAAAGCAATAATTGGTATTCATAACACAGTTTTGGGACCAGCTTTGGGTGGAACAAGAATGTGGAAATATAATAACGAATGGGAAGCTTTAAACGATGTTTTAAGACTTTCCCGCGGAATGACTTTTAAATCAGCGATTTCTGGATTAAACCTTGGTGGTGGAAAAGCAGTAATCATCGGTGATTCGAAAGCGGATAAAACTCCAGAGATGATTATCAAGTTTGGTGAATTCATCAATTCATTAAGCGGAAAATATATTACAGCTGAAGATGTCGGTACGACAACTGCAGATATGGACCTCATTAGAGATGTTACTCCTCATGTAACTGGAATTTCTCAGTCAAGAGGTGGTTCTGGAAATCCTTCTCCTGTGACTGCTTATGGAGTTTATATGGGAATGAAAGCTGCTGCAAAATACCAATTCGGGACAGATAATTTAAGCGGTAAAAAAGTGCTTGTTCAAGGAACTGGAAATGTAGGTGAAACGTTGATCAAACATTTGACTGCTGAAGGTGCTTTGGTCCAGATGACTGACATCAACGAAGCAAGACTGCAAGAAATTCATGCAAAATATGGCGCTCAAATTTTTACAGGAGACATTTATTCTGCTGATGTTGATATTTATGCGCCTTGTGCGCTTGGAGCGACTATCAATGATGAGACTGTAAATAAAATTCAAGCAAAAGTAATTGCTGGAGCGGCTAATAACCAATTGGCTGTTGAAGAAATCCACGGAAAAATATTGAAAGACAGAGGTATTGCTTATGCGCCTGACTTCTTGATCAACGCGGGTGGAATCATCAATGTTTATGCTGAAATCGTTGGTTATGACAGTGCTGAAGCATTAAGAAGAACTGAAAATATCTACAACACTACTTTAGAAATTTTCTCTTTTGCAGAACAAAACAATATTACTACGCACCAAGCGGCGCTGTCAATTGCGCAAAAACGTATTGACGATAGAAAAAAAGAAAACTCTAAATAATAATTTAGAGTTTCAATATTATTCTTATTTTTGCAAAGCGAAAGAAAATCTCTTTCGCTTTGTTAATTTTTAAAAGTTCTTACAGGTGTTAAATAGAAGACATATTCGTGTGAAAGTAATGCAGTCGGTTTACGCAATGCATCAAAACAATTCTGATAATCTTGAAAAAGAAGAAAAATTTCTTTTTTACAGTATCGAAAACATTCAAGATTTATACCTTCTTATGCTATCTACCCTGATAGAAATCCAAAAAAGAGAAGAAGATTTTTTAGATAAATCAAGCAAAAAACATCTTGTTACTGCTGAAGAACGCAATCCAAACAACAAATTCATTAACAATGCCGTTTTAAAACTTCTGGTGGAAAGTAATGCCATGAGCATCGCTTTAGAAAACCGAAAAATAAATGACTGGCACGTTAATGATGAATACATCAGAATTTTACTGGAAGAAATTAAAGCGAGCGTGCTGTATGCGAATTATATGAGCAATCGCGAGAATAATTTTGAGGAAGACAAAGAATTCGTGGTTTCCATTTTTACAGATTTGATTGCTCCAAATGAAAAATTATACGAATATCTTGAAGACAATAAATTAACTTGGATTGATGATATTCCTTTAGTTAATACTTTGATCAACAAGCAATTGAAGTCGGTTAAAGTTACAGATGAAGATTTTTCGATTCCTAGAGTTTACAAAGATGCTGAAGATAAAGATTTTACCAAAGACCTGTTCAGAAAAGTAGTTTTGAACGAAGCAGCATTGGCAAAAGAATTTATTGATAAAACACCTAACTGGGATTCCGATAGAATTGCGGAAATTGACACAATTATCTTGAAAATGGCCATTTGTGAATTCTTAAAATTCCCTTCAATTCCCGTAAAAGTAACTATTAACGAATATTTAGAAATTGCAAAAGAGTATTCAACACCAAAAAGTAGTATTTTTATCAACGGAATTTTAGATAATCTTGTCAAAGATTTCAAAGAAGCAAATAAGTTAAATAAAGCCGGTAGAGGCTTAATGTAAATTAAAAACAATTATTATGATTAAAAAAACTGTTGGTTTATTAGCGATTGCATCGTTAGTATTGACCGTTTCTTGCAAAGAAAATGCATCTTCAAAAGTAGAAGCTTCAACTGTTGAAGCAACAAGTACAGACGCTACAACTGGACAAGTAGCTTCAACTGACGCTGGTCAAGCGACAGGTGAAATTCCGGTTATGACTTTTACAGAAAAAGAATTTGACTTTGGCACAATCAAAGAAGGTGATAAAGTAGAGCACGTTTTTACTTTTACAAATACAGGAAAAGCGGATTTGATAATCACTGATGCTAAAGGAAGCTGTGGTTGTACGGTTCCAGTTTTCAAAAAAGACCCGATCAAGCCAGGGGAAACTAGTGAAATGAAAGTTTCTTTTGACTCAGGCGGAAAACCAGGAGCACAGCAAAAATCAGTAAACATTACTGCTAATACAGCTTCAGGAAATGAATTATTAACAATTAGAGCTCAAGTAACGCCAAAAGCTGGTGGAGTTGGAGCTACAAAATAATTAAAATGGAACAATACGGTAATATTCTCTTATTTGGTGCGATGTTCGTGGTGATGTATTTCTTCATGATCCGTCCACAGCAAAAAAGAGCAAAAGCAGAAAAAGAATTCGAAACTGGCCTAAAAGTGGGTGATAAAGTAATTACAAAAAGCGGTCTTCATGGAAGAGTTGCTGAATTGGCTGAAAGAACAATCGTTCTTGAAACCATGTCAGGAAAATTGAAAATGGAGCGTTCTGCAATTTCTTTAGAATTAAGCAAACAGTTGAATACACCTGCTGTTGTTAAATAAGCAGAATTATTTTATAAAAAAAAATGCCTCAAGAAATTGAGGCATTTTTTTTATTTGTATTTATCATTTAAGCCAGTTCCTTTTAAAATCATCGGTTTTATTTTTTCAAATCTTGCAATTTTTGTTTTCTCTTGTTTTGCAGATTCAATATGTTCTAAAAATTCTTTTTGCTTGTAAGGAGAGAATGCATCAAAAGCTTTTTTTAAATCAGAATTCCCATCAAGTTGTTCTTGAAAAAATACTGAGGTTGGCATTTCTTTTTTCTGAGGTTTTATCGAAAGTCCTTTTTTCTCGTTTTCAATGGCTTCATAAATGTATTTTAAAACTAATTTCTCATCAATTTCATCTTTTGAAGTAAATCGCCATTGTCTTAAACCGCGTGTATTTTCTTCATTGGCATTGATTAAAACTTTAGCCACATCTTTCAGGAAAACGCCATTGTAAAACCAAATCGTAAAAAAGTTTTTAAAACCGCCAATCGCCAACACATTTTTGTTTTTCAAAGTATAAACGGGAGCGCCCCATTTTGTGGTTTCTATAAGTTCTGTTTTGACAATAATCGACTTTAGAAAATCCAATTCTTTATTCCAAAATTCACTATTGTCCCAAATGTTTTTCTTTTTCTCTTTCATAATAAAAATAAAAAACCGCAAATATGCATCTAAATTTATGCAAATTTGCGGTAATTTTTATGTAGAAAAATTTATTTCTTTTTTGCTGTCAATTCTGCAATTTTCACAATAACTTCCACTGCTTTCTGCATGCTTTCCACCGGAACATATTCATATTTTCCATGGAAATTGTGTCCGCCTGCAAAAATATTCGGACAAGGCAATCCCATATATGATAATTGGCAACCGTCAGTTCCACCGCGAATTGGCTTGATTAACGGCGTAATGCCAAGTTGTTTCATCGCTTCTTCTGCAATGTCAACAATGTGCATTACGGGTTGCACTTTTTCTTTCATATTGTAATATTGGTCATTGATCTCAGCAACTGCAATATCTTCTCCGAATTGTTTTGCGAATTTTTTGTTGATTTTTTTCGTAATCTTTTCAACCAATTCTTTTCTCTTTTCAAATTTTTTCTTGTCGTGGTCACGAATGATTAATTCCAAGACAGTTTCTTCAATCGTTCCATTCAAATGGTGAACGTGGAAAAATCCTTCATAACCTTTGGTTCTTTCCGGAACTTCGTCTTTCGGTAATTTCGAAATAAATTTATTGGCAATCAACATCGAGTTGATCATTTTTCCTTTGGCATAACCTGGGTGAACGCTTTTTCCTTTAAAGGTAATTTTCGCTCCGGCAGCGTTGAAGTTTTCATATTCTAATTCGCCAATTTGGCTTCCGTCCATGGTATACGCCCAATCAGCACCAAATTTGGCTACGTCAAATTTATGCGCGCCACGACCAATTTCTTCATCTGGCGTGAAACCGATTCTGATTTTTCCGTGTTTGATTTCTGGATTATTGATCAAAAATTCCATTGCCGTTACAATTTCGGTGATTCCAGCTTTGTCATCAGCGCCAAGAAGCGTTGTTCCGTCGGTGGTGATGATTGTTTGGCCTTTGTATTGCAATAAATCTTCAAAGTATTTTGGAGAAAGAACAATATTTTGTTCCTTGTTTAGAATAATATCGCCTCCGTCATAATTTTTTATAATCTGAGGTTTGATGTTAGCACCAGTAAAATCAGGCGTTGTGTCAAAGTGAGAAACAAATCCGATGGTTGGAACTTCGTGATCCACATTGCTCGGAAGCGTTGCCATAATATAAGCATTCTCATCGATTGTCACTTCTTGCAAACCGATTTGCTTCAATTCTTCAACCAATTTATTAGCCAAATCCCATTGTTTTTCAGTACTTGGCGTTGTATTTGAACTTGCGTCAGATTCCGTATCAATCGTCACATAACTGATAAAACGGTCAATAATATGTTGCATAATTTTTGTTTAAAATGTACTGCGAAGTTACGATTTATTTAACTTTTCTCTAATTTTAAAATCAATCTTTAACGATTATTTAGATAGAATTTCAAGTTCTTTTTTTAGATTAATTTGAGCTTGTTTTTCATATTTTTCAAAAAAGTAATCAGTTTTAAAAATCCGTGGCATTTCTAAAAAATGTTTCAGTGCTTTTTTTCTTCCGGGATTGTAAATAAAGTCGGGATAAATTCGGTATTCTTTTCTAATTTGTAGAAAGTATTCTTCATAGATTTCCCAGCTTTTACCAAGAATTGACAAATCAGCATCTGTAAAATAATTGGTATCCAAATCTGAGTTTTCGTGTGATTTGGTTATTAGAATTTGATGATTGCATTTCAAAATTTGATCTTCTGGAAGTCCGATTTCTTTTAATCTTTCAATTGCCAAAACAGCACTTTTCTCTTCATTATCATTTCGGGAAGCATTGTAAATAATGTCGTGATAAAAAACAGAGAACTGAATGGTTTCCCAATCTTCGAGTTTTTCTTTTATTGGAATTAATTCTTGAAACAAATTTTTTAAATGAGAAAGAGTGTGGTAATGTCTTTTTTTAGAAGTATAATAAGTTTCAATTTCCAGCCAAAGATTTTCTTTCAGATAAGTATCTTGATTGTATTTTTGAAACAAATCTGAAAAAGATTGATGTAATGAAGAAGAAATGGAACTCATATATTCTGGTTGAAGTCTATTTAAAGGTACTCAAAAAAATCTTATAGTAAAAAAAGAGGGAAACATTTAATAATCGCACATATAATTCTATTTTTGCAAAACACAACACAACTACAATGTATAAATCAATAATTCGTCCGATTCTTTTTAAGTACGACCCCGAAGAAATTCACTATTTCACGTTTTCAATGCTTCGTTTTCTGAATAAAATTCCGGGTTTTCCTGCTATTTTTAGGTCACTTTATGAAGTAAAAGATGCCAGATTAGAAACCGAAGTTTTTGGCCTCAAATTTAAAAATCCGGTAGGTTTGGCCGCTGGTTTTGACAAAGACGCGAAGTTATATAAAGAACTTTCGAATCTTGGTTTTGGATTTATTGAAATTGGGACTTTAACGCCTAAAGGCCAGGAAGGAAATCCAAAAAAACGACTTTTTAGATTAAAAGAAGATTCTGCGATTATCAATAGAATGGGCTTTAACAACGGTGGCGTGCTTGAAGCTGTGGAACGATTGAAAAAAAATAACGGCGTTTTAATTGGCGGAAATATTGGCAAAAACAAATTGACTTCTAACGAAGAAGCGACTTCTGATTATGAAATTTGCTTTGATGCTTTGTACGATCACGTAGATTATTTTGTGGTCAATGTAAGCTCGCCAAACACGCCCAACCTTCGAGCGTTGCAAGACAAAGAGCCGTTGACGCAATTGTTGCAGACGCTTCAAAATAAAAATGTGGCAAAGCCAAAACAAAAGCCGATCTTGCTGAAAATTGCTCCAGATTTGACCGACGAACAGCTTTTGGATATTATTGATATTGTAAATGAAACTAAAATTGCGGGTGTAATTGCTACAAATACTACGATTTCAAGAGAGGGTTTGCAGTCTGAAAACAAAGCCGAAATGGGTGGCTTGTCAGGAAAACCTTTGACAAAACGTTCCACTGAAGTCATTCGTTTTTTATCTGAAAAAAGCAACAAATCGTTTCCAATTGTGGGAGTAGGGGGAATTCATTCTGCCGATGATGCGATTGAAAAATTAGAAGCTGGAGCGAGCTTGATTCAATTATATACCGGGTTTATTTATGAAGGTCCCGCTTTAATCAAGAAAATAAACCGAAAAATTTTGGATAAGAAACTGCGCTGAAAGTCCAATCCCAATAGCGATTCCAAAACTAATTAAAGTTCCGATCAAAACATATTCGGTCAGTTTTCTGTCGCGCGCCATTCTCAAATCACCAAATCTGAAGATGGATTTTGCTCCTAAAAGAAAGCCAATGGCTTCAAAATGTCCGATCAAAATAAAGCAGAAAATAAACAACCTTTCCAAAATTCCGATGTAATTTCCAGCGTTTTGTAACGAATGGTCTGCCTTATTGCTTTCGTCTGGAGTCCAAATTGAAATAATATTTTTGATTAAAATGGATGTTGGTTTTGTCAAGAAAATCACAGATGTTCCGATAATCCATAAATTATTTTTGAAATCAGGCAGAAAAAAGAGCGTCGTTTTTTGATACCAAAGCACAACGATGGCCAGTACTGAAAGATGTAAAATTTGATCAAAAACGAACCAGTTTCTTTTTGTTCTTTCTGTTTGGAAATGCAACTTCATCAGGTCGATCAGACCGTGAGAAATGGTAATCACTATGGCGAAAAGCCAAAATTGTTTTTCAAAAACGAAGATCCAAGCTAGCAAACCATGCAAAATGGAGTGAATGTACAGGAAGATACTGTTGTGTTTTTTATCAATTTTTTGCGAAACCCAAGAATCGGGCTGTAAGAGAAAACCTCCCAGTAGATGAGCCAAAAGCAATTTTATAAATAAAATCATAGACTTAGTTTTTTAATTTTCTCTCTATAATAGGCATCAAATTCCATTATTAAATCAAACTGTGATCTAGATTTTCTTCGGCTCACCGCAGCTTGGTTTATATTTAGTATTGCTCCGATTTGTTCTTGTGAAAGAGATTGGTTTTTGATGGCGACTGAAACAAATTCAGAGGATTGTGGAAGCCAGCTGTCCATCGTTACCAATGCCAAGCGAAGTGCCAGGTTAATTTCATAATCAAAAATAGCGTTGCCCGATTTTATGGCTAGCGTAATTTTTTCCTTCTTTAAGTTTTCAAACAAGTCGCCAGAGTTAACAAACGCAGATCCATTGCTTTCTGAAATTTTCTTCGCATTATATGTTTTTTCACCTATGCCGATACTCATCCGGGCGTCTAATTTTATGTTTTTCAGCAGTGCTTTTATTTGAATGGCAATCAGCAACGCTTCTTCTGGATTTTTTACTTCCAGCTGAAATTGATCGCCTCTAAAAATTTCCCAGTCTTTGGGGCTTTTTCCTTGGTTATTAAGAAATTGCTTCAAAGGAAGGAGCCATTTTTTTACAGGCAGTTTTCGTGAATTGATAATATCTCCAATGATGATGCTTGTCATAATTCAAATATAAATTAAAAATTCAAAAGTTTTTAAAAAAAAGTAGTAACCAAATAACGTAATAATTTATAATATTACCAAATTAAGTAATAACTAATTTTATTACTTAAAAAAGTAATATTTATTTAAATTACGTAATTCGGTAATAAAATAGATAATAAAAAGAAAAAAACGATTTCGTAAATTCAATTTCTTTGCTATCTTTGAATTTCTATGGAACACGTAAAAATTATCGAATGTCCAAGGGATGCAATGCAAGGAATTAAAACCTTCATTCCGACGGAAAAAAAAGTGGATTACATTCAATCGCTGTTGCGGGTTGGGTTTGATACCATTGACTTCGGCAGTTTTGTTTCGCCAAAAGCCATTCCTCAAATGGTGGATACGGCCGAAGTTCTGGCAAGACTTGATTTGTCGCAAACTCGAAGCAAACTCTTGGCGATTATTGCCAATACGCAAGGAGCCGAAGTTGCTTCAAAACACAAGGAAATTAAGTATTTGGGCTATCCGTTTTCGATTTCAGAGAATTTTCAGATGCGAAATACGCACAAGACGATTGCGGAATCTTTGGTGACTTTGCAAGAGATTTTAGACATTGCAAATGCGACAGACAAAGAAGTCGTAGCGTATCTTTCGATGGGTTTTGGAAATCCGTATGGCGATCCTTGGAACGTTGAAATCGTGGGCGAGTGGACTGAAAAACTATCAAATATGGGCGTGAAAATTTTATCACTTTCAGATACAGTTGGTTCTTCGACGCCAGAAGTCATCGATTATTTGTTTTCTAATTTGATTTCTAAATACCAACATATAGAATTTGGAGCGCACCTTCATACGACTCCAGATAAATGGTTTGAAAAAATTGATGCTGCCTACAAAGCAGGATGCCGCAGATTTGATGGCGCAATACAAGGTTTTGGAGGTTGTCCGATGGCAAAAGATGATTTGACCGGAAATATGCCTACAGAGAAAATGTTATCTTATTTTACGGCTGAAAAAGCATCGACAGAAACAAGTCCGATGAGTTTTGAAAGTGCTTATAATGAAGCCACAAAGATTTTTACGGCCTATCATTAAAAGTTAAAAGCTTTTAAAGTACTTGAAATTCAAATAAATAAAAACATTTTCTTTTTTGTTTAAAAATCATTATATTTGCACGCAATTTAACTACAAATTGCAACATGAAAGCACATACTACTAAAGTTATCGGAGAAGGCCTTACTTACGATGACGTTCTGCTCATCCCAAACTACTCTGAAATTTTACCGCGCGAAGTTAGCATTCAATCTAAATTTTCTCGAAATATTACATTAAACGTTCCGATTGTTTCTGCGGCAATGGATACGGTTACTGAAAGTGCAATGGCAATTGCTATGGCGCAAGAAGGCGGTATCGGTGTTTTGCACAAAAATATGACGATTGAACAGCAAGCTGCTGAAGTCAGAAAAGTAAAAAGAGCCGAATCTGGAATGATTATCGATCCAGTAACTTTGCCTTTGACTGCAACAGTTGGCGATGCAAAACAAGTAATGAGAGAATTCAGCATCGGTGGAATTCCGGTAGTAGATGAAAATCAAACTTTGAAAGGAATCGTTACGAATCGTGATTTGCGTTTCGAAAAAAATAATGCTCGTTCTATTTTGGAAGTAATGACAACTGAAAATTTAGTAACGGCAGGCGAAGGAACAACACTTGAAGTAGCCGAAGGAATTCTACAAAAAAATAAAATCGAAAAACTTCCTGTAGTAAATGCTGACTATAAATTAGTTGGATTGATTACTTTCAGAGATATTACTAAATTGACTCAAAAACCAATCGCAAACAAAGACCGATTTGGCCGTCTTCGCGTTGCGGCAGCTTTGGGAGTAACTGCTGATGCTGTAAAACGTGCGGAAGCATTGGTTGCTGCCGGCGTTGATGCTGTAATTATTGATACCGCTCACGGACATACAAAAGGGGTGGTGGATGTCTTAAAAGAAGTAAAGAAAAGCTTTCCGGATTTAGATGTAATCGTCGGAAATATTGCAACTCCAGAAGCGGCTCAATATTTAGTTGAAAATGGTGCTGATGGGGTAAAAGTTGGAATAGGACCTGGTTCTATCTGTACGACGAGAGTTGTGGCAGGTGTTGGTTTTCCTCAATTTTCTGCTGTTCTTGAAGTAGCTGCGGCAATTAAAGGTTCGGGAGTTCCTGTCATTGCTGATGGTGGAATTCGTTACACAGGTGATATTCCAAAAGCGATTGCTGCGGGTGCTGACTGCGTAATGTTAGGTTCACTTTTAGCAGGAACGAAAGAATCTCCAGGCGAAACAATTATTTTTGAAGGAAGAAAATTCAAATCTTACCGAGGAATGGGTTCTGTGGAAGCAATGCAAGAAGGTTCAAAAGACCGTTATTTTCAAGATGTGGAAGACGATATCAAAAAATTAGTTCCAGAAGGAATCGTAGGAAGAGTTCCTTACAAAGGAGAACTTTTTGAAAGCATGCTTCAATTCATCGGAGGTTTAAGAGCAGGAATGGGTTATTGCGGTTCAAAAAACATTGCAACTTTACAAGAAACAGGGCGTTTTGTTAGAATTACGGCAAGCGGTATCGGTGAAAGCCATCCTCATAATGTGACAATTACAAAAGAAGCTCCGAATTATTCAAGATAATAATTTTTCAATTGATATAAAAAGCCGAAGTCTGTTTAGATTTCGGCTTTTCTTTTTATTGCAAGTTATCTTTCTTCAAATTATCACTTTCCCAAGCGTGATCTTCAGGTACAATTTGATTAAATAAATCGGTTTTAAACAATTGTTCTTGCATTTCAATTTCTTCCAAAGCCGAAATCATAAATGCTTTTTTGTCGTGTCTTTTTTTGGCCAATCTAAAAATAGCCTCTTCATCGTGCTTGATAAAATGTTGCCCTTGTCGGGTTGCAGAATAACGGCGATGTCCCATAAAAACCAAGGCATCAACGCCAAGATGAACAGCGCTGTACAGGTTTTCACGATAAATGCTGTCCAATCCCATATCGACCAATTCAAAAGCGTCATTCCTATTTCTGGCTCGAGCCAAAATTTTCAAGTGCGGAAAATGTTTCTGCAGTAATTCAATTACAATTAAATTCGCTGTCGGATTATCAATTGCCGCAATGAACAATTTGGCATTTTCACAACCCGCCGCTTTCAATAATTCCAGTCGCGTCGCATCGCCATAATATACTTTAAACCCCATTTTTCGCAACGAATCCACACGATCAGAATCCATATCAAGAATCGTAGCTGGAATTCTGTTTGATTTCAAAAGCCGTGCAATGGTGCTTCCGAAATTTCCAAAACCTGCAATAATCACATCATTATTCTCATTAATCTCATCGTATGTATTGGTGTTTTTTTCCTTTATTCCAAAAAAGGGATCAATCAACCGTTCATTAATCAATAGCAAAAATGGCGTAGAAATCATGCTGATCGCAATAATCGCCATAATTTGGTTTGCCAGCATATTCGGAATAATATTCAATTGCATCGAAAAGCTCATGATCACAAAACCAAATTCTCCGGCTTGGCTCAAGCCGATGGCAAAAAGAAAATTCTGGTCGATTCTTTTTTTGTATAATTTTCCAATTCCAAGAAAAACAAAAAATTTAATCATTGTCAGAATAAACCCAAAAATCAAGATAAATGCGGGATTGTCAATGATCAATTTAAAGTTAATCGAAGCGCCGACTCCTATAAAAAACAAGCCTAAAAGCAATCCTTTAAAGGGAGCAATATCGCCTTCTAATTCGTGCCTGAATTCAGAGTTTGCCAAAACAACTCCTGCCATAAAAGCGCCCAAAGCCGGACTCAAACCCACCAATTGAATCAAATAAGAAACCGATAAAACCAGCAACAATGCCGAAGCCGTGAACAATTCTTGCAACCTTGTTTTGGCTACAATATGAAGCAAAGGCACAATCATATACTTGCCTAAAAAATAAATAGACACAATAGTTCCAATTACAATCAAAGTCTGCAGCCAGCCGTCTAAATTTGAAATTAAAGAATGGTGAATATCATCATCTGGAATTACGTTCGAACCCGAAACTAACAATGGAATTATCGCCAAAATTGGAATCACGGCAATATCTTGAAACAGCAAAACAGCAAAAGAAGAACGGCCGACAGAAGTCTGTGACAGCCCTTTTTCCTTTAAAGTCTGCAAAACAATGGCAGTCGAAGAAAGTGCCAACGCCAGTGAAATCGTCAAAGCGGTTTGCCAATTCCAATCAAAAATGATCGAACAGCAAATAAAAATGACGAGCGAAGTAATGACTACTTGAAGCGAACCCATTCCTAAAATGAACCGCCGCATCTTCCAAAACTTATAAGGATCTAATTCCAAGCCGATCAAAAAAAGCATCATTACCACACCAAATTCTGCAAAATGCATCAAATCTTGGCCTTCAGAACCGATAAAACCCAGTACAAAAGGACCGATAATTATTCCTGAAAACAAATAGCCTAAAATGGAGCTCAAGCCAATTTTCTTGGCAATCGGAACGCAAATTACCGCCGCCGCCAAGTAGACTATCGCTTGAAGAAAAAAGTTATTTTCCATTATTTTCTAAGGTTTTTATCCAGTCATTCAGGTAATTAAACCCTTGGGTCTGCTTCACATTCACCGTTGTATTTTCCAAATATTGAAGCAAATTTCTATATTCAATTCCTTTTCTCTCAAACATTTTTTCATCCATTCGATGCGTTCCTTGAACCACAAACGGAGGCAAATAATGCATCCGGCAAACCTTTGCAGTCTGCTTAAAAGGCTGTAAAAGTTGTGCAATGGTATGCTGGTCACGGCCTTCCTCGCAATAATTTTCCTGATTGCCGCCGGTCGTTATCACCTGAAAAAGAATCTTATCCTGAAGCGCCAAACCTAATTTTCCATAAGCCCAGCCATATTCCAAGACCATATCGATCCACTGTTTCAGCAACGGCGGACAGCTGTACCAATACATGGGATGGTGCCAAATCACGATATCGTGCAAGTTCAGCAATTCCTGCTCTTTCTTCACATTAATATCAAATTCAGGATACATCTCATACAAATCGTGAAACGTAATGTTTTCTGAATCAGGAATGTGATTCGCCAAAGCCTTGTTTGCAACAGACTTTTCAAAAAGTGGATGTGCAAAAATGATCAGAATTTTATTAGGCATTTGCTATTTTTTTTTTTAAGCTATTTCCCGCTTTCCGCTACAATCTTTTTTTAAACCGCTTTTTTTTCTAAATTAAAAACGAGCTTCCTTCGGGCGCTGTTTTAAATTTGAAAAAAATAGCACTTTCTAAAAAAAAGGATTTCCGCTACAATCGGGGCTATTGGTGTACTTTGTCGATTTCTGCCAGCACTAAATCTTCAGTTCAGCATCAGAAATCTAAGGTTAAGAGACGTTACGGTATTTAAATTTCCGAAAAAAAAATAACAAATTCAAAAAAAAATCCCGAGATGAAAGATAAATTTCATTCTCGGGATTTTATTATATTTATTTTGAGGTTTTTAAACTCCCAAATAATTACTTGGCGTAATGACCAAAAGCTCGTTTTTGATGTCGTCAGAAACATCTAAAGTTCCAATAAACTCATGAATCGATTCTTTGTTCATTACCGAATTTGTTCGTGTCAAACCTTTCAAAGCTTCATACGGATTTGGATACCCTTCTCTTCTTAAAATCGTTTGGATTGCTTCGGCAACAACCGCCCAGTTTTTTTCTAGATCTTCAGCAAATTTTGGAGCATTTAAAAGCAATTTGTTCAAGCCTTTAAGCGTAGCTTCAAAACCGATGATTGTATGTCCGATTGGCACGCCAACATTTCTCAAAACCGTTGAATCAGTCAAATCACGTTGCAATCTTGACAAAGGTAGTTTTGCAGAAAGATGTTCGAAAACCGCATTGGCAATTCCTAAGTTTCCTTCAGAATTTTCAAAATCAATCGGGTTTACTTTGTGTGGCATTGCAGATGAGCCTACTTCGCCTTCTTTAATTTTTTGCTTGAAGTAATCCATTGAAACATACGTCCAAATATCTCTGTCCAAGTCAATGATGATAGTATTTATTCTTTTTAAAGCATCAAAAAATGCTGCAAAATGGTCATAATGTTCAATTTGTGTCGTCGGGAAGGAATGTTGCAATCCAAGATTTCCTTCCACAAAATTCTTTCCGAATTCTTTCCAGTCAATATTTTTATAGGCAACGTGATGCGCGTTGAAATTTCCGGTTGCGCCACCAAATTTAGCAGCAAACGGAATGTTGAAAAGCAAACGCATCTGCTCTTCTAAGCGTTCTACGAAAACCGCAATTTCTTTGCCCAAACGAGTAGGGGAAGCCGGCTGTCCGTGTGTTCTTGCCAACATTGGAATGTC
This sequence comes from Flavobacterium macacae, assembly GCF_003865365.1. Classification (GTDB taxonomy): domain Bacteria; phylum Bacteroidota; class Bacteroidia; order Flavobacteriales; family Flavobacteriaceae; genus Flavobacterium; species Flavobacterium macacae. The sequence continues at coordinate 101,162 of NZ_RQVR01000004.1, read as the reverse complement.
TTTCCACTCTACACTTAATTCTTTTAATTTTGAAGTCAACTCGATTAAAGATTTCAAATACACTTCTTGAAAAGCTTCTTTTGTCGATAACGGAATGGCGGTATTGTTGATGTCTTGAGAGGTTAATCCAAAGTGGATGAACTCTTTGTATTCTGATAAACCTAAATTGTCAAAAGCCGTTTTGATGAAATATTCCACCGCTTTTACATCGTGGTTTGTTGTTTTTTCAATGTCTTTTATAGACTGGGCGTCTTCGGTTGAGAAGTTTTTGTAGATATTTCTCAAACTTTCAAATAAAGAAGCATCAATGTTTTTCAGTTGTGGCAACGGAATCTCGCAAAGCGAAATAAAATATTCGATTTCCACCAAAACACGATATTTGATCAATGCTTCTTCTGAAAAATAATTTGATAATGATTTTGTCTTGCTTCTATATCTTCCATCGATTGGCGATATAGCGTTTAGTTCTGTTAAAGTTGTCATTTTGTGTTGTTGTTCAAGTAAACGCAAATATACTTTATATGAACGAAGTATAAAAGATATTTGTCAATTCGATTTTGAAAAAAGGGCAAATTTTACATTTAATTTACAGCTTATTTTTTAGATAGCTTTTCTTTTAAAATATTCATTCCTTCGGAAGCCGTTGCTACAATAATTTCGAGTGGATTTTTTAAGTTTGAAATTGTAGCCGGTTTCAAATCGATGTAAAATAATGTAGCCTCGGGTTTTGCAAAATCAATCAATCCTGCGGCGGGATAAACTTGCAACGAAGTTCCGATAACCACCAAATAATCAGCTTGCATCACCAAGGGAATCGCTTCTTCTAACGCAGGAACTGCTTCACCAAACCAAACAATGTGGGGACGAAGCTGGTTGCCGTTATCGTCAAGATCGCCTAAATTTACATCTTCACTCCAATCTAAAATGTAGTGGTGGTTTTTGATGCTTCTTACTTTTAATAATTCGCCGTGAAGATGTAGCACTTTCTTGCTTCCGGCGCGTTCGTGTAAATCGTCCACGTTTTGGGTAACGATATGCACGTCATAATCCTCTTGCATTTCAGCTAAAATTTCGTGTGCGCGATTTGGTTTTACTTCTTTGAGCTGCTGTCTTCTTTTATTATAGAAATCTAAAACAAGCTCCTGGTTTTTTTGCCAGCCTTCGGGAGATGCAACTTCCATAACATCGTGGCCTTCCCAAAGTCCGTCAGAATCGCGAAATGTTTTGATGCCGCTTTCAGCACTGATTCCGGCTCCAGATAATATGACTAATTTCTTTTTCATAGTTTAAAAATAGAAACGCCTTATATGAAATTCCATATAAGGCGTCTTAAAGATATAAATTTATTACAAATTAAGCTTTTCCTAAAGTGTAAAGTTGTTCTAATGTTGGAGAAACGCTTCCGCCAGCTGGTTCTAACGTAATACCAAATGCTTCGGCATCATTGGCATTTTCAACAGAGAAAATACGTTTTGAATTTCCTTTGAAATCATCCAATAGACCGATGCTCGTCGGCGTCAGCGGATTTAATTTCAACGCCCAAACCTGATATACCATTCCTTCAGGAGGTTCTGGCAGGCCGGCAGCGTCAATATGAACCGCTTTTGTGTTTTTGTTCCAATATACTTTTGCAAAAGAGGTTGGGGAAACTTCTTGTCCGGCCAAAGCAATCACGGCATTATTGTTATCTCTAACGACAGAAAGCGCCGTTTCCGATTCCTTATTTTGCAATGTCAGGTCGACAACTGATTTTTGCAAATCACTTCTTTCTTTTTCAACATTTACAATCTGCGTATCTTTTTCTTGTAATTTTTGATATTGATACCCCACGCCGATCAGCAATAAAATCGATGCGGCATAACCGAGGTATAAAAAGATGTTCGATTTTTTTGGAGCCATATCCACCACGCCGTGTTTCAGCATCAACGCCGCACGGATTTTTTCATAATTTTCAGACGATAGGAAAGGCGAGACGCTTTCTGAGAAATTGATTATCGCTTTTTCAATTGACACAATTTCAGCTTTTATGTCTGCATCGCTTTCGGACATCCTTACCACTTCACTGAATTCTGGCTCTTCAAGCTGCCCGAAAACATAAAGTTCTAAAATACCTGAATCTATATATTCTTGCTTATCCATTATACTTTTAAAAAGTTTCTTAAATCATTAATACAGTTTCTGTTCTGGGTTTTGACAGTTCCAAGCGGAATTTGCAATTCATCAGAAGCTTCCTGCTGGGTATATCCTTTGAAAAACAAAAGATCAATAATCTGGATACATTTTGGTTTTAATTTTTTTACAAATTCGCGAATTCCAATTGTATCAATCTTATTGGTCAGCTTGTTGCTGTCGTCTAACAGATGTACGAAATTATCAGAACTAAGGTTTTTTTGCTTGTTGTTGTAGCCTTTCGAGCGAAGTTTGTCGATGGTTGTATTTCTGGCTATATTAAGGATCCACGTGTAAAAACGTCCTTTGCTTTCGTTATAGCTATCAATGTTTTTCCAGATTTTTACAAACGTTTCTTGAAGCACGTCTTCTGCTTCTTCTTGGTCGCGAACGAGGTTGTAAATAACACTGTAAAGACTTTTTGAATACATATCATACATTAATGTAAATGCTCTGTCGTCTTTTTTGTAAATTTGCGGTAATAATTCTTCTTGCGTCATAGCCTATTTTTAGCTTAGCCAAATTAAGAAAACTATTTAAGAAAATCACTAATTATATGAAAGAAAATACTTCTGAAGTCGAATATCTTGCTTATTTAGAAGAATTTATAACTGAAAACCGCAAAAATAAATTCCTTAAAGTTTTAGAAAAAAGAACCAATCATTTTACCGTTGCCGTGGAAGACGTGTTCCAGTTGCACAACACCAGTGCCGTGATGCGAAGCTGTGAAGTCTTCGGGATACAGAATTTACACGTAATTGAAGAGAAATTCGGGAAAAGCATCGATAAAGAAATTGCAATGGGCGCCCAGAAATGGGTGGATGTGAATCGGTATGATTCTAATGTTTCATGTATAAAATCATTAAAAGAAAAAGGCTATCAAATCATTGCTACGACGCCACACGAGAACGATTGTTTGCTGGATGAATTTGATATTACAAAACCTGCTGCTATATTTTTTGGGACCGAACGCGACGGACTTTCAGAAGAAGTGATGAATGAAGCCGATGGTTTTATGAAAATTCCGATGGCTGGTTTTACAGAAAGTTTAAATATTTCAGTTTCAGCGGCGATTATCATTCAAAATATTATGGGCCGCCTTCACAAATCAGATTTAGATTGGCATCTTTCTGAAGAAGAAATGATTGCGCTTCGATTGGCTTGGACAAAAAACTCGATAAAAGATATTAAAAGAATTGAACAGCGTTATAAGGAAATTAATAATTTAGTATAGTTTTAAAGCGAAAGGTTCAGGATTTATAAGTGAAAATTTTGCTTAATGAAAGACCAAGCCGTCTTATTCAACAGTAAAGACTGTAATATTGTTTTTATCGACTTCAAAATATCCTTTACCCTTAAGTCCTTTAACTGTGTAATCGTTGAAAAATATTTTAGAGGAATTATCTGAATTCAAGATTCTGGGAATAATTGTATGAATCTCTTTATTATAGAGTGATTGTATCTTTTTAAATGCTCCATTTTCAATCTCGCTGATGAAAGTCTCTGAAGAATTGGAAACAATATGAAATAATCTTTTATTGTATTCAAATGTAAACAATGTTGTCATTCCAAATTTATTAACAAGTATTTTTGCTCCTTTATTTCCAATTTTTTGGAAAATAATTTTTTCCCCTCTATTTATTTTTTTTAGCAATAATGGATTTGTTATTTCGTATATTTTTGTAAATCCTCCCATATGGTTTAGTGTTCCAGTGACGATGTATTTTCCTTTGAATTTGTTTATCATTAGCGCACAAGTAGACTCAAATATATACTCAAATTTAGTTTTCTTATCTTTGAATTTCACCCAACCTCCAAATTCTCCACGGCAAGAATCTCTAACAGAATATCTATCGTCATCATATAATGTTTTAAATTCGTTGACAGAATCAATTTTTTTTCTAAGTATTACTAATTCTTCGAAGCTTATTATCTTTGACTTAATTGTAAAAATTTGATTATTTAGAGCAACAATTTTAGAGATGGAAAATAGGCAAACGAATAATAGTAGAAAATTTTTCATAAATTGTCTTTGGCTATTTCAGATAAGTAAATAAAATTATGCTTAGATTTATGGTAATTATTGTCTTTTATCTCTTTCCTTTCAAAATTTTATATTCCTCATAACATTCATTAATAGCGTCCATGATTTGAAGATCGTTAGCTGTTTTAATAAATGATTCTGAATAATTGCATCGCTCTAAAATTTCAGCAATTTCTTTTGGTGTAACGCCTAATAATGCGCCTAGTGTTTCTCGGTCAAATTTAGAAGCTAAAAGATTCTTGACATTGTCATCTTTTTTCATTTCCTTCAAACGCTTTAATTCTGTTGGTTTTTTTCCAAAGAAATTATAAAGCATATCTGCGGGATTAAAAATAGATCCCATTACTTTTGAGAAAGCATTTGGGGAATTATGACCAACTTCATATCCAGCCGTAAGACCAGAAATGCTGTAGCGGTAATTTTCTTTAATTGGTATGATTTTGTAATCTACTTCTAAATAACCGGTAAGGTTGTATTGATTAATCACGACTTCTGGTAGCGCATAGGCTTTTTCAGTCATCTTAATTTTTGTATTTTGATCTCTAAACCAGTCATTTGTTACTCTGACTTTTATAGATTTATAGCCTAACGAAGAAATGTGTAACGTATCGTTTACAGTTGCTTCCAATTGGAATGCACCGCTTCCGTTAGAAGTCGTTCCTTTTACTTTATTTAGGTTGATGATACTAACCTCGGGAATCACTAGTAAAGTCTTGTCGTTGACAATTGTACCCGAAATTTTATCTTGCGAAAAGGCAAGAGTGTGGAGGAGGAAAAAAAAGAAAACTGCAAAATATCTCATAGCCTTGTTGAATGGCATTAAAAGTAATAAAACTCTTTAAGATATTTTGCAGTCTCAGTATAATTATAAGAAAATTAACTAAAAAAATTAGTCTCTTCTTGGTCTTCTTGGTCTTGGTGCGTCAGATGATCCTGAAGCATCAGAACGTCTCGGAGCTCTTTCAGAAAAACCGCCTTCTCTTTTTGGTCGGTCAGAAGAAAAACCACCGTCTCTTCTTGCAGGTCTGTCAGATGAAGATGATCCACCGCGATCGCTTCTGAATCCACCTTCTCTTCTTGGAGCTGCACCTCTGTCGCTTCTGAAACCACCGCTTCTTTCGCCACCAGATCTTCCGCCACCAAATCCGCCACCACTTCTTCCGTTGTGGTCTCTTCTTGAGTTGCTTCTTCCGCCACCGTCGTTTTTAGAAATCTCAACGTTGATTCTTCTTCCTTCTAATTCAAATCCGTTAAGAACTTCCATCACTTTATCAGTGTGTTCTGGATCTGTATTAAAGAATGAGAATCCTTCTTTTACGTCAACCTTGAAAACGTCGTCACGACCAAGGTCTAATGTTTCTTTCAAGAAATCTTTCAATGACATCCAGTCAAAATTATCGCGAGAACCAATGTTCACGAAATAACGAGTCGCACCGCTGTTGTTCTCTCTTGGAGCACTGTCGCTGTCACGTCTTTCACCAGAAGATTGAGAAGAAATATCTCTGTTTTTCTTGTAATAGTTGATAAATCTGTTGAATTCTACAGAAACAATTTTTTTGATCAATTCTTCTTTTGACAAATCTTCAAGCACGCTTGTGATTGCCGGAAGGTAGTTGCCAATTTCCTGATCAACTTCGGTATCTTTAATCTTGTTTGCTAAATGCAATAGTTGGATTTCACAGATTTCGATTCCAGATGGAATTGTTTTCTCTTCAAATTTTTGCTTGATGATTCTTTCGATAGAAGAAATCTTGCGCATTTCGCTTTTAGTCACGATTACGATAGAAGTTCCTAATTTTCCAGCACGACCAGTTCTTCCAGAACGGTGGTTGTACGTTTCAATTTCGTCAGGAAGTTGGTAGTTTACAACGTGTGTAATGCTGTCAACGTCAATTCCACGCGCTGCAACGTCAGTTGCAACAAGCATTTGGATTTGTCTTCCTCTAAAAGATTTCATTACACCGTCTCTTTGTGCTTGAGATAAATCTCCGTGCAAAGCAGCGGCGCTATAACCATCTTCTACTAATTTTTCGGCAACAGCTTGCGTGTCTCTTTTGGTACGACAGAAAACTACAGAGAAGATATCTGGATTTGCATCCGCCAATCTTTTTAAAGCTTCATAACGGTCACGAGCATTTACTAAGTAAAATTCGTGAGAAACAGTTGCAGAACCTGAATTTTTAGTTCCCACAGTAATTTCTACCGGTTCGCTCATGAATTGTTTTGCAATTCGAGCTACTTCTTGCGGCATGGTAGCCGAGAATAACCAAGTGTTTTTTTCGTCTGGAGTGTCAGATAAAATAGATACGATGTCTTCATAGAATCCCATGTTCAACATTTCGTCAGCTTCATCAAGAACACAGTAATCTATGTTTTTAATATTAACCAAACCTCTGTTGATCATGTCTTGCATTCTTCCTGGAGTTGCTACAATGATTTGAGCGCCTCTCTTAATGTCTCTTGCTTGTTCTGTAATACTTGCGCCACCATAAACTGCTACCACATTAATACTTTTTTCGTATTTTGCGTAGTTTTTAAGTTCGTTAGTAATCTGTAAACATAATTCGCGTGTAGGCGATAAAACTAATGCTTGTGTGTTTCTGTTGTTGGCATCAATTTTTTGGATTAGCGGAAAACCGAAAGCTGCTGTTTTCCCTGTCCCTGTTTGAGCCAACGCAACCATATCTGTGTCTTTTTCCAATAATAGGGGAATCGCCTTTTCCTGTACCTCTGACGGATTTTCAAATCCTAGATCTAAAATCGCCTTCAGTAACGATTCATTCAATCCTAATTGTTCAAATTTATTCATATATGTATTTAAAATAGGGCGCAAAGGTACGTTTAATAAACCATTTAAACTAATGCAAAACAGAAGTTTATTTTTTTATTAAATATTGAAAATCAGAAAGTTACTTTTTTAAGTAAGCGATGAGTTGTGCGACTGCTTTCGCTCGATGGCTAATAGAACCCTTTTCTTCGAATGAAAGTTGTGCAAAAGTATCAGAAAATCCTTCGGGTTTAAAGATGGGATCATACCCAAAACCGTTGCTTCCTTTTTTTTCAAAAGTGATTTCTCCGAAGATTTTCCCTGTAAATAATTCTTGCCTTCCGTTAAGGTTGAGTGCGATAACGGTTTTGAAATTGGCGCTTCTGTCAGAATGAGATTCTAATTCAGAAAGCAATTTGTTCATATTGTCTTGGTCGTTTTTTTGCTCCCCAGCATAACGTGCGGAGATAACTCCAGGTGCGCCATTTAAGGCATTTACTTCCAAACCTGAATCGTCTGCAAAACAGTCGTAACCATAGTTTTGGGTTACATAATTCGCTTTTAAAATCGCATTTCCTTCAATGGTTTCGGCAGTTTCTTCAATGTCTTCAAAACAGCCGATGTCTTCCAGGCTTAAGATTTGAATATCATTTGGTAAAAGACTTTGGATCTCTTTAATTTTATTTTTGTTATTGGACGCGAAGACAAGTTGCATGTTTTTGATGATTTAAGATTTTAGGCATAAGGTGTAAGTACTCAGCTTTTGAGCAAAGATACTATTCTTGAACAAAAAATTTATATTCACAATTTATTCCTTTGAACCATAAACCCAAATCCTTATAACCTTTTAAAGTTCGTTGACTTCTTTTTTATAAAAATTTACATAAAAAAAATCACCAGGATCTAAGCCTTGTTCTAAAATGGCAGAATTGATCAGGCCTATTTTTTCTGAAGTAATTTCTTCAGAACTGGAATAATTTAAGAAATTTATAAAATCGTCGCTGTTTAAAAATTTAAAGCTCAAGTCGGTATTTAAAGAATATTGCGTAATCTTAAAATCTAACTTACGGCCCAAATCTTTCACGTTTGTTTCTGATTCAATAAAACCGTTCTTTATTAAGGAGTCAATTATATTTTTAAAATGATCGTTCATGATAACTGTTTGTTTTGAGATTATTTACACTAAAATACAATTATAAAACCGAAATTTTGTTAGAAAAAACCCAAAGAAAAGTTGATTTTGCACAAATATTTATGAAGATTTTTTAATAGTGAAATTAATTTATCAATAGCTTTGGTAGAAATTAGTATTTAAAATGGCTTTTACAATTACGATGCTTCTCTTGCTGACGCTATCCGTTATTCTATTTTTTAATCTTCCAAAATTTGGACGAAGACCAAATGGAACAAGGCTTGAAAGAGTAAAAAAATCTGAAAACTATAAGAATGGACAGTTCAGAAACATCACTTTTACGCCTGATTTAACCGATGGAGCGAATTATTACACGTTTATGAAAGAATTTTTCTTTGGAAAAAGCAAACGCAACACTCCAAAAGATCGTATTCCTTCTGTAAAAACAGATTTGAAAAATTTAGATCCGCAAAAAGATATTTTAGTCTGGTTTGGACATTCGTCTTATTTCATGCAATTGAGCGGTAAAACTTTTTTAGTTGATCCCGTTTTTAGCAACCGCGCTTCACCGCTTTCTTATACGGTAAATGCCTTTAAAGGCAGTAATGTGTACTGCGCAGATGATTTTCCTGAATTAGATTTTTTAATAATTACGCATGATCATTGGGATCATTTAGATTTTAAGACTGTCATCAATTTAAAATCAAAGACGAAAAAGGTGATTACAAGCTTGGGAACAGCACAGCATTTTGAGCGTTGGAAATTTGACCTGAGCCAAATTCATGAAATGGACTGGCATGAAGAAATTGATTTGAAAAATGGTTTTACGATTAATTCGCTTCCTTCAAGACATTTTTCGGGACGTGGATTAAAGCGAAATCAAGCACTTTGGAATTCTTTTGTTTTAAAAACGCCCAATAAAAAGATATATATAGGAGGAGATTCTGGATATGATGCCTTTTTTAAAGCTTTCGGAAAACAATTTGGCCCATTTGATTTGGCTGTTTTAGAATGTGGGCAATACAATAAAAACTGGAAACATATTCATATGATGCCAGAAGAAACGATCCAAGCTTCAAAAGATTTAAATGCAAAAGTAGTGCTTCCGGTGCATTGGGGGAAATTTCCGTTGGCTCTGCACGATTGGGATGAACCGATAATTCGAGCGGAAAAAGAGGCGAAATTACAGAATGTGGCGTTGGCGCATCCGATGATTGGAGAAATTCTAGATTTTGAAAATTTAGGAAACACGAAGAAATGGTGGGAAGGAGTGGCGTAACGTTGCCGTAATTAATTTTAAGACTAAAGCTAGCATCAGGGTTTTGCGTAAAACAGTACCGCCTAAAAAGTGCAAAAGCCGATCTGGAGCGATCGGCTTAAGCGGTAAGAGCGTAACCCTGTTTCCAGGTCTCTCGGTGCAAAAGTAGTCTAATTTATTTATTGCGCAAGCATTATTTTTGTTTTTTTTTAAATAGAAGTTAGAAATTAGAATGGAGCGCGGTGCAGTGTAGAAAATGAGCAGTGTATTAAGAACTGCATTCATTTGTTTTTAGTCTGAATTATCCATTTTTAATTTCCATATCTAAAATCTCATTACAACATTCTCCCATCTCATTACAAATACTATTAAAGTTATATTAAATGCGCTCTCGCAATGGTTTTTTAATCGTAATTTCATATCAAATGGAAAATTAAAAACCACTATAACATTAAAATCACATTGAAATGAACACAAAAAATCTTTTGCTTTTCGGAATCATGAGCCTTGCTTTAGCCACCATTGTAAAAACATTTATCAACAAGATGGAAATCTTCGATGATGAGGAGGAAGATCGCGAATTGGATGGTCACGAAGAAGAATATGGTTTTCCATTATTTATTTAAGAACAACAAGAATAATCTATATATAAAACAACGCTATGAGTAACCAAAAATTAATTATAGGGATTGCAGCTGGAGTTGCAGCCTTAGCAGTAGTAGGAATTATTTGCAATAAAAAAGGATATACCTTAAATTCTATTCTTGACAAAGCAGGAGACATCGCCGGGAAGGTCAAAGATTCAGTTGGAAAAATTAAGGATTCAGCAGTATCTGTATCTGAAAACGCAATTCAAGAAAGTAAAAATATTGCAGAAAAAGCAATTAATTCTACGTCAGATTTAAAGGATAAAGCTTCGAACGCTGTAAGCTAAATTTATTATTATTGTGAGAAAAACGGCTTGCTTTTTTAAAGTAAGCCGTTTTTTTTTATTGTCAAAAGTTTAAAGGATTAAATGTAAATTTACACAAAGAAATTTTTTATGAAAGCTAAACATTACTTTTTTGCAATTGCCTTCGCGCTTGTTTCTTGCAAGTCTTCAAAATTTGATAAAAATACTGTTGTCTCAGAATCAGAAACGGTAATTATTGGTCAGTTTAAAATTTTGAATAAGGAGAAAGATATCACTAAAAACGCAAAGATTTATTTTGATGAAAATAAAAAGGGAGTGTTGTCGTATAAGTTAAATCAAGACGGATTAATGATTATGAAAGTTCCAAAAGGAAATCATTTTATAAAATTGATTTATACGCCTTTTGGTTCTGTAAATCTTCCGATAGGATATGCAAATATTTCTGTTCCAGAACATTCAAATGTTTATTACATTGGAAATATTGAAATTCAAACCGATGGTCAATTATCGAAAAAGTTTCAAGGAGCAATTTATGATACGTCACCTCGCTGGAAAATGGAGAAAAAGCTTTCGATAAAAATAGCTGATGAAGGTGAAGAGTCGAAAAAAAATTATGAAAAAGAATTTGGAAATAACGGAAAATTTGTAAAATCTTTGCTTTCAATAGAAGAATAAATAAAAAAAAGATATGGGATTGTTTTCAGCATTATTAGGCAACGCAGGTTCAGTTGGACTTGAAGAATTGAACAAAAAATATGAAATGCTTCTTACGGAAGGAGAAGTGATAGAATTGGGATTTAAATTGATTCGAGATACTTTTATTTTTACAAACAAACGATTGATTTTAGTTGAAAAACAAGGTATCACTGGAAGTAAAACAGAATACAGATCGATTGCTTACAAAGCGATTACACGTTTTAGTGTAGAAACCGCAGGAACTTTTGAATTGGATGCAGAATTGAAAATATGGGTTTCAAGCGAAGCAGTTCCAAGTATTAAAAAACAATTTAATAAATCGGTTAACGTGTATGAAGTGCAAAAAGTTTTAGCGCATCACGTTTTAAAATAGTCTGACTTTTTAATCAAAAAAAATCCCAATCAATTGATTGGGATTTTTTTTGATTCTTATTTAGAAACTTCCTTGATGCTGATTGCAAAACCGCCACTTGTTGCCATTGGCTGTTTCAGCTTAGTCTTTGAAGTTACTTTCATCTTTTTGATTTCATAAGATTGTGGATTGTTGATGTAATCGGCATCTTTTCCGTCAGCGTAAATGATTGCTTCGTAGGTTTTTCCTTTTGAAAGAAAATCAAAATTTACATTGCCAACTCTTTTGTTCTCGTCCGTAATGCCACCTACAAACCATTCGTTTTTACCCTTTGCTTTTCTTGCAATGGTAATATAATCTCCTGGTTCAGCTTCTAAAATATAGGTTTCGTCCCAGTCAATCGCCACGTCTTTAATGAATTGGAATGCATCCAAATGTTTGTTGTACGTTTCTGGTAAATCAGCCGCCATTTGCAATGGAGAATACATCGTCACATATAAAGCCAATTGTTTTGCCAAAGTGGTGTGGATGAAAGAATTATTATCCGGATTGTAAACATTTACTTTGGTTTGGAAAATCCCCGGGGTGTAATCCATCGGGCCGCCCATTAATCGCGTAAAAGGAAGAATTGTGGTGTGGTCCGCATTATTTCCTCCAAAAGATTCATATTCCGTTCCACGCGCCGCTTCGTTTCCAATCAAGTTTGGATACGTTCTGCTCAATCCTGTAGGGCGAACCGCTTCGTGTGCATTCACCATGATTTTATAGTCTGCCGCTTTTGTAACAGCATACAGATAATGATTGTTAGCCCATTGTCCGTAATGGTATTCGCCACGAGGGATAATATCGCCCACATAACCGCTTTTTACAGAAGTATAGCCATTATCCACCATAAATTGGTACGCTTTGTCCATGTGCCTTTCATAATTTCTGATCGAACCTGAAGTTTCATGGTGCATCATCATTTTTACGTTTTTAGATGCCGCATATTTATGCAGTTCTTTTACGTCAAAATCAGGATAAGGTGTTACAAAATCAAAGACATAATCTTTTGATTTACCAAACCAATCTTCCCAGCCTTCATTCCAGCCTTCGACTAAAACGGCATCAAATCCGTGTTGTGATGCAAAATCAATATATTCTTTTACATGTGCTGTGTTGGCCGCGTGTTTTCCATTCGGTTTTGTTTTTGAGTAATCCGTTTCTCCTAACTTAACGCTTGTCAGGTCATTGTAAGCCCAAGAGCTTTTTCCAGTAATCATTTCCCACCAAACGCCAACATATTTCACAGGCTTGATCCAAGAAACATCTTTGTATTTTGTAGGTTCGTTTAAGTTTAAAATCATTTTTGAAGCCAAAATTTCAGTTGCTTTATCGCTGACCACCACGGTTCTCCACGGTGACTGCGTTGGCGCTTGCAAATAACCTTTGTCGCCAATAGCATCAGGTGTCAAAAATGAATTTAGAATAAAATTTTTATCGTCTAATTCCAATGACATGGCTGAATAATCAACCAATGCCGCTTCATGTATATTGATGTACAAACCGTCTTTGCTTTTCATCATCAAAGGCGTTTGGACACCAGTATCAGAAAAAGTCTGTTGCGACGCATTTGGTGTTACAGCATCCTTCATTTTTCCCCTGATTTCAGATAAATTTGAAGTCACCGTGCTGTATTCTTGCGTGTCAAAATCGCCCGGAAGCCAAAATGTTTTGTGGTCTCCAGCTAGGGCAAATTGCGTTCTTTCTTCTTTTATGATGAAATAAGACAATTCTTTTTGTTCTGGAAATTCATATCTAAAACCGAGGCCGTCGTTGAAAACGCGAAAACGAATTCGGATAAAACGATCTTTTACCGATTTTTGCGAAAGCGTAACAAGCAGTTCATTATAATTATTTCGGATGGTTTTTTGCTCACCCCAAACCGGAGTCCAAGTTTCATCAAACGTATTGTTTTCAACTTTTGTAACCGTAAAACCTTCTAAAAAGGAAGGCACATCTTTGGTTTCAATACCCAGTTTACTGTTTTTGATAACGGCCTTGTTCTTATAATTTAATTCATAAGTCGGAACACCGTTGCCTGTGACGCTGAATTTCAGCTTGAGATTTTTATCTGGTGAAGAAATTTCTTGGGCTTGCACCATAAAACAAGCCGCCAGAACGAAAAATGTGGAAAAGAATTTACTCATAATTACAACATTATTATTTATGTATCGTAAAAATAGCAAAATCAGCAGTAGGGGCAGGTGTTATTTTTAGATTTGGAGGGCAAACGCAAATTACAACGTTATAGTTGTTGTTTTTGTTGAAAAGTATTTTACCTAAAGAAAATGTTTGAAATGGTAAAATAGTGATTAGCTGTTTATTCGTTCAAAAAGTTCAATTTCGTATTTAATCTAATAGGATTTTTAAATTATTGATTGTAACAAAATCTCACTCAGAAGCTTGAATTTTACTACAAATGTTTTAATTAAAAGCCTGTAGTTAAGGAACAATTTTTATATTCCCTCCATAAAAAAACCGCAAATTGAATTTCAGTTTGCGGTTTTTTTGTTTTGTTTTATTTTTAGTGGAAGAACTTTCCAGCCATGGAGCTTAAATAAATCAGTGTTCCGATTACGCCTAAGGTGAAAACAAACTTGTCTTTGTCAATTTCAGTATTTGCCAAATCATCACGCATAATTACAACTTGTTTCAGCATTTTTTTCAATTGGGTAAAATCAGATGGTTTGCTGATGTAAAGATTAGCTCCGTTTTCAAAAGTGCTGTTTTTATCATTTTCTGAAGACGAAGTAGAATAAATTGCCACCGGCATTTGATCAAATGCTGCATTTGCGCGAATAATTTTTAAAGATTCTAAGCCTGAAAGCAATGGCATATTTAAATCTAAGAACAAAAGATTTGGAATTTCTTTGTCAGGAGAGTTTAAATAATCGACGAGTTGTTTTCCGTTTTCGAAAGTTTTTAAATTGTAATCAAGACCAGATTCTTGAAGCGCTTCGGCAAAAAGCTCGCGATCTTCATTATCATCGTCTGCTAAGAGTATATTAATTTTTTGGGAGTTGAAACTCATTGAAAAAAATAGATTATTAATTGGAACGGGAAACATCTGCAAATGTAAAAATAAACACTTGTTAAATGTTATAAAATTTCCATATTCACTTTATATAATTATAATGTTGCGCTTTTTAATGTCATAAAAGAAATATAAAAATATGCTATTTTTTTAAAATTGCTGTACTTATTGAACTAAATTTACTATACAATCTTAAATAATTATGACACCTCAAAAAAAAAATATAGCTTTTGTAGATAATGATCAAGATGAAACATACATTTTTCAAATTGCTTTAGATGAGTTAGAAATCGATTATAATTTTCATTATTTTAAAGATTCAATTTCATTTATGGATTATCTCAACGATAATTCTCAAGAATTACCAAAACTTATTTTTTTAAATATGCATCTGCCTAATAAAAGCGGGCTTGAATTATTTCAAGAAATCAGAGCAGACCAAAATTTTGATTTTATTAGAACCGTTATTTACTCAAACAGTATGTGTGAGGTAACTATTTCTGCTTTTAAATCATTAGGGACAACCGATTTTATAGTTAGGACTCCTGAATTAGCTGAAATGAAAAATATTTTGAAACGTTTGATTGTTGACATTGAGAGTAATCAGACAGAGGTTTAATCGAGTTCTGTTTCTTGTTTTTTTTATTTTTATTCATTTATTCTCATTCAAAAATTTCTATCTGTATAGTCTTCTTTTTTTATTAAAATAAACTAAAATGGTAATAGCGAAAATTGTTAATATGATAGTAGAACAATTTACTTCTGTTTTTTATTACCTAAGTATTGCTTCTTTAAAACAAAATTAAAATTTCGCTTTTCTATCTTTTCTCCAATTGAATAATCCGAGCATTAGATTGATTACATAAATGGGTTGTGCGATAAAAAGCATTAGCGTTAAGCTAATTAGAAACGCTGTGTTTCTTAATATATCATATTCATCTATAACATTCCATATAATTAATATAGCAATAAAACTTCCCAACATAATAATTGCATGGACAAATAATAAAATTTTGTTCAATCTTCCTTTTAGTCTGTTTACAAGCCAATACCCAAAACCGATTAAAAAGTAAAACAAGGCAAAAAAGGTAGTTAACTGAAAAAAAGCTATGACGTAATAAGTATCTACAAAATTAATGTCTATATTTTCATCTGGTTGATTTCTATAAGGAATTCCGATGAAAAAAATAATGAGGCTTGTAGACCAAAAAGTCAGATATAATTTTTTTAGTAATGAAGTTTTTTGAATAGTACTTATTTCAGACATTTTGAAAAATATTTATTTATGGTAAAAATACTATAAGTTAAATCGGGATTTTAAAAAAAAGCCTTTTGCTAATTTACAAAAGGCTTTTGAGTATTTTTTAATTTTCAACTGCAAATTGGGAATAATATAAGTTTTTATAATATCCTTCTTCTTGATTGATCAGCTGATAATGCGATCCTTGCTCCACAACGTGGCCTTTTTCCATTACAATAATTTTATCTGCATTGATGATGGTTGCAAGTCGGTGTGCGATCACAATTGAAGTTCTTCCTTTGGTAATTGTTTCTGTTGCTCGTTGGATCAAGTCTTCAGAATAAGAATCGATTGAAGAAGTAGCTTCGTCTAAAATCAAGATGCTTGGATTGCTGACAAAAGCCCTCAAGAAAGCGATCAGCTGTCTTTGTCCCGATGAAAGCATTACGCCGCGCTCTTTTACGTTGTAATCATAACCGTTTGGCAGCGTCATAATAAAATCATGGACCCCAATTTTTTTTGCAGCTTTAACGACTTGCTCTCTTGAAATTTCAGGATTTTCAAGCGTAATATTATTGTGGATAGTGTCTGCAAAAAGAAAAACGTCTTGCAAAACCACGGCAATCTGGTTTCTCAAACTGTCTAAGGTAAAATCTTTAATATTAGTTTTATCGATTAAAATTTCGCCTGAATTTATTTCATAAAAGCGGTTCAAAAGGTTGATAATTGTGGATTTTCCAGCACCGGTAGCGCCAACAATGGCAATAGTTTCGCCTTCTTTTACATCTAAATTGATTCCTTTTAAAACTTCTTCTTTATCGGTATAGCTGAAATGAACGTTGTTAAATTCGATGTTTCCGTTGAACATATGCGCGACCTCTTTTCCTTTGTCTTGAATGTGTTCTTTAATGTCTAAAACTTCAAAAACACGGTTGGCAGCGATCATTCCCATTTGCATCTCATTGAATTTATCTGCAATTTGTCGCAATGGATTGTATAGCATGCCGATGAACATGGTGTAAGAAAATAAATCTCCGAAAGAAGTGGAACCGTTTTCTGCGATAATATTCATACCACCATACCAAACGACTAAACCAAGGGAAATCGATGAAATGATATCGGCAATTGGAAAGAAAATCGAGTTGTACCAAACGTTTTTAATCCACGCTTTTTTATGTTTATCGTTAATGACTTTAAATTTTTCATATTCGATATCTTCTCTAGAGAAAAGCTGTACGATTTTCATTCCGGTAACACGTTCTTGGACAAAAGTATTCAGGTTTGAAATTTGGGTGCGGACTTCTTCAAAAGCCACTTTCATCTTTTTCTGGAAAACGCGTGTTGCAATCACCAAAATCGGCATCGCGCACATTACGATCAGCGTCAGTTTCCAATTCATGTAAAACATAAACAGCAACACGACAATCATTTTCAGCAAGTCACTGATGATCATAAAAAGTCCCTGGCTAAAAATTTTTGAGATCGATTCAATATCAAAAACCGAGCGCGTTACTAATTTTCCGACAGGTTCGTTGTCAAAATATTTCATCTTGAAACTCATCAAATGGATAAAAAGCTTGACGCGGATATCACGAATGATATCTTGCCCCAGCCAGTTGGCCAAGTATACAAAATAAAACTGCGAAATAACCTCCATAATTAAAGCTCCGGCCATCAGTAAAATGTAATACAATAATCCAACTGAATCTTGGGGAGTAATGTATTCATCCACCGTTTCCTTTAATAAAAACGGGCGAAGTGCTGCGAAAACGGATAGTGTTATGGCAAAAAAGATCACCCAGTAATACCTGGATTTGTATGGTTTTGTGTATTCCATTATCCTTTTAAAAACACTGACGTTATTGGTTTTTTTGGTCGTATTTTTTGGGCTATTATTCATTTTTTTTGATATAAGGATATTCTACTTTGGTTAAAAAAAGCCCGTGGGCTGGGGCAGAAGCTCCTGCTTGGTTTCGATCTTTATTTTCTATAATGGTTCTTAAATCTTCCAGATTTTTTTTCCCTGAACCGATTTCTGTCAAAGTTCCCACGATGGCACGTACCATGTTTCTTAAAAACCGGTCGGCAGCGATGGTAAAAACAATTCGGTTTCTATCTTGTTTCCAATGGGCTTCAAAAATACTGCAATTAAAAGTCATGACATCGGTATGGACCTTTGAAAAGCATTGGAAATCTTGGTATTCAAAGAGCATTTTGGCTCCTTGATTCATTTTTTCAAGATCTAATTTTTGATGCAAATACCAGCTTTGTTCGTTTTCAAAAGCATCCTTAAAGGTATGGATGTGGTATTCATACGTTCTTTTTTTTGCATCAAAACGAGCGTGGGCTTCGTCGGCAACTTGATGAAGATTAAAAACAACAATGTCTTTTGGTAAATAAGAGTTTAATTTTGAGACTAATGTATTCTTATTGAAATCGGCTTCGGTATCAAAATGGGCAAACATTTGCCTGGCGTGGACGCCACTGTCAGTTCGGCCCGCACCCATAAGTTCGGTTTCATTTCTAAGCAAAACTGAAACCGCCTTGCCCAAGGTTTCTTGGACAGAAGCTGCATTGGGCTGGTACTGCCAGCCGTGGTAATTTTTTCCGTTGTAAGCGAATTCGATGAAATATCTCAAGATTATGCGTAAAGTTTTTGATTAGCAAAGTTACAAAGATTCACAGATAGATATTGCAAAGTTTTCATAAGAGTTTTGAATTTTAAAAGCCAATTTCTTAGTTTTTAAAAAGCAGATTGCTATTTATGACAGAGATTTAATTGGCAACGTTGTATCTTTGCAACTTAGAAACTTCTTTTACAACAATGAAAAAAATCCTTTTGCTTTCAGACACGCACAGCCACCTAGACGCGACTATTTTAAAATATGTTGACCAAGCGGATGAAGTTTGGCATGCTGGAGATATTGGCGATCTGACGGTAACGGATACGCTTAAAAAACACAAACCTTTGAGGGCTGTTTTTGGAAATATAGACAGCAATGAAGCCAGAATGGAATTTCCGTTGCACAACCGTTTTATGTGTGAAGGTGTTGATGTTTGGATTACCCATATTGGCGGTTATCCCGGAAAGTACAATCCGAATATTGTTAAAGACATTGTGGCAGATCCACCTAAGCTGTTTATTACTGGGCATTCCCACATTTTAAAAGTGATGATGGACAAAAAGTATAATTTTTTGCACATGAATCCTGGTGCTTGTGGCATTTCGGGATTTCATCAGGTGCGAACGATGCTTCGATTCGTGATTGATGGTGACAAGATTAAGGATTTGGAGGTAATTGAAATCGGCAAGAAGGCGTAGTTTGTGGAAGTTTATAGACAGGTAATTGGATGGCTCACTAACCCCGATGTGAGTGGAAATCCTTTTATTTTTAAAACCTGAATTTATTTAAGGTTGAAAAAAATAAAAGATTGAAACGTCAGCGGGAATTGCGATGGCTGAAAATGCCTTAAATTTCGTTCAAAACTATTTTGGAACTGGAAGATTGATAGTAATTGATGTACCAGCATTTATTTTTGAGTTGATATTGATTGTTCCTTTTAAGTGTTTTATTCTTGATTTAATTTGGGTAAGACCAAAACCGTCGCTCGAATTTTCTTTTGAGGAATTAAAACCTTTTCCGTCATCTTCGATGGTAATGAGCAATCTGTTTGCGATCTCTTCAAATGTGATGAATGCTTTTGAGGCATTGCTGTGTTTCATGATGTTGTTAAATAATTCTGTAATAATGAAATAGATTCGCATTTCAAATTCTTCAGAGTAACGACGGCCGTCAGCAACGTAACTTGAATATTCAAAGTGCAAGATAGAATTTGAATTTTTTTCGCTTAAATCTAGAACAGCGTGAAAGAGTCCAAACTTAGCCAAAAGTGGAGGTAATAATTCGTGAGAAAGATCTCTCACATTATCGTGTGCTTGCTTTAAGATCTCTCTTGCTTTTTGTATTTCTTCAGATTTTTCTTCAGGATTATTGGCAATATAGGCGGAAAGATGAAGACCTGACGATGATAAAAGCGCGCTGATGCTGTCGTGTAATATGTTGGCAATGTTTTTTCGTTCGATTTCTTGGCCATCCATCGAGGCATTGATAATGTTTTGTTTCACTTGCCTGTCTAAATCTATAAATTTATTTTTTTGTTTAAGACGTAAGTTTTGATAAAAGAAGTAGAAAAGAATGGTACTGAAAGCGAAAAGAGCGATAAAAATCAGTATAATTTTGTGATTGTTTTTTTGCTTTTCTTCAAAAATCTGCTGTTTTTCCCTGTTTTCGTTTTCAATTTTTTCAATGCGGTATTTGGTTTCCACATCGTTGATTGCTTGTTTTAAATTTCCTTGATATATATTTTGGGTTAGTGTGTTGTATCTATTGAAATAATCATGTGCATTTTTGTAATCCCCCAGCATTTCATATCCATAAGAAATGTTGATAAAAACATCGGCCATTTCTGTTGAAATTGTGTCTTGTGGGTTTAAAAGAATGATTTTTTGATATTCATCGACTGCTTTTTCGTAGTCTTTTTCTACTACTAAATAATGGTAGCCAAAGTTGCTTAAAACAGTAGTAATAATTGTTGCGTTGTTACTTTTCTCAGCATAAATGAGCGCCGAGTCTAAATATTTTCGAGCAATACTATATTTTTCTTGTGAAGAATAATAACTGTAATAATTATTGTAATTTACTGCGAATTCAAGATTGTTTCCTTTTTGAAGTGTTCCAATTCTAACTTTCTCAAGATAATAAAAAGCACTATCAGATTCAATCGTAAAATGGAGCGCATACATTCGTTGATAAATGTAGGAATTGGGTGCTAAAAGATTATTTTTTTTGCCAAGATAGAGTGATCTGTGATAGTAAACTTTTGCTTTTTCGTAATCAAAAATCGAAAAATAACGATGTCCAATTTCTTCTAAAGTTTGAATCTTGAGTTTTGTTAGATTATGCTCTTCGGTTAATTTTAAAACTTGAAAAAGGTTCTCAAAAGATTTTTCTTTATCGTTAAGCAAGAAATATATTTTCGACTTTAATAAGGTTATTTCGCAGAAATTTGCATGATTTTTTTTTCTTAAATATTCATTAGATTTTTTGCGAGAGAGATTAAGCGCTTTTAAGTATTCTCTTTTTTTTATATAAATATTTATAGAATCAGTACTCTGCTCAAATGACTGAGAAAAGCACTGAAAATTTATAATTAATACTATAATTATATAGAATACGCGCATCTATTGTTTTAAAGAACTAATAATTATTCTTGGTTTTTTTATAGGAAGATGTGGGTTTTCGTCTGGTATTGCAATAGTAACATCAGGAAGTACAAAAGCAATTGATAATTCGCCGTTTACTTCATAATTAAATGTAGTGTTGACGGATTCAAATATTGTTGAAGGATCTTTTTCATCTGGACCTAATTCTACTATTATAAGGTGGGTCGACTCAGAATCTTGAGATAATGTAAAAGTACAATTGTCAGGAATTAAAAAAGTAACTGTGCAATCAGAGGATTGGCAATTCACTCCATAAGTACTTAAATAAGCTGATGTTGACATAATTTTATTTTTTTGTTATATAATGATATTGTGTTTTAGAGCATACTTCACCAATCCAATCGTTGATTTTACATTTAATTTTTTAATCAGATTTTTTCGGTGTGTTTCAACAGTATTGGTGCTAATGTTCAATTCATCGCCAATTTGAGTGCCGCTATATTCTAAAGTAATTAGCCTAAGTATTTCTAATTCTCTATCGGTAATTGAGGAAAGGGGCATTGCTTCGTTAATGTAGCTCTGCTGCGGAATATTTGAAAAAGATTGAAAAATCCGGTCTCTGATGCATTGCGAAAAAAATTCTTCTCCAGAAGCAACCACATTGATGGCTTCAATAATATTTTCTCCGGCACTTTGTTTGCTTAAGTAACCGCTCGCACCAAGTTTTAATACCTCTTTAATAATCTTTACATCATCATAGCTGGAAAGGATGATAACCTTGCAGCAAAACCCTTTTACTGAAAATTCTCGAAGCACATCGATGCCGTCTTTGATGGGCATGTTGATATCCATGACTAAGATATCAGCCTTGTTGTTTTGTATTTCTTCGTAAAGATTTTCTCCATTTAAAGAAAAACCAACTACTTCAAAACTGGAATTTGTCTTGAGCATTGATAACATTCCGTCTATCAGTACCTTGTGGTCGTCGGCGAGGTGAATTTTAATTTTAGAGTCCATAGGTGGGGGATTGACTAATTCAAATTTAACTTTTTTTTTGAAGTAATCATATTACAAAAAGAAATTAAGATTAAAAGCAATAAAAAACCGATGAACTGCAAAAAAAAGCCCAAACGAGTTGTTCGGGCTTTTAACACTAAATAAACTAAGTTTATAGGTTTATCTCAATCGATCCACAGATTTTACGAGATCTTCATCCTTTTTTATGGCTTTATTTGCAAGCACTAGAAAAACGATAGAAAAAATAGGTAGAAACATCCCAATACCCTTCTCAGAAGGCGCCCCTTCTCCGGATATGCTTAGTGAATGATATACAAATAATCCTAATAAAATTAAATTTAATATGATATTCAATCTGCCAAGAACAAATTGAAACTGTCTGTTTTTAAATAAAAAAATAGTAATTATGGAAAGTAAAGCACTTCCCAGGAACAAAACCAAATCAGCCGTGTGATCGGTAAAAAAAACAGGTTTGCTGCCCGACGTATCCGTTTCCAAAGGAAAAATAAAAGGCAAAACTCCCATGATAGTGAAAGCAATGAGCAGATAGATAGTTTGAATTCTTTGGATCATTATTGATTGTTTTCTTTCTACAAAAATATATTTTCTTTTTTATAAATACTATTGCTTGATAAAAATTTATTCGTAATATTGCATAAGAAATTCGTAAACACTTCATTTGTCGGATTTTCCATATTCAAAAAAATCACACACTACACACTTCACAAAAGTTTCCACAATTTATTCAAATAACATTTATGTTTGATATTGATGTATTAAAAGAAATGAAGCTTTCTGAGCTTCAAGATATTGCGAAAGCAACAAAAAAAATAAAATTTAATGGTGTTAAAAAGGAAGCTCTGATTTATCAAATATTAGATTATCAAGCTGCAAATCCTGAATCAGTTGCGCCTGCAATGCAACAAGAAACGCCAGAGGCACCCGATTCAAAATCAAAAAGAGCTAGGATTGTTCCTGAAAAAAAGCCTAAAATTATAAAGCCCGCAAATAAAAATCCTTTTTCTGAATCTGATGCCAAGGCAAAGGAAGCTCAAGAAAAAGCACCGAGTGAAGATGTGGCTCCTGAAGCTAAAGCTTCTGAAAATACAGAAGAAGAAACTCCAGCTCCAGAACAAAAGGAAAGAAAGCTTATAAAATTCAAGAAAAATATTCTTGATAAACCAGCGGTTGCTCCAAAAGAAAATACTGAGAATGTTGCAGACAAAACTACAGAGCCTGCAATTGCAAAAGACAAAACTACAGCTTCTGAAAAAATAGCTGCAAAACCGCAACATCAAAATCAGAATCCAAACCAAAAACAGAATCCCAACCAGAGAAATCAAAACGGGAACCAAAATAATCCAAACCCAAATCAGAATCAAAACGGAAATGGTCCCAACGGAAATGTAAATCCAAACTTCAAAGGGAATAAAAAGCCAAACTTCAGGGATGCCGATTTTGAATTCGACGGAATTATTGAAAGTGAAGGTGTTCTTGAAATGATGCCTGACGGTTATGGATTTTTAAGATCTTCAGATTATAATTATTTGGCTTCACCCGATGATATTTATCTGTCAACTTCTCAAATCAGGTTATTCGGTTTAAAAACCGGAGATACAGTGAAAGGTGTGGTCCGTCCTCCAAAAGAAGGAGAAAAATATTTCCCTTTGGTGAGAGTTTTGAAAATCAACGGACATGATCCGCAAGTGGTTCGTGATCGTGTTTCTTTCGAACACTTGACGCCACTTTTTCCTGACGAGAAATTCAATTTAGCAGGAAAACAAAGTTCTATTTCTACAAGAATTATCGACTTGTTTTCTCCAATCGGAAAAGGGCAAAGAGGTATGATTGTAGCACAGCCAAAAACTGGTAAAACGGTACTTTTAAAAGATATTGCCAATACAATTGCAGCAAATCATCCTGAAGTTTATTTGATTGTTTTATTGATCGACGAACGTCCTGAAGAGGTGACTGACATGCAAAGAAGCGTTAGGGGAGAAGTAATTGCTTCGACTTTTGACGAACCAGCTGACAGACATGTGAAAGTGGCTAATATCGTTTTGGAAAAAGCAAAAAGATTGGTGGAATGTGGTCACGATGTTGTGATTTTATTAGATTCAATTACGCGTTTGGCAAGAGCTTACAATACGGTTCAGCCGGCTTCTGGTAAAGTATTGAGTGGTGGTGTGGATGCAAATGCATTGCAAAAACCAAAACGTTTCTTTGGAGCGGCAAGAAATATCGAAAACGGAGGTTCTTTGAGTATTATCGCGACAGCATTGACAGAAACTGGTTCTAAAATGGATGAAGTTATCTTCGAAGAATTTAAAGGAACGGGTAATATGGAATTACAATTGGATCGAAAAATTGCTAACAGACGTATTTTTCCTGCGATTGACCTGACTTCTTCAAGCACGCGACGTGACGACTTGCTTTTAGATGAAGCGACTATTCAGAGAATGTGGATTATGCGCAAGTATTTGGCAGACATGAATCCGGTGGAAGCGATGGATTTTATCAACGACCGTTTCAAGAAAACTAGAAATAACGAAGAGTTTTTGATTTCTATGAACGATTAGGCAATAGCAATATCAAATTCAAATACAATAAAAAAACTCCAATCAGAAAATTTTTGATTGGAGTTTTTTGCTTTAATGAGGTTTATTTTTTCGTTGCCAAAATCGAATAAACCATTGGGATTTTGTTTTCAAGATGTTTAATCCTGAATTTTTTTGGTTCAAATTCTTCTGTTGCATTGAAACAATTATAAGGCGAATAATCATATTCGTTGAAAGCATGCAACTCAAGATTATTTTTTAGAAGACTGTTTAAAAGTTCGCTTGTGCTGTGATTCCATGTAATTGTTTTTGAATTTATTGGAGCATTTTTAGAAGCGTAAGTTCCTTCAACGGTTTCAATAATTGGCTCTGATTTGAAATAATTATAGCCAATTTTTTCAAAATTATCGTCAAACATCCAAACTACCGGATGAAAATCGGCCATTATAAATTTGCCTCCAGGTTTCAAAAATTGTGAAATTATTTTTGCCCATTTGTCTAAATCAGGAAGCCATCCAATGGTTCCATAACTGGTAAATACAATATCAAATTGTTCCTTAAGATGATTTGGAAGATCATAAATATCGCAACAAATAAATCGCGTTTCAGTATTTAATTGTTGGGCAATTTCTCTGGCTTTTTCAATCGCATTATCCGACAAATCAACACCAACAGCTTTTGCGCCCATTCTTGAAAAAGAAATCGTGTCTTGCCCAAAATGGCATTGCAAGTGCAAAACGCTTTTGCCTGTGATATCTCCTAATAATTCTAATTCGATTGGCATTAAAGAATTTTCTCCTTTTAAAAATTCTTCTTGGTTGTAAAAATCAGATTGGATATGAAATTCGGTTTTTTCATTCCAAGTCTTTCGATTTATATCTATGTAATTTTCTTCCATGATTATTTTTTGGGACTAAATATATGAAAAAAAGGCTTTCTGAATTCAGAAAGCCTTTGGGTAATTGTATGATTTAAAGAAAATTAGTTCACGATAACTTTCTTAGTAGTCGAATGGTTTTCAGAAGTCAATTTCAAGAAATAAAATCCAGAAGGAAGATTCTCTAAAGTGTAAGTATTGTTCTGAGCATTTGGATTTTTAATTTGTTGCATCAATTGGCCATTGATGTTGATCAATTGAATTTGGTCTAAAACTTGTTCTGTTTCGATATTGATTTTATGATTATTTGATGGATTTGGATACACAGAAACAGTCGCAAAATCGAAATCTGGAGTTGACAAGAATACATTTGGCCAACGGTTTTCTGCAGCAGGTCCGCCCCAAATTACAGTTGCCAAATAAGGATTGTCGATAAAAGGATTTCTATTTCCTTGCGCATAACTGTTTGAAGTGTTTCCATGGTAAGTATTTCTTTTGTCTTCATAAGCTGAAACAGGATCTTCTGCATTCCATTGCAAAAATAAATTAATCATGTTTGTGTCTGTTGAAACGGTTGTTCCTGTACCTACATTTTTTGGAAGACACTGCGTTGGATAACGTAAATACATGTACATCATCATTCTGGCGACATCACCTTTCCACTCATCTCCGGGATACCAACCTCCAGCTACATTGCCAGAGTTGCCTGAACCTGGCGCAAATTTTTTGCTTCCTCTATTTCCATTTCTGTCAACATCTGAAGGGCGAATGTGATGTGCGTCTTCTCCAGCGTCACTGCTAGATCCCGAACCTCCATCTACTAAAGCCGGCGTTCCTAGTGATTTCGCATAAGTGTGTTCTCTGTTCCATATACAAGAATTGCCTCCTCCTGTAGAATTTTTGTTCCTTCTTCTGTGGTCATCACCGTCTGAACTAGAAGCTGGGCAAATATTATTGCTAAATCCGTATAGCAATAATACATTTGTATTTGTTACGTCTGCTGGATCTAAGTCTGTCACTTGGCTTGCATCCCAAATATTATCATACGATATTTTTCGGGTGTGTGTTGAAGTTATTTTTGTTGCAAGCGCAGTTTTTAATGAAGTTCCGGTAAGATTCCAGTTGGAGCCATTATAATAAGCCGCAGGAGCTCCAGCTTGAGGAAAAGCCATTACTGCAACAAATAGTAATACAATTGTATAAATTTTTTTCATTGAATAAATTTTGGACGGCAAATGTAATTTGTTTCTTGTGACTTTTTTCGAATTGTGTGTTAAAACTTTAGGTAAAAAAAATGCCTAACATAATTATTAGGCATTTTTCAAAAATTTAAATAAGAAGGTTAGTTGATGATAACTTTCTTCACACTAGATTGATTTTCAGAGGTCAATTTCAAGAAATAAAATCCTGAAGGAAGATTCTCTAAAGTGTAAGTATTGTTCTGAGCGTTTGGATTTTTAATTTGTTGCATCAATTGTCCATTTACGCTGATTAATTGAATTTCGTCTAAAATTTGTTCGGTTTCAATGTTGATTCTGTGATTGTTCGATGGATTTGGATATACAGAAACTGTAGCTAAAGTATCAAATGTTTCGGTTCCAAGAGGCAATCCCCAAATTGAAGTCACATAAGAATTATTGTCAATAAAAGGATTTCTGTTTCCTTGGCGAGCGTATATTGCGTTGTTTCTTGTGATTTCTTTCGCACTCACTGGATCTTGAAGATTCCATGTTAATAAGATATTTAAAAACGTATTTGAAAATGCTTTCCCTGAAGATCCGTCGAACATTGCTTTTGAGGTTGAAGAAGAACTTGTGTAAAATCCTGCTAATTGTGTCTCATATCTGGTTGCAAAATAAAATAATAATCTAGCAAAATCACCTTTGTATTCATCAATTGGTTCAAAGACTGTGCTTGAATATCCAGCTGAATATCCTGAATTTAAGTTGTTTCCTAATTTCGAACCATTAGCAGAAGTGTAAGAAGCGCTTCCTACTTTTCCAAAAGGATAATCATCTCTTCTTGCATTTACAATTTTATCAGTCGGAAGTACGAAATGTGCATCTGCATACATTGGTAATGCATTGTTCCCAAAATAACTTTGAGGAACTGTATGCTCGCGATTGAAGAATACGCATTCACCGCTTGGATTTGTTCCGTTGTCTTGATTACCACCATTTGCAACTGTTCCAAAAGTAAAATCACAATTTGAGTACATATCCCAAACTTTGCCATTTGTTTTCACATCTGATGTTTGGTAAGTCGTATACAAGCCCGCATAACCTCGGTCGTTATGGTCTTTAATAATATTGTACAATGCTGTTTTTAATTGATATCCTGTAAGGTTGTTCGTCGAATTATAATAGTTTGCGGGAGCTTGTGCGAAAGTTAATGCAATCGAAAAGAGCGCAATTAACGAGTAAAGTTTTTTCATAATCTTAATTTTCTTTTCTTTCTAACAAAGCCATGTAAAAACCGTCGAATCCTGACTCTGAAGCCAAGATTTTTGTGTCTTTTACAAAGGTAAAACTTTTTCCTATGTCTGTGGTTAAGAATTTTTTTACTTGTTCTTGATTTTCAGATGGTAAGATAGAACAAGTGGCATAAACCAATTTTCCGCCTGGTTTTACAATTTTAGAATAATTTTCTAAAACTTCGGCTTGTACTTTTCTAATATTATCTATAAATTCAGGCTGTAATTTCCATTTGGCATCTGGGTTTCTTTTTAAAACGCCCAAACCACTACAAGGTGCGTCAATCAAGACTCTATCTGCTTTTTCATGCAGTTTCTTGATTACTTTTGTAGTGTCAATTATTCTGTATTCTATATTGAAAGCACCGTTTCTTTTGGCTCTTAATTTCAATTGTTTCAGCTTACTTTCGTATAAGTCCATTGCAATCAATTGCCCTTTATTTTCCATTAAAGAAGCCATGTGCAATGTTTTTCCGCCTGCGCCAGCACAAGTATCAACGACTCTCATTCCTGGTTTTACGTCTAAGAAAGCGGCAACTAACTGCGAACTCGCATCTTGAACTTCAAAAAATCCTTCTTTGAAAGCATCTGTCAAGAAAACATTGGCTCTTTCTTTTAAAACCAAAGCGTTTGGCTGGTCTTTCAAGAATTCAGTTTCAATGTTCAAATCCATTAAAATGGCGCGAAGTTTTTCTTTCGTAGTTTTTAAAGTATTGACTCTCAAAATTACTTTTGCAGGCTGGTTCTGCGCCGCAATTTCTTTTGACCAAAGTTCTTCTCCAAGCTCTTGGATTCCCACTTCGTCCATCCAATCTGGAATCGATTCTCTGTATTTTCTGATTTTTGAAAGCTCATCAAAACGGCCTTTAATTTTGCGTTCTGGAGTTCCTTCTAACTGTCTCCAATCCGGAATTGGGTAACCTCTCAAAACCGCCCAAACTGCAAAAACTCTCCAAATATTATCTCTGGTTAACGGTTCTTTCACTTCGGCGATTTCCATATATAATCGTTTCCAACGAACGATATCATAGATTGTTTCGGCTACAAATTTTCTATCTGCGCTTCCCCAACGTTTGTCTTTTTTCAAAGCTCTTGCCACAACCTTATCTGCATATTCTTTATCATTGAAAATTGCATTCAATGAATCAATGGTTGTGTAAACTAAATTTCTGTGTAATCTCATTTTCTGTAATTGAGGTGCAAAGGTATCACATTTTTTTTATTGTTTGCCAACCTGATGGTTATGCTTTGCAGAGGTATTAAATAAAAAAGGCGTTTCTAAATTGAAACGCCTTTTTATAGCTATTGACATCTAATAATTATCTTCTTCCGCCTCCAGAATTTCCTCTTGATTCGCCACCGCTTGATCTTTGAGACTGTTGCGGTGCAGATTGCGTTCTGCTTGGTGCAGGAGCTTGGGCTCTAGTCTGAGTCTGCGCTGGCGCCTGTGCTCTTGTTTGCGTTCTTGCCGGAGCCGTTTGCATTGGAGCTGACTGTGATCTTGAGGATGTTGAAGAACTGTTTGATCTAGTTGAATTACTTGAAGAACGAACAGGCGTAGATGCGCTTGAAGTGTTTCTTGCTGGCGTCGACACAGATGTGTTGCTTCTCGTTCCCGTTGTTGATCTAACTGTATTTGTATTATTTCTTGTCGGTGTTTCTGTAGAAGTACTACTTCTTGTTCCCGTTGTTGATCTAACTGTATTTGTATTATTCCTTGTCGGTGTTGCTGTAGAAGTAGTACTTCTTGTTCCCGCTGTTGATCTTACGCTATTGGAAGTCGTGTTTCTTGTTGAATTAGTTCTTGTTGAAGCCGCTCTGGTTCCTGTATTTCTAGAAGCAACCAATTCTTGCCTGTTTGAAACGTTACTATTTCTTTGAGCAAATGATCGGTTTGGATATTGTCTTGCATAACCGTCAGAACGTCTTCCGTTGTACATGGCCACAGCTCTCGAACTTCTTCTTGTGTTCACATAGTTATAATGATTGTTTACGTTAATATGAACGTGAACGTTTCTTTGGTATCTGTAAACAGGGTAAGGGTTCCAAGGGTTATAATACGTCGGATAATAGTTCCAGTAATAAGGAGAATAATAAGGTCTGTAAGAATTTACCCAAAACACATTGTAAATTAGAGGCGTATGAACATACACTGGCTCATAAATATAATTTGAACCATACATATAAACATCTCCCACTACCTGAACCTGAACATTGTTGTTCGAGTCTCTTTCTACTTCCACGGTCGCCACGTCTTGAAAAATATCTTTTTCAAGCACAGATTGAATGATGATTAGGTGGGTATTGTTTTCTACAGTTTCAATAACTCTCAAATAATCAACTTGTCTGTCTCCATTCAAGTCAAGATTCGAAATCTGTATTTTTGGATCATTCAAGCGTCTTTCAAAATCAGCCAAATCTTCAGAATCTCCAAAGATGGAAGCCACTGCTTTAAGGTCTAAGTTATCACTGATGTCGCTATTGTTTGCGCGAACGGTCGTTCTGTCTTGCGCTTGTATATTAGTTCCAAAAAATAGTGCAAACAGAGCAAATATGGTAAATTTCGTTTTCATGATTTCTATGTGTAAAATGTTTTTTGAATTGTTTGATTGACGTCTTTGGCAATGATAAACCAAAAGCTGTGCCAAACTATTTAAGCTTACTTGTATATTTTTAAAAAGGCAGTAGGAGTAAGGCCTGAAGCTTTTTTAAATAATTTTGAAAAGTAAGCGTAGTCTTCATAACCTAAGGAAAAGGCTACTTCAGAAAAATTATTTTTGGTGTGCAAGACGCTTCTTTTGGCTTCTAAAATAATTCGGTCAGAAATCATTTCAGAAGCCGTTTTGTCGAGCACGCTTTTTGTAATTCTGTTGAGGTGCTTTGGACTGATATTCATCCAGGAAGCATATTGCGAAGGTGATTTTTCTTTGATGTAATTTTTTTCGAGCAGTGATTCAAACTGCTGTAATTTTTCGGAATAAGAATTGGCTTTGATGATTTTTTGCGAATTGTCTTCTAAATACAACCGAGATATTTCTATGTAAATTATGTCAATATAACTCAGGATCAATTGCTGTTGAAACGCTTTTTTATTTAAGTATTCTTCCAGCAATCTGTGGAATAATTTTTCGATCTGCTCTTTGTTTTTTTCTCCTAAAGCTAAAAAAGGCGTATTTTGGATGGAATAAAAAAATGGAAACTGATGCATTCGATTGTGTGAATAATGCAAGTCATAAAAATTGGCGGTATGTGAAAAAATATATCCGTCAATATCTTCAGAAAGTTCCCAATGGTGGGTTTGCCCGGGCGCCATAAGAAATAAGCTTCCAGGTTTTATTTCATACGAATTAAAATCAATTTCATGCCGGCCCGAACCTTTTGTAAACAAAATGGCAAGATAAGAATTGTGCTTGTGTGGTTTTGTAATCTTGCTTTGGTTTTGAGAAATGTGTGCCGGAATTTTGTTTACAAAAAAATCTTTTTGGCTTTTATCCAATTCAAATTGCGTGATATCTAAAATGCTGATCATTTCCATCTGCTAAAATTACAAATAAAAATGTCCTTTTTGTACAAGTTTAAAAATAATATTTTATGCTTTTTTTGCTTTCTTATTTTTTCTTCCCCAGAAAATGATAAAACCAGTTACTGGCAAAGCTGCCGCTAAAAGGCTTAAGGTAAAGGCAATTATTTTTCCGGCCAGGCCAAAGAACTGTCCGGTGTGCAGGCCATAATTCATTTCTTGCAATTGCGTTCCGGGATTTTTATTTTCATACAGGTGGGAACTTAAAAGCGCTCCTGTTTTGGGATGGAAATGCAAATTTGATTGGTGGTCAAAACCAAAGGCATCAGGATAAGAACCTGTAATTATCGGCAATTTTTCACCTTGGTACCAAACAAAAAACATTTCGTCGTTCGGCTTGGCTTTAAAAGCTTGCGAAAGCGCCATATCCATCGGATTTGTATTTGAATTCGATGTCAATGTTGAATCAATTGCAGGTGTAACTTCTTTGGGATATTCCCTTCCTAAGTTTCCAACCACATACATTGCTTTGTGCATCCATTCATACGAAAAAGTCAATCCTGTCAAGGCCATTACCAGTACCAGAAGAGAAATGTAAAATCCGGTAACGTTGTGCCAATCATAGTTGACGCGGCGCCATTTGGCATTCCATTTTATTTTGATTCTCTTCTTTACATCTTTTCGCTTTTTAGGCCACCAGAGAACAATTCCCGAAAAAAGCATCAAAATAAAAATGAGGGTAGCAATCCCCACCACTTGTTTTCCGATTTTTTCCGGCAGCCACAAGTGCATGTGCAGGTCTTCGATGATGACAAAAAAATCTTCTTCGATGTTTTCTTGCTTTAATAATTTTCCAGAATACGGGTTAAAATATAGATTGTAAGCTTTCTCTTTTATTAGTGCATAAACAATTGCGGGCCGGTCTTTTCCATAAAAAACAACCATATCTGTGGTAGCTTCTGGAAAAAGGGATTGGGCATTTTGTTGCAATTGTGAAGGAAGAATATATGGCTTGTCCTGAATTTCCACTTTTCGATAGTCTCTGGTCAAGTCCTTAATTTCGTCATGAAAACAATAAATACAGCCTGTGATGCTTACGATAAGCACAATAAGCCCAGACGTAAGTCCGAGCCATTTGTGTATAAACCTAATGTTTTTTTTCAAGCTCATTTAGAATTTATAGGAAACGCTTCCCATAAACGTTCTTGGCGTTTGAACGTTTATTGTGGTGTAGCCGTTAAAATATAATTCGTCGGTCAAATTGTTTACTTTTAATGAAAGCCTGTATTTGGGCTGGTCATAATAAAGTGCGGCATTGACTACAGCATAAGAGGGTAAAGTGAAAGTTTGAACGTCGGCCTTATTGCCACTTCCTAAAGGATTTCTGTTATAAATAAAAGTTTCGTCGGCATAATTTCCTCCAAAACCAAAAGCTAAGCCTTTCATTTTAGTGGATTGCAGGCTATAACTGATCCAATAATTAATTAAATTTTCAGGACCTGCCGTTTCGGGCCTTAAACCGTCAACATCAGCATTGGCATTGTTTAATTTGCTGTTATTGAAGGAATAGCCAAATATGAAATTTAAACCAGGAATTGGATTTGCCGTTACTTCAGCCTCGAAGCCTTTGCTGGTTTGATTTCCGTCTTGAACATTTGTGTTTGCTAATTGTCCCGCTCTTACAATATCCTTAACTTCAATGTTGTAATAACTAAAAGTGGCGCTTACCTTGTTTTCAAAAACATTTAATTTTACTCCAGCTTCCAACTGATTCGCTTGTTCTGGATCAAAAGCTCTTAATTGTGGCGTCCCATTTACATCAGCCAATTGATAGCCGATGTTTCTGAAACTATTTTGGTAGTTTCCAAAAATAGAAACTTGCTCTTTTACGATTTGATAGATGGCTCCAAATTTTGGAGACAAGGCATTTTGAGAAAAATCTCCAGAAGTGCTGTTGGTTGCAGGGTCATAATTTCCGTCATTATTATAATGGTCAAAACGCAAAGATGCTGAAAGAATAAAGCGGTCTGTAACATTTAATACATCAGAAACATAAGCGCTGTATGTTGTCAACGAAGTGTGTGATCTTGATTGTGTTCCTTGTGCAAACAGGGCATCTGCAGCGTCAGGAGTAAAGTTGTAATAATTGGCATTGGCACCCGCATAATTAACGGTGTCAAATAAAAAGAAGGTCGGCAAATAGCCAAAACCAATTTTGCTTTCTGCACGATAGATGTCACCGCCCAACAAGAATTTGTTTTTCATTCCGAAGATAGTAAATTCTCCGTTGAAGTTTTGTTGAAATTCAATGATGTTGTCTCTTCCGTCAATATTCCAAACGTTTCTTGACATCTCATTGTTTCTTAATAAGTAAAACCAAGTTTGAGGTCCTTCCGATTGATTTGAGCTTGTGCTCAAAACAGTTTGAGAACTTAAATGGTCATTGATTTGATAATTGGCCTGTGCAAAAATATTTGTTGTTTTGGTATTCATCATGAATTCATCGCCCACAAATGATCTCTTCCAATTCATTTTAATATCATCTGCACTGTGGAGCCCCAAGTTATTTGGTGTTTCTCCATACGGGATATAAATTAAAGGCATTGAAGAAGCATCAACATTCGATAATTCAGCATCAATAGAAATTGAAAGTTTTTCATTCACTTGATACGAAAAAGAGGGTGCAAAGAAGTAGCTTCGGGTGTGTCCGTAATCTTGAAAAGTATTGGCGTTATTGTAAGCTCCATTGACCCGTAGCAACGCGGTGTTGTCATTATTTAGTGGAGTATTAATGTCTGCTGTAATTCGGTTTAAGCCATAGCTTCCCGATTGATAGGAGATTTCGCCACCAAAATTTTCATACGGCTTTTTAGTAACACGATTAATTAAACCTCCATATGAAGTCAATAAACTGCCGAATAAAGTTGCCGACGGCCCTTTAATTGCTTCCAATCTTTCTAAATTTGAAGCGTCAACATTGTTTGTGATTTTACCCGCTATTCCATTTCTCAACAAGCTTTGGGTAATAAAACCGCGAGAAGAAAAATAAGAACCACCATCGCCAACGCGACCTGTTGAAGCCCACAATTGGTAAAGGCCAGGAATGTTTTTTAAAGCTTCATCTTGGTTGACAACCAATTGGTCTTTCATCAATTCTTTGGTTACAACGCTATAAACTTGTGCGTTTTCTAAATTTTTTAGGGGCATTTTAGCAACATAATTGCTTTCAGATTTGGTGTACCTGTTAATGTTTCCGGTAATGACAACTTCTTCTAAAGTTTCGTTTTTGTTGTTTAAAGTAGTTTGTTCTACAGAAGTGGTTTCGTTTTCACGAATTAAAAAATATACTTCTTTTGAGGTAAATCCAACAAAAGCAATTTTTAAGGTATAGTCGCCGGGCTTGATGTTTTTGATTTCAAACTTTCCTTCTGAATCAGTTTGAGTTCCAAATTTGGTGCCGTTTACCGTTACAGTAACTGATTCAAGGGGCGTATTGTCAGAAGAAACAATTTTACCGATGACAGCGCCATTTTGGGCAAATCCAATTGCACTGCAAAAAACGCTGATAAACACTGTTATTAAAAATTTATTCATTTTGAATAATTGTTAAGTTTTTGATTTTTTTTGCAAAGGTAAATAGCAAAAAGCATTCGCGCACTATTAATTTAGATTAAATATAAATAGCATTGGTCGAATTATGATTATTATAAAAAATAGTACCATTATGCAGTAGAACAAAATATATTTATTCAAAAATTGCTTTTAGATTAACGTTGTTTAGCAATTTTTTTAAATAATTCCATTTTTAGATCATATTATTTAACACGAATTGCATTATAAAACATCCAATGGTACTGTATCAAAAGTTTTTGTGAGTCAATTGGCATTCAAAATGCATTTACTGTAGAAAGAAATATCTTTTGTTTATTTGTACATCCTTATTGTTTAAGAAATGAGAAAAATTTTGTTTATATTTTTGGCGCCATTGGCTTTTGTTTCCTGTGATTCAAAAATTTCACAACCAAAAAATGGCTATTTTACAAGAATTGAAATGGATACGCTGATAGAAACCAATTGCAGTGTCAGAGCCCTTACAATTGTAAATGATACAGTTTGGTTTGGAGCTGATAAAGGGACGTTTGGTTACTATGACCTAACAGCTAATGAAAAATTTCTTGATACTATTTCAGGAGAATATTCCTTGCCAGAATTCAGGAGCATTGCCAGTAATGGCAACGGCATTTTTTTATTAAATGTGGGAAGTCCAGCTTTGCTTTATAAAGTTTCAAAAAACGGCAGAGACAAAAAACTCGTTTATAAAGAAACTCACAAAGACATTTTTTATGATTCCATGAAATTCTGTAATGATAAAGAAGGAATTGCCATTGGTGATCCAGTGGAAGGTTGCTTTTCAATAATTATTACCCATGATGGAGGAGAAACTTGGAAAAAACTTTCCTGCGAAAATCTACCAAAATTGGCCGAAGGCGAAGCGGCTTTCGCGGCCAGCAATACAAATCTTGTAGTCAATAAAAACGATACGTGGATCGTCTCTGGAGGAACAAAAGCCAGAGTATTTTATTCTCCGGATAAAGGAAAAACGTGGGAGGTTTACACTACGCCAATTACACAAGGCCTTTCCATGGCCGGAATTTTTTCAGCCGATTTTTATGATGAAAACATCGGTTTTATTGTCGGAGGAAATTATGACAGACCTTCTCAAAATTCAGGAAACAAAGCGTTGACTCTAAACGGAGGGAAAACCTGGGCTTTAATGGCTGAAAACACCGGATTTGGTTATGCAGATTGTGTGCAGTTTGTGCCCAATTCTGGTGGCAGGCAGTTGGTTACCGTAGGTTTTTCAGGTATAAATTATTCGTCAGATCAGGGAAAAACCTGGATACAGCTCTCACCAGATAAAGGATATCAAACCATTCGGTTTATTGATGGAGCAACAGCTGTAGCTGCCGGGAAAAATAAAATTGCCAAAATAAAATTCAAAAAATAAGGCCCTATTTTTTAGGACCTTTTTCTTTAAACTGTTTTAATAATTTGCGCTGAAATTCATCTTCCGCTTTTTTCAATTTTACAATCTTCTTTGCAGAAAGTATTGGTTTTAAATTTGAAAACAATTTCTTTTTATTCTGTAATAATTCGTCATCAAGAGCTTCCATTTGATTTAAAACAGACAAAGCATCTTTTTCTGACATGGAATCAACGGCCTCTATTTTTTTGCTGAGGCCTCGCATTTTTCGGTGCCTGATTTCAAATTGCTTGTCATCGAAATCATTATAAACGGGCCAAAATTTCGCTGCTTCTTCTGATGATAAATCCAATTCAGTGGTGATAAAGGCTGTTTTTAAAGCCTTAATTCGTTCTCTTTTGCTGTCTTTTCCTTGCGCCGCAACGCCCAATGAAACCATCAGAATAAATAAGGTAATGTACTTTTTCATAGTTATTCAATTAGGTAATTTTCTAAATTTCCATTATACTCCATCGCACTGTTCAACGTTGATTCGTCCATGGCTAAATCTCTTTCTAGTGCGTCAATATCTTCATTATCAAGCATATTTACCAATTCATATTGACTGATATTTGATTGCGCCAAATAAGTTTCTATGGTGGCATCATCAATATTTTGCGAATCAGAAGGTTTGTTTAAAAACGGAATCATAATACCCAAAACCAAAACTGCCGCAGCTGCCAAAAACCAATTTTTTCTTCGCTGGAAAAGTGAAACCACTGGCTTTTCTTCGAGACTAACTTTCGCAAGAACACTTTCTGAAAAATTCTCAAAATAATGCTCAGGCGTCTTAAATCCTGAATTAATTTTTGGATGATTTTCTAAATTAAATGAGTTCATAATCGTTTGACTTTAAAAATCTAAAAAGGTTTAATTTTTAATCATATATTCTTCAATCTTCTTCACAGCATGGTGATACGAAGCCTTTAAAGCTCCCACTGATGTGCCTAAAATATCAGACAATTCTTCATATTTCAGTTCTTCAAAATACCGCATCTTAAAAACAAGTTGCTGTTTTTCGGGCAATAAAGCAATCGCTTTCTGCAGTTTTAACTGAATTTCATCGCCCTCAAAATACGAATCTGCCTGCAAGTTTTCAATTTTTTTTTCTTGAAAATCGGCATTTGTCATTCCGTTGCGTTTGGCTTTCGCATTTAAAAAAGTAATCGCTTCGTTCGTTGCAATTCGGTAAATCCACGAAAATAATTTGCTCTCGCCCTTAAAATCCTTCAAGCTCCTGAACACTTTCACAAACGTATTCTGCAACACATCATCTGCATCATCGTGATTCAAGACAATATTTCTGATATGATTGTAAAGTGACTTCTGATAGGTTGCCAACAAGGCTTCAAACGCTTTATTCTGCGTTTTTGCATCCAATAATTCCTTTATGAAAGCGGATTCGTCCTGCAATTTAATTCGTTTTTAATAAGACTAAAGATAGCCTAAAAGGTTTAATCGAACCGTAAGTTTTTTGTGAGAAGCGAAAGTTTCGGCATTTTCA
Organism: Flavobacterium macacae; assembly: GCF_003865365.1. Lineage (GTDB taxonomy): Bacteria > Bacteroidota > Bacteroidia > Flavobacteriales > Flavobacteriaceae > Flavobacterium > Flavobacterium macacae. The sequence continues at coordinate 63,319 of NZ_RQVR01000004.1, read as the reverse complement.
GTAAAGGCATTTCCCGCTTTCTGCAGTAGCTTTTCTCCGAAAACGGAAGAAAAGGCTACACCCGCCAATCGGGGCTAATGGAGAAAGATTTTCGTTTTTTTGTAAAGAACAGTCTGCCAATTGGGTTCAATCAGTAAAAAGAGAAAAGAGAAAAGAGAAAAGAGAAAATTCTGTAATTCTTGGCAAATACACAAAACAATTTTAGAAAAAAATCCCTTCTAATCCTTTAATCTATGGCTTTATTTGAAAAACCAAAAAGAAACAATAACAAAATTGTCATTCCGACGAAAAAGGAATCGTACAAAGAAAGGTAAAGTAACGGTAATTCCTATTTCGTCTGAATGGCAGTAAATTAGAATTTGCTTCTAAATTTATTCAGTTGGCTCGGCTTTTGTTTCCGGTTTTACTATAGGCTTTGGAGTAACCGGTTTCGCAACTGTATTTGCGGGTTTAGTAATAACAGCGCCAACAGGTTTTGATGCAGTCGAAGTTGAAGCCGGAACCAAATCAGTAGAACCTTCCACACCGCCAATTTCACTCACCACAGGGCCTGAATTTCCAACAGGAACATAAATTTCAGTAACCCATTTCGATGGACTTTTTACTTGATTGGCAGAAACCACATACACTTCCATGCGTTTTCCGTTTAAAGTTTCGCCTAAATTGTTTTTTCTAATGTGTGTTCTTGCTTTTTCCCAAGCTTCTTTGCTGTGCGAATAATCTCCTTTTAAAGTTGTTTTTAAAGCCTGGAAGGATTCTATCTTTCCGCTGGTGTAATCGCTTCCGTCAGCCGTAAAAATTTCTTCTTGCATTGGCAGGCAAACTGAAAAAACCGCTTTATCGCCCGAAACATCATACGAATCATATAAAACAAACGGACTTCCGGTCATTTTGATGCCGTTTTCTTTGAAAAACAATTCCATGCTTTGTAAAACAAGGCTCACATTTTTCTGAACTTCGGCTATTCTGCAAGTCACTTTATGTTGGAAGTAAATAGTTCCTGATTTTTGAACTACATTTTCTACTTTAATGTCATAAGTATTAATTTCATACGAAATCACTTTGTCTAATTTTGCCAATGATTTTTCATACATCGTTCCAACAATTTTAGAAATGCCTCCTTTGAAAGTGGCATAAACTTTATCCATAAAGCCGATTTTTCCTTTTGAATGCCAAGTCACTTTTGTACCGCCTGTGGTATCCTTAAAAGTCAAATAGGCGGTTGCTTCATTTCCATAAAAATTTACTTTTTGGGCAATACTGTCATTCTCTTTTTCAAAAACGGTGGTCATTTTTCCTTCGCCCGCAATTCCTGACCAAGAATAAGTAGCATCTTGGCCAATTGTCACACCCGGGTAGGTGAATTCCATATTGGGATCTTCATCTTTCCAAGACCCAAAATCTTCCCAGTTTCTATAATCATTTACATAACTAAAAACCACTGATTTTTGCGCTTTGATGACATGGCTTCGTTCTACTTCATACTCGCTGGGTTGGGTTGCCACATATACTGAAAGGCCAATTATAGCCAAAATAAACAAAAGCAAAATGTATTTCAGAATTCTCATAAATTAATTTTTAGGCGTTTTTTCCTTAAACAAATGTAGCAAAATACTTGGCATTAATGAAGCGATTCACCACGTATTCACTTCCCTTTATAAATTCTTATATTTGTTTATTATAAAGTTAAACTAAATCTAAGAATATGAAATTAAAAACCATTGCAGGTATTTTTCTTGCATCGGCATTTCTTGTTTCTTGTAATAAAGAAAAAGAGGAATCTAAAGAAGTTGCATCAGCCGAAACATCCGATTTTCAATATGAAGTAGAGCAATTTGCAGATATCAAGGTGTTGCGATACCAAGTTCCGGGTTGGGAAAAACTGACTTTGAAAGAGCAGAAACTGGTTTATTATTTGACTCAAGCGGGTATGGCGGGTCGCGATATTCATTGGGATCAAAACTACAAGCACAACTTAAAAATCAGAAAAGCGTTAGAAAATATTTACCAAAATTATAACGGAGATAAGACTTCATCTGATTGGGAAAACTTCGAAATCTACTTAAAAAGAGTTTGGTTCTCCAACGGAATCCACCACCATTATTCAAGCGACAAAATCAAGCCTGAATTTTCAAAGTCTTATTTTGAAACATTGCTTTCAGAAACAAAAACGACTTTGCCTTCTGAAGTTGTGGACGTTTTATTCAATACAAAAGATGCCAAAAAAGTAAATCTTGACGAGTCAAAAGGTTTATTAGCGGGTTCTGCCGTAAATTACTATGGAGAAGGAATTACTGCTAAAGATGTGGAAGCGTATTACAAAACAAAGAAAAGTCCTGATGCGACGCGACCATATTCTTTTGGATTAAATTCAAAATTGGTTCGTAATGCTAACGGTCAAATCGAAGAAAAAGTTTGGAAAAGTGGTGGAATGTATGGTCCTGCAATCGATAGAATCATTCATTGGTTGGAATTGGCGCAAGGCGTTGCTGAAAATAAAAAACAAGGCGATGCAATTGGACTGTTGATTCAATATTACAAAACGGGAGATTTAAAAACTTGGGATGATTACAACATTGCTTGGACTGAAGCTACAGAAGGAAATATTGACTACATCAACGGATTTGTTGAGGTGTACAACGATCCTTTGGGATATAGAGGTTCGTATGAGTCAGTAGTTCAAATCAAGGATTTTGATATGTCAAAAAAGATGGAAGTGATTTCAAAAAACGCACAATGGTTTGAAGACAATTCGCCTTTGATGGCAGATCACAAAAAGAAAAATGTGGTTGGTGTTTCCTATAAAGTGGTCGTGGTCGCTGGTGAATCAGGAGATTCATCGCCAAGCACGCCAATCGGCGTAAACCTTCCAAATGCCGACTGGATTCGTGCAGAACACGGTTCAAAATCAGTTTCTTTAGGGAATATTGTGGATTCCTACAGTCACGCTGGAGGTTCTGATCGATTGAAAGAATTTGCCAATGACAAAGAAGAAATTGAATTGGAAGAAAAGTACGGAGAAACTGCTGATAAATTGCATACGGCGCTGCACGAAGTTGTGGGTCACGCATCTGGGCAAATCAATCCGGGCGTAGGAACTCCAAAAGAAACATTGAAAAGTTACGCTTCGACTTTAGAAGAAGGGCGCGCTGATTTGGTGGGCTTATTTTATTTATACAATCCAAAAATGCAAGAATTAGGTTTGGTTGACGACTGGAAAAAAATGGGAACTGCCGCTTATGACGGTTATATCAGAAATGGTTTGGTGACGCAATTGATTCGTTTAGAGCAAGGTGCAGACATTGAAGAAGCGCACATGAGAAACCGCCAATGGGTGAGTGCTTGGGTTTTTGAAAAAGGGAAGAAAGACAATGTAATTGAGAAAATTACGCGTGACGGAAAAACCTACTTCAACATCACGAACTATGAAAAATTACACGAATTATTCGGACAGCTTTTGAAAGAAACACAAAGAATTAAATCAGAAGGTGATTTCGTGGCAGGAAAAGCGCTGGTAGAAAATTATGGGGTGAAAGTAGACCAAAAATTGCACAAAGAAATTTTGGAGCGAAACAAACAGTTCAAATCAGCGCCTTACAGTGGCTTTGTAAATCCGGTTTTGGTTCCGAAAACTAATGATAAGGGAGAAATTACTTCTTTTGAAATCACACAGCCAAAAACATTTGCTGAACAAATGTTGCATTATTCTAAAACGTATGGTTTCTTGGCAGAAGAGAATTAAGAAACATATTTTATGTTACCAGAAATTTATGAAAAAAATCCTAATACTAACAATCTGCTTCATAATATTAAGTTGTAATAACATTGATATTGAACAAAAAAAGTTAAACAATTTGACATCAAAAATTTCTTTACTTGAAGAAGAAAATAAATTACTTAAAGATTCAATAAAAAGAAATGCTGAGAATTTTTTACATTCATTACATTTGATTGGAATTCCACATAGCAAAATATCAAAAGTTGGTAGAAATGATAGTATAGCTGTTTTAGTTCATCCTTTCGATATAAAACTCCCTGAATATGAAATTTACAAAATTGAAAACAACAAAAAAATTAAAATAGAAAATAATAACTCAACATTTTTTAATTATAAATTTAAACCCAAATCAATTAATGATAATAGAATTAAATTAGTTATTAAAATTCCAGAAAAGAATAAATTTGTTGAAATAAATGGAGATATTACAATTGACATTGAAAATTAAACTTCTGGTAACGTCGCTTTGCAGAGATTGCGAAATATTTGCAAAATCCATAAATTTCTTCCGCAACAAATTCTATCTTTTTAGAAAAATAACGGTTACGAAGTATGCAACTCGCGCAAGCCACCAAACCATTGTTTATTAAAAGAAAACGCCTTGAGAAATCAAGGCGTTTTTTATATTTTAATTTTTTCAAGATTTGATCCAACAAATTTTTGAAATTGAGTTAAATATTAATGTCTCAAATAAACTTTAATGACAAACAATAATCCGATAAAAGCTAAAAATCCCAGCAAAATCCAGAGGCTTCCCTTGTAAAAAACTTTGTGGAGCTTTAAATCTTTTCTGTAAGTGTAGATCATAGCGATCACAAAAACGATGATGAAGGATATAGCAAAAACGATTTGGCCTTGTGAAAACATAGTGTATAAATTTTATGCAAAAGTACTTATTTGATTTCAAAAAGTGAGTATTTTGCACCATCATTTAATTTTAGAAATTATGCAAAAACAATTGGACGCCGTGAAAGAATTTCACAAGGCATTTGGAATCGGATATAGTGAAATTGTAAAAGGTGATTTAGGCGAAAGCAAAAATACGCTTCGTTATAATTTAATGAAAGAAGAAAATGAGGAATATTTAGAAGCTGTTCAAAACGATGATAAAGTGGAAATCGCCGATGCTTTGGGTGATATGCTTTATATTTTATGCGGGACGATTATCGAACACGGTCTGCAACATAAAATTGAAGAAGTTTTTGACGAAATTCAAAGAAGCAATATGAGTAAATTAGGCCAAGACGGAAAACCCATTTACCGTGAAGATGGAAAAGTAATGAAAGGCCCTAATTATTTCAAGCCCGATTTTTCAGTAATTTTAAAATAAATTTTCAGTAAAAATACATCAAAGATTAATAACAGGGAAAACGATTGTAAATAAAGGCTTTACAATCGTTTTTTGATTTTTTGGTAATGATGTAAAAAGCAGAAAAAAGCGAGGTTAGGCAAAAGTAAGGTTACTAAAACGTTACTTTCAAGCATTAGCAGAAACCGCTTTAAAATACTGTAATTCAGCTTTCTGCATAGTTTTTCATATTGTTCCGTAGCTCGCATAGGTTTAATTTTATCATTAAGAATTGTGAGTATGGAAACGACAAAAAAATCAACGTTTAAGGTTCTTTTCTACCTTAAAAAGAATGCCCCGAAGAAGAACGGGAAAGTTACGGTTATGTGCAGAATTACCGTAAACGGTAATCAATCTGCATTCAGTGCCAAGTTGGATATTTCCGCAACAAATTGGGATTTGAAGTACGGCAGGGTTTTAGGTAAAAGCCGAGAGGCCCAAGAAATAAACAGCAAACTTGACAAAATCCGTTCAGGTATTGAGGAATGCTATTCCAAAATTCTGAAGAACGAGGGGACTGTAAACAGTACTAAACTTAAAAATGCCTTCCTCGGTATAGAAAGCGGAGAAATGACCTTTTTCAAGTTCTATGAACAGTTTCTTTCCGACTATGAGAAAAAGGTCAATAGCGGACTTCGGGTAAATGGAACACGAAGTAAGTATAAAACACTATTAAGACATCTTCGCAATTTTGTACTTACAAAATACGGTTACTCCGATGTGTCTTTTAATGACCTTACTCCTGATTTTGTACAGGACTTTGATTACTACCTGCGTGATGACCAAAGCTTGACACATAACACAATTTGGCTTTATATGATTGGCTTTACCACGGTTTGCCGATTGGCAATGAGCAGAAAGCATCTTGCTTTTAATCCGTTCAGCGAGTACAAGAATACCAAAAAGGAGAAAGACAGAGGTTATCTATTACGTAACGAATTGGAACAGCTTGTAACGTTCAACTGCGAGAAAAAGAAAGACGAATTGGTTAAAGACCTGTTTGTTTTCAGTTGCTTTACAGGTCTTTCCTATTCAGATATGAAAGGGCTTAGAAACAGTAATATTCAGGATTTCTTTGATGGCAACCAGTGGATTATTGTACGCAGAAAGAAAACGGCTATATCATCTAACGTGATGCTGTTGGATATTCCCAAAATGATTATCGAAAAATATGCAGGATTTTCAAAAGATGGAAAAGTATTTCCTGTACCATCAAATACGATTTGTAATGACAGCTTAAAGAGAATATCTCAACAGATTGAATGCCTGAAAGAAAAGAAAGTAACCTTTCATTTAGCACGCCATACGTTTGCCACGCTGTTTTTGAGCGAGGGCGTTCCGTTAGAGAGTTTGAGCAAAATGTTAGGGCATAAAAACATTGCTACCACACAGATTTATGCCAAAATTCTCAATGAGAAAGTCGGAAAGGATATGCAGAAGGTATCTAATAATTTCAAAAACATGGAAAACTCTTTTATTACTGAACTTTAAAACTAATAAAGCGATTAAAGAAAGCCAATGCTGTTTTGCGTTGGCTTTTTTGTAATTTAGCGCTCAAAGGGAAAATACTTTAAACAAAATATAAATTTAAAGAATGGGACAAAGTATAGCGGGAATTTGTGTAAACAATGGATTTGATACAGACGGTTTTGATTTGGGCAGAGAACTTGAATTGGAGTGGAAATTTCAAAAAAAAGTGTCTGCTGAAACCGCATTTGAAAGGCATAAAAAAAAAGGAGTTTATGATGTTTGTTTTTTAGAAAACGTAACTTTAATACTAACCGAATTGGAAACAGGAATATGGGGAAGAACTTCTGAAAATATGGAAGTTTTTTCTTTCGTCATTCAGGAATCCACAATGACTTTTAGTTTCAAGTGGAGCTTAAATTCCAAATTTGAGCAACGATATTTCCGAGTTGAAAATGACGTAGTGGATGATGAAGTTTCTATTGGAGAACCACTACCTATTGAGAATTTATATAAAGATTATGCAGATTTAATAGAAGCCCAGATAAAAAAGACAACAGGTTTTTCGCTTATTGATTTTTCAGATAAAGAATTTTACAGATTCAAATGGGTAGGTTCAGAGAAATTACTGCAAGACATTGAGTATGCTTTGAGAAGCGGATATTTTTATAAATATATGGATAGTAGATTAATTTCAAGTTATACCCCAGAAGAACAAATCAGACTATTTGAAATATTTCATCAGTATGCTTTAGAAAACAAGGTTGATGTATATCACTATATGACGCTGGGTAATTCTGAAGGAATAATACCTGTTGAAACGGTATTTAAATCAAATTATCAGGGTGTAATAAGAATATTATTAGAAAATCCCGAAACGGAATCAGTTGTTAAAAGGTACTACACAACAAAACAAACAGACTGGTTATTTGGGATAGATCCAACTGATGAAAAATTTTATAATAAAGTGCTCAATGATCATTTAAAAACTGAAGAAAATTTTATTCAGAATATTGAAGAACTTAAAGAAGAAAAAAAAGATAAAAAATGGTGGGAATTTTGGAAATAAAAAAAAGATGAATTAATGCACAAAATTTGTATTAATTATTTTAACGAAACACCACAGCCCACGGCTTTAAGCAGTGGGCTGTTTCTTTAATTGACCGATACGATTACAGTTTCATACAATCAGCTAACGCTGATAGTTATCTTCCAATACCATAATAATATCGCTTTCACGAAACAGAATTTTCCGTTCGAGCTTGATAAAAGGTATCAGTCCGTCATCCCTGTACTGTTGCAACGTCCGTTTGCTGATATGCAACATTTCGCAAACCTGTTCGCCTGACAGATAAATTTCCCCTTTTAAGAGCGGATGAAAATATTCCCTGATATACAACAGTTCATTTTTGATACCTACCACAGCTTCAAGCAGGGCAAGCATATCCTCGTTTGAATTTCCAATCTGTTTCATTTCTTTTGCTTTTTTAATGGTCGCTCTCCCTGCATCAGTAACTCCACTTCGGATAATTTGAAATATGTTTTACGATTGATTTGCGTTGCTCCAAGAATACCCTTTGCTCTATACGTTTGTAATGTTCGTTTACTGATATTGAGCAATTGGCAGGCTTCCTGTTGGTCGAGCCATTTCGTTGCCTGTTGCAGTGCTTTGTAAGGTGCTGTAATTTCCGCAATCAATAGAGATACTTCTTTTATTTCCTTATTCAATGCCTTTAAAATCTGAATGTCCAAAACCGTTATTTCCATACCTAATCAATTTAGACCTCGAAAATAAAAGCTATTCCAATAGACATATCCAATGTTGCTTTCATTGGCTTTGTTTGGCGTTCAGTTGCCAAATACTCGTCTATAATCCCAACTTTGGCTTTTTATTTTTTAGACCGGCTTCCTGTTTGATTGCATTGTCGATTCTTAAAGCAGGCTTTTGTTTGGTCTTTACCGTTTGGTTTTTATCAGTATTTTTAAAATCTGAACGAATAACCGTTTTTGTCGCACCTATGATGCTTTCAGGTTGGGAAGTTGATTTTACTGGTTGTGCAGAAAACATTGAAGACAAAAGCCTGACAACTCCTGACCCCTTTGCTCTTTTGAAATTTCGGTTGAAATTAGATGCAAAATTTGATAAAATACTTCCCCTTGAATCAAATCCGAATATAGGTAACTGTTCCATTATCTTATCAAGCCATTTTTTTCTTGGTTTTGGTTTTCTTTGCTGTTCCATAATAATACATTTTGCACAAAATAGAATATTTGGAAATGCACTCACGAGTTTTGGCTTCGTTTGGCTGTGTTTGGCGTTCACTGGCAGTATATGTGGATTTTAATCCTCAAAACACTTTAATTTTCCTGTGCTTGTGGCTCATGCAAATCAAAGAGTTTTGTAAGGATATAGGGAAAGCATAACAAAAAATATCCAAACCTTTTCCTACGCCCATTTTCTGTTATCCTTTCTGTGGCTTTCAAACCCACTTCTTTGATAAATGGCTTTTAATCCGCTTTTCATAAGCGGAAATATTGGAATGAACAGATTTCCAAAAAACGGATAAAAAGGCAGCTAAGTTGGAAAGGACATCCCACGCACTAGCCAGCAAAAAGCTTACGGCATAATGAAACAGAAAAAAGAAAATCTAAATCAAATTCTTTTTTCTGTTTCACCCTTCGGGACTTATTCCGTTTCCTTTTGGCTCTGCATTGTCCTTTCCGTTTATCTGCTTTCTTTTTTTCCTTTTTCTTTTGGAAAATATTTTTTTGAAGGAAGTTTTTCGGCTATCTACGATCGGCAGTGATATAAATACTATTTGTTTCGCTGATGATTAGTGTCGTCACTTCTTTTTCTTGTAAGGTTTGCGGAGCAAGAAAAAAGAAGCAAAAAGAACACCGCTTTTAAGACTGGATTTTTTATATCCAATGGTAAGGTTTATCCTTACGGTTCAGGTAACAGTACATTTCTTCCTTTTTGAGTTCGGGAAAGAATTTTAAAGCTTTGTCAATAGCGTAATTGGGAAGAAAGTAAATTTCGTCACGGATAGCTGTGACTACTTTATCATAACCGTAGAAACGGATGATTTCATCAATTTCCTGCTGACCTCCACGCTCCACGATACGGGCAATAATAGTCTTATAGGCTTTGTTAAAGTCCATTGCATCAATATCGAAATCCCAAAAAACACACGGTCAAGATTTGGAATATTTACGTTACCTTTTAATTCCATTGTTTTAAAATCACCGGTTTATATCCAATGGTAAGGTTTGTCCTTACGGTTCAGGTAACAGTACATTTCTTCCTTTTTGAGTTCAGGGAAGAATTTCAAAGCTTTGTCAATGGCGTAATTGGGAAGAAAGTAAATTTCGTCACGGATAGCCGTGACTACTTTATCACGACCATAAAAACGGATGATTTCATTAATTTCCTGTTGACCGCCACGTTCTAAAATACGTGAGATAACCATTTTATAGGCTTCCCATTCTATTTCATCAAATTTAAAATCCCAAAAGAATTTAGGGTGCAGATCAGGTCTGTTTACTATAATTTCCCCCATGTCATTCCGTTTTTTTTAGATATACAAATATACTGATTTTCAATTACATTACCTTCTGAAACCACGTCTTTTGTTCGTCTTCGGCACCTCTTTTTGTCTTTGTAATGTAGCCTGCTCCAAGGGATTTTTCAAGGCTTTTTCAAGAATGGCTTTTATCTCATTGAAGCTTTTTCCCTTTCCTTTTAATATACCGACTCCCTTAATAGATTCAATCCTGTCATAGGTTTTTAAACCAATACATGCCCAATAAGGGTCTTGTTTATACTTCTGGTGATAACTATCCAGATAATTTTTTAGCGGAGCATGCTCAAGTAAAAAAGCCATATCCACAAAATCCTTATATCGTTCACCGCTCTGATGAATGGCATGGAGTTTCATCGCACCGATGTCCTGGTTTGATACCATTCTGATACCATCATTATATTCTAAAGGAGCCACCAATGGATAATTGTGTGTCAGAACATCAACCTTTATATTCCCTATAAAAGCTAAAACAGTATTATTTGACAGTCCGTCTTCTATCAATTCGGCTCTATAGGCTTCCTTTAGGTATTTGAACATTTCTTTTGAGTCAAAATCTTTTGTTGTGAACAGGTCAATGTCCACCGATAAGCGATGTCCTAACCTCAAAGCAAGAGCTGTTCCACCCACCAAAAAATAATCTTTCAGCTTTTCATCTTTCATCAGCTTTTGGAGCAGTTCCCACATCTCTGCACTGACCGTTTCTTTGTGTAGCATAATTTTCGTTTTTCGGGAATTTACTCCCGAAATCGAAGCCTTAGCCCAAAGTGGCTGTCAGTGGCACTGTTTGGCGTTCATTGGCTGTTTGCTGTATTTTCAGCTTGACCTTTCAATTTTTAAGGAACTCAAAAAATAGGCTTGTTCTTTTCATTGAAGCTTTCCGTTATCTGCTGTTCAAATTCCTGAAAATGATGATCCAATAGATTAGACAGGTACGCATAGATGGTAATGTTGTCATCTCCGATAACCTGAATGATACGTGAGAGCTTTTTATGGTGGTTGGGATCGATATATACCGATTTCCCATGCCGTGCCGTAGTTTTTACTTCCCTGAAGAATATTTCTTCATATTCAGCCGGGCTGATTCTTTTGGTACGGCTTCGCTCTCTCTTTACCTCTTTTTCTTTTTCGGGTAGCTGTTCGGCAGGTGGTGTTTCATCAGGATCCTGTAGTCCACCTATTTTCACACCATCCACCATTAGGTTCATCATTTTCTCCTCATCAATATCAGGTGTCACTCTTTTTTTATTTTCTCTGTCCATAGATTTTTATGTTTATGTGTTTGCATATCTTATTGTTTGATCTCAAATACTATTATCCAAACGGAAGTTCTATTGTCCATAGCTATTGTATATCAAAGTATCGGCTATAATTACACTGAATCGCAATGCCGACTGATTTTCTAGCCGTTGGGAGCAACGTATAACCGTTCTTACGCTTTTGCTGTCTGTACAGTTTGCATATCGACGGGACAAATAAAAGAAGATACGCACCAACTAAAAAAATGTGGCTTTCAAAGGCATCATTTGGCGTTCATTGGCTTGATTGTAAACAGCTGTTATTCAAATACTCTTTCCGAAATTTGTAACAGAAGCGACTAAATTTTTCAGCTAACTCCAATCCGTTTGCAAAATGGATTTTTCTGAACTCCTGTTCAGAGCAAGTTATCTCTTGAGGTCCTCGAAATAAATTTCGGCATCTCAAAAGCACTTGCCCTTGCAGGGGCTGGAAACGGCTCCGAAGTCGCTCGTTTATTGAAAATTAAAAATGGATTATTATGGAAGAGAAAAAAAGAAAACAGATTAGGAAAACAGGAAGAAAACCAAAGATTGACCCTGCGGTCAATCGGTATTCTATCAACCTGAATGCAGAAGATAATGCTAAATTTCTTGCCCTTTTTGACCAGTCAGAAATGAAAGTAATTGCTCATTTTATTACAGCCTGCATTTTTCAAAAGACGGTAAAGACCGTAAAAATTGATATGAATGCCATAGAATATCACGAAAAGTTGACCCGATTTTTTAGCCAGTTCCGATCAATCGGAACAAATTATAATCAGATTGTGAAGATATTATACCGCAATTTTTCCGAGAAAAAAGCAGGAACATATCTTTTTAGATTGGAAAAGGAAACCATAGAATTGGTACAAGTTACTAAAGAGGTCATCCGATTGACACAGGAATTTGAAGAGAAGTATCTGAAAAAAGATTAAAGTTATGATTACAAAAATTGGAAAGGGAAGCAATATGTATGGTGCAATTTTATACAATCAGCAGAAAGTGGACAAGGAAAACGGAACGGTTCTATTGCTCAATAAGATACCCGACACAGTAGATGGTAAGTATTCCGTAGCGCATTTCAACAAGTGCTTTGAGCCGTATTTATCAGCAAATAATAAAACGGAAAAGACGGTTCGGCATATATCACTGAACCCAGATCCTTCGGATACGGTCAATGATGAACAGTTTATGGAAATGGCAAAGGAATATATGGAGCGTATGGGATATGTCAATCAACCTTACATCGTTTTCAAACATACAGACATAGACCGTACACACATCCATATCGTTTCAACTTGTGTAGCTATTGATGGAAAGAAAATCCCCGATGATTACGACCACCCACGTTCAATGGCTATCTGTAGGGATTTAGAACAGAAATATAATCTACAAAAGGCAACCGAACAAGAACAGAAACAAAACAATAGAGTTTTCAAGCCCATAAATCATAAAAATGGTGACATCAAAAGTCAGATTGCTTCGATAGTACGGCATCTGCCAAATCATTATAGTTTTTCAACTATGGGTGGTTACAATGCTTTGCTTTCTCTATTCAACATCACAGCAGAAGAAGTCAAAGGTGAGCGGAACGGACAACCTGTAAACGGATTGGTGTATGTTGCATTAGACGAAAAAGGAAACAAAGTAAGCAATCCGTTCAAGGCATCGTTATTCGGGAAAGATGCAGGAGTTGCACAACTGCAAAAGCACTTTGAACAGTCAAATGAGAAAATGAAAACCAATCCTGCGAGGTTTGCCCTAAAGAATACAATTGAATTGGCTATACACACCACAAAGAACGAATCCGAATTTAAAAAGCAATTGACTGAACAAGGAATTAATACGGTTGTAAGACGTAATAATGAAGGACGAATTTACGGTATGACTTTCATCGACCACAAAAGCCGTAGTGTATGGAACGCTTCAGCTTTAGACAGAAACTTGTCGGCAAATGTATTCAATGATTGGTGGAACAACGGAAATAAATCCGAATTGAACATACAAGATAGACCTGTTTCCAAAACAAATGAATTAGACAACCTGCCAACAAAAGACCTATTTGAGTTTCTTTCAAATGAGCATTCGTCTAATTCCGATTTAGGATTGTTTAGTCTGCTACCTGATATACAAGGGGAAGATTACGAAGAGGAAAAGTTTGCTAATCAGATGAAGAAAAACAAAATAAAAAAAAGAAGAAAGCTATAAAAATATATAGCATCTTCTTTTTTTTCTGTAAGTTATACAACTCAGAGAAAAAGTAAAAGTCACTTTTACAATTTGTTGATTTCAACATTCTTGATTTCTCCTGTTTTAATATCTTTCAATACAAGTAATGCTGTTTTTTTATCAACTTTAGTATTAGATTTTATTATCTCACAGAAATCCATATTTTGATAATCAATGTTATCAAACTTTAAAATTTCGTCCCCAACATTTATTTTGTTTTCCAGCGTTTTATCCCAAATAATTCCTACTACTGCTTTTTCGTTTTCCAGAATAAGGTCAATTGCCCAAGTTCCTTTATCTAAATTTATTTCTGAGATACTTTCATAAGATTCTATGTAAAACTTTTTATTTTTATAGTCTAATGTTACTTTTCCATATTTCAGAATTTCTGAACCAAATCTTGAATATGTATAAGTTGTTTTTGCCGTAACATTATTTAAAATAAGGTTATTTAGTTCTAACATTGGAACGTTAACAACATAATTGGTCATTTTTTCTGCTGTACCGTGTAAGCCTGCTGAAAAAGCACCTTCGCTTTCGGCAAGAGTTTGAAATACATCTAACTTTTCACCAATGATATGCTTGTAAGCATTAATAGACATTAGATACAAACCATCATCACCCGTATCAAATAAAATTTTTTCATTAGCAAAAGATTTTCCTTTTTTAAGCTTTATCCAAACAAAAGGGTTACTCTGATTAGGGCTCAATTCCATTTCATTTGCATCTTTCTTTTTTAAATTTAATGATTTAGGGTTGTCAGACATTGTAATAGTTTTGTTTTTGGAATCAAACTGTACTACCGAATTACGAAGTAAATTACTTCCTATAAGACCATCGACGCCAAAACATTCAAAAAGCATTTTAGCTTCTTTTGATACCAAAGCAGGAATCTCTTTAAAAATAATTTCGTTAAGTTTTATCTCAGACAATGACACTACATTTAAGTTGTCTTTTAAACCTGATTGGTCAATAACTTCTACTGTTCCTAATAATTTCGGATTTAATTCTTTATATAAATTTTCAGAAATAACTGTTGATGCACCAGTGTCTAAAATAAATTTTCTAACCTTATTATCAATAACAACTTCTATTATAATTTTCTCTTTAATTTGTTTGTAAGGAATCGTTGTGAAATATTTTTGTTGTTCAACATATCCCTGGTTTGCACTAACTGCATTTTGCCCATATGAAGATATGGTACAGAATAATAAAACAACCAATACGATTACAAAATATTTATATTTTTTCATTAAGCTAAAAATTAAAAAAGGGAATTAATTATGGTAATTTACGAATAATTAATTCCGTTTTGATTTACTAAAAGGTAAAACGAATACGGTAGATGATTTATCACCGTATTTAGTTAGTTTTTGTTACTCCGTTTCCTTATAACATAATTCCACTACTTTTTTTAATGCTTTACTGATGCGTTCTTTTCCATCGGGCTGATTGATGTCTATACCGCAAAATAAACTACCGTTTGATTTTGCGTGAAGTGATAAATAATACAATCCACCTATTTGCAACGCCAACATTGCACGAATATCTATATCTGTCTTTTTAAAAGAAGGTTCGCAGAGGTTGAATAGTTCTTCCCCCAAACGTTCTCTACCATCTGATATTTTTCGTAGTACTTTATTTTTCTCGCCTAATTCCCAATGGATGATTTTTTGTAGGGCTTTATCTTTTAAAACAGCTTCAAATTGACCTTGTAGTAATTGGGTGATTTCTTCACTACTAAGAGGTGTTTCTTTTACCAATAAAGTACTGATTTGTTCTTGGGCATCTGATTTCCAGTAATCTTTTTGATTGATATAAGTTTCTACCAAATTATCCAGACTGCCGAAATAGGTATATACTAACCGTCTATCCAATCCTGCTTCTTTACATATATTGGCAATATTCAGTCCTGCATATCCCTTTTTTTGTATCACTTTGCCAACAGCTATTATCAGCTTATTCATCGTACGGGCTTTTTCTCTTACAGGACCCGAAGTTACTTTTCTTGTTTTCTCTGTATTGGTAGCTTCTTTACTTTTTTTTGCCATAGTCAATGTAATATTCATCACTACAAATGTATCAATTTATCACATTGAAGTGAAATAATATTGTTTATTTGTTTATAAATTATTTCCTTTGTGTGTGATATAAAATTGAAATACTAATATGAAACAATTATTAATAATCGTATTTATCCTGCTTGTAACAGGAAATACATTTGGGCAAAAAACAAATACATTAGACAAACCCAAAGTTGATGAACGAATTGAAATTTTAAGTATCGTTTTTCGTCTTGCAGAAAGTGAAGAATATAGTTCAAAAAGATTTAAGCTCTATACCGACAAAATAGAAAATCATTATACGCCATATAAAAATCACGAACTTATCGAGTTTATAAAAACGCTTAGAAATGAGAACGGTGTCGGATACGATGCTGTTATGAGTATGGCAATTCATCTCGACAATCAGTTAAATCCATTAGTCGAATTTACAGACAAAATTCCTGATGAACGTTGGGGAAAAGACAACGCAAATGAATTTGTAAGATTACTAAAGAAATTCTACAAAGAATCTAACTCAAAACAATTTTTCAAAGAAAATGAAAAATTATATTCAGACATTAGTACAAGATTTCTTCCTGTTTATGAACATCTTGATTTGAATTGGTACACAAAATTTTACGGAAAAGAACCTAATGAAAAGTTTGTAATTATAAACGGACTTGGAAATGGTGGAGGAAATTACGGACCTGCTATTGATTTTTCTAATGGAAAAAGAGAAGTTTATGCAATAATGGGAACTTGGAAAACAGACAGTCTGGGAATGGCAGACTTTACGATTGATAGCTATTTTCCTACTTTACTTCACGAATTTAATCACTCTTTTGTAAATTATTTGTTAGAGAAAAATCCCGAACCTTTCAGAAAAAACGGAGAAATTTTATACAAAGCCGTTGAAAATGAAATGCAGAACCAAGCGTATGGCAATTGGGAAACTATGCTAAACGAGGCTTTAGTACGAACAGCAGTTATAAAATATATGAAAGACCATAATTTCAGCGAGGTAGAAATTAAAACCGAAATAAACAAACAACTCAATCGTGGTTTTTTATGGATTGAAGAACTTCTTGCAGAACTTGAACGCTTTGACCAAAAGAGAAATAAATATCCCACATTAGAAAGCTATATGCCTAATTTGATAAAAACTTATGACACATACGCAAGTAGAATTGACCTTTACAATGAAAATTTCGATAAAAAAAGACCGAAAATCGTTTCAATTAACGAATTTAAAAATGGAGAGCAAAAAGTAAAACACTCATTAAATAAAATTACAATCAACTTTGATAAACCATTATTAGGAAAAGGACATTCTATAAATTACGGAGAAGATGAAGATGCTTTTCCTGATTTTAAGAAAATAACCTATTCAGAAGACAAAAAATCAGTTACCATCGAATGGGAATTGAAAGAAAATAAAAATTATGAATTTGTCCTAACCGGATTGTCTTTCAAATCGCCTGAAGGGATTTCAATAAAGGATTACGAAATAAAATTCAAGACAAAGTAAAATGAAAAAACTATTAATAATCGTATTTATCCTGCTTATTGCAGGAAATACATTCGGACAAAAAGCAAAAATTGAATCTTTACCTAATCAGCCTTATGATAAATATGAATTAAAAACCTCAAACAGCACACTCACATTCTATTTATCAGTAAATAAACAAAAAGAGAATTTGCCTTTAGTAGTTTATATCCAAGGTTCTGGTTGGAATTCATTATTTAATGAAAGAAACGGAAAAATAATTCCAACTTCCGGACACTCTATCTGGGCAGATGTTGGTAAGGCAAACTATAGAATTCTAATAGTAGAAAAACCTGGTGTAAATTACTTGCAAACAGAAGAAACTAAAGCGTTTCAAGAAAGTTTTTCTCTTGAAAGTCGAAGTAATTCAATTATCGATGCTATAAACTATGTCTTAGAAAATAAAAAAATAGATAAAACTAAAATACTAGTTGCCGGTCATTCAGAAGGTGGTATTGTAGCAGCACGAGTAGCTAATTTAATGAAAGATCAAGTTTCCAATGTTGTAATTATGGCGGGAGAAGGAGCTTCTCAACTTTACAGTTTATATAAACTGGCAGAAGACGGTACTTTTTTCAATACAAAAGAACATAATATGCCCACTTCCGAACAACGTCTTCAGTATCTTACAAACAGATGGAAAGATATTTTGGCTGACCCTAAGAGTACTGAAAAGAAATTTTGGGGGTTTACCTATTTAAGATGGTCTAGTATGTTGACAACTTCTGTAATTGATGAATTAACAAATTATAACGGAAAAATTTTATTGGTACAAGGAACGGCTGATAAAGCTGTTTTTCCAGAAACGGCTACGATTGCTTATATAAGTTTGCTAACAAAAGGTAGAAACGTAGAGTTAGAACTTATAGAAGATGCAGACCACTCTTTTAGAATTTTAGACAAACCCGAAATTGACGGTTGGAAAATGGTTATCGAGAAAATAATGAAATGGTTTAATGAGTAGGGAAAGTATAATAGGACATTTTACCTTCTTTAACTTTTTGAGTCTAAGGAATATCCAAAATTGATTGAACCTGTCAGGTACAGTATTCTGGTATTGTTTTTGAGATGCACAGGATGAAAAACTCGATGATTTCCAACCATTTATGTGATTTTGTCATCTATGTATATAGGGAATAAATCATACCAGAAGTTTTAGTAATCAGTTTACCCAGTGAAACGCATACTTTACCAAGTGTGCCCGAAAAATAAAAAGGTTCTGCCTACTTTAACCGCTAAAATATAAACCAATGAAGCACAAACTATTTATATTAATTTCTTTTATCCTCTTGTCTGGAATGGCTTTCGGACAGGAAAAGGTTGTTGATTCTTTGGAAATAAAGAGGATTGAAAGTACTGTCAATACAACATTATCTGACAGTACGCTTCAAAAAATAACGATTGACAGTATTACACTTTCAAACTACTTTGGTAAAGAGCAACTTTACAACATAAAGGTTTATTTAAAAGATAAAGAAATAGTAAGAGTGTCAATAGCTGAAGTCCCCTTCAGAATTACAGTAAAGAGTGAGCCTAACGGGCTTAGAGATTTTTTTATAAAAGGCTCATTGATTTATATAAATGAAAAATATACAAATTGTAGCAGAATGGGTTCTTGTGGTTGTATTGATATAGAAAACAAACTGTATTACAAGGAAGATACATTATTGGGAACCAATACAAATGATTTTTGCTATAGTTCCTCAATTGCAACAGATTGGCTATATAATACTTTTAAAGAGGTTTATGCAATTGCACAAAAACACGCTGACAATTTAAACAACAAGAAATGAAGCAAAAACTATCCATACTGATTTCTTTTATCCTCTTATCGGGAGTGGTTTTCGGGCAGGAAAAGGTAATTGATTCTTTGGAGATAAAAAGGATTGATGGCATAATCCTAAACATAATGAATGGATTAAAAAATGCCTCATTCAAAAAAGTGAAAGTAAACCCCACTAAGATCAGGAAAGATAAATCCAGACAAAAAATAGTTGCCTATTTAAGCGGCGATGATGTTGTGATGATTACCTCTGTAGAAAATACTTCTTCTGTATCTTATTATTTTGAAAAGGGAGCAATGATTTACAAGAGCTATTCTATTTATGACAATAACCATTCCTCCTGTGGTACTCTGTATGTAACAGGAAGTCAATATTTTAAAGACAACGAATTAATAACATCAAATGAAACGTCGCAAGGACACTATCCCTGTCCTGTTATATTGAGGCAGACCATAGGTTTTGAAGAAATATATGCTTACGTGAAACAACAAACTAAAAAATCCGGACAATGATTCACAAACTATACATTCTACTTTCTTTTTTATTCTTTTCGAGCGTGGTTTTAAATGCTCAAAAAGTACCCATAACTGTTGAGCAAATAAAACAGGAATCATACAAAATTAAAAGTGACTCCACTTTAAAAAGTCATATCGTATCCGACAATATAAAAGCAAAATACGGTTTTACTGAAAAGAATGTAACAATTACCGTGTTTAAAAAGAATGGAAAAACGGTATTGATAAATTACTGCAATGATTGTGATTTTGTATTTGACAAAAAGAAAAACGAGCTATCCACATACGGAAACCTGGAAGGACACGAAAGTATATCGGTTTATTTAAAAAACAACACTCCCGTTCTTGTTGAAAAAGTAAGAGCTATAAGAGTAAAAGACAGATATTCTGATCGTGTAGAAGTAAGTACCGACTTCTTTTATAACAAGATTTATTTTCTTGACTGGGTAAAAAATACTTATGAATGGCAGATTAGGAATAATCAAACTTTAGAATATGAAAAAACCGAAAATTTTAATACTGAACATTATATAAAAGAAATAACCAAGACAGTACAGCAGTTACTTCAATTGAAGTAAAATAAATGTAACTGTTTTATTGAAAACTAATTTTACAATGAAACAAAAACTATACATACTTATATCAACTATACTCTTATCGGGAACAGCTTTCGGGCAGAGCATCCGTGATACGGTGTTTAATGATGTGATACCTATTCATCATCAATATGTAACCACAGACGGCACAGATTTCCTGATAGATATTCTAATCAAACCTCAAAAAGAACCGATAGTTATCGTTAATCACGACAGGCGTATTCCTCTTGAATTATTTTTTGACAGAAAATCATTTTTGAGCGAGCAAAATGAAATCATTTTAATTACAAGTGATTGGGAGTATTATGATAGAATAAGTGAAGAAGAAAAAAGAACGCCTGGTCTACGTTTAGACCCTTACAACCAAAACAAATTCTATCATATAAAAAGAGAAAATGCAAGTTACACGGTACATAGTATAAGCCGGGCATTGGAAATTCAACCGTTCAAATTCAATTACAAAAAAGTAGAACTCGTAGGGAGTAAAAAGTATTATTATGTTGATTGTATTCCACATTATGATGAGAAGCATAGCCGTGAAACCTGGGATGCTTTAGACAGTTTGAATGCACGTTTTAGTATCTATACAGGATTTTATTACGCTTCGGGTTGTATGAATTACTCCTTATCTGCTTTGCCTTTACAAGAGAAGTTGCCTGCAATAAAAGCAATAGCAGAAGCATTACGATTTAAGGACAACGACCATTTGAAAGATTTTGACCAGTCACCTAAAATATATCTGCCCGCTACAATAAATTTCGATTCATTTGATTTCTATTTTGAACGCTCAAAAGACAGCTATGACAAGCCTGCATTAAAAGGCTGGCAGGAAAAAGACAATACCGCAACCATACGGCTTGGCTATTGGAGAGGAAATTGTTGCGGAGATGTTCCCGAAACAGAAAGAGTATCGGCAAAAATGATTAATGATACCGTTTACATTAACTATAATAAAAAAAGAGAGCCCCTGTGTAATCCAAGCATTGGTATTTGTGCAAATGCCATTGATTTTGTAATCAATAAAAAGAAATACCCCAATTATAAAAACCTTACGTTCAAAACCATTGAGTAATATAACAAAAATGACACAAAAACTATACATAATTATTGCCTTTATACTCTTTTCGGGTGTGGCTTTCGGGCAGGCTTCTGCTTCAAGTGATTTTTTCATCAGTGTCGCATTTGAAGATGATATTCCTGTTGAAGAAATTGAAGTGTATTATTACCAAGCCTTAAATAATAATGTAGAAAGAATAAGTTTCAAACCGGATAGTTTAAGAAATACTATTGAAATTTCGGGACATCATCATTACGTTGTGGGAGCGGGTATGCCTGTTATTGTATTTTCTCATAAGGGAAAAAAGATTTATGATTCCCATTTTGAGGGTTTAACAAAAATAGAAAAAGAAGAAGCAGAAATCCAGAACTTGTATTATTTAGTTATTTCAAGAGCAGGATTTAGTACGGCTGATGAAGATTTTCGGGAGAAACTGATATTTTCTAATGAAAATCCTAACATCATCATTCGATATGAAAATGTCAATGGGAAAATACGATATGATATATCAAATAAGCCACATTATTTTTTACCTGTTTATGAAATGTCCATCAGCAATAAATTAATAAAGGTTAACCCATCAAAATAAAACAATGAAAAATCTGATACTTTTAATTTCGATATGCTCTTTCCTCAACGTGAATGCTCAACGCATTGGACCCGAGGAGTATTTTATGTACGTAGAATTTTATCCTGCTATCGAATACATAGAAAATCACACATTAGATGAGATTGATCCTGCGAAATTCAAAGCATCACTTCTTATAATTACAATGGGCTATCTGGATAAAGAGGGGATAGATATTGACAGGTATAGTATTGATTTTGTTGTACATCCAATTAATTTGAAACAAGCTGATTATAATAAAAAAACGGATAACGAATGGGAATTACTCGGATCATTCAACTATTCCAGGCAACCCGATTTTTTTAAAAAGGTAGCCAAAGGCTTTGAGCTATTAAATATCGAGCTGAATGATACCATTTCATTAGAAAATTTAGAAGTAAAGTACGCAGAAGCCAAGTGGCTTCAGGCAATTAATGAAACCGAAAAAGCGGAGCGTATTTTTGCGTTTATTGAAGACTTAAAAATTCAAGATGATAGGTTAAGGTTTATCCACGCATCAAGACTAAGGTTAGCACAAATTAAATTCAAGAAAGGATTAAATGACGAAGCATTGAATTTACTATATAAAGTAAATGACAAAGAACTACTACGGTTTTCTCCAGATGTACACTATGATTCGGGTTTTGATTATAACAGAACCGAACCATCAAAAAGACTCATTAATTATATTAAAGAAACTGAAAAATGATAAAAACTAAACTACTCACATTCCTTTTCCTCCTTTCCCTTTCGCATTTTGCTTTCGGGCAAAGACTGGCTTCGTATGATTGTGAAGTGAAATTCAAAATCAATGACAGTATTGAGAAAACAGGCACTAAAGTTGAAAAAATAGACTTCTTGGTAGAAGAAGAATATACTCAATCTGAAAATGTAGAGGTAAGTATATACTATGATACTATTAGTAAAGAATTTACTTTTCGTGCTATTTTTATGACGTTCGGAGCATATTACTATCGTAAATATAAATGCCCTGAGATTTATATAAACGTAATATTTAATGGCACTGAAAAATTAATTCCTGTTTATTTTGAATGTGTTCAATCAACAGCAGGAAGACAACAATATGATTTGGGATTGATTGACCTAAATCATTTCTTGGTGCCAATACTTAAAAAAGAAGGTAAAGTTCGTTTAATAGAAACGCCTCCTTATGAAATCATTCAAGTAAAAGCAGATAAATCAATACACAAACTAAGAGAAAACGAATATGAACCGAGACCGAAAAACAAACTCGTTAAATTAGAATTACAAGATGAAAACTAAACTATCTATAATCCTTTTCCTCCTTTCCCTTTCGCATTTTGCTTTCGGACAGCGAGGAGACAGTCATACTTTTAATTTCAAAGTCAAATTTGATAATAGCATACCGGTTGAGCAGCTTCAAATCTTTTATACGGAATATAGTGCCAATAGGATTACTTCAATTAACTATGAAACAAACGAGGAGAACGAAATCATATTTAACGGAGTAAACCATTCTATTGCAGGTGCAGGAAATTATTTCCCAACCCTAATTTTCTCATTCAAAGAAGACAAACCTTTAAATGGTTCAAACGAAAAAGTTGAAACCTACCGATTGTTTTATCTTATCAGCGAAACGGAAACATTTCTGAAGGATGATATGGATAAGGAAATTCTCTTTACCAACTCAAACCATCCCTATTTTATCAAAGTAGATTTTAAATGGGAAAACAATAAAAGAGTGTACAAGGTAGCACAAGTACCATTAATTCAAATATCTCCGGAAATACTCGGAGTTATTACTGCTAACAATACTTTTATAAAAATCAATCCAAAATAATGAACCTGAAACTATACATAATCCTTTTCCTTATTTCTCTGTCGCATTTTGCTTTCGGGCAGGGACCGGTTTGTCGTTATCGTATAGCTTTGGAACAAGTAGATACGATAAAATATGAATATCGTTTTTTTATTGAAGATTAGGATTTTGTGAAAATAGATTTAGAATATTATGTTCAAGATTTCAGCTTATTAGGAATTCCTAATGATAGTGAGTTTGTTCAAATCGGCAATAGAAATAAACTTGTTTTGACACAACAATTTAGCAGACCTTGTTCTGCAATTCATCAGAACGGATTAAGAACGATTATTTACAGAAAAAACAAAAAGACGAACGAAATTGAATTAATGCACACCGAAAAACCTGTAGAAGAGTCTTATACAGAAATCATTTTCAAAAAATTTAAAGCAGGTAAGCAAAAAGCAAAATTCAATAGGACTCATTCTTTTTTCAAAACATATAGCTATGAAAACTAAACTATCCATAATTCTTTTCCTTATTTCCTTATCGCATTTCGCTTTCGGGCAGACTAACGGCAGCGGAACAATAAACCTCAAAATAGCTTTTGATAAGGAAATTTCAATAAAGGATATTGACGTGTACTACGTAAAAGATGATGGCAGTGATTTTAAAAATATGTACTACACTAAAGAAAATACCGATAACACTTTGAATATTAAAGGTTATCATCATTGGTGGGCTGCTCCTTCATTTCCAATAATTGTTTTTAGTTATCCGCAGAAAGACAAAACTTTTATGTTTTATCTCGTTTCATCATATTCGCCACCTTATGTAGAAGATAAATTCAACAAGAAAATTCTATTCTCTTTTAATACGCCTAACGTGCATATATACAGAAACAAGGAGGATGGAGCTTTTGAAGTAGATTATATAGGAAAAGGATTTTATTTTGGTTCCCGAACCTCAATCAATGAACTCATAAAAATTGAAATGAATAATGCAGAATAAACTATACATAATCCTTATTCTTGTCTCTCTATCGTATTTTGCTTTCGGGCAGACTAATGATGGTGGATTAATAAATCTAAAAATAACTTTTGATAGGGATATTTCTGTTGAGCATATTGAAGTATTCTATTCTCAAACGGATCGCAGTAAATTCAACGAAATACATTTTGAAACTGACACGTCTTCAAATTCTTTAATATTGAAAGCGGATCACAAATGGTGGGCAGCTCCGTCTTTTCCTACAATTATTTTTAGTTCTCAAAAAGAGGATAAAATTTATATGTTTTATCTTGTTTCATCATCACTGCCATATATAAAATATGATTTCAATAAGAAAATTATGTTCTCTTTTAATACGCCTAACGTGCATATATACAGAAACAAAGAGGACGGAGCTTTTGAAGTAGATTATATAGGAAAAGGATTTTATTATGGTTCCCGAACCTCAATCAACGAACTCATAAAAATTGAACATAAAAATGAAAACTAAACTATTCATAATCCTTTGCTTTATCTCTCTATCGCATTTTGCTTTCGGGCAGACGATAGAAATAGATAAGATCAGTTATCAACTGATGCCAAACGCCAAAGCTGTAGTAATACAAGGGAATTATGAAGGACATATAAGCATTCCTGAAAAGATAACCTACCAAAACCAGGAATATACTGTTGAGGAAATAGGTTACGCAGCTTTCAATGAATCTTCCGGGCTTCTTTCTGTTAAACTGCCCAATACCATTCATACCATACGGCAAAGAGCATTTGAAGATTGTAAAGCATTAAAAGATATAAATATTCCTGTATCTGTAACACAGATAGATGCAACTGCTTTTACCAATTGCAAACTACTTAAATCAATTAATATTACCGAAAACGTTGCTTTCATCGGTCAGTATGCTTTTTCAGGTTGTGAGCGCCTAACTTCCATAGAAGTGGATAAAAATAATCAGCACTTTACTTCTTTGGATGGTGTGTTATACGATAAGGAAATAAAAACCCTTATCAAGCTTCCAGATACAAGAGCTTTTTATGAATTTCCTGATTCTGTTACATCGTTCGTTACCGAATCATTTGAGGGCAATAAAAACATAACGAAAATGGATTTACCTGATGCTGTTAATAGCATTCCTCACCACGCTTTTGTCAACTGTTCCGCACTCAAAGTTTTTCATATTCCTGCCAATGTTGAATGGATAGGACTATCAGCATTCAATGGCTGCGATGCAATAGAGTCGTTCATTGTAGATGAACACAACCAACATTTTTCATCTGTTGATGGTATTTTGTACAATTATGATAAAACGATTTTGATAAAATGTCCGGAAACAAAATCAGAAGTTATGATAGAAAAAAGCGTTACTAAAATTGAGCCTTGGGCATTTTTTAGATGTAAAAAGCTAACAGAAATTACTTTGCCTGAAAATGTAACTACAATTGGAATGTCCGCTTTTGTACAATGCGATGCCCTGAAAACACTAAAAATCTTATCCATAAAACCAGTAGATATTCAAATGGGCATTTTTGCAGGACGCACAAAAGCTGTTACTGTTTTGGTTCCTGAAGAATCAATATCATTCTACAGAAATTCAAACAATCTTGATGTGAAAGAGCTGAATTATCATGCTTATTAAAAATGATTAGTACAGAGTAATTCTATCAGCTTTAAGGAAAAGCATTAAATAAATATCACAAATATTAACCCCCAAATGAAACAAAAACTATTCACATTTTTTATTCTTCTTTTCATATCTCATTTTGCTTTCGGGCAGAATGATTCAATAAGTTTTGAGGATAAATTTCGTTTGTCTTCACGTGATTGTGCACACAGTCATATCTGTTGTCAGACAGATTGTCCTTGTTGTCCGAACTATGGAAAAACTATTTTAAATCTGAAGGCTTCTTCGGATAGTTTATCAAATTTCGCTTTCGGGCAGGATTCGCTTGTGGTTGCAAAAGATTCTTTCATCAATATCATTTCAACTTTGAATGGTAAATACCCAGAACCAAAATCATCTATTCCGCCAATCTATAAAAACACTTATGTTTTAAGTAAAGAGGAAAAAGATTCTATCTGGAATGCTATTTTTTCAGAAGATAAAACGCAGGATTTGTTTCAGCATTTTCAGGTATCAAAAAATGAAAGAATCTATTTGATAGAAAACCAGATCAATTTATTTGCTGTACTAAACTCAAATTCCGTAAACAGCAAAACCAAAACCGAATTACTATTGGGCAAGTTTGAATACGACCAAAAACATCCAACAGAGAATAAATACATTCAAACCTTTGGCACTTGCGGATTGGGAAGACCGGAAATTATAGAAATTTCATCCAAAGAAAAAGCGGTAACTGATTATCTGAACAATTACAATAATGGAATTGATTATGACAGCAAAGTCAACCTGTTGGCATTGGAGGGAATTATGCTGCTTGGTGTTGATTACAAAAAAGAAAAATACGTTCAGGCTGTTGATATTATCAAAAAAGAGAAATTCAGATTTAAGAAGCTACGAAACAAAAACATTGTAGGAGCAGAAGTAAATACCTATCAACCCATTACCGAAAAAGATTTGATAATAATTTATTATGAGAAATAGTAACAGATTGAGAAAACATACCAAATTATTATGAATAGAATTCCAGATTTTTTAATAAAGAATGACAAAGAAATTTCTGTCAAAAATAAAAAACTGCCTTACGGTGAAAACTATCATTCAGAATTGTTTTTTATTAATGAAAAAATAATTTTTGAAAAGCGTTATCAGGACGATCAACTATATCAAACGCTTTATTATGCTTATAGTCAGTATGAAATAACGGATATTTTAAAGAATGAAATAAATGCTACCATCGTCTATGAATATTTTGAAAATTCTTTTAAAATAACAGAGTACAAAAATCATAAAGATGGAATTGAAACGGATAAAAATGTAAGTGTTGAAAACAGTAATGGCGAGTGTATATGCTTTACAAAATACAAATTAGTAGACGGACAATTATCTCAAATCAGTACCGAAACCGATAAAAATTATTACGAAACCGGGGAATTGAAATACGTATTTGAGTATAATGAAGATGGCAGTTGCTTTATGATTCATAATTACCAAGATCCACAAGGGGATATATTTGGCTGGGATATTGGCAAACCTGACATAAAATTTACCTGGGAAGGATTTGAATACTATAAAAACGCAGAACCGATAATACCTGTTTAATTATGGCAACAACAACTAAATATTTAAATGGCTTCGCTGAATCTATTACAGCAAACCAAGCTTCAGTTATAAATGAATATATCAAACAAACACTCATTAATAATAAATTGAAATTTGAGGAGGTATTTGATAAACAAAAACTAGTGCATATCAATTATTATCTAGATCATAGTGAAAATCCAAATCAAATCAGACAGAAGTACTCAAATTTCACAATTTCATTTTTCAAAAATGAAGTAATTAGTGGTATATACAGAAGGTATGATAAAGAAACATATAATTTAAAGAACGAGTTAATAGAAAAGCATATTGAGGTATATAATGACGGCTCTCCTTATCCAATATATTACAGGGCATTAGATCCATTAACAAGTCAGTTAGTCTATTTTGAAAAATCATATTTTGATGAACAAAATAATATCACATATGAATTTATCTACGATGATTTGACCGGAAACTTCGAAAAACTTACCGTGCTCGACCCTAACAATGTTGTTGACACTGATCATCATATTATATTACCAAACGAGATCGGAGTCGGTAATAATCCATATAATTTCACATGGCAGGGATTTGAATATTATAAAAATGCAGAACCAATAATACCAATTTAATTATGGCAACAAGAATTGAATATAAAAATAAGAATGGAGAAAGCATAACAAAAGAAGAAGCATTAATAATAGGTGATTATATAGAGATTACCAAAGAAGGTAATCTTTCTAAGATAGAAAAAGAAATAGCATCAGGAAATCTTACATACGTTACCTTTTTTAAAATTAATGAAAGTATTCCTGAAATATTAGCAATGTTTCCCAATGATATTACTATCAAAATTATGTCATTGGAACAATCATTTGGTAGTTACCAAATGATTAAAGAGCAAAATTACTTTAATGGTAATTTAGCTTTTATGGGACAAATTTTAGAAAACAGTATTGGTAGACAAATATTTTTTCAAGCTCTAAGTATAACAAATGGAAACCCGATTCCAGGCACGGTTTCAAAGTGTTTTTATTTTAACAAAGACGAATATTATACTTTTGATTACAATAGCGATGGTACAATAAAGAGTATGGACAGCACCTACAATAAAAATGCCGGTTGTTGGTATCTGAATGATCTGAATGATTTAGATGGCTTTAGCTGGTCAGAGGTAGGAAGCTATTATCAAAATGCTGAACCAATCACACCTGTTTAATGATGAAGTAAATGGAGCATATTAATTACTAAATCTAACTTTTTAAAATGATTACAAATTCAAAAATAAAACGCCTTTATGATTTTATTACTAACACCGAATACGGAGATAGTGAGTATTGGTACATAATTGGAAATATTGATGTCTTGAAGATATTCAAAGATTTTGATAGCGATGACATAGCCAACCTTGGATCGGAAGTTCTTAAATGGAATAGTGAACAAATTGAAATTCTTGTTGAGTGTTTTATTTATGGTTTTAAGGATGAAATCACCTTTAGCAAACAAAGCTATTTTCTGACTTTTTTATTAGCTAATTTAAAAGATGAATCTGAAAGATTGGATATTTTGGAAAATGCCTCTGATGTGATTTTGAAAGGTGAGCCAAAACCAATTGAGCTTTTAAACTCCATTATTAATTGGATTGAAGTCAATGAACATAATAAAATGCCGTACTACAATATTCAATGCTCTAGAATTTATGAGGCTCGAAAGCTTTCTACTGAATATAACATCATAAAACAAAAAATAAGTGAATTAAGGCAAGAAATCTCTTCATTAACGATATCGTTTCAAGCATTTGATGAAATTGACGGACTATCTGACAAAGCAATTAACATCATTAAAAGATTTACAAAAGAAGATTTTGAGCAATTAAAGCTTGACTTAATATTATGGGACGATAAGGAGTTGGAAATTTTAGCGAAAGTATTTTCAAAAGGTGATTCTAATGGTAATTTATTAGATGATAATTATTTTTATGGTTATCTTTTTGTTTTGTTACCAGCGTCAACTGCTCGTGTTTTATTAGATGATATGTTTTATTTCTTTGAAAATCAAGATATAGCATTTGAATTACTTTTACAGATAAAAAGCAAACTAAATGAACTAATTGCCAAAAGATATATCGAAAGAACCACTTATGAATATTGGGTGAAAGAAATTACAGAAAAACAAAAAAACTGCGTTGATACATAAAATACTTAATAAAGCCAATAAAATATGTTGAGAAATGATTTTGAAATAATTAAACAGAAGTATAAAGAAAATTGCCGTACTGAATCAACAAATAATTTAGTGTTAAAGCTCTACTCGTTCCTATTGACACATGAAGAGTGGGATAGTGATTTTTGGACTCAGGGAAATGGATATGAGGATATTCGTCGGATTTTGTTTGAATTTGACAATGATGATTGGAGCAGATTAACTGATGATTTAAGCAATTGGACTTCGGATCAGATTTACTTATTCAATCATGGTCTGTTATGTGTGGATTTTTATACAATCAATTACAATGAAGAAGAAATTAATAATATAGAGAACAGTTTTGCTATCATTCCAACACTATTAAAAATTGGGGAAACAGAAGGGGAAATCAGTGACAATATTGAAAACTTTATTAAAATTTATTTTCCTAAAGTTGATGCAAAAAATGGCAGAATAATAAACGCTATTACTGAATTAAAAAAATGGAATGACAATAACCCCTGGCTGCAGATAACTGGAGAAATGATTAAAAGTCCATTTACCCAAACTATCGAAAATGCATATCAAATAGTATGCAGCTAAAGGAAATGAAAAAAGCTTAAAAGTAAAGTAAAATAAAATGGGATTTAATATTTCGGGAATTGTAATCAACAAAAATCTAGGAAACAATAAAGATCAGCTATCACAGATTCTAAACCTAAATCTTGATTTTGATCGAAAAATTGAATTTGAAACTGCTTCTGAAAACTAAAAAGAAATATTACTTTCTTGGCAAAAAATGTTTGGAATAACTTATGAGCGTATTAAATCAATATAAAGTAAAATTTGTGGTTAGAAATCTTTTTAACACCAATGTAAAATCGATATTAACTATCAGTGATATGCTGTCTGCATATATAACAGATTTAAATACAGCAAATAAGGTAAACCAATTATTAAATGATATTACGGAGGTATTAAATCACATTCATCCATTAGGAGGTGGTCAAACACAAAGTACGTATTTAGCACATATTACTGCAACAGAAACTAAAATATATCAGGATATGGAAGAGTGGGAAGAAAATAATAATATTCAGCCAGATTTTACGCTACCTACATCTGATTTTAAAGTTATAGTTGAAGCATGGCGAGATTATTTACAACAATAAATGATATTTTAAGTTGTTCATGGCTTTTACTGATAATTATGACAGCCTTGGAATAAATAAATAGCATGTACGATCTATGTTTAGTAGAAGGCCACGCTTATCCTGATGCTAATATATTGACCTTTACTTCGTCAGAAACATCAATGGCGAGTGTATATGCTTTACAAAATACAAATTAGTAGATGGACAATTATCTCAAATCAGTACCGAAACCGATAAAAATTATTACGAAAACGGGGAATTGAAATATGTATTTGAGTATAATGAAGATGGCAGTTGCTTTATAATTCATAATTACCAAGATCCACAAGGGGATATATTTGGCTGGGATATTGGCAAACCTGGCATAAAATTTACCTGGCAGGGATTTGAATATTATAAAAATGCAGAACCAATAATACCAATTTAATTATGGCAACAACAATTGAATATAAAAATGAATTTGGTAACGAAGTAACTCAAAATCAGTTACCGTTATTAAAAGACTACACAAAAATTGAAAAAATTGACGATAGTTTGAAGAGTGAAGAACTATATGTGGACGGTATAATTAGTAGAGTCGATTATCAAAAAAGTCAGAACGAGACTATTTCTGAAATTCTTTCAAAATATGCTCCTGAAACCGCTGTACATATTACTACACATTTTGAAAATTTTGGAATATATAAAATGGGGTATATTGAAAGCTATATGAACAATAACATCCTGTCCAAAAGCAGGTTTCTAAAAAATGGGGAAAATAAGATTATTTTATCGCAGGACATCGATAAAATAACCAATACTCCCATTCCAAATACGATAAAAAAATATTTCAGTTTCACTGAAGATGA
The DNA here is from genome assembly GCF_003865365.1 of Flavobacterium macacae. Lineage (GTDB taxonomy): Bacteria > Bacteroidota > Bacteroidia > Flavobacteriales > Flavobacteriaceae > Flavobacterium > Flavobacterium macacae. The sequence goes on along the minus strand of NZ_RQVR01000004.1, from coordinate 31,315 downwards.
GTATTATTTGTTTGATTATAAAGACGATGGTACTTTAAGAGAAATGAATAGTACCAGAGGCATAAATTATGGAGTATGGAGATCTTCAGATTTAAATAATTTAAATGGTTTTAGCTGGTCTGAAGTAGGAAACTATTACCAGACTTCACAACCTGTTATACCTGAAAATTTAAAAAAAATAATACAACAGATTAATTATATATAACATAAAACACAGACCCGATTATGAAAAAAATATTATTAATTATATTTCTCCTTTTCGCAGTTGGATATTCCTGTTCAGCACAAACAAAACCAATTGACTTAGCAAGGAAAATACTTACTGAAAGTACCGATAATTCGGAATTTTACGCAGAAGATTTTGAAACAAAATTTGATTTTAAAGAATTAAGAACACTGTACAATCTAACTTTTAAAAGTACTCCCATAAAAGATAATGTTGAAGTTGTCAGCGTAACGGCTAAGGGAAAAGAAAATAACGACCTCAACTTTTACCTGTATTTTCATAGAAATGAGTCACGTTGGAAATTGTTTGATTGGCAACACTATGAAGGTTCCACTGAAAAACATTATCTAAAAATGCTGAACAATCTTGACAAAAAGCAGATTGACAGTATCATAAAAAGCAATGATGAAAGAAAAATATTTACTTCAAAAGAACAGTTCAATTATATGAAATCTGTATATGATTTAGCCTTAAATTCTGATGAGCAGATTGTAAATTACTTAAGACAAAACAAGAAAGATTTTGAGAAATTAAAAAAACAGTTTGACAATTTTGTAACCAACAATCCAGGGTATAATAACTCTGAAAAGAATGCATTTTTTTCAGAGAACTATTATTCAGGATTAAGTATTTCGAATATTACTGAACATTTTCAAGGCTTGGACAATTGCCTTACATTCATAATCAGTGAAAATGGCTATGAAGCAGTTGGCTATTTTTATACTTCAGACAAAATCAAAATTCCCATCATAAATCCTAAAAAAATATTTTTTATCCAAGAAATTGAAGAAGGTTGGTATATGTTTAGATCTACCTGAACCATTACACCGCAAGAATATACAGGATTGTGAAGTATTACCTGAAATCAAACTTTCAGCAAACCAAAGAGAATTACAATGTTTATGCTGAATTTAATATTGAGGAATAAATGAAACACGCACCAAAACTAAAAAGCTACCTCACTATCCTAATCTTCCTGATTGTAGGAATGTTGGTAATGGGAATTGCTCAACTCTTTAAAACTCCGGCTGGGCTTAATTCTGCTTTTATCCTTTTGGCGTTGTTTATCATCGTAAATATTGCAACCGCAAAAATTTTCAACTTAAAATCTGAAATCCAAAGTTTTTGGTCAATAAAGAAGATATACTTGCTACCTGTTGGAATTGTTGCAGGTGGATTGATTGCTATTAGTCCCGTTTTGGCAGGGCTTTTAACAGGAGCAACACAATTCAGCGAACTAAAATTTGACACAAAATTTACGCTTTCTTCTATTGCTGTAACTTTAGCTATCGTAGCTTGGGAAGAGCTTTGGTTTCGTGGCATTTTCCTCAATTATTGCAACAGAAACTTATCAGCAATCCATATATCCATAACCATTGGATTGCTGTTTATGATGGTTCATTTGCTCAATCCCGAAATCAATCTGCTAAAAACAGGTCCGACTTTGTTTTTTGCAGGAGCTTTTTTAACGATTGTATATTTCTATTTCAAAACCATCTGGCTTCCTATCGGATTGCATTTTGGCAACAATTATCTGATCATTCAAAGTAATCTTGACACGCATTGGCTTTTCGGAAACGAAGGATATTTAGGAGCGATTATACTGGCTCTTTTATTTCTGTTATTTGTAAAATTGATTATCAATAAAACTAAAAAAATATAAATGAATAAACCCTTAAAAATTACCTTGAAATTGCTGAAATGGTTAGTCATTTTAGTGTGTTCATTTTACTTCTTAGCCATACTTATTTTTGGTTTTACTAAAGTAAACACTGACGGTTCCCGTTTTTATTGGTCGGGATTGGAAGCACTTTGGAAAGATGATGAAGAATTTGCTTTTCGCACCAATGATAGAATGAAAGCTGAGTTTGACGGTGTAGATGGTCCTTATATTATTGCCGACACAGCGTATTATGTTACTTCGGATAACAAAATTGAAACCCTAAAAATCAATGTTTCCGATACTATTTTAGTTGAGGTAAACAACAGTTCAAAAGATAGGTTTTCTTTTCTGTTAGAAAGGCAAATTTCAAAACCGCAGGATGTGTATGAAATGCCCGACAAAATAGTTGCCCTTTCGGATATTGAAGGAAATTTTGACGGCTTTAGCAGTTTTTTGATGGCTAATAAAATAATGGATGCCGATTACAACTGGATTTTTGGGAATGGTCATTTGGTTTTAAATGGCGATTTTGTGGACAGAGGAAACAATGTAGTTCCGGTTCTTTGGCTTATTTACAAATTGGAAAAACAGGCAGAAAGCCAGGGCGGAAAAGTGCATTATATTTTAGGTAATCACGAGATAATGAATTTTCAGGGAAAATGGAGCTATAACGATAGAAGATACATCAAAGCTTCACAAACAATAAGCAAGGAAAATGATTGGGATAAGGCGGTAAGGCTTATGTATTCCGATGAAACCGAATTAGGTAAATGGTTACGTTCCAAAAACGTGATGGAAAAAATAGGCAATTACATTTTTGTACACGCTGGTTTAAGCCCCGAAATTTTGAAGTATAAAGTTTCTGTTTCCGACATCAACAGGATTGCAAGGGATAATTGGGATAAAGACCTTTACGAAGAGGAAGAAAACAATAAAGTCAAAAATTTTATATCGGGTAAAAAAGGTATTTATTGGTATCGTGGCTTAGCAATGGATTATAAATATTACCCTAAGATTACAGAAAAAGAGCTGAACCAAGTCCTTGCATTTTATGATGCAGATAAAATCGTTTTCGGACATACGGTAAAAGATGATATCACTAAAGAGTTTAACAGCAAAACCATCAATACAGACATTAAGCACGGACAGGAGAAAAACACTGGAAAAACAAAAGGTATTCTCATTGAAAACGGAACGGAATACAAAATTGATGACAAAGGAAATAAGCAGAAACTATAATTAAAAAACAAAAAAATGAAATCATTATATTTTTACTTCATAATACTTTTAAGTCCTTTTCTACTGAAAGCACAAATAAATCAGACAGTATTTTAAGGGAAAACAAAGTCACACCAAAGGTTTTACTCGTAGGGACTTTTCATTTTGCATATTTTGATCAAGATCAATATAAAACGGAAGAGCTTAATCGAGTAAACATTTTATCCGAAGAAAGACAAAAAGAAGTATTAGAACTTGTTGATTACATCGCTAAATTCAAACCAAATAAAATTTTTGTAGAAGACTTCAATAAAGATAATATTCTGATGACAAACTACAGAAATTATCAAAAAGGGAAGTACAAATTAACAGCAGATGAAATCGATCAAATAGCATTCAGATTATCAGATAAGTTTGATTTGGATACAATTTATGCAGTAGATACAAAAACGATTGCTCACGACCTTTTTGAAAATGACAGCACAAAAAATTATATTAAATCATTAAAGGAAAAAGGGAATAATAAAAAAATATCATCGACTCTTGCTAAATATTACGAATGGTACAAATTAGATGACAAATACTTGTTAGAAAATTCATTATTGGATTACTTCAAACACCTAAATTCTGAAATATACCAACAAAGAGGATTATATAGTATTTTCTTAATTTCATTTAAAGATAAAAATATAGAAGGTGCTGATGATTTAACTTTAGATATAATAAGCAGAAACATCAGGATTTTACACAAAATAACCCAAAATATTACTTCTGAAGAAGATAGAATATTGATACTTTTTGGCTCATCCAATACCGATTTTTTTAAAGTGTTTTTCGAAAGTTCTCCCGAATATGAATTAATTAGATTTAATGATTTATAGCAACAAATGATAAAATTCTACTTTACAATATTTTTATTCTTACCCTTAATTGTATTAGGGCAAAACGACATTCAGCAAATCGTAAACAGCGAATTTGAAAAAGGACATTTCAACGGCACTGTTTTCTATGCAGATGGAAAGCAATCCGTAAAAATCAACAAAGGATTTTCTAATATTCAGTTTGATGTAGCAATTGATAATAATACACGGTTCCCGATTGCTTCCGTAACCAAACTATTTACCTCAATTGCCGTTTTGCAGCTTCAGGAAAAAGGACTAATTGACTTGAAAGATAAAATTGGAAAATACATTCCTAATCTTCCTGAAAATTGCAATGACATAACTATTCGGGATTTGATGACACATCATTCAGGATTGGAAAATGAACCCATCAAAGCAGTGGTGAATAAGTATTCTATAGACGATTACATCAGGAACTTTGTAAAGAAATCATCAAACGATACGTTGAAATTCAACTATAACAATGTCGATTTTGTTTTACTCTCCAAAGTCATCGAAAACATTACAAAGAAGACGTTTTCACAATCAATCGAAGATATGATTATCCAACCGCTGAAACTGGAAAACACAGGATTTGTAAGTGAAAACGACATCATCAAAAACTTAGCTTACGGCTATCATAACTATTCATTTGGAGAAGGCGAAAAAGAAAAGCCTCTATTTAACGACAGAAGATATATTTCTAATTATTTCGGAGCTGGTGGAATGTATTCGACTACCGAAGATTTATACAAATTTTTATTAGCTCTAAAAGACAATAAACTGATTTCCGAAAAGTCAAAAAATGAATTTCTTCTAAAAACCCAAACCGATGATTTTGGAGACTGGCTTTCCGGCAAACCTACATTTGGATTTTACTATGACGACAAAGAAAATGTGTACAGAAGAAGCGGAAGTATTGACGGATTTAATGCTGAAATTATCGTAAACAAAGACTTTGATAAAATTTTAATCATCCTTTGTAATACCGATACCGCAGACTTACAGACCTTAGCAAACAGGATATATTTAAAACTGAATTAAAAATTTGAGCAATAAATGAAACACATACAACTCATAGAAACCATTCTGCACGTAAATGACCAACAAGCAAGTGCAGAATTTTACTCCAAACTATTCCGCAAAAATCCTGACCTGAATGTTCCGGGAATGACAGAATTTAAACTTGCCGAAAACTGTAAATTGGGATTAATGCCGAACAAAGGCATTGCAAAAATACTTTCAAACAAAACACCACATCCAGACGAAGGCAATTAATTGGAATCTTTTTTCAAGGATTTAGTTAATATATTGCTTGACCAAACTTTTTTAAGGCAATTTATTTTTATATCTTTTCATCAATTTCAAATCCAACAGCCTTAGCATACGCATTCAAGTCTATAGCTGCTACAGTTCCAATAGACTGTTGCAAATATCTTGTGAGTTGAAGAAAAAAAGTGACTAAAGAGTTTTCTTTTTTACTAAATGTAGTACTGTTAAAAGTCCTCTCAAGGTAGTAATTTGTTATGCGTTCCTCAAAATTTGTATTTGATATGTTTTCCTCTCCATCATAATTAACATAAAAGCTACCATAATCTACGGCACACCCCATTTCAATGCTTTGTAATCCTGTTAAACTTTTTAAATGTGATTCAATAGTATTATTATTTTTTGCGTAGGTATTAGTGCTAGCTAAAATACCTCCAACTATTTTTGTCAATGCCCGAGGACTTTGAGGTATTCCAGCATTAATTATACCCACAGAAGTTCTTTTTAATTTCCTTACACTTTCAATTTTTTTCCCTGTGTATTCAAAAAAATTATCACTCGCTACGTTGCCCTGAAAATCAGGCTTAACTTCAAAAACTGCATACACACCCTCAGCAGGAATATAATGAATGCCATTTTGAGTAAAAACGAAAGGTGTGTATTGCTGATCATAAATTACTAAGTCTAATTGATGGCTTAAACTTCCTGTACTATCAATCACAATTGCTTTGTCAACACAATATCTATTAGGTAAATATTTTCGCAGCCATTCGATCCAAACGTTTTCTAAGGAATCTCCTTTTGACCCAGAATGTAAAATGAATTCTCTGTTAGTATTTAGTTGGGCAACCATTTGATTCTGCAATCCAGCAAATAAGTCACCTATATTTATTTTATTACTCATATCTATATAATTTATTTTTAAATTGGATATAAAAACCAAGCTCAACTTTGGTCTTTTTATAACCTATAATCAGCATTACAGGATTTTTAGTTGAAACTTCAGGATGATTTGCAATTGAATTAATGGCATTTAAATCAGTACTGCTGGGTATTGGTAAATTATTTGGATGAGTATGCCACTCACCCAGATAATATTTCTTAGGTTTTTCAGCATAAAATTGTTTTAATCTATCATCAATACCTATCGTATCCCTCTCAAACAAATAAGGTGTTCCTTTAAATTTATTTGGCAAAATTGTATCTGTTATCTTTAGATGGGTTTGAGTCTCTGAATAATTTCCGATTAAAAAGCCACCAAATTCATTCGGATAATGTTTTATCCCAATATCTATTAAATTACATAATAGACTATCTTCTATTTCCAATGTTAAACCTAATTCATTAATTCTATACATCAAAACTCATCTAATTTTATTGAAAATACATCGCTCTCGTTCGTTTTTAAAACAAAGTTTCTCAAACTCTTACTATCATCACTCAATTTGATATTAATATGTTTAATGGCAAATTGAACCAATGTGTTGATGTCATTATATGAAGCCTTAAAAGTAGGACTCCAACATCCGGTTGGGTTATGTAAATTTTCCATTTCATTCTCCAAAACATTTTCATATTGATTCATTACCCAATTATAACTATTTGGTTCAACTGAACAAACAAGCTCTTTAGCATTATTGGTTATTGATAGTGTTATAAATCTATTAAGTTCTAACTTACTTAAAACATACAACAAATCGTTATCTGTCGAACAATCTATAATCATATCATAATGAAGTAGTTTTTTTTGCAATTCATTATTACTATTGTGTAGTCCATGGTCTATTTTTGAATCAAGATGAAACATAATTGGATTAATTATTCCAATTTCAACAAAAGGAGATATTGAGAATAGTTCATTGGACAAATCATCTACTTTATTACAAATACCTGTCAAAAAAGAGTATTCTGATCTACATACATTTTCAGGTTCTTTAATATCATAGTCAACTACATCAATACTGGTGCAACCACATCTAGTCAACGTTGTTGCAACCATACTGCCTATTGCACCTATGCCAATAATGAGTATTTTGCTTTTAGTAATCTTCTCATTTAATCTACCTTTGCCAAAGAAGTAGTCATAAGAGCAATTTTTAGTGATACCCCATATAATGTCTTCATTGATAAATTTACCTTTCCAAACTTTGTTCTCTTTATAGGTCTCAATTGGAAAATTTCCAATCTCTAAAATAGCAACCTGCCAGTGTATTTCTTTATCTGATATTCTATAACCTATTAAAAAAGGAATTGGTTTTCCTTTCAGTTTCAAATTTTTTTTCTGGATACTATAGAGAAAACTATGAAAATTTTGGTTGACTAAACCTTCTAAATCTTCCCACTTGCTTATTATAAATTTACCCATTTTAGCAGGAGGATTATCTAAAAAAATATAGATACCAAGATCTTTGTTGGTTAATTGTTGTATTGAACTACTCCAATTACACGCTGTAAGCTTTTTATTTGAAGAATCTCTGAACTCCTGAATAAGATTATTTTTAATAATCTTTTCATGATACAATCCGTTATTTATTTTTGAATACTCGAAAAAACCAAATTGTTGATTGCTGAAAACGTGGTCGACTTCAGTAAACAAAAAAGAAAAATGATTCCCCTTAAATTCTTTAGGCTGTAAAATCAAATGTTCATAATGCTTGTCATTATCTTTATTTAAATAGTATTTCCAGATCCATCTTTTTAGTGAATTAATATCTATCTCAATTTTTTTCTTTAAATCGGTATGGTGAGAAGTATGTATACAAATTGAACCATCACCCATTACATGTCCATACTCCAGATAATCGCTGTTGGAAAAAGTAATAGATTCTGTATCCATTCTTTTTAATGGATACTCGGGATAAATCTTAACATCAAAAAATAAATAATCGTCTGTTGACTCGACTGGAACTTTAATTTTTCCAACTATATTAAATTCTAAATCTGAACTAAATGGGGTCTCAATTGAAATCCCATTTAGTTCAGAAAAAATTTGCTGGATTGTATTTAGTCTTTTGTCCATCACTTAACCGAATCTTTCATTTTTTGGTGGATTAGAATAGAATCCGTTTCCTTTGTTTTCGTATTTGTTATCACTTTCTTCTTCCTCAACAAATTTTGAATTTTCAGGGAAATAAGTTTTTATATTTTCATCGTTATCTTCAATTCTTTCAAGCATATTCTTCATATCATCAGACAGGGTCTGTCTCTCTGATGTCGTTAAAGTTTCAATTAAGTCATTAGAACTATTTCCTGGATCTTTCAATGTAAAACTTTCGCCAGTGACTTCGTCACGAATATACTGCAATACAGTTTCCAGTTTACTCCATAAATTCCCTGATACATCTTTATTGTCAAAAGCTTTAATTGTAATCAATTCCAAAAAGAAAGATTTTACAGGGTAATTATATTTGGTGTTTTTCCATACTTTAAGCAGGCGGATGACCTTTCTAATGGAATCTTTTTCTTTGGTAGCTCTATCTTTAATATTTTTGATTTGAGCTTGTACATTGGTTTTAATTCTCTCACTGCCCTGATCAAAGTTTCCATATTTATAGTAGACATAGAGATTCAGGTTTTCATCATCTTTGTATTGATTTTGATTTAATTCTCTTCCAGGAACAACATCAATCTTTACAATATCACCGTCTTCATCGGCAAAAAACTCAATTCCAATAGAAACTTTTTGTTTTCTAACATTTGCCTCGTCTTTATATTTCTCATATAAAAAATCAAAAACATCTTCGTACATCTGTTTTAATGTGCCATTAGAGCCAAATGCATTTCTTTTAAAAGGGCATACCATGTCAAAATCAAATTTGGTATTCATAGCAGTATTTTTTGCATATGAACCAGAATTAAAAGGAGAGTATATATTACTTTCGTACTTTTCCTCTAAAGCCTCTTTAACTTCTTTGCTTTTGTCTTTGTGCTTAGTTAAAAGCTGCTCTTCTTTGGTAATTTGATGAGTTTTAATTACCGAATCTAAATGTAAATTTTTATCCATATTTATAATTATTTAATTGCTTTCATTGATATTAAATTGTCTAAATTATCTTTTGTAGTTGTATTTGCCTCGCTCCTTAAATATTCTTTTCCAGCTCTCTGAATATATGTTACCTTGGATTTAATACTCCATCCAGGATAACCCCATACTACTGTCTTAATAATATTTCCTTTTTTTAATAATGCTATGGCATTGGCTTCTGATGTTTTTTCACCCATACTCCATGAATCTCCATCATTTACCAAATGCAACATTACATGTGTAATGTTGTCATTTGAATCTTTCCAAACACCAGAGATTAAATAATTTGCTGACTTACTCATAATTTATTTTTTTAGTTAAACGTCTTATATACATTGTAATGCTATATTAATTTCATAAATTGCCATTGCTATGGAAGTTTTTTATAAAATTTAAGCATTACTATATAAATGAAGTCTGATAATAGAAAAGTTGCAACTTTTGAAGAGAAACGCAGGGCACTTCAGGAGGTTTATACTTCGGATTTTTATGCTATTCTTTTCAAACATGCTATCATAAGGCTTAAGACTTTTTTTGGAATTAAATACAATTATCAAAAGGGTTTTAGGGGTATTATGATTGAAGACATGATTAATGATACGATCGAAGCCTTTTTAAGAGAAGGAGGACGGAACTGGTATATTGATAAGTTCCCTGATTTCCGAAAGCAGATAATAAGTGCTCTAGATAGTGTCATTTCAAACACATTAAACGCTGAACTCGATAAAGCAAATGAAACATTTGAAATCCTGGATAATGATGTTGAAATGTCTTTTGATGATTCGGACTACCAATCCTTATTATCTATATGCCATGATGAATTGACAGCTATGGGAGCGACAGATGATGAATTATTATTGTTTGAACCATATATAATTAATGGCATGAAACGAAACGACTTGTCAGAGTTATTAGGCATCGGAATCGATGAACTGACAAATATTAAAAAGCGGTTAGATCGCAAGTTACCATTTATAAAAGCAAAATTGAAAGTGTTGAATTATGAAAAATAACTTCATCAAAAAGATAGACGAGACAATTATTTCCCAAATTATTGACGGAGATTCCAATGCCTATGATGAAATTCTTAAAGAGGAAGGTTTTGATATTAATGATATTGAAAATTATGCTCTTAAAAACTTCCGTAAACATTCATTTCTCTTAAAAGGTTATATTAATAAACAAAGAGACAATGATTTGTTAGAAAAAGCTTCTGCATTACTACAAAGTGCAATTGAGAAAAATATCGACAAGCCAATTAGTTATTTAAAATCTTTAATTGCAAATAATCAATTTCAGGTACAATACAGAAATTTAGATAATCTAGGAATTGACGAGATTAAAGAAATAATTAAAGATCAAAATTTATTAGAACTATTGGAACAACTAGAAAATGATCAGAAATAGAAGAGGTTCTAATAGAGCTAAAGCACTATTAGAAGAAATCGGCTTCGATGAAATTACTGATATTCCTTTGGATATTTTTGTTGCCGGACTTGGGGCAACATTAATAGAGGAGAAATTACCAAGTTCAGACGGTAAAATTATCAGAGGTAACTCCAAGACATTAATAAAAATAAACTCCAATATTCAGTTTGAAGAGAGAAAAAGGTTTACTGTCGCCCATGAAATCGGGCATTTTTTACTACATGACAAACTAGATTTAGAACTACACGATGAAACACCCAATACACTAAACTGGTTTAACAATGCAGAGCAGCAAGCAAAAAAAGGAATTCAGGAATGGGAAGCTAACGATTTTGCATCAGAGCTATTAATGCCCGAAGATTTAATACGGAAAGCGACATTTAAAAAAAAGTTCTCTCCTGATTTAGTAAAAGAATTATCAGAAAGATTCAAAACCAGTTTAACCTCAATTATTTATAGGTTATTATCATTAAATGTATATCCCTTATTTGTTGTTTTTATTAATAATGGTCAGGTTAAATATTGGAGTAAGTCAGATGGTTATTGGATAAAAATAAAAGAAATCACCAAACTATCACCTCCTGAAGATTCTGTTGCTCAAGAGTATATTGATGCTGACTATGATTTTTTATATTCAGGAAAAGATAAAGCTCAATCAATATATAAATCTACGTGGTTTGAATTAAAAGCTGATGAGGATGATAGTGATTTTTTTGAATATTGTATTCCTTATAAGCAAATGAAAACTATAATAAGTGTAGTTTGGGAAGAATAGACAGATCATCGTTTCTAATCTTTTATAACATAAAATTAGCTTATTCAATATCCTTTTTTGAAAACTAGATTGATACGATTCAAAAAAATGATTTTTATAAATCTTTGAGAAACTTATATATAAATGACTATTCACGAAAATGAACCGAAAACCTGGAAAGATTTACAAAACAAAGTTGCTGAGATTTTAACTGTATGTGGCTATCAATGCGAAGTAGAAAAAGAAATAATTACAGTAAGGGAAAAAGTTAATGTTGATGTATATGCAGAAATAAATAGCCAAGTTTCTAAAAGTGTAATCATATGTGAATGTAAATTTTGGAAGAAAGCTATTCCAAAAAGTGTTGTTCACTCCCTTTCGAACTGTTGTAAACGATTATGGAGCTAATTACGGGCTGGTAGTATCAAAGATTGGTTTTCAGAGCGGAACATTTGAGGCAATTAAAAATACGAATGTTCAATTAGTAAATTGGGTTGAATTTGAAAACACTTTCAGAGCAGAATGGATAAAAAAGAAATTAATTGCTTCATCAATTGCAACAAAACCATTATTAGATTACGTCAGTGTTGGATCAATAGTGTTTTTTAAAGAACAAATTTCTAGACTTTCTAAAGATGAACTTGAGAAATATAATGAATTAACAAAAAAATATTTTAACCCAGTTTTTGTAGCAGGAAATTTAGACTACAAAAACGAAGATACACGAGAATTTGATATCGAGTTATTTGATAAGCTTTTTCCGTCTTCGATGAAAGATTTAAATATTGATTTCAAATCATATGAAAGTTTTTTTCTTTATTTAGAAAAAGTTTGCAAAGAGGGGCTAAAAGAATTTGATAAACTTTTTAAAGAAGAGTTACGCAGATAAGATTTAAACAAATATATTTATGTAAATTTTTATATCTTTGTTAAGAGCTAACGGAAACCAGTTGAAAAGCAAAGCAATAAGCACCGTTACCAAATCGTTACCTGACTTTTTTGATTATCCTCATAAGAGCCTTGTATTCAACTAAAAAGGCTTTTTCCTGAAAACTTTAAAATAAATTTTGCTACAAATTTTCAGATTTTTTGAATGCAAAAAATTATCTGAATCTGTGCCCATAAAAAAATCCCGAAAATTTATTTTCGGGATTTTTTTATGTAGTGAAATCTTAATTATTCAGCCTTAAATTTTTACGGTCCAGCCAAAAGTATCTTCTGCCAACTTGTATTGAATGTTTGTCAAATTGTCTTTTAATTGTGATGCCATTGAGTTTTCAATTTTAGGAAGTTCAAAATAATCATCTTTATATGAAAACCCAACAATTGGGTTGACAACAGCTGCCGTTCCGGCTCCGAAAATCTCTTTTAAGCTTCCGTTTTTGGCTGCTTCCAATAATTCAGAAACCAAAACAGATTGTACTTTAATATCAATTCCATCTCTTTCAGCGATAGCAATCAAGCTTTTTCGGGTAACTCCATCCAAAATTCTTTCGCTGGTTGGTGCAGTAAATAGAGTGTCATTAATCCTGAAGAAAACATTCATCGTTCCTGCTTCTTCTAATTTTGTATGCGTAGCATCATCTGTCCAGATAATCTGCTGGAAACCTTCTTCATTTGCCAATTTTGTAGGATAGAACTGCGCAGCATAATTTCCAGCGGCTTTGGCAGCACCAATCCCGCCATTTGCAGCACGGCTGAAATGTTCAGCGATAACCACTTTTACTTCACCTGAATAATAGGATTTTGCAGGAGAAAGGATAATCATGAAACGGTAATGTGACGAGGGAGCGGCAACAACGCCGGTTCCAACAGCAATCATAAACGGACGAATGTATAAAGAGTTTCCTTTTCCTTTTTTGACCCATTCTTTTTCAATTTTCAAAATCTCATTCAAGCCTCCTAAAAAGATATCTTCAGGAACTTCAGGCATCGCCATTCTTTTTGCAGAGGCATTGAATCTTTTAAAGTTTTCATCAGGCCTAAAGAGCCAAACAGCATCATCCTCATCTTTATAAGCCTTCATTCCTTCAAAAATAGCTTGGCCATAGTGAAAAACCTTTGCAGAAGGATCGATTAAAAAAGGTTCATAAGGTTTGATTGTCGGTTTTTGCCAGTTTCCATCTTTAAAATCACATACCAGCATGTGATCCGTGAAGATATTTCCAAAGGCAAGGTTTTCAAAATCGACTTCGTTTATTTTTGAAGCTCCAATTTTAACTATATCGATTTCGTTACGCTTAATACTATCCATTTAATTTGAAGTTTGGTTTTGTAATTTATTTATAATCAATGAATTGACTAAAAATAATAGTTGGTTGTATTTAATAATCCTTGATTTTGCTAAATTAAGAAAATTTGGAAAAAATGTGCTTAAAAAGCCAAATATCTTCTTAAGAATTGCCATTTTTCTAAATTTAATGAAATAAGTAAAAAAAAAATATAGGATTGTCAATAGAATTTAAAATTTATTAGGCAGAATGGCTCTGATTTTGAATATTCTCTTATTTTTGTAATCTAAAAACCAATTTTAAATTATGAAGAATATATATGTTGTAGCTTGTTCCTTACTTGTTTTGGCGAGCTGCGCTGATAAAAGCAAAGAAGTAAATGTTGATGAAACAACTATCGAAATGCCTTCGGATACGATATCAGTTGCCCAAGATACTGTTGCCTTGACAGATCAAGACGGCACTGGAATGGAAGTAAAAGATGTTAGGGCAGAAGAGGTAAAATTGGTGGGCGAAGATAAAAAAGAAATTGAAGTTACATCGGCAAAAGAGCTGAAAGTAGCATATGCTTCTTTTGGAGATAAAATTTTGGCTGACAAAGCATTGACAAAAGAACAGATGTTGGCAAAATACAAAACATTGAAAAAAGGCGATACGATTGCAGTAAAATTCAAATCTAAAATCAATTCTGTCTGCAAGAAAAAAGGATGTTGGATGAAAATGGATTTAGCAGGAAATACAGAATCTTTTGTAAAATTTAAAGATTATGGTTTTTTCGTACCGTTAAATGCTGACAATTCAGAAGCAATCGTTAGCGGAAAAGCTTTTGTAAACGAAATTTCTGTTGCTGAATTGCAACATTATGAAAAAGATGCTGGAAAATCTCAAGCAGAAATTGATAAAATTACCAAACCAAAATTCACTTACGGCTTTCAAGCGGATGGTGTTTTAATCAGCAAATAATGAAAAATTTAATTTTAACTTTTTTCTCAATATTATTACTTTCAAGTTGTAATAAAAAGGAAGAAGCAGTGCCCGTTGCTAAAAAAGAAGTAACTGAAAAAGCGACAGAATCAAAGGAATTTGAGATGTATGAAATGTCAGAAATGGCGTCGTTGATGGAACAAATGTACGTGGACAACCAGCGATTAAAGGAACGCATTAAAAAAGGAGATACGATTGGCCAATTTCCGTCACATTTTTTAAAAATCCACAAGTCTGCCATGACAGACGAATCAGAAAACGATGCTTTTTTTAAAGAACAGGCTGCGGTTTTTATCAATTCGCAAAAGCTGATTTATGAAGATCCCAAGAATGCCAAAGAACATTTTAATACCGGTGTTGCTGCCTGCATTTCTTGCCACCAGGTGAAATGCGCGGGGCCGATTCCAAGGATTAAAAAGCTTTTTATAGAATAGTTATTCTGAAAAATAATAAATGAAAAGAGAAATTATTCAAACAAAAGATGGCTCAACGTCCATCTTGTTGCCAGATTGGAATGAAACCTATCATTCAAAATTTGGCGCTATCCAAGAAGCAAAACACGTATTTATAAAAAACGGACTTTCCTTATTTCAAGGCGAGTCCGTTTCTATTTTAGAGATTGGTTTCGGAACCGGATTAAACGCTTTTATAACGTATTTAGAAGCCAAAAAATCAGGACAAAAGATCAATTACACAGGCGTGGAAGCTTTTCCTGTTTCTGAAGAAGACGCGTTGAAAATGAATTATGTTTCTGAATTGGAAGCGGATTCTGAAGCTGCGGTTTTTCTGAAAATGCACGAAGCCGCATGGAATGAAAGCGTGGTCTTAGACACGCAAGTTACTTTGGAAAAACAAAGTAAGAAGTTCCAAGAAATTGCCGATCATGAAAAATATGACTTGATTTATTTCGATGCCTTCGGATTTAGGGTCCAGCCTGAATTATGGTCTTTAGAAATTTTCCAAATAATGCATCAAGCGTTGAAGCCACAAGGAATATTGGTAACGTACGCTTGCCGGAGTTCTATCAAAAATGCAATGAAAGATGCAGGTTTTGAAGTTGAAAAATTAGCGGGCCCCCCTGGAAAGCGTGAAATGCTGAGAGCGAGAAAGTTATAATTTGTGTATCTTTCAGTAAAAATGTTAATTAAGAAAGTATAGTATTGTTATTAACGTTTTTTTATGAAAGCGTATTAATTAAAAGACTAAATTTACTAAACGTTCAACAAGAATTAGTAACCCCAAATTTAATTTAATCACTATGACAAGACCAATGTTTGCTTTCACAAAATCTATCCTTGAAAGAGTGAGTTTTGACCCTTTATTGTTTTGTAAAGAGTTAGAGAAAGCATTTAAAAGTTTGCTTCCTTATGAAATTGAGCAGTTGACAGAATGGCTTTTGAGCTATACTATCGAAAAACCAGAATTAAAACAGTGTTTGATTATAGTTAACAAATAAAAAAAGAAGGAGCCTAAATAGCTCCTTTTTCATGTCTTAAATTCAGATTTTAAATATGTGCTATAATCAGTTCCACAAAAATACCAAAGACTTTACATTGAATCGAATGCGCTACATTCGCAACGTTTACTTTTAAAAAAAATCTTGGAAATTTGGGGTGGAGGAATTTATGGTTTCTTAGAAAGCGGACTGATAATTTGAACATTCTGAAAAACAATGGCGCCTTTCACCACTCCGGCAATTACCTGTCTCAGGGCATCGATTATATGGATTTTAAGCTCGCTTTTTGGAAAAATCAAGCTGACTTCTCTTGATGGCTTTGGGTCTTTAAAATGGCGTAATTTTACTTTGTCCTTCTCTTTTAAATCCAAGGTATGCAGATAGGGAAGCAGCGTGGTTCCCAAGCCTTCATCCGCCAATTTGATCAGCATTTCAAAACTGCCGCTTTCAATTTGAAATATAGAGCTTTCCGAATTATTAGTATTTTTACAAAGATTCAGGATTCCGTCCCTAAAACAATGTCCGTCTTGCAAAAGCAATAAGTTTTCTACATCAATATCTCCCACTTCAATTTCTTCTTTTTGGAAGCTATGATGGTTTTCAGGGAAATAAGCAACAAATGGTTCATAGTACAAAACGATTTCCTTGATTTTTTCATCTTCTAACGGCGTGGCAGCAATCGCAGCATCCAAGTGTCCGTTTTTTAACAGCGTTATCATTTCTTCGGTATTGTGTTCTTCAATTACCAATTTTATTTTTGGATATTTCTTTATGAAATTACTTAAAAACATGGGTAAAAGCGTGGGCATGATTGTTGGAATAATTCCTAGCTTGAATTCGCCTCCAATAAACCCTTTCTGTTGGTCTACAATATCTTGAATTCGTCCCGATTCATTGACAATATTTTTTGCTTGGTTGACAATCTTATGCCCAATTTCAGTTAATTGGATGGGTTTTTTGCTTCGGTCAAAAATCAATATTCCGAGCTCATCTTCTAATTTTTGAATCTGCATGCTCAGTGTGGGCTGGGTAACGAAGCATTTTTCTGCGGCAAGCGTGAAGTTTTTATTTTCAGCAACGGCCAAAACATAATATAATTGGGTGATTGTCATTTGTATAGTATTTTGTGATGCAAATATAGATAATTATAAGATTTATTTATGAGCAAACCGTTTGAAATTTTATAACTTTATATCTCTATTTAAAAAACACAAAAATGAAAACTAATATTTTAGGACTGCCCGTTAAAGAAACAGAAGAAATTGCAAATGATTTAAATGTATTGCTTTCAAGCTTTCAGGTTTACTATCAAAATTTAAGAGGAATTCACTGGAATATCCGTGGAAAAAGATTTTTTGACCTGCATGTAAAGTTTGAGGAACTGTATAACGATTCCCAATTGAAAATTGACTTGATTGCTGAAAGAGTGCTTACCATCGGAGGAAGGCCTTTGCATACCTTTGAAGATTATATTAAAAATAATAAATTGAAAGTAGGCAAAAATATTTCTGTTGATGAAGAGGCGGTCCATTTGATTGTCACTTCGCTGTCAGACCTACTGAAAATTGAGCGCGAAATCTTGGTAAAAGCGGGCGATATTAATGATGAAGGAACCAACTCGATGATGAGTGATTTTATTACAGAACAAGAAAAAACCATCTGGATGATGAAAGCTTGGTTAGAAGAAAAAATCTAATTAGGGCTTTTTTTATAACATGATCAGCAATAATGCAATGATTATAGGTCAAAATCAGTGCATTATTGTTTGGTGTTAAATTTTGATTAAAAAAAAATCAATTATTTTTGTGTAAAGTGGTTTATAACTATTTTTGCCCCTATGAAATTTGTTGTTAAAGTAGTTTTAGTAATGTTTATGACTTTTCTTGTCACGCCCACTGTTGTAGGCTTGATTAAGAAAGATGTAGACACTTCTATGATTTACAGCATGTCAGAAGAAGAACAACACACCAATACAGCAAAAGAACTTCAAGCGGAATTTAAATTTAATGATTTTATAATTTTCTCAAATTATAAGGCAAGTTCATCCAGCTTGATCATTTCGCAACACACTTTGAAGTACGATAATGCGGCTTCAACCATTTTCTCCCCTCCTCCCGAACAGGTTTAATACACAATTTTAGATTTTGAACAGCTCAAAATCCTAGTCTGCATTAATTGTAATGTGGCTTAACACTTTGTATTAAATTTTATCGGTATTATGACAAAAAAAACAAATCTTTTTGCCAACCTTAAATCTGACTTTCCGTCTGGTTTAGTGGTTTTTTTGGTAGCACTCCCGCTATGTCTGGGAATTGCTCTCGCTTCGGGCGCACCGCCTTTATCAGGAATTATATCAGGAATTATTGGTGGTATCGTTGTTGGGACTCTTAGTCGTTCAAATATTAGTGTTTCTGGCCCAGCTGCAGGTTTGACGGCGATTGTTTTAACAGCAATTACTGACCTTAAAGCTTTTGACATATTTCTTACTGCTGGCTTGATTGCCGGAATTATTCAATTAATTTTAGGTTTTATCAAAGCAGGAAGCATCTCCAATTATTTTCCAACCAATGTTATCGAAGGAATGCTTGCTGGTATTGGCGTTATAATTATTTTAAAGCAAATTCCGCATGCCGTCGGGTATGATAAAGACTTTGAAGGAGACGAAGCTTTCGTAGAAAAAAATGGGAATGCTTTTGATTCGATAGTAGATTCTTTTAATCATGTTCAAATTGGTGCGATTTTAATCACCCTTATTTCTATAGCAATATTGATTTCTTGGGATAAGATCGGTTTTTTGAAAAGGCTTAAATTAGTCCCAGGAGCTTTGGTTGCTGTAATTGTGGGAATTGTTTTAAATGAAATTTTCATTTCTTCAGGAAGCAGTTTAGCTATTTCAAATGAACATCTGGTAAATCTTCCAGTACCAAAAACTTGGGAAGATTTTAAAAATATTATTGTCACGCCAAATTTTTCGGGTTTTGCCAATATTAAAGTTTGGACTGTCGGAGCAACTATTGCTATTGTGGCTTCTATAGAAACATTGCTCTGTATTGAAGCATCTGACAGGATGGATGTTCAAAAAAGATATACGGACACAAATGTCGAATTAAAAGCACAAGGAATTGGTAATATCATAAGTTCCTTATTAGGCGGTCTGCCAATGACTTCAGTTGTTGTACGCTCTTCTGCGAATGCAAATGCTGGCGCAAAGACCAAAATGTCTGCCATAATTCACGGGGTACTTTTATTAATTAGTATTCTTTCAATTCCATTTCTTTTGAATAAAATTCCTTTGGCAACATTAGCGGCGGTTTTGCTTCTGGTTGGATATAAATTAGCCAAACCTGCTGTAATTATGCACTTTTGGCACAAAGGAAAATATCAATTTATCCCCTTTATCGCTACTTTATTAGCAGTGGTGTTTCTTGACTTGTTACAAGGAGTTGCATTGGGAATCGTCATAAGTATCTTGTTTGTTTTAAGAGGAAACTTAAAAAGAGCTTACCGTTTTAGAAAAGAAAAATTTGAAGAAGGTGATGTGATTCGAATTGACTTGGCTCAAGAAGTTTCATTTTTAAACAAGGCTGCAATTAAAACGACTTTATCAGAAATTCCAGAGAATTCGAGAGTTGTTATTAACGCTTCTGATACCGTTTATATTGCGCACGACGTTTTAGATTTGATTCAGGAATTTGCAACGGTTCGCGCTGAAGAAGAAAATATAAAAGTGAAGTTAAAAGGTTTTAAAAAAGCTTATGATTTAGAAGATGTGGAAGAAAGCGGAAACCACGTTTTCTTTGAAAATTATGAAGAGGCAAGATTAAGAAAACAAACAAAAATTGACTACGACAAGTGTGTCAGTTTGATTGAAGAAAAAAGAAATAATAAATAAACAAATTTTACGACTCAACGTAAGACAATTTTAAATTAAGAAAATGAGCGATTTTTATAAAAAAATATTAGACGGAAATAGAAATTGGGTAAAATCAAAAATTGACAATGACCCAGAATATTTTGAAAGATTAGCCGAAGGCCAAGCACCGCCATTGCTGTGGATTGGATGTTCAGACAGCCGTGTTCCTGCAAATGAAGTTATCGGCGCACAGCCGGGTGAAGTTTTTGTTCACAGAAACATCGCCAATATGGTGGTGCATTCAGATATGAATATGTTGAGCGTTTTGGATTATGCCGTCAATGTTTTAAAAGTACAGCACGTTATTGTCTGCGGCCATTACGGTTGCGGCGGCGTAAAAGCGGCCATGGGAAATTCTTCAATCGGGTTGATTGACAACTGGATTCGCCATATCAAAAACGTTTACAGGCACCACCACAATTATTTGAATTCAATTATTGATGAAAAAGAAAGATTTGATGCGTTTGTAGAATTGAATGTGAAAGAAAATGTATTGGATTTGGCAAAAACTTCGATCGTACAAGGAGCCTGGAAAAATGGTCAAAATTTGAACTTGCACGGATGGGTTTATAGATTGAATAATGGACTGGTTAAAGATCTTGAAGTAAATCTTAGCAGTAACGAAGATTTAGATACGGTTTACCAATTGAAATTCTAAAAACAAAAAGCCTCTTAATTGAGGCTTTTTTTATTCGTCTTTTTCAAGGTTTTCATTAAACGTAGAAGGTAAAATTTGCGGGATGAATTTGATTAATATCGGAAGCAATAAGCTTCCTCCCGGCAAAAGAAAAATTGTCAGCGACGGAATTGTTTTACAGATTTCCAATAATTGCTTTTTGACTTTTTTCTTTTCTTTTGCATCTAAACTTCGGTGCGTGGAATGCGTCAGCAAAAGTACCAAATCGCCGTTGTTGGCTAACTCTTTAGCCAATCGTGTTTTGTTCCTTGAGATCAACGTTTTTACATTTTGCGTCGTTTGGTCATAAAAATGCTTAACCGGATTCGAGTAATTAAAATAAGGAATTCTCTTTTTATATTTATTGATAAATTCATCGGTAGAAGCAATGCTTTCAGTAACAAAATGATCAGGAATATCCATTATTTTAGCCATCTGGTATAAAAAGGAAGCTTCGTTTTTCTCCATTTCAAGATCGTTCCAAAGCGCCATTCCGGCCATGTCAATGAGGTATAATTTTTCCAATTGCGAGGTGAAATAATCCAACTGCAAAACTTCTACATCTTGAACTTCCACCTTTGAAAATTTGGTATAGCGAACAGAAGCTTCAAATAATTTGATCAACAAATCATCATAATCTGACTTTTTTGATTTGGTTTTCAAAGCTAAACTTACAATGCTTACAATCGTTTCTTCTAATTTTTTTAAGTAATTATTCGGAATAGAACCCTTGGCTAAATATTGCCTGAAGGCTAAAACATCTACAAAAAGCAATGCATTGGTTAAAATATGCGAGAAGTTTTTGCCAATAATTCCTTCATTGGTTTGCACCCGTTCTCCAATCATTTTTTCAAGTTCAATGGAAGGAGCGTTTCCAGGCAACATTTTATCCAGTAAATTAAATCCTTTCGGACTCATTTCTTTGTAAAAAAGAATCGCTTTTGATATAAAATCAGCCTGATTTGTTTCGTGGGTAATTAAGCCATAAACGCCATACAAAGTATTCAGCAAGGCGACTTTTGAAAATTCTTCCGATATCCAGCCTTTGGTGTCAATGGGCAGTGGCGTGTCAAAAGAAACCACATGTCCATAAATAAAGCCGGTTGCTCGCGTACTGCTATAAAATTCAAGCGCATAGCCCACAACAGGAAGTTGCAGATGCTTTTGTTCTGCAAAAAACTTGGCAATCCAGCCGTGTGCCGAAGGGTTTATCATCATTCAAATTTGTGGTGCAAAGCTATGTTATTTATTATCAATTTTAAAACAAGAATCAATTTCTTAAAAAAGAGATCACAAATCTAAATTACTATAAAGTCAATAACCCCTTTTAACATAGTTATTGTACAAATCATTTCGGATCCGGTTCAAGGAGAAGAGAATAAGGAGATATAATTTTTCTTTTTGGTAAAGTTTAAAATACCTACTAATTTATTGTTTGTCAATCGTATAACATAAAAGGCTAATTCTGTAAGAAGAAAATTGTTGTAAGATAGTAATTTAGATAAAACTAAAAATTGTATACCAATCCAAAAACAATTAGTTATGAAAAAGCCCCAATTATTCGGAAAAGCCCTTTTAGGAATCGGAGTTGTCTCTCTTTCATTAGGTAGCATTTCTTGCAAGCAGGAAGCTAAACCTGTAGATCCGAAAGAGGTTGCAGAAGAAGAAAACGAAGCAAAATTTGAGGAAGTTGAAAGAGCAGAAGAAATTGCCGAAACACTTGTTGATGTCTCTGAATTTGATTTGACACAAAGAGAATTAGGAAAATTAGCTCAAGTAAATGGGATTAATTCGGAGGTAAAAGCTTTAGGTAAAATGATGGAAACGCATCACGATGAATCGTACAAAGACCTAACCGGATTATCAAAAACTAGAAATATTTCAGTGCCAACCGCCATTACTGAAGATGGACAAAAAGAATATGAGGATCTTAAGAAAGTAGCGCCTAAAAATTTTGACAGAGACTATTTGAGAGAGGTTTTAAAAGATCACAAAAATGCAATTGATGAATTTTCAAAAGAAGCTCAAAAGACTGCTGACGTTGAGGTAAAAGCATTTTTAGAAAGAAAAGTCACTTCGCTGACGGAACATCACAAAGCAACAGAAGCTTTGGCAATAAAACTTAATATCAAATAAACTTAATTATGGGAAATTTACTTTACACAATCGCAGTTATTTTAGTTATCATTTGGGCCATCGGATTTTTAGGAGGCTTTGTTGCCAGTGGCTTAATTCATATTTTATTAGTAATCGCAGTCATAGTGGTGCTTTTGAGAGTTATTCAAGGAAGAAAACCACTTTAGATAAAATGATTTAATAATAGGTTTCCTAAATGCTGTAATTTTTTATATTAATTCTGTAAGATGTTTTTTAAAGGCAAGCGGTAAATTTAAAATTCTAAACAATTAATAAATTCTAATCCAGTAAAAAACAGAATTATGAAAAAAGTACCATTCAGAAAATCATTGTTAGCAACTGCTTTATTCGCATCCATCGCATTCACATCTTGTAAAAATGAAACTGCTACGGTAGATTCAAAAGAAGTGGCAGAAGAACAAAACGAAACTGCTGTCGAGAATGCAAAAGTAGTGCTAAACGAAGCAGAGGACAATTCAAAAGTATTCATTGATTTAGCCGAATTTGAATTGGCGCAAAAAGAATTGGCTGTTCTTGCCCAAAAAAGAGCTGTTTCTCCTGACGTTAAAAATTTAGCAAAGAAAATTGCTGAAGGGCATACTGCTTCATTAAAAGAGTTAAGTGAAGCAACTAAGGAAAGAGGAATTTCGGTTCCGACGACTTTGACAGCTGACGGAATGTCTCAAGTTGAGGCCTTGGATAAAAAGAAAGGTCAAGAATTTGATGTTGAATATATTGACAAAGCAATTACTTCTCACAGAGATGCGATTCAAAAGTATCAAGGAGAAGCTTCAAAAGTTAAAGATCCAGAAGTGAAAGCCTGGCTGGATAAAAAAGTAGTCGACTTGCAAGGTCATTTTGATATGATCAACAATTTGATTTCAAAATCAAGAAAATAATAAACCAATAACCAATCATTAAATACAAACAATTATGGGAAATTTACTTTATACAATCGCAGTGATTCTAGTCATTATTTGGGCATTAGGATTCTTCGGAGTTCTTGGAGCAGGAATCGCAACAGGAGGATTAATCCACATTTTATTAGTAATTGCAATTATCATTGTATTGCTAAGAGTTATTTCGGGTAGAAAGCCGTTATAAGAAAAAGAAATAAAATTGCACTAAAAACAAAAAAACCGCTGAGAAATCAGCGGTTTTTTATTGGTTAAAGCTTTTGGTTAAAAGCAATATTCATTTTCTTCAATTAATTTTGAAGCAATCGTTTCGCTCAAAGCCACCACATTTGGAAGATTGGTGTATTTTGTAAAGCGTTTCAATCCCATTAGCATCATGCGCTGTTCATCGCCTTCAGAAAAAGAAGCAATTCCTTCTTTTCCTTTTAAATTTACGATGTCAACCGCTTTGTATAAATACAATTGTGCCATGGCGATCTGCTCTTTTACATTTTCAGCTCCTTTTGATTTAGCCAGTTTCTCGGTTCTCAAAATCACCGATTCTGCCATATAAATTTCAATCAAGATATCAGAAGCGGCCATCAATAACTGTTGGTGGCTGTCTAATTCGGGTCCGTATTTTTGAACAGCGCCACCGGCTACCATCAAGAACACTTTTTTCAACTTGCCCAAGATTTCTTTTTCTTCTGCAAACAGTTCAGAATAATCAGGCGTGTTAAAATCAGGGATTCCCATCAATTCTTCTTGCACTTTCATTGCAGGTCCTAATAAATCGACATGGCCTTTCATTGCTTTTTTAACTAACATTCCAACAGAAAGCATGCGGTTGATTTCGTTTGTTCCCTCATAAATTCTGGCGATTCTCGCATCTCTCCAGGCACTTTCCATCGGGGTATCTTCAGAGAATCCCATTCCTCCTAAAATTTGAATTCCTTCGTCGGCACAATTCTGAATATCTTCAGAAATCGCTACTTTTAAGATGGAGCACTCAATGGCAAATTCCTCAACGCCTTTCAATTCAGCATCTTGGTGGCTTTCACCGGCTGCAACTCGTGCATCGATTCGTTCTTCCACATTTTTGGCAGCACGATACGCCGCGCTTTCTCCTGCATAGCACGAAGCGGCCATTTCTGCAATCTTAGAACGAATCGCTCCAAAATTAGCGATCGGCGTATTGAACTGGATCCTTTCATTAGCATATTTTACAGCTCCCGAAGTCACACGTCGTTGTGCATCTAAACAGGCGGCACCTAATTTGATACGGCCTACATTCAATGCATTCATGGCAATTTTGAAACCGTTTCCTCTTTCAGAAAGCATGTTTTCAACAGGAACTTTTGTATCGCTAAAGAAAACCTGACGAGTAGAAGAGGCGCGGATTCCTAATTTATGTTCTTCTTCATTCATCGAAATTCCGTTTGCAGGATCATTTTCTACGATGAAGCCCGTGATGTTTTTATCATCACCAATTCGTGCAAAAACAATAAAAACGCTACAGAAACCGGCATTAGAAATCCACATTTTTTGTCCTGTGATTTTATAATGCGTTCCGTCTTCTGATAAAACGGCTTTTGTTTTCCCTGAATTGGCATCCGATCCCGCTCCCGGTTCTGTCAAGCAATAGGCTCCGAACCATTCGCCAGAAGCGAGTTTCGGTACGTATTTTTTCTTTTGTTCTTCCGTTCCGTATAAGGTAATTGGCATGGTGCCGATTCCGGTATGTGCTCCAAAAGCGGTTGAAAACGAACCTGTCGCGCCCGAAATATAATCGCAAACCAGCATCGTGGAGACAAATCCCATTCCCAATCCGCCATATTCTTCCGGAACGGCAACTCCAAGAAGTCCCAATTCGCCTGCTTTTTTCATGCATTCTTCCGTGAAAGCGTAATCTTTGTTTTCAAAGCGGTTTTTGTTCGGCCAGATTTCTTTGTCTACAAATTCCTTTACCATTTGCTTCATCATCAATTGCTCCTCCGAAAAATCTTCTGGAGTAAAAATGTCTTCGCTTTTTGTTTCTTTTACAAGGAATTGACCTCCTCGCGTAACCTGTTTTTCGATTGTATCAGCCATTTGATATTATTTTAAATTTTGAATTATAAATTTTGAATTATAAATTTTAAATTACTTTGTAATCGACTCATGGGATGTCTTTATTATTTTGGTTATGATATTGATGATGTGTTCGATTTCTATTAAATAAGTTGTAATTGGTATTTTTGTTAGTTCTGATTTGTCTAATAATCTTAACCAATACTTCGTTTCTCTTGCTTCTTTTGATGCAATGGACATTTTATTTATAAAATCTCTCTTTGATTGTGCTGCAATTGCTTCTTCCACATTTGCTCCAATACTTGTTGATGATCTTAAAACCTGCTTAGAAATAATATATTCGTTTTCTCTTTTTAATTCCACAAATAATTGGATTATAGTAAGAGAAAATTCGAAAGTCTTAACTGCTATTAAGTTATCGTTCTTCACCTTTAAAATTTAAAATTCATCATTTAAAATAATTTTAAAAAATTTCATAAACCCCAGCGGCTCCTTGACCTGTTCCCACACACATCGTTACAATTCCGTATTTGTTTCCCCTGCGTTTCATTTCGTCGAATAATTGCACTGAAAGTTTCGCTCCCGTACAACCAAGAGGATGACCCAAAGCAATTGCTCCGCCATTTACATTCACGATATCTGGATTGATTCCTAATTCTCTAATTACCGCCAACGATTGCGATGCAAACGCTTCGTTTAATTCGAATAACTCCATATCATTTAGCGACATTCCAGCTTGTTTCAATGCTTTCGGAATTGCTTTCACTGGGCCGATCCCCATAATTCTTGGTTCAACTCCTGCGGCAGCATAGCTTACCATTCTGGCAATGGGTTCCAAGTTTAATTCTTTGACCATTTCTTCCGACATTACCATTACAAAAGCGGCACCGTCACTCATTTGAGACGAACTTCCGGCAGTAACGCTTCCATCCGCGGCAAAAACAGGTCTTAGTTTTGCCAATGCTTCTAAATTGGTATCCGCTCTCGGGCCTTCGTCTTTGTTTACCACATACGATTTTGTTGCCTTTTTTCCGTTTTCATCGATGTAGGTCTGCTCCACCGTAATCGGAACAATCTGCTTGTCGAATTTACCTTCTGCTTGCGCTTTCAATGCTTTTTGATGCGAATGGAAAGCGAATTTATCTTGGTCTTCACGCGAAACATTGAATTGTTTGGCAACGGCTTCGGCAGTCAATCCCATTCCCCAATAATAATCTTCGTGGCCTTCTTTGGCAACGGCATAATCTGGAGTAGGTTTATAACCGCCCATCGGAATAAAACTCATGCTTTCGGCACCGCCGGCAATAATGCAATCTGCCATTCCTGATTGGATTTTTGCGGTTGCCATAGCGATAGTTTCCAATCCTGAAGCACAATATCTGTTCACGGTAACACCCGGAACGTCATCGATTTTTAATCCCATCAAGGAAATCAAGCGCGCCACATTCAAACCCTGTTCGGCTTCTGGCATTGCATTTCCGACCATCACGTCGTCAATTCTTTTCTTGTCAAAATCAGGCAGTTCCTTCATCATGTACTGAATGGTTTCTGCTGCCAATTCGTCGGGACGCTTGAATCTGAATACTCCTTTTGGCGCTTTCCCAACGGCCGTCCTGTATGCTTTTACTATGTATGCTGTCTTGTTCATCATTTTAAATTTTGAATTATAAATTATAAATTAAAATCACTGTCTTTTAAACGATATGGTGAACCATTTAAAATTCATCATTTATAATTTAAAATAATTAATTACGAAGTGGTTTTCCTTTTGTCAACATAAATTGAATTCGCTCCAAAGTCTTTCTTTCCGTACATAAACTCAAGAACGCTTCTCTTTCCAAATCCAATAAATATTGTTCTGTGACTAAAGTCGCTTCTGATAAATCGCCACCGGCCATAACATACGCCAGCTTGTTTGCAATTTTCTTATCGTGTTCAGAGATGTAACTTCCTGCTTGCATTTGGTCGGTTCCAACCAAGAACATTCCCAAGGCTTGCTTTCCTAAAACTTTTACATCTTTTCTTCTGATAGGCTGTGTATATCCAGCTTCTGCCAAGATTAATGCTTGCTTTTTAGCTTCCGCAATCTGTCTGTCTTTGTTGATGACCACGATATCTTTTCCGTGCTGTAGAATTCCTAAATCGAAGGCTTCGTGTGCAGCAGTCGACACTTTTGCCATTGCTACAGTCAAGAAATATTCTTGCAATACATTTAATTCCACGTCATTTTTACGGAATAGATCCGATGCTCTCAAAGTCATTTCTTTAGAACCTCCGCCACCAGGAATAACGCCGACACCAAATTCTACCAAACCAATATACGTTTCCGCAGCAGCTACTACTTTGTCAGCGTGCATACTCATTTCGCAACCGCCACCCAAAGTCATTCCGTGAGGAGCGACTACAACTGGAATTCCAGAATAGCGAACACGCATCATGGTATCTTGGAACATTTTGATGGCCATATTTAATTCGTCATACTCTTGCTCGACTGCCATCATAAAAATCATTCCGATGTTGGCTCCCACAGAGAAATTGGCGGCTTGATTACCGATAACCAAACCTGCATGTTCTTTTTCGGCCAAGTCGATGGCTTTGTTGATGCCTTGCAATACATCGCCTCCGATGGTATTCATTTTCGATTGGAATTCTAAGTTTAAGATTCCGTCACCTAAATCAGTGATTACAGCACCAGAATTACTCCAAACTTTTTTGCTTTCGCGGATATTATTCAAAATGATAAACGAATCTTGTCCCGGAATTTTCTTCTGAGATTTTGATGCGATATCATAATAATAAGACGCTCCGTCTTTAATGGTATAAAAAGATTTATTTCCAGAAGCCAGCATATCTGTAACCCAAGTTGCAGGTTCTAGATTTTCGGCTTTCATCAATTCGATTCCTTTTTCAACACCGATAGCATCCCAGATTTCAAACGGGCCATTTTCCCATCCGAAACCGGCTTTCATCGCATCGTCAATCTTGTATAAATCTTCAGTAATTTCAGGAACTCTGTTGGCTACATAAGCGAACATTCCTGTGAAGTTTTTTCTGTAGAATTCTCCCGCTTTGTCTGTTCCTTTTACCAACACCTTGAAACGGTCGATGGGTTTATCGATGGTTTTTGTCAGCTCTAACGTCGCAAAAGATGTTTTTTTAGCGCTTCTGTATTCTAATGTATCTAAATCTAACGACAAGATGTCTTTGTCTACTTTTTTATAAAAACCTTGTCCGGTTTTGCTTCCCAGCCATTTGTTTTCCATCATTTTGCTGATGAAATCCGGGAGCTTAAACAATTCGTGCGCTTCGTCTTCTGGGCAGTTTTCATAGATTCCGCTGGCAACGTGTACCAAAGTATCCAATCCAACCACGTCAACGGTCCTGAACGTAGCCGATTTTGGACGGCCAATAACAGGTCCGGTCAATTTATCGACTTCTTCAATTGTCAAGCCCATTTCCTTGACTTGGTGAAACATACTCATGATTCCGAAAATACCGATGCGGTTTCCGATGAATGCCGGAGTATCTTTGGCTACGACCGAAGTCTTTCCCAAGAACTTTTCTCCGTATTCATTCAAGAAATCTACTACTTCTGTTGCCGTATTTGGCCCTGGAATGATTTCGAATAATTTTAGGTAACGTGCCGGATTAAAGAAGTGCGTGCCGCAGAAATGCTTTTGGAAGTCTTCGCTTCTGCCTTCGCTCATGAAGTGGATCGGGATTCCGGAGGTGTTGGAAGTGATCAGTGTACCCGGCTTCCTGTATTTTTCAATCTGTTCAAAGACTTGCTTCTTGATGTCCAATCTTTCGATTACCACTTCGATAATCCAATCGACATTGGCAATTTCAGCCAAATCATCTGTCGTGTTTCCTGTTGTAATCCGGTTGGCAAATTTGGGGTGGTAAATAGGCGAGGGCTTCGATTTCAAGGCATTCGCCAAATGCTCGCTGACCACTCTGTTTCGAACCACTTTGCTTTCTAATGTCAATCCTTTTTTCTGTTCGGCATCGGTGAGTTCACGAGGCACAATATCCAGAAGCAACACTTCTACACCGATATTTGCAAAATGACAGGCAATGCCCGACCCCATAATTCCCGAACCAATGACAGCAACTTTTTTAATCAGTCGTTTCATTCTATTATTTGTTTGTTGTTTGTATCAATTTGTCATCCTCAAAAAAGATTTTCTTTTCAGCAATCAGGTTGTTGATGGTTTCTGCCACTTCAATAAAATGCTGTAATTTCTCTTCTGAGATGTGTTCTTTTATCGTTTCGTTGAATTTTAAAACCGTGTTTTTTGACAATTCTCTTTTCTCTTTCCCAAATTTGGTCAAGTTGATCAAAACGCCCCGTCCGTCAACCGGATTTTTTTTTCGGGTAATCAAGCCTTTGTCTTCCATTGATTTTAGGGTTCTGGTCAAGCTCGTGGCTTCCATTCCCATTTTTGGACCCAAGGTGGTGGAGGGAGAACCTTTATCTTTGTCAAGGCTCAACAATGCGAATCCGGTGGACATTGTTGCGCCATATTTAGCGGCTTCTTCGTTATACATTCTTGCGACAGCCTGCCAGGTCGCTCTCAGAATATAGTCTATCGTTTTGTCTTTCATGTGTTTTTAGTTATTTCAAATATAGGGAAAAATATTATGCACGCATACTAGATTGGGGTTATTTTTATGTTAAACTAAAAAAAGCTTCCCAAAAAATGAGAAGCCTTCAATAAAAATAAGGAAATTAAACGATTAAATCAAATTTATTGGCAAAATGCCTTTTTAAAATTCTCTTTGATTCTTTGCTGTAAGCCTTCTGGTGGCATTACCTTTTGGCCATCCGCCAAAACCAAGAACCAGTCTTTCAAATTTATAGATTTTATACCTGCGGGAGCCTTTTTTTGCGGGCGCATCACTATGCAGCATTTGTTTTAAAAAGATTGCGGGCCCGGAGTCCTTCGTCAGTTCGGCTGGCGCGTCGGGTGCAAATCCGCGCCATCGCGGTTTTAGATTTTAGATGAAGGATTTTGTATTTTACATAATTGTTTTCATACACTCGCCATGCACTATCTATACCTCGGATAGGGAGCATCTGGGAATGTGACCCGTCCTAAAATAACTATTGTCCCGTCCTAATTTAGCTATACAGATTAATGAATAAATCCTGATATAGTTATACAACTCTAATTTTTAATCCTACAACAACTATACACCCCCGCTACCGCGCGAATCCCTTCACGTGGTGACTATATTTTCTACTATCCGGTCATTAAAAAAGAATGCCTTTTATTATATTTGAATTAAAAAATGAGTAGAAATTATAAATTCCATAATCCCGAAGGACTCTATTTTGTTAGTTTTGCCGTGGTTGGGTGGCTGGATGTTTTTACCCGCAGCGAGTACAAGGATTTAGTATTGGAAAGTTTAGAATTTTGCCAGAACAATAAGGGAATGGAAGTGCATGCTTGGTGTATCATGACCAATCATTTGCATCTTATTTTT
>NZ_RQVR01000039.1 GCF_003865365.1 Flavobacterium macacae | reverse complement strand
GAACTGGAATTAGGTGCTCACTTTAAACTGGAATCGGGTGGTCAATATCACTGGAATTTGCAGACGGACTGGTAAAATCTCAATATAACGGAAATATATCTGAGATATTTTGGAAAACAGCTACTGACAATATAGTGCGAAAGTATGGCTATGCTTATGATGCTATGAACCGATTAAATGACAGCTACTACCAAAAAGTGGCACCGAATGGGCAGGCTTCGTTCACTGACAGTTATAATGAAAGCATCAGCTATGACAAAAATGGAAATATTTTGAGCCTAGATCGAAACGGAGACTTAGATAGTCCAGAGTTCACCATTGAAATAGATGCGCTCCTTTATACGTATGATGCAGGAAACAAGCTGACCAAAATAAAAGATGCAAGCAGTCATCCGGCTGGTTTTAAGGATGGTGCTGATGAAGATAGCGAAATGGCTTATGACGGACTTGGCAATCTTACCAAGGACCTCAACAAGGGCATACTCCAAAACGGCATAAGCTATAACCATATCAATCTGCCTAAAGAGGTGGTTTTTGAAAATGCTTCTGATAAAAAAATAAAGTACCTTTACAGCGCCTCTGGCTCAAAATTGCAGAAGATTGTTACTAATGGCAGTGTTATAACGACTACTGATTATATGGGGGGCTTCCAGTATATCAACGGCGTACTGCAGTTTATGGAAACGAGTGAAGGCTATGTGAACCACACAGGAGGAAATTATAGTTATGTGTATAATTATACAGATCATCTGGGCAATATCAGATTGAGCTATACGGAGAACCCTAATGGGCAGGATCCTCTCGTGCTGGAAGAGAACCATTATTATCCTTTTGGTCTGAAACAGGAAAAGTACAATGAAGAACAATTCGTATTCGTTTCGGTACCAGGGCAGAATGGGTATTATTTAGGTCTGGAGCCGCTTTCGCCTAATCAGGATTCTGGTTATAAATATAAATTCAACGGACAGGAATACCAGAACGAGCTGGGTCTGAATGTTACTGCGATGGATTTCAGACAGTATGACCATGCTATTGGTAGGTTTAATGGAATGGATCGGTTGGCAGATTTGATGCCGGGAATTAATCCGTATCGCTTTGGATTTAACAACCCTAATAGTTGGGCAGATCCGTCAGGACTTTTTGAAAGTAGTGCTGATGCTTTGTCGCATATTGATCAGTTTGGTCTTTCAGGTGCTTCTGTAAGTTTTAACAGTGTGAGAGGCTATTGGGAGATTGATAATGGAGGTTATACTTTTTGGATGCAGGGAAGCAATCTTGTTTTAGCACATAATACATTATTATTCACTACTATTCCAGGAGGTGGATCAGGAGGTGGATCAGGAGGTGGATCAGGAGGTGGTCCAGGTGGCGGTGGTCCAGGTGGTGGCGGTTCTTCAGGTGGCGGTTCTTCAGGTGGTAGTTCTGGAGGTACGTCATTGACTTCTGCTTTATCTTTTGGTCTAACAATGGGTGAAGCAGCTCGACAATCAAAGATGTACAGCAGATTCGGATCTACTGGTTATTATGTTGAAAAGGCTATAAGTCAAGGGAAATACCTACACCAAGGAGATGTTTATTGGAAGGGAAACTATCCCAAAGTTACAAATGCCATGAAATCGAGTCTTAATGCAGGCAAGCTTGCGACTAGTATTGGCAAAGGGATTACTGGTGTTGCCGTTGTCAATGCTTTTGCACAATATGGGATTAGTGAAGGAAAAAATTCAGATGCAGCAAGATTAGCGGGATCTCTAATTATAACGGGAACTGCATTTA
Organism: Flavobacterium macacae; assembly: GCF_003865365.1. Lineage (GTDB taxonomy): Bacteria > Bacteroidota > Bacteroidia > Flavobacteriales > Flavobacteriaceae > Flavobacterium > Flavobacterium macacae. The sequence goes on along the minus strand of NZ_RQVR01000039.1, from coordinate 2,014 downwards.
TTCCTGTAGTTGGTCCTTTCATTTCTATTGGCTTAGGAATTGCAGATAGCTTTGGAGCTTTTGATTCACTTTATAATATCGCTGATTAATTATGAATTATATATTTGTTATTTTAGGATTGTCGACACACCTGATCTTTCTTTTTAAAAGAGAAATTCTTCTTGATAAGAAGAAATCAATTCTTCTTTTAGTTTTTAATTTTTTTCTATTTTTATTAGGTCTCTTTTTAAAAGATTTTTTACAATTAGAATTTAAATTAATTGGAATCTTAAAAATGAGTCTATGTTCTCAACTAATATTTCTTATTATGTTATTTATATTTAAGAAAGCTTACAAAAAAAATCCTAAGGATACTTATATGAGTTTTGATGCCAGGCTGTTAAAGGATGGTATTTTTAACTTTATTTTTTGGGTTTTAGGAGGATTCATTCCATCACTTATTTTTCTTCATTAATAATATCAAAGTTTTTTAATTAAATGTAATATAAAAATGAATTAACTAATAAAAATTGCAAAAAATGACATGCAATTATGAATATTACTCATGAAAGAAATGATAATTAAAAGATGGATATGCAAACAAAAAGTAGAGAAAAAGTTAAGCTACATTTTTGTAAATAGTTAATTTATTAAATTCTTCAATAGTTTTATAGTTCAAAGCGGAGTGCCTTTTTTTTTATTGTGCCAGATTTCGATGTATTCAAAAACTTCAAGTTCCATTTGCTCTTTAGTAATTAGTTTGTTTCCATAAGTTAATTCTGTTTTTAGCGATTTGAAAAAGCTTTCTGCAACAGCATTGTCCCAACAATCTCCTTTACGGCTCATGCTTCTGGTGACGGTCTTAAAAGAGTCGCGCCTATTGGTAAAGTTCTTATTGGCATATTGAATTCCCCTGTCGGAGTGAATAGCAGTTCATTTATGATTTTTCGATGTACGTCTTCAAACTAAATTGGACTTTATCTAAGAGAGTATTTAGTTAATAATTCAAAGATAAATGATTTTTTTGTTTAGTTAGTAATTTTGATTTTTGGTACTCATTTCTGCGCTGTAAAACTGCAATTTGCTTGAGTTTTTCTCTTTCTTTTAAGATCAATTCACCTCTTCCAAAATAGACATCTGCTGGTGTTAGCTTGTTGTAAATCGTCAGCAATAAGTGGACTAATTTAGGTTAAAACTAAGAGAGTGTTTTCAAAATATTTTAGATACAATACTTATGGCTTCCCCTTCATTTTTAAATTCAATAACCAGTATGCTTTTGTCTCATTTCAGCAACTAAGGTATTTCCGTGTCCTTAACGCAACAGCAAGGCCAGGTCTTTCAGGTTTAAAAAAAATCTCCACCCATGCTGGTTGTATTTTTTTTAAAAGCCTTGCTGTTGCTAGACACTAACCTTTTTATGCTCCCGAAACGAAACATAGCATACTCCGGCTCTTTAGACGAATAAAAAAAGGTCAGCAATGAAGAGTAAAATAGTAGAAATGGATTTGATGAAACAAAACAGCGCCTCCTCTCATTGCCAAATAAAATTTCAAAAAATAGTAATCACTAAAAATCGTAGAAATTATGAAGATCACGGGAAGACTGACAGCGGATGCGAAGGTACTACTGATTCATGGAAATATTTTAATTTATTCAAAATGGATGCAAATAATTGCTATGGCAATTATTGTGTGTTATTGTTATTATTATATGCACAAAAGAGATAGGTATAGGATAATACAATATTTTGAAAAATTAAGTGCAATAAAAATTAAGAGGTTAAATTTAAGTGTAATAATTTTTATTATTCTAACTGTTATTTGCCATATTTGGATTGTAATTTATATTAAAAACTTAACTATTTCAGTATGACATAACCATCGGCAGGTTTAACTGGATAGGCTTTCAGATGTTATGCAAAGGATTCCTTACCGTTTCGGGTTTAACAATCCAAATTATAAGAGTGATCCATCTGGACTATTTGAAAATCAAGCTAGCGCTTTCGCGTATATGAATCAATTAGGGATTTCAGGTT
>NZ_RQVR01000038.1 GCF_003865365.1 Flavobacterium macacae | reverse complement strand
GAAGCACAAGGGGTATAATGAAGGACAATTGGTCGACAATACTTATAAGTATAAGTACAACGGGAAGGAGTTCCAAGACGAGCTGGGGCTTAACCTCTACGACTACGGGGCCAGGAATTATGACCCCGCAATCGGCAGGTGGATGAATATTGACCCGCTGTCGGAGCAAGGAAGACGATGGTCTCCTTATGTTTATGCGTTTAATAATCCTGTCTATTTTATTGACCCTGACGGGATGTGGCCATTTCCAATTCTTCCACCTCCTATCTTTAAGCCACTTTTATCATTCTTCTCGGGTTCTAAATCTAGCAAAACTAGTTCGAGGTCGAAATCCTCTGGTAAAGGAGGAGGAATGAGCTTTGCTAATGAGAAAGGAGGAAGTTCGGGACAAACAGATTTGATAAGGAGTGGAAGGGGTGTGACTGGAGTGGATTGGATAGATGCGTCTGGATTAGTGCAGGCTGCTAATATGTTTAGACCTGGAGATGTTGGTAAGTTTCTTAAAGCCAATACAGCAGAAAAAGTAAAAATTGTACTTGAAAAAGTCAGTGATGGAAACGCAAAATCAACTAACCTAACGGAAAAAATAGTTGGTTCAACCTCGCCCGACCCCTTAACCAAAAAAGACAACGATACGACTGTAAGTAGAGTTAGCCTTGAAACTATAGTCCATTCTCCAAATGATGACCCAAATTCAAGTGGCTCTGCTTTTGTAGAACCAGGAAATAAGACATTTACAATCAATAAAGATAAAATTGATAGCCTTGACAATGCACTTGACAAACAGAATTCATCAACAATGCAAAAGGTTGACAATTTACTTACAAATGAAATAAATAAGAAAAAACGAAACTAAGACTAGTTATGAAATATTTTAAATACACCTTATTATTAGGATTTTCATTTTTTTTAAGCTGTCAGAAAATAGAAACCAAAAAAACTTACTACGACACAGGTGAATTGCACTCTGAGATATCTTTAAATAGTGAAGGAGAGAGAGATGGAGAGATGTTGATTTATTATAAAAATGGCAATGTAAAAGATAAAGCTAATTACAAAAACGGAAAGGCAATTGATACTATTTATGGCTACAATGAGGATGGCAGTCTAGATAATATAGAATATTATTTAGAAGACAGCACTTATAATATCTTGTATAAAAATAACCGAATCTATCGTAGAGGTGCTTTTACAAAATCAGACAAAAATAATGGATGGATAGAAACGTACGATACAAATACTGGTAAATTATTAATGAAGAGTTACTTGATGGAAATATTCGATAAAAAGCTTCATTCAAATACTCTCATAGAGTACGATGCCAAAGGAGACACTATCAAAGATAAAAGTGTATTTTTTAAATTGATAGTTCCTGATACAGTTCAAGTCGGACAATATAATGAAGGTTCGATTGTCTTTAATTCTAATAAGACAGAAGAGAATAAGAGAAAAGACAAAACATTGGTAATTATAACTGGTGAAGGAATCAATAAAGATTTCAGCAATCTGTCAAAAATAAAGTTAGACTCTTTCAAAGATAGAAATCGTTTTGCTTTTAAATTTACTAAAAAGGGAAAGCAGGTTTTGAGAGGTAAATTCTTGGAAAGCCTTATAATAGCTAAAGAAAATTCTAAGAATGTTGAAAAAGTTGACGTGACCGTTTTTGATAGAGATTTTTATTTTGAAAAAGAGGTTTATGTAAAATAAGATTTTTTTTTACTGAATAAATTTTGTAATGTAAAAAATGTTGGAGGTCATTATTTCGTCTATCATTTGTAGGCTACCAATTATTTATCAGCGCATTCTAAAACTAAACAACCTTCGGGTTGTTTTTTTTGTTTAAAACCTTTTCCAAATCCATTGAACACCAACGAAAAGAATCAATACCAACGCCAGAACCATATGCAATACCGCGCCAATCAAATTGAACACAATCCCTACAGACGAAGACGGAGCATTCCGCATCTGGTGATTCTGGATTCCAGTCATAAATTTGCTGGCTACAATGTCATATTTCAGATTGGTGCTAGATGAATTTTCCGTTGGAAAGAAATCGTGGAAGTCTCTGTTATTCCTCATTTTTGCTGGTGTTTTGATATTATAAAGATACAAAAAACTTAGGTTTTTTGCTAGAACTATTTTAGGGATTACCATAAAAAACGAATCGTGCCCTTTTGGGGGCACGACTCATTTTTTTGCTAGTCTTTCACGATGTCTTTTTTCGTCAGACCTTTGCTAAAACCAGTGCCTTTTCAAGCACTTTTTATTGCGGATTATGTGATGCTTCGGTATTCATTTCTTAGCTTTTTATCAGAGAGCATTGCCGTGTGGAACTGCTCAAGAACTTTAATGTGCTCACTTGACAGTTTGCTTTCGGCTAAGCAGTCAACGAAATCGGGAAACTTGGAAGTAACACTGCGAAGATGTGACTCGTGGTTGCTCAATAACGCTATCACTCTAAATGTATCATAATCCAATGCGCTGCGACTTGTTGTTGAAGCACCAGTCTGTAAATCTTTGTCTTTAGCTTGTCCAGCAGTTTTATCTCCATATAAACCAACAAGATGTTAATTTTTGTGAAAGCCCAGTTAAAATGTTGCTTTATCCGTATGACTAATACTAAAGGAGCTGTTTTTTACAATTTTCTAGACTGTTTTGCCTTTCTAGACAAGTACGCATAGAACCAGCACTATAGTGTTAATGTTTCGTATGATGGGGGTGACGTCTCGCACGAACATTAAAATTAAATCAATTAGGCAGGATGATTAATGGGATTCGCCAAAAAGGCACACATGTAAGCCTTCTGCTGGTCGGTCTTGATCCATTGATGCGCTCCACCAATTCGATTTCTGCTGGCCATTTGGCCACAATCTGCCTGCTGGCCAACGCTCTGTCGGGTCGGATTCCTTGACTGATCACTATGCGGATTTGAGCCATGTGGCATCCGACCTGATGCTGAAGCTGCGACAAAAGCGATGCTGAGCGGGGGGCAGATCCCAAAAGCATCGACTACATCATCATGGGCATAATTTCGGCGATGTCCGTCCCGGGAGTGCTTTGGTGTCATTCTTTGGCCTTGAGGGTGCCGAACACCTTTCTCGGTGTGCGTGCCGCGCCTGCGTGCACTATTCGAAGGTGCCATGGTGAGACATAAGTTTCCAGAAACGGACAGTGTTAGGGGGTAAGGAGCGGCTTCTAGTACTTTTGATTTTTTATTGTGTATGAGTAATATCCATTCCAACTACTTATAAAAATTGAAATGGACGAATTTTAGATAAAGACATGCGATGAAGAACGGCAAGCAACAAAAAAATTCAAAGATTCTTGCAAAGATATTGTGCATGCTTGAGCGCATCGAAACAATGGTTGAAAATTTTTCGTCGGAAAAGTCAAGCGAAGATAATCTCCTTACCGTTGATCAGACTTCCAAACTTGTAAAGCTTTCCATTTCGACGATATATTCAAAAGTCAGCCGCAAGGAGATTCCTGCCTTCAAGATAGGCAAGCGTCTTTATTTCAGTAAGAACGAAATCATCGCCTGGATTAAATCAGGCAAGATAAAGACCATCGCTGATATAAGGAACGAGATCAACAGACGTTGATATGATTTCACTTCTAGCTTTTACTCCAGCATGATTTTGCCTGCCGCCTGGATTTTCTTTTCATCGACAAGCTTCGCATAGATCTGCGTGGTCTTGATGCTTTTATGGCCCAGCATCTTCGATACGGTGAACAGGTCAGTTCCTGCCGATATCTGAAGAGTGGCATAGGTATGGCGGAAGCAGTGGAAGGTGATGTGCTTTGATATACCTGCTTGTAATACCCATGCGGGGAGAATACGGTCTACGTCCCATTTCTTGAGTCCCACAAATACCATCTCATCATCATTTCTTTGGTTTTTCATCAGCTTGTAGGCATGTTCTGATATTGGCATCATTTCCTGTTTCTGGGTTTTCTGCTGCCTGAATCTTATGAAATGTCCCTGGGCAGTAGTATGGACGTCTTTCCATTTCAGTTTTGCAATGTCTGAGTACCGTATGCCGGT
>NZ_RQVR01000037.1 GCF_003865365.1 Flavobacterium macacae | reverse complement strand
TTTAGGAGTGCGATTTTAAGAAAATTGAATGAAAAATTAGGGGTTTTTAGACAGTTTGACGTTTGACGGCTTGTGGCAGTTGCGTAAATTTAGCACTTAATTTCACAAGTACAAAACTCCTAATGAATTTTCGGAGAAAATTCAAACAAAGACCAAGCCAAGCACTTGCAACAAACCGTTGTTAGCAAATGTTTAATTTCTTTCTATTGATAAATTAAAATTAACAGTAGCAATTTCAATTAATTTTTCTGACCAATATATTTCCCCTTTATAATTATATATATGTTTTTCAACTATTAAACCATCAGGCATGTTTTTATTAATTCGCCATATATTTAAACTTGTTGGATTTGTTAATAATGGTTTCATTTTCTTACTAGTATCAATAATATATATTTCTTTACCAATTTTTTTTCTTTTAGCTTTTTTTACATCTTTAAATTCGAATATAACTTTTGCATAATTTTTGCCTGAAACTAAAGTGTCTTTACAGTTTTTAATTTCATAATTTTTAGCTTTATATTCATAAATATTACTAAAATTCCTTGTTAGGCTATCTGGAAATCGTAATGTTCCAGGATTTTTTACATCATCGGTAATATTTGCATGACAAGTTAGAATATCTTGGTCACGAAAGTATAGTTGCTGGGTGTTATTAGTTTTTTCTCTTATATCAGCATAAAAATTATTCTTTTCACTATTAATATAATAATTCACAAGTTGAATTGAATCCTTTTCACTATTTCGGCATTCGTATTTTAACCTGTAGTCAAAACTATAATCAAGATTATAATTAAGATTTACTTGAAAAAAGAGAAAAAGTGTAATTGTAAGTGTAGTTTTCATAAATATTTGCTAACGTTTTGCCGCTTTGCGAAGGCGGGGATTTTTAGCACTAAACTTCATTAGATGCACAAAGCTTGGATTTAGCACTTCACTGTCATAGAAGCACGAAACCCCCGCTTTTGCAAAACGGCTGTTATAAGCATTATTTTTTTCGATCTTGTATTTCAATTTTGAATTTACCATCTCCAACAGGAACCAAAACATTTAGCTTATCTGGCAAGCTTCGTTCATAATATTTTTTTAAATTTTTCTCGTAGAAGACTCTTAATTCTTGGACTAGTTCAAAATACTTGTAAAAAACTAAACTGTAATCACTTAGTGTATCTTTTTCACAATTATCAGAATTAAATGCATAATCTTCTCTGAGATATAATGATGATTGCATTTTTAGTAAAATGACTCTTAAATCGTCATCGACATGTTTCCCCGAAGCAAATATTTTTTCAATCATCTTAAGTGTACTATCTCTTCTGTTTTGAAATAAATATATCCAAGGCTTGTCTTTATAGAACATTGGTGCATTTTGCTTTGGGTCAACTTTTTGAAGCAACTCTTTAAACTCAGATTGAGTGGGAAAATCACGTAGTGAGCTGTTTATAGGTTGGTTTTTTAAAGCATTGATTATTGATTGATTGTTGACTATAATACTTATCACATTACTTGCAATCAATGGGAAAATTGCCTTTTGCTCTTGCTTTTCCTTTAGATAAACATTTAGAAAATAGAAAATATAACTCGCCAAATAGGAGATTGACAACGTGTAAATTAGCATCTCAAATTTAGCTCCCTTCCCATCGATAAGCTGTGGAATTTTTAATGAGGTGAAGTCAATAATTATCACTATTGCTAAACAGAAGGCTGCTATTATTGATAATCCTTTAATTTTCATGTTGGCCAGTTAATATTGTTACAATAATGATCTTTCAAATAGTAATTCAGGCATTCCTACTGGATAACGACAATTGAAATAATGAACGTATTCAGGATAATCGTCTATTTTATCTTTGATGAATTCAAACACTTCAAGTTTGTAAATGTCATACATTTCCTGATCTGAAAGCCTTATTGAATCTTTTCCGAGTCCTTGGTAATTTGCTTTTGGTTCATAAACCTCACTTAACAACCATGTATCGTGAACATGATGGAAATCGTCATGACCAGTCAGATATATTTCAAACTCGTCATGGGTTCTTTGAATATGAAAATTTAAGGCAAGGACATTTTTTGGAATAGCACTATCCTGAAAAACATCATTTAACCACTTCTTAATAATATTTCTTATTTCAATTGTCGATTGCATACATGTTATTCGGGTTCTACTTCAGTTGCTTATAACGTTTGGGGGCTTTGCGTTCGGGCGGGTTTCGGAGCACAAAGCTTTAATTTATTACTAAAGTTCATTAGAAGTACTAAGCTTCAAGTTTGCACATCAGCCCGCCTGACGCAAAACCCGTGTTATGGGCTGCCGTTCTATTCTCCATCATCAGTTTCAAGTTTGTTTCTTGTCCATTGTCCGCCAATAAAATCTCTTTCGGCTTCTTCTCCATATTCAAGATCAAACATTTGATTTAATGTATTGTCCCGCTTAATTAGTTCCTCTAACGCAACAATTCTAATGTCTTCCGGTAATTGGTCGTCAGTCAAAAATTGCCAGTCTCCATCAATATCGTGAACCACTCGTAAAATTGGTTTCTTTTCATCAAGCCATTGTCGAGTTGTGAATGTTGTCAAGTTTTTGGGTTCGTAAAATTTGAAGTCTGCATTTCTGTCAAGAAGTGGTTGCTTGTATAAAAACTTTTCTTCAAAATTATCTTCCCACGGAAGTTTGTCATTGCGGTCTGTCCAAACAACTTGCAAAGCGTCAAAATTTTTGTCTCCATAGTAATTCAATGCTGCACCAAAATAATCAGCTATGTTTCTTTTGTCAACGTTTATAAATGAAGCTCTGCTGTCCTTGAATATTTCAGTAGAAATTATCCCTGTTTCAAACCTCTCTCCACTTTTAATGATTTCTGCAATGTCGTTAATGATTGCGTGTCCAAGGTCATTAGAAAGTCCGAAACATATAATTTCTGGGTGATTGTATGTCTGTGTCAAACCAATACTGTAAGCAAATGAAGGGCAATAACTTGTCGAGCTAACCATAATAACTTGAAGTCCAAATTTGTCAATATTGAATTTAGTGTTATTTAATAAGTCGTCTTTGTCTATGCAATTATGTTCGTTATTTTTTGTCATTGGTTTCATTTGTTACGTGACGTCCTACGGTTGCCTATAACGTTTTGGGGCTTTGCGTTCGGGCGGGAAATCGAAGCACAAAAGCTTGTATTATTACTAATGTTTAATTGAAAAACTGCTGTTGAATTTTGCACTTCAGCCCGCCTGACGCAAAACCCGTGTTAGCAACAGTACTACTTGACTGAATTCGCATATTCAACAAGCTTCTTGTTTGATTTCTCAAAAATTTCGTTTGTAGTATCAAGTCTGAATTTCTGGTTTAGTATATTAAGAAGGGCATTCACAGATATATTTATTTGTTGGAGAATAAATGTTGCAAGTTTCTTTTGATGTTCCCCAAAATATTCTGCTGCTTCAGAAGAGTTCTTAAATGAAGTCATATCTTTCTGCTGCATACCTAAATATATTCTTGCTCCGTAATAGCTGTTATGAATAATTTCAGAGACGTCTCTGTAAATTGAGAAAAAAGCAAAGGATAAAAGTCCATTGACGTAAGTCCCATAAGTTTTGCCAATAATTTCCAATTTGGCTTTAGTATTTTCTGGAGTCCACTCCATTACTTCCTTTCCTTTTTTTGTCGTAAACTCTGATAATGCATCTTTCATTTCTTTCGGGGCTGCCTTTTCAAATTCAGAAATGAATTCTGAAAAACCACTTTTGATTATAAAATCGTTTATGTCTATGCCCCGAAATAAATCTCTATATCCTTTTTGATATGCATATTTTTTTGATGCAATCACAGCCTTATCTCCCTCGGAGCATATGAAACCTACATTGATAACTGATTCTAAAAATGGTCTTGAAAGTATAATCAAATCTCTATGATGATTATTCTCTGCAAGTAATAATATACTCCTTAATGTCGTTTCGTTCAAAACCAAAACAGGTCCGATTACTGAACTAAGTTCAGAAAAACCTATTGTAGAAGCTGAAATTGCGTGAACAGCTTCATTCAATAAGTCAGTTTGTACTTTCAAGTTCTCTATTTCTACTTCTATCTTCACTTTGGTATTGTTGCTAACGTTCCCGCGCTATAGGCAGTTTGGGACTAAATTAAGCTCTATTTTCGGATTTGCCAAATCTTCCAAATACAAAACCAATTTCAAATTAAGCCTAATACCCAAATTGCTTGTAGCGTGTGTTGAACTAAACCTTCGGTAGCACTTACCGATATTTTGTACCTTACGAATAT
>NZ_RQVR01000036.1:1987-4478 GCF_003865365.1 Flavobacterium macacae | reverse complement strand
GCTCGGTGGTGTGAGAGGCGCACTCCGTTCCGTTTGGGGCGGAGCCGTCTACTCGATTATAGGGCGTTTTTCTTTTCGCTTCTTGTCTGATAGTTGATTTCACAGTTCGGTAACCACTTTTTTAAATTGTCTTTGTCTGTTTGAGTTAAAAAGTCGTCATCAAGTCGTATTGATTTCAACTTAGTCAACTCTGCTATTTTAGGTGAAATACTTTTTATTGGGTTGTCCCAAATTTCAAGTTTTTCTAAATTTTTGAGGTCAGCAATATTGTCGGGTATGTTTTCAATTTGATTGTCAAAGATTAAAAGCTCTTTTAGGTTTCCAAGAAATCTTGTTTCATTTGAAATGCTCTTCACCTTGTTTGTATAAAGATATAGTGTTTCGAGCTTTTTAAGTCTGCTGTCTATAAATGACAAATCTGAAAACTGATTGCTATTAAGTGAAAGCCAATTCAGATTTGGTATAGTTTTAATCTGGTCTGGAAATTTTGTCAATCCATTTCTAGCAATGTCAAAATGTTCCAAACTGGCAAGTTGAGAAAGGTCGCAGTTGATTTCTTTAATTCCTGTTTCTGCAACAGAGATACTTTTTAATCTTTTCAGTCGTGAAAGGTTGCACGGAAATTCCTTGATAGGATTAACAGCTAAAATCAAGTCTTCAAGACTATTAATTTCAAAAATTTGTTCAGGAATTTCCTTTAAGTCGTTACCTGTCAATATTGCCTTGTAAATATTGAGCTTCCCAAGTCCGTCTGGTAAAGAAGTTAAATTTTTATTCTGAAGCCATAAATATTTTCCTTTATTGTCAGACCAAACAACTGAGTTTTCACTTTTATAAAAGCTACTCTTTTGGTTTGCAGCAATTTCGTTGCACAGAGATGTCATTATCTCCTTTACTGTTGAACTTTCTTTGTCAACTTGAAATATCCAACTTTTTATCTTACTATCACATACTATGCAATCTATTTCAAAATTTGGTTCCCAATTAATGTCTTGATATTCAACTTTTGAGTTATCAGAGTATGCAAAACGAATTGAATTTGGAATGTCTTCAACTTTGGTTGAAGTTATAATAATCCCGTCTGCGGGTATATTGATTGTTTTCTTCCAAAATTTTGTTTTTGGAAGTTCTGGATAACCTTCAATTCCGAAAATAATTCCTGCTTGTCCTTTAAAGTCTTTGGGGAAAATCAGGTAATTGTGTTCTTGCCATTTCATATAAGTCACGAAGGCAAGAATTAAATAAGCTGTCGCGAAAATGGATTGAGTTATCCAATATTTCTTTTTGGCTTTTAGTAGTTTGAGTGTTAAAAAGTCAATGAGGTAGATTAAAAGTCCGATACCAACTAAATAAATTCCGACAAAGAAAAAGTAGCTAAACGTCAAAACTCCTAACAGTCCGAATATTACTGTCAGAAGTCCAAGAATTTTTAATGGTGAGTTTGCTATTCGTTTCACTGTCGTCTTTTAAAATGCCCTATAACGTTCCGGCGCTTGGCGAGGTTGCGAACTTCGTGACCGATTATTTTCTGTTAAATATAAAATTTCTTGCGAGAAATAAACGTGAATTTACTACAAAATTCGCAATCTTGTCAAACGCCTGTTACCCGACGTTTTTTAACATTCTTTCTATTCGATTTTCTGCTTCTGTTTTTGAAATTCCTTTGTAATAGTCTCTAACAAATGGATGTTCAAAATCTTTGTGTGGGAAAATTTCAGGTCTTTCATTTCCACTTTTTGTCATAACATCGCAAGGAATTAAAGAAGTATTTCCATATTCAGCAACATTATTACATAGCCAACCAAAATATCCAGTTTCGTGATTAGGATTATTGAAATTCTCTTTATAATCTATATAACTTTTTTCACTAAGTGATACCCAAAGTCCATATTGCAGTGTTTCACAAGCTTCATTTACTTTTTGAGTAAGCGATACTCTTATAAATCGGTCAATTTGGTCTTCATAATGTATTTCACAAAAATCAGAGTCCAGTTTTCCAATTTTCGATTTTTCATTGTCAGAAAGATTATGGTAATTAGCGGGTGAATTAAAAGCTAATGCTGGCCATTCAATATGCATTTGACCACATTCTGAGCATTTATATTCTGTTGATTTGTTTTTCTTTCTATTCCAAAACATTATTAAATAGTTTTATTCATTGCTATTATCATCATTATACTAATGTACAAAAACGGAATTGCACTTAGAATTATCCATATAAGATTTTTTCTCAGTTCTGTTTTATATTTAGAAATCAAAAGAAAAGTATTAATAAAAGACCATAAAACTCCACCATAAAATACTAATAATGATAAAGGAGCTCCATATTGATAAATCCAAGTTCCTCTATAATATTCAATAAAATGTCTTATCAGCATTGCTGACAAACAAATTACAATTATTAGAATTCCGCTTTTTTTCTCCCAATTGATATTTCCTGTGTTGATTTTCAATGTTTATATGATTTTTGAGTCTGCTGTAAAATGACGGG